>JBFMFR010000031.1:0-82785 GCA_040752025.1 Chloroflexota bacterium | reverse complement strand
TTGTGATATAGTTGGTTAGGCCGTTCATAATGTGCTCCTTTGTGCTTTTGGATACACAAAGATTCGCAGTGAACGGCCATTTTGTCAAGGCCCTATCGGCTCATTTTCTAACCCATAGATAGAGTATAATCTACGCGAACATTCACGCCATTTACAGTCGTAGAACCAATAGTGGCACATGCTGGGCCAGTTGTCATTCCGTATTTGCATACGAAGAATCCAACAACTTGATTTTCTCTGAACTTTTGACCTAAAATACTACGACCGTAATTGCCATCAAAGATCCAATTTTTTACAACAAAAGCTTGATCACCTCTATGCCATTGTATATCCAAATCTCCACCTGGAGTTCCGGCCATAAAAGGCACAAGTGTTCCATCGTAGTACAAATTGTTTTCGCAATGACCCGCGGTAGTGATGCCCTTTGCACCGTTCGAATCTATTACAGAAAACCCGGCTGTACACCATGGAATACCTGGGGTCAAATCTAAGGTAACCCCTCCATAAATATCTTGTACCTCTTTGGGCAATTCACTGACTTCCATCACTTTGACATTTGAAGGCAATTGAGTTTGGGTGGTCTGTAGAGTTGTTTCCAAATAGGTTGAGTCAGTTACAAATAGTTCCACGAGGTTTTCTTTTATGTTTATTGAGGAGTTACAAATAATCCCCAATTTATTGCAGATTTGTGTAATTTGCGTTTGGCTTTCCTCAAGTTCTTGGAGATTTGTTTCTGCAGGCGACAAGTCAATTATATTTGCTAATGTACTGTCAGCTATATAAGACAGAACAATAGATTCTGCTGCTTGTGTGAGGCGCACAACTACCCGGTAGTCAGGCTGATGTTCAATCCATAGACCAGCAAAGGTATCTTTTTCATTGTCGATCAATTGAGCATTTAAATCCCCAATTTTATCTTGTAATTTCAGTCGTCGAAGAGCTTCATCAACGCTAACATTATTCATGGAAGCGTACATTTTTGCATCGACTAATAAAGCATTGCTTTCTTCCAATACATTGCCGTTTTCAACAGTACTCACCACTGAAGACGGTTGAGAGCCCGGAGCCGGGTATGGTCCAAAGTTATTCAGCGTTTCGGGCGATGGATATGCTGAATAGGCGACCCTAACATCTGAAAAGAATTCAAATCTTGGATCTACAGGGGAAAATATCATTGTGAAAGCACCAAATGCAACCACTAAAATTAGGTAATGCGTACCAACTTTTTCATCTTACTACCTCCCTAAAAAGCTTGTCTTCCATAATTTGCTAGTGTCTGAGTAATTGCATTATAGAATCTAAATTTGGAATTGTCAATATCCACAAACAATTGTGACCTTGATTATGCCAGGAGGTATAATCGTGCCATGAACCTATCCACAACTGGTCTCCATCTTGCCGCCGATGCGGCTGTCGATCTCCACCTGCATACCGTTTACAGTGATGGGCGCTGGACGCCGGAGCTTTTGCTCGACCATTTGCTCGGCGAGAAGTTCGCTCTGGCGGCGATCACCGACCATGACCGCACGGATACGGTCGTTGCTATTCAAAAACTGGCGTTGGAAAAGCGCCTGCCGGTGCTCGTCGGTGCTGAAATGACCACCACCTGGAAGGGCGAGCTGGTCGATCTGCTCTGCTACGGGTTCGATCCCGAACACAACGCCTTGAGCGAACTGACCCAGGACCTGCTGCGGCGCCAGCAGGAGAATACCCGGGAAGTTTTTGCGTACTTGCTGCAGCAGGGGCTGGCTCTTCCCCCCGAGGCCTTGCCGGCCCTCTTAGCCAAACCCAGCGCCGAGCAACTGCACGCCATCGTCGCCTGCGTGGAAGAACACGGTTATGATCTTGGCGAGCCTGCGGTGCGGCAGGCCCTGCGGGAGTCAGGCATCACCTTCGCGACCAACGCGCCGGCGGCGGTGGTGGAAGCCGCTCACCGCAGTGGGTGCGTCTGTCTGCTCGCCCATCCGGGTCACGAAGATGGCTTTGTGACCTTCGACGTTCCGCTGCTGGACGAATTCCGCCGGGAGGCCCCGGTGGATGGCCTGGAGGTCTACCATCCCTTGCACACGCCCGCCAAAAAAGACATGTATCTGGAATACGCCCAACGCCATCACTTGCTGACCAGCGCCGGCTCCGACTCGCACCGCCCGGATAAGCCGCCAATCAAATACCCGGCTAAATTATGCCGTGGTTTGCTGGAACGGGTAGGCATCCAGGTAGGGTAAGAGGTCGCATCTTCTAGCGATATACCTCTCGCCGATGGCCAATCGCGTAGATCATTACAATTTTTTCCGAATCATCGATTGTGTAGAGCACACGATAATCCCCAACACGCAGCCGGAAAGCCTCCTCCCCTTACAGTTTTCTGACCCCTGCTGGTCGGGGATCGCTCTCCAATGCCAACAATCGCTTGGCAATGCGCTGTTGCATTTCTTTCGGGAGCCCAATTAGCTCCTTCTCGGCCGAGCGTTTGAGCAGAACCTGGAATGCCATTTATTATTGGTTGATATCACCTAGGATGGATTGTAGCGGCCGAGCAGGTTCGTCCCTGCGCTCCTCAATCAGAGCCAGATCCATTAAATCGTGACGCAAGTGTTCATCTTTCAGCAACCGTCTCAGCACTGCTTGCTGTTCCATCTTGGGAAGCGCCTTGAATGCTGCCCAGAAAACGTCTGCTGTAGCTACAGTCTCATTCATCTTTTGCTCCATCCCCCCGGTACACCACCACCTGGTTGCGCCCGTTCTCCTTCGCCTGGTACAGCGCCCGGTCGGCGCGGATGAGCACGTCCTCGCCTTTGGCCCCGTGCTGCGGGAAGGCGGCCACGCCGATGGAGGCGGTGAGCTGCACCTGCCGGCCGTCGACGGGGATGCGCAGCTCGCGGATGCTGGCGAGCAGGAAGTCGGCGCGCTGCTGGGCGGTTCCCAGGGAAGCGCCGGGCATGACCACGACGAATTCTTCGCCCCCGTAGCGGCAGGGGATATCCCCTGCGCGGATGTTGGCTTTGATCAGTCGCCCGATGGCTTGCAAGGCCTGGTCCCCGGCGTTATGGCCGTAGGTGTCGTTGATGTCCTTGAAGTAATCGGTGTCCATGATGAGGATGCCGAGCGGCTCCCCGGCGCGCAGGGCGCGCGCCGCTTCGCACTCCAGGGTCTCTTGCAGATAGCGGCGGTTGAACAGGCCGGTCAGGTAATCACGAACGGCTTGCTCCTGGAGCTGCTCCTGCAGCGCCTGGATTTGCGCCAGGCGATTCTGCAAACGCTCGTTGGCCTGCTGCAGGGCGTCCTCCGCCCGTTTGCGCTCGGTGATGTCCCAGATCAGGTCGGTGAGGCGCGAGGCGTAAGCGATATCGTCTTGCGTATAATCGTCCGGTTTGTTGCCCACGCCGATAATGGCTACGATCTTTTCGCCGCGCACGATCGGGAAAACCATCTCGCGGTTCACCGGCGCGTGCCCCTCGGGCAGGCCCTTGCGGTGCGACAGGCTGGCATAGTCGTTGTGGATCACCGGGCGGCGCTCGCGGATGCAGTCAACCCACACGCCCGCCTGGTCGACATCGTAGTGCTGGCCCTGGCCTTCTGCGTTGCACATTTCTTTCAGGGTGTAGGTCGACCAGGCTTGCAGTGAGAGCGTGCACTGGTCGGCTTCGAGGTAATGGAAGAAGCCGATCGGGCTGTCGGTGAGGGCGCACAGCTCGTCCAGGGCGTTTTGGAGCAGTTCGCCGAGGGAATGTTTCGCGGCGAACTCGGTGATGCGCAGGCGTGCTCTCAGGATGTTTTCGGTGTGAATGCGTTCGGTGATATCGATCATGACCGAGCGCCAGCGCCGGGTTTCGCCGGGACCGGTCTGCAAGGCTGCGCTGTGCACCTGGACGTAGATCGGGGCGCGGCCGCGCCGGCGCAGCCTGAGCTCGCAGGTCTGCGGCCTGCGGGTTTCCAGGGTGAGTTGGCGGTGCTGCAGGAAAGTTGGCCGCGATTTGGGCGCAATGTGAGGGGTGATGGGGTGGTCGAGAAGGTTTTCGCCTTCACACCCGAGCAATCTGGCGCCGGCCGGGTTATGATCCAGGATGAGGTCTTGTTCGTCGAGTGTGAAGTAAGCCACGGGTGCAGCGTTGTACAGGTCAGCGTATTTTTCTGATGGGGAGGCAGGCTGTGCTTTGCGCAGTTCGTTCTTTTGCATTTCTAACCCAATGGGAGTCTCCTTTCTCACGAAAATACGCTGTGCTGGGACGGTGACCGGTTCGATCTGGCTATTATAACAAAACTTGGTTTCAATCCAAGGAGTGAAATCACGACCATGCAGCGCCAGACAGCAGCCGGGCGGCTTGCTGCGTGAAGTAACACGTATTTGCAAGGTAAGTTTGGTAAAATTCACCTGGAGGGAGGCGTGAGACCGTCTTGCCTGGTAGGGACGGGAACCCTTGAGTTTTCCCGAGTAGTGAGGAGGCCACAATGAAAAGAAAACTGATCCTGGTGTTGGCGATGGTGAGCTTGAGCCTGGCGCTGGCGGCGCTGGCTTGCGGAGCCCGCAACGCCGCCCCCAGCAGCGGGGTGCTGGCGGACAAGGTGGTGACGGTGGGGGCGGGGGGCGGCTCGGCGGATCTGTATTTCACCGCCCAGGCCGGGCAGCGCCTGCGCATCACTTTTAAGTGCAACGACCCGGACGTGCAGCCCTACGGTTATTTGAAATACCCGAACGGCGATGAGCAGTACACCCCGCCCCTGGAAAAGGCGCAAAACGGGCAGAACTCAGCCGACCTGGACGTGAAGCAGGGCGGGGAGTACCAGCTCTCGGTGATGGACGGGGCCAACAAGGGCGGCCCGGTGCAGGTGCGCGTCGAAGTGCTGCCGTAGCGGCGGGCGCTTCTTAGATCGGCTTGGGCTCTTGCTCAGGGGCGGCCTGGCGCGGCTGGCCTTTCCGGTTCCAGCGGGTGAAAGCGCCCAGCAGCCGGGCGAAGCCGCTTGGCGAGCTGAAGGCTTCCTGGATCATGCCGGCTTCGTAACCGCTGTGCATGGTGCAGGAAGCGCAGCGCGGGTCTTTGCCGACGCCGTATTGGCTCCACAGGGAGGGTTCCATCAATTCAGGCAGGCTGTCGGTGTGCTCGTCGGCGATCAGGTAGCAGGGCTTGCGCCAGCCCAGGGGGGTGTAGGTGGGGTTGGTCCAGGCCCGGCAGGGGACGTCGCGCTCGCCGCGCAAGAACTCCAGGTAGAGCGGGTTGTTGTAGAAGCTGAAGCCCTGGCTGGGGTCGAGCGCCTGGCGGAAGGCCTCCATTGAGCGCTCGCGCTCGATGAAGATATCCTGGTCGGGAATGGTCTGGTAGGGGTAGCCGGCCGAGATCATCATGCCTTCCACGCCCAGGTCGGTCAGTTGGCGGAACAGGCCGTGCAGGTCGTTGATATCGCTGTCCTTGAAGAGGGTCGTGTTGGTGCACACGCGGTAGCCGCGCTCCAGGGCCAGCTTGAGGGCCGACAGGGCCTTGTCGAAGGTGCCGCTGCGCTCCACCCAGTAGTCGTGGACTTTGGCCATGCCGTCCAGGTGCACCACCCAGGAGAAGCGCCGGTGGGGCTTGATCTTCTGCATGGCGCGCTCCATCAGCAGGCCGTTGGTGCACAGGAAGACGAAGCGGCCCTGGGCCAGGATGCCGGAAACGATTTCGTCGATCTGGGGGTGAATCAGCGGCTCGCCGCCGGCGATGGAGACCACGGGCGAATCAGCTTCGGCGACGACCTCTAAGCACTTCTCCACCGAGAGCATCATCTTCTTGGCGATGACGCTTTCGCGGTATTCGCGGATGCGCCCGCAGCCTTTGCAGGTCAGGTTGCAGGTTTCCAGGGGCTCGAGCATGGTGACGATGGGGTAGCGCTCCCGCCCGGCCAGGCGGTTCTTCCATACGTGCCCGATCATACGCAGGCCAATTTCCAACGAGATGGTTTTCATGTCAGTCTCCTATAAGCGGTGCTTCTTTATGCGCCGACCAGCTCGAGCACTTCGCTGCGGCTGAGCTTGCTCTTGCCCTGCTCCAGGGCGTCGAGCGTGGCGTGGGCCAGCACGAGGGGGATGCGGCAGAATTCACGCGCCGGGCCAGGGGGTAGAGAGTCCAGGTAGGCGTCGGCGGCGGCCAGGTTGCGGCGGGCGTAAGCCTGCATTTCGGCTTCCTGCCAGTCGCAGGGGTAAAAGTCGACGCCGCGCGACAGGTCATCGGCCCGGTTGCGCAGGATGTTGACGGCTTGCAGGCCGCGCCCGAAGCCGATGGCCAGCATGCGGTCGGTGGGGGTGCCGTCGAACCACGACCACATATCCGAGAGCATCAGCCCGACCGTGCCGGCCACGCCGAAGGTGTAGCGGTCCAGGTCAGTCAGGGTGCGCACCTGCCAGTTGCAGGCCACCCAGTCGGCCATGCGGTCGGCCATGGCGGCGGTGGCGTCCCACACGCGCGGCATGATGCTCTTGGGCGCCAGGCGCACCCAATCGCACAGGCGCAGGGTCACTTCGGGCAGCCGGCCGGCGTAAGCGTTCAGGGTGCTTTCCAGTTCGTCCCCGCTCCAGTCGTCGGCGGCGGACTGCAAGGCGCGGCTGATGCTGCGCAGCAGGCTCTCTTTGAGGTCGGGTTCCAGGCCAGGGTGGTCTTCGATCTCGTCGATGGCTCGCAGGCACAGGTAGCCGGAGCCGACCGCTTCCAGCAGGCCAGGGGGCAGGCGGCTGATGGGGATGAAGAATGTGCGGCTGGTCTCGGCCAGGACCTGCAGCGCATCCTGGCGGGTGGCTGGCTTGCCAGCGGGGGCCGATTGCACCGGTAAAGCCATCTTGGGTTGAACCTGAACATCGTGCAGAGTGTTCATTGCATACTCCTTTCAACAAACGAACCAATATTCTCAAAATTGGATTGATAGCGGGTCAGGGCAAGCAGGGGGAAGTATACCCGGTAAAGATCGTAATGCAGGTAGAAAACCCTGGGGAAGCCCGTTCCGGTGAACAGGACTTCGCTCCAGTCGCCGCCGGCTTGCTGGGTATCCAGCAGGTATTGGATGCCCCTGGCGGCTGCCGGGTGTCCGGCCTGGCCGGCGGCGATCAGGCCGATAAGGGCCCAGGCGGTCTGGGAGGCGGTGCTGGGGCCGCGCCCGCGCCGGCTGGGGTCGGCGTAGGTCTGGCAGGTTTCGCCCCAACCGCCATCCTGGTTCTGGCGTGAGAGCAGCCAGGCCGCTCCCCGGCGCATGCACTCCTGCTCGGGGAGCAGGCCAACGGCTGCCAACCCTGCCAGGGCCATGCTGGTGCCGTACAGGTAGTTGACTCCCCAGCGCCCGTACCAGGCCCCATCCGGCTCCTGCGTGGCTTGCAGGTAAGCAATGCCGCGCTCCACAGCCGGGTTCCCGGGTTGGAGGTCGCTCAACAATTCGAGCACGTGGGCGGTGACGTCGGCGCAGGTGGGGTCGAGGGGCGAGATGAAATCGGCAAAAGGCACGTGGGTGAGCAGGCTTTTGTTGTTGTCGCGGTCGAAGGCCGCCCAGCCGCCATCTTTGGACTGCATATCCAGGATCCAGCGCAGGGCGCGCTGGATGGCGGCGGCTTTGCCGGCTTCGGCGCGCTCGGAAAGCCGCGCCAGGCGCAGGGCGCGCGGCACCAGGGAGGTGTCGTCCAGGTCGGGGTACCACTGGTTGATGAATTCGAAGGCCCAGCAGCCCGGCGGGGTGTGCGGGTTCTTGATGCGCCAGTCGCCGGCGTGCTGGATCTCCTGGCTCAGCAGCCAGCGCGCCGCCTGGCGCAGGGCGGGGTGCTCCGGGGATAGGCCGGATTCGCCCAGGGCGAAGGATTCGCCCAAGGCGACGGTCGCCCAGGCAGTGTCCCACACGGGCGAGACGGCCGGCTGCAAGGTCAGGGTGGTCTCGTCTTCGAGGATGAAATCCTGGATGCCGGCCATGCCACGGGCGATGGCCGGGTGATCCTGCGTATAGCCGAGGCCCCTGAGGGCGACCAGCGAATAGATCCACGGCAGCATGATGCCGCCCCAACCACCGTCCGCTTCCTGGTGGTCGAGGATCCACTGCTCTACCCGGCGCAGGGCCCGCTCGCGCCCTGGCTGGAAGGGCAGGCGCTCCCAAACTTTGAAAAGGTGGTCGACGAACAGGAAGAAGCGCCCCCATCCGGGGCTGTCGGAGCGCAAAGCGGGGCGGGTTTGGCGCTGGCCCGGCTGCACGTACAGCTCGGCCAGGCCGGCGCTGGCGGGCACGGGCACGACCGGCTTGCAGGTCAGGATCACCGCCAGGGCCATGATGGTGGCGCGCGACCAACTGGCCAGTTCGTAGATGTTGAAATAGAACCAGTTGGGCAGCAGGATGATTTCGGGCGGGATGGAGGGCGTGGCCTCCCAATCGAATTGGCCGAAGAGCGCCAGCCAGACCTGGGTGATCACGTTGGCCTCATCGATGCCGCCCTGGGCCAGGATGAAGGCGCGGGCGCGCTGCATGAAAGGCTGGTCGGCGGAGATGCCGCCCAGCTTCAAGGCAAAATAAACCTGGATGCTGACGCTCAGGTCGCCTGGGCCGGCGTGGAAAGCGCTCCACGAGCCGTCGGCGTTCTGCAGGCGGCGCACTTTGTTGACGACTTTATCGCGCCGCAGCGGGTCGATCTTGCCGTACATGAAGTGCATCAGGGGGATGTAGCCGGCCGGGACGCTGGCGTCGGCTTCCAGCTTGCCCACCCAGTAGCCATCTGGATGCTGGGCTCGCAGCAGGTAGTTTTGCGTCCGGCGTATGGCCGTGGCCACGGCTGTTTGCGTTTGCAAGCTGGTTTCGATCTCCGGGTAGGCCGGAGTGCGGGTGAGGACTTCGGTCAATTCTGGGATCATCTCAGTTTTCTCCATCTAGGGCTGGAATCAAGGTTTGTAAACAGGCCGTCAGGCTGCGCTGGGCGCGCCAGGCGTGCAGGCCCAGGCGCGGCAGCTTGAACAGGTCGCTGCTGGTGGAGATGAAATGGCGCAGGGCCTGGCGCAGCAGCACTTGCCCGTCTTCGCCGGTGAAGCGGTCGAAGGGCGGCAGGCTTTCGTCCAGGCCGTCGGAGATGGCCCGCACCGCCAGGAAGGGCAATCCTCGCCTGGCGGCGGTTTCGGCCAGCCAGTAGCTTTCCATGTCGACCGCCTGGACGCCGTAGGCGCTTCTCAGTTGCTGTTTTTCTGCGGGTTGGGCTACCAGACGATCGACGGTGAGGGTATCGCCGGTGAGCAAGGTGAGCGCCGTGCCCTTCAGAGCCCGGGCAGCCCGGGCGAGCAGCTTGCCATCCGAGGCGTAGCCTTTATCGGCTGTGACGGGGCTGTCGCAGAAGAGCCGGCGGCAGAGCAGCAGGTCGCCGGCTTGCAGCCGGGGGTCGATGCTGCCGGCGAAGCCCAGCGAGATCACCATGCGGGCGGGGTAGTGCTTGAGGATGTGCCCGGCGGCATGCAGGGCGGGGTCTTTGCCCATGCCGGTGCGCACCAGCAGCACCTGCCGCCCGGCATAGACGCCCTCGACGATGCGCCAGGTGTGCCAGGGGGTGCGCTGCTCGACGGCGATGGATTTGAACATGCCGTGCAGTTCGCTGTTCAGTGCGCCGAATAGAGCGATCATGATGGTTACCGCCGGCGTGCAGATCTAAATGGGTGAAATTTGGCCTTATAGGTCATAAATAAATAGAATAGTTTCATCAGTAGCTGTCCTTTTTCCTTTGAAATCGCGGTGTAAGGGGGGATGAGGGTGACGGCCTAGGCGCGCAGGCCGTTCAGGAATAGATCGGCAATGAAGGGAGCGGCTTCATCCGGATCGTGGGATTGGTAATAGTGCACCTCGCCTAAGACGTAAGCCATCAGCAGGTTCATCAGGTATTCGGTGGCCTTGTAGGTATCGACCGATTTGAACTCGCCGGACTGGATGGCGTCGCGGATGGTGTTCATGGCGACTTCGTTGATGGCGCGGAACTCGTCCATGACGTGCTCGGTGCTCAGTCCGTACAGTTGGGTGGAGGATTGCAGGAACATACCCGGGTTGAAGAAACCGCGCGGGAAAGCAGCCAGGTAGTGATGGATGAAGGCTTCGATCTTCCCGGCTGTCTTGGGCTGTTTGTTCACCGCTTTGACCAGCGTCTCGCGGAAATCCTTCAGGCTGAGCGTCCTGCGGATCACAGCCTGGAACAGGCGGTCTTTGTTGCCAAAATAATAGTAGAGGGTGGGGGCGGTGACGCCAGCCGCTTCGCAAATATCCCGGATGGAAACGCTGGCAAAGCCGGATTCGGAGAACAGGCGCGTGGCAACCGAGAGGATGTACTCTCGTGTACCGGGTTCGTTGGGGAGATTACCACTGGTCATGGGGTAGGCCCTCCTAGCCTATCTAACACTCGCTATATTATCTAACACTCATTATATAAGAGAATGATGAGTTTGTCAATAAGGAATTTTGGCCGGGCCTGGGCGAAAAGCCTGTATAATGAGAGCTTATGGCACGCAGTTACCTGAGCACTTCGCAGATCGCCCGCGCCGTGGGGGTGCATCCCAACACGGTGCGCCTGTACGAGGCCTGGGGTTTCCTGGCGACTGCGCCGCGCAGCCCCAGCGGCTACCGGCGCTTCAGTCCGGCGCACCTGGAGCAGATGCGCCTGGCGCGCCTGGCGATGCGCTTCACCTGGCTGGGCGGCGAAGTGCGCCGCACGGCGCGCACGCTGATCTTCCAGGGCGCCCGGGATGACCTGGGCGGCGCGCTGGAGAGCGCCTACCATTTGCAGGTGCTGATCGAGACCGAGCGCACCCAGGCCGAGGCCGCGGCGCAGTATTTGGAGCGCTGGGCGCAGGGACGCGCCGCAGATGCCACGCAGCAGGAGCTGCACATCGGCCAGGCGGCGCGCCTGCTGGAGGTGAGCGCCGACCGGCTGCGCAACTGGGAGCGCAACGGGCTGATCCGCGTGCCGCGCCGCCCGCGCAACGGCTACCGCCTGTACGGCGCCGGGCAGATCGGGCGACTGCGCGTTATCCGCACGCTGTGCAGCGCCCGCTACAGCCTGATGGCCATCCTGCGCATGCTGCAGGGCCTGGACCAGGGCGAGAGCCAGGACCTGCGCCAGGCGCTGGACACCCCCCGCCCGGATGAAGACGTGCTCTACGTCACCGATCGCTGGCTGACCACCCTGGCGGAGCTGCAAGACTCGTGTAAGCAGTTGGTGGCTTTGATCGAGGAAATCATCCAGGCGCGGCGTAGTTAGCCAAGCCTCCACTTGCGCACCAAGGTTTTGATCCTCTAGTTTCAGTTCGGTTTCGATACAGCTTGCAGACACCGGGTTTTTGTCAAAAACCCGGTGTCTTTTCGGTGTGGGGCGGGTTCGAGTCATGCCCCATTGGCTGCGTCGCTCCAACCCTCCACTATTCCCCCAGGGTTGTACAATCATTTTGGAAGTATAGAAAGCCTGAAGAAATCCGATTTTTTGGCCCTGGGAATGGAGAGCGCTTTCGTTGCCAGCAACTCACAAAATTGGTTCGTGCTTGTGACGCAAAAAAATCGGATTTCTATCCTGGAAAAACGAGGTGAAAATTGAGCGAAGCACAAATCATCGTCCGAGACCTGAGCAAGACCTTCCGCGTGCCGGTGCGCGCCGCCGGGCTGAAGGCGGCCCTGCGCAGCCTGGTGCGCCCGGCCTTCGAAGAAGTGCCTGCCGTGCAGGGGGTCAGCTTCGAAATCCAGGCCGGCGAAGTGGTGGGACTGCTGGGCCCCAACGGGGCCGGCAAGACCACCATCCTCAAACTGCTCAGCGGCCTGCTGCATCCCAGCCGCGGGCAAGCGCGCGTGGCCGGTTTCGTGCCCTGGGAGCGGCAGATGGCTTACCTGCGGCGCATCAGCATGGTGCTGGGCAACAAGAGCCAGATGCTGTGGGACATCCCGCCGCTGGATACGTTCCGCGTCCTGGGCGAGATCTACGGCCTCTCGGCGCAGGACTACCGCCGCAACCTGGACGAGCTGGTCGAGCTGCTCGACATGAGTGAACTGCTCGAGCGCCCGGTGCGCAACCTGTCGCTGGGCGAGCGCATGAAGTGCGAGCTGGTGGCCGGGCTGCTCTACCAGCCGCAGGTCCTGTTCCTGGACGAGCCCACCCTGGGCCTGGATGTATCCATGCAGGCCCGCCTGCGGCGCTTCCTGCTGGAGTACAACCGGCGGCGCGGCGTGACCATCATCCTGACCAGCCACTACATGGCCGACGTGGTGGCGCTGTGCCGGCGCGTGATCCTCATCCACCACGGGAAGCTGCTCTACGACGGGGTCCTGGAGGGCCTGGCGCGCCAGTTGGCGCCCTTCAAACTGCTGCGCCTGGCGCTGCGCAACGGCAGCACAGCCGGGGAAGTCGATCTGCCCCTGGGCGAAGGCGTCGACCTGATCGAATGCCAGGACGGGCAGGTGACCCTGCGCGTCGGGCGTGAGGCTGCTCCGGCGCTGACCGCCCGCCTGCTGGAAAGCCTGCCGGTGGCCGACCTGAGCGTTGAAGACCCGCCCATCGAGGCGGTCATGGATCAAATTTATCAAGGAGGCAGTCATGTTACCCCACGTAATCTTGCATAACGCCATCAGCCTGGATGGGCGCATGGACAATACCGTCGATATGGGCCTGTATTACGGCATCGCCGGGAGCTTCGGCGCAGATGCCATGCTCTCGGGCAGCAATACCCTGATCACGGGCTTTGCCGCCCAGGGCCTGGACATCACCCAGGCAGCCCCGGCTGGCGCGGCGCCCGAGGAAGAAGCCGTTGGCTTCGAAGGACAGACGCTGCGCTGGCTGGTGGTGGTCGACAGCCGCGGTCGCATCCGCAACTGGGAGGGCCTGATCCACCAGCCTTATTGGAGCGGGGTGATGGTGTTGTATTCGCAGTCCACCCCCGCTGAAGCCCTGGCGCAGGCGCA
The DNA here is from genome assembly GCA_040752025.1 of Chloroflexota bacterium. Taxonomy (GTDB): domain Bacteria; phylum Chloroflexota; class Anaerolineae; order Anaerolineales; family UBA4823; genus JBFMFR01. Next base: position 69,885 of record JBFMFR010000031.1, on the reverse strand, counting down.
GCGCAGCGGTGTGGAGCTGATCCAGGTTGGCGCCGAGCACGTCGATCTGCGCGCCGCCCTGCAAACTCTGAAGGCGCGCTACGCCGTCGAGCGGGTGCGCATCGACAGCGGCGGCATCCTCAACGGCGTGCTGCTGCGCGCTGGCCTGGTGGATGAGGTCAGCATCCTGGTCTCGCCCTGCCTGGCAGGCGGCATCTCGCCCCGCTCGATCTTCCAGGCGCCCGACCTGCCCGCCTCGCTGGAGGGCCTGGTGCCCCTGCGCCTGGCGCACCTGGAGCGTCTGGAGGGCGACGTGCTCTGGCTGCGCTACGATGTGGCGCGCTAATTGATCTTCGAGACTCCCGGAGTTTCCGAAACTCCGGGAGTCTGGCTACTTTTCAGAGGAGAACCCTATGAATCATCGTGGTGGTTGGGCCTTGATCCAGAGCACCTGGATCTCGTGGATGCAGTACCGCAGCTTTTTCTTCCTGCTGGCCTTCAGTTGGATGATCCCGCCCCTGATCTACCTGTTCGTGTGGAGCACTGCTGCCGGGGAAGCTACCGCCGGCGGGCTGACGCGCGGCCAGTTCGTCGCCTATTACCTGGCGCTGATCCTGGTCAACCAGCTCACCTACGCCCAGACCAACTGGACGGTGGGCGACCTGATCCGGGATGGCAGCATGAGCACCCTGCTGCTGCGCCCGCTCTCGCCGCTGTACCATGCCTTGTCGTCTGAGATTGCCGGGAAGGTGGTCTACATGACTTTCGTGATCCCCATCGTGGGCGTGCTGGCCCTGGTGCTGCGCCCCGAGCTGCACCTAAGCCCGCCGGCCGTGCTGGCTTTCCTGCCGGCGCTGCTGCTGGCCTGGGCGCTGCGCTTCCTGTGGGGCTACTGGCTGGCGCTGCTGGCTTTCTGGGCGGCGCGCGCCGACGCCCTGCTGGCCCTGCAAGATACCCTGGTGTTCCTGTTGGCCGGGCAGGTGGCGCCCCTGGCGCTGCTGCCGGGGCCGATGCAGGTCGCCGCGCTGCTGCTGCCCTTCCGCTACATGCTGGGCTTCCCGGTGGAAGTGCTCACCGGGCAGGCCAGCGGCGCGGCGCTGTGGGCGGGCTTTGCCGGGCAGGCCGCCTGGCTGGGGCTGGCGGTGCTCTTGTACGCCCTGTTGTGGCGCGCCGGCCTGCGCCGCTATGCCGCCATCGGAGGCTGAGATGCGCTATCTATGCCTGATCCGTTCTTTCTTTGTCGCTTCTGCCCAGGGCGAGCTGGCTTACCGGGCCAACTTCTGGATCAGCCTGCTGCACTCGCTGCTCAACCTGGGCGGCGGTGTGCTGGGGCTGTGGGTGCTCTTCGGGCAGGTGCAGCAGGTGCAGGGCTGGGATTTCCCCGCTGTGCTGGCCCTGCTGGGCATCTACCTGCTGCTGGGGGCGCTGCGCAGCCTGTTCATCGGCCCCAGCCTGGACGCTTTGGCCGGCATGGACGGCGAAATCTGGCGCGGCGTGCTGGATTTCACCCTGCTGCGCCCGCTGGACGTGCAGTTCCAGGCCAGCCTGCGCCACTGGCGCCCGCTGGCGCTGGTCGACCTGGCTCTCAGCCTGGGCGTGCTCGGCCTGGCCCTGGCCGGCCTGCACCAATCGCTGGCCCTGGCCAACCTGCTGGCCTTCCTGCTGGCGCTGGCCGCCGCAGTGACCATCCTGTACGCCCTGGCCCTGGTCTTCACCAGCCTGGTATTCATCAGCCCGGGCTTCCTGTTCACCTGGGTGTTTGACAGCCTGTTCCAGATGGCGCGCTACCCGGTGGGGGTCTACCCCGGCTGGCTGCGCCTGGTGCTCACCTGGGTCATCCCGGTGGGGGTGATGACCACCATCCCGGCCCAGGCGCTGGTGGGAGCGGCCTCCCCGCTGGCCCTGTGGGGCAGCCTGCTCCTGGCGCTGGGCATGTTCGTGGGGGCTTCGTGGGTCTTTCGGGTAGGACTGCGCCGCTATGCCAGCGCCTCGAGTTAAAAGTTAGAGGTGAGAAAGTAGAAGTTAGAAACAGATTGCGCCCCGCTGGGAGGTTTTTTATCCCAGCGGGGCGGTTTTGTCGGGTATAATCGGGCGGGTTGATCGAAACCATGCTGGCATGGCGGAGAAGTTAAAGGATTTGCATCATGGACTCACAAGCTACGATAGACGAATTGATCACTATGGCGATCTCGGCCGAGCTGGCCGCCCGTGACCTGTATTTGCAGCTCGAAAAGATGTTCGCGCCACATAAAGATGTGGCGCTCTTCTGGAAACACTACGCCGATGAGGAAGCCGGGCACGCCCGTTGGCTGGAACAGTTGCGCCAGCGCCTGAGCGCCGAGCAGTTGGCCGCCCCGGCCGATTCCACCGCGCTGGAGAACGCCCGCAAAGCGCTGGCGATCCCGGTGGAGACGCTGCTGGCGCAGATCGACAACCTGGAAGACGCCTACCAGTTGGTCAACGAGCTGGAGGGCTCAGAAACCAACGCCGTCTTCGACTTCTTGATCGGCGAATTTTCGGAAGATGAAAAGACGCTCGCCTTCCTGCGCACCCAGTTGCGCGAGCATGTGGGCCGCCTGATGATCGACCTGCCGGCGCGCTTCAAAGGCGTTGGCCTGCGCCTGCAAACCAGGGCCGTGCGTCCGGATCGCTAAGAGAGAAAACCATCGTACCTTCAGTTTCCCGGAGTTTCTGAAACTCCGGGAAACTTGCTTTTTCCGGCAAGCAGGTGGCTATGCTTGTGCAGCGCGCTGCGCCAGCCAGCGCTGGAGCGTGCGCCCATCCGAATCAAGTAAAAGCGCTATAGAACACAAATCTGGTGCAGCTCGGTGACCACTTTCGCCAGGTGTTCGAGGTTGGCGCGTGAGCGTTCCAGCGCCTGGGCCGCCCCGGGATTCTCCTGGACGAGCACGCTGATATCGATCAGGTCTTGCTGCATGGCGCTGAGCGGGTAGGTCAGGTCGCGCACGATCAGCGCGGCCATCTTGCTCATGGCAGTCATGCGGGCGGCGATGATCGCCTGCTCGCGCCCGGCGCGCTCGTTGGCCAAAGCAGTTTCCAGCTCTTGGGTGCGCTGCTTGACCTGCTCTTCGAGGGTTTGCTTCCACTGCTGGGCTTCCTGCTCCAGGCGCGCTTTTTCGCTGCGCTCGGTTTCCAGTTCGACCTTCAGGCGCTGGGATGCCAGGTGCATCGCCAGGCGCGCCAGCAGCTCTTCCCGGCTGACGGGCCTGGCGATGATATCGCTCCCCCCAACCTGAAATACCTTGCTGATCTCCTCAGGCTGTTCCGGGTCGACCAGGAACAACACCGGGATGGCGAGGGCCCGCTCACCGGCTTTGAGCTGCCGGCAAACTTCGAAACCGGTCATGTCGGCGAAGGCTGTGTCGAGCAGGATGATATCTGGCGGGAAGTCCCTGGCTGCCTGGAGAGCCAGTTCCCCGCTGCGCACAGTCTGAACCACGCAAAAACCATCTACCAGTAAGTTCTTGATAGCCTCGAGAGCGGCTGGATGGCTGTTTGCCACCAAAACCCTCTCCTGCCGCATAGGTGGACCGGATGCCTGGGTCATGAGGCGATGATCGTTTACGACCAGCATCGCACGGCTACCGGTTGCGCACAGACTGGCTGCTGCCGCGGCGATCGAACGCCAGCCAGCGTTCAGCGAAGTCGGTGAGTGAGGCGAACCTCGCTCTCAGGATGAACTGCCTGTCGCGAAAGCTCAGCAGAAATGCTTCGCCGTTATAACCTTTGGACAGGGCCAGCTCGGGATGGGTGAGCAGCAAGTCGCAAAACTGGCGGTCGATCAGGGCGGCATTCAGAAGCCGGCTCATCTCGCTGCTTTTCTCCGGCTGCATCTGTTCGCTGACTGGCAGGAATGCCTGGTCGGTGGTAATCAGATCCATGCATGATCTCCTTTCGATGGTGTTGCTATGTGCCTGGTGGATGATGATTTCTGCGCTCGGCGATCAGTTCCCCCAGGTACTGTTCCAATTCCGGAGAAAGCGGCGCGTCGCTGTCCCAGAAGGCTGGCTGGTCGCCGAGTTCGGGGTGATTGCGTAAAAAAGCCCGATCCTCTGGCAGCAGGCGAACACGTTCAAGCCGCGGAGGGATGTAAGCTTTGGCGTGCCCTGAAAGGTCTTGCCAGTGTTTTGTTGTCATGTTTTCTCCTGAGTGGTTAGCTTGGGAATCCCCCAGCCTTGTGGGCCTCCCCTGGCCCACAAGGCCCAGAATGCACCGGTGGCGATCCAAACGTCGCCGAAACTGAAGGCGGCGCGCTGCGGAAACCAGGCTGGCAAAAGCATACAGTCAGACAGCCAGGCCAGGCGCGTCTCGGCCGGCAGCAGCAGAACGTCTTTACTCCAGCCGACGCGCATCCCGGGCTGCAGCGCCGCGCTGGGGTAACCCGGGAACAGTTCAGCCAGGACCTGCGGGCTGGTTGGCATCCAGCCGCAGTTGGCGACGATCACCAGGATATTCAAAGCCAGGCCGGCCCCCAGCACCGGAAACCCGGCCTGCCTGCGGTTGAGGTATACGAAAACCAGCAGGCCCGCCTGTGACCCGACCAGCGCCAGGGCGGCCAGCCATTTGGGCATGGCCGTGCGCGTGGCCGGGATATAAAAGGCGATGGCCTGGAGCGATGCGGCCGCCAACAGCAGCCAGATGTGATCTGGCGTCTCCTGCCGGAAGGGCTGGCGGGTGAGCCAGGCGCGTGCCAGCCCGGCCGCCAGCCCCAAGGCGACTGCCCAAAGCAGAACCATGCCTGGCTGCGGCGGATTACCCGCCGCCCCCTCCAGGCACGCCATCACCGCCGCCGACCGGCGCGCCGGCGCCGATCACCAGCAGGCTCAGGCTCAAGAGCAGCAGGAAAAGCTGGATATACTTGCGGTCCAGGCGCGCGGCGGCCAGATACAGGTTGTTCAGATAGGGTTTCATGGTAGCTCCTTCGCTAAAAACAAGCTCATGTTTGAAGATGTGCTTATCTTCGCGGGGAGCAGGCTGCAAAACTGCCTCAGGGCGCAGGGTAAAGATTAACGTAAAATTAAAAAATCCCGGCTGGGCCGGGCCGGGAGTTTTTTTAGGGTCTGCGGATTAGCGTGTCAGGGAGCGGAACAGGGCGCTGGTCTGGGCGGAGGGCGACATGCCCATTTCAGTCTCCAGGCTGTCTTGCAGCTTTCCGTAAAGGCGCGCCACGCCTGCCCGGTCGCCGCTGGCCGCCAGGGCTTGCATGCCCAGGTGATAGGCTTTTTCGAGGCAGGCGTCCACGCGGATCAGGCGCTGGCAAACTTCCAGCGCCTGTTCGGGCTGCGAGTCATCCAGGTGCAGTTGCGCCAGTTGCAGGCCAGCTTCCAGGTAGGCCTGGTGCAGGTGCTCGCGCTGTGGAGTCACCCAGGAGCCATCCACCTCCGGAAGATAGTCCCCCTGGTAGAGGCGCATCAACTCCGCCTGGACCTGCTTGAGTTTCTGCCGGTCTGTAATGCTCCTGGCCTGGGCCAGCAGCGCCTCGAAACGCTCGACATCGTAGGAATAATCCAGGTCGCGGTTGAAGCTGTAGCGCTCGCCATCGAAGAGGATCACATCCTGGCTCAGGGCACGCCGCAGGCGGTAGATGGCGTTCTTGAAGCGGTTCTTCAACTGGGCCGGTGAGCTGTCGGGCCACAGGATTTCCCCCAACACCTCTTTGTTCCAGCCGTGCGGCTGGCTCAGGATCAGGTAGAGCAGATCGCGGGTGGTCAGAGTCTGCCAATCGGCGCCGGTGACCGGCTTGCCATCCAGCAGAACCCGGGCTGCGCCCAGGGCCTGGATGGAGAGCACCGGAGGCGAGAAATGGATCTCCATTTCCTGGAAGCGCAGCGAGCGCCTGAGCGGCAAGAGACTGGCTTCGAAAGCCCGCACGCGTTCGCACAGGCGCCACGCCGGCTGCCGGTTGGCCGGCGAAAGCTCTGGCGAGGCCAGCAGGGCCTTCACCTGGCGGGCGGCGCACACCAGCATGTGCTGGCTTTCCAGGTCTTGCACACCTTGAAAGGCTTTCCCCAGGTGTTCGTTGGCCCCTGGAAGATCGCCCAGGGCGAACAGCGCCCCGGCCAGGAGCAGGTTGGCCCGCCCGGCCAGGATGCGCTGGCTGCCGCCTTCGAACAACTGCGCCGCGCCCGCCAGTTGCTCTCGGGCGGGTGGGTTGTGTTTTTGGGCCAGGGACAACTGCCCGCTCTCCAGCAGCCAGAGTCCTCGGGTGTAGTTCGAAGCGCCGGACTCCAGGCTGTGTTGGATCGCACCCAGCAGGCCGCCGGCCTGGGTGAAATTGCCTTGCAAGCGCAGCGCCGCGGCTTCGGCAATCTGCTGGTAAACCTCCAGGAAAAGATCTTTGCTGCGTTCCACCCGCTGGCGCGCCTGGGCGTAGGCCTGCAGGGCGGCTTCCGGCGCCTCCAGGTCGATGAACAGGTCGCCGATGCCGACCAGCGCCAGGCTCTCGATGCGGGCATTGCTGCCGCGCCGGGCGGCCTCCAGGGCCTGTTCGAAGGTGGCGAAAGCCTGGGCGTATTCGCCATCGATGTGGTGCAGCACGGCCAGGTCGTTGAGCACGGCCGCTTCCAGGAAGCGCTCGCCGTGCGCCTGGTAATATTCGAGGGCCTGCTGGTAGCAGGCGCGCGCCGAGGAGAAATTCCCGGCGTCGTAATAGGCGGCCCCCAGGCTGAGCAGGATCAGGTTGGCGCCGCGTGCATCTCCCTGTTCCTGGTAGAGCACCAGCGCCTGGCGTAGTTGCTGGATGGCCTGCTGTGCGTCCCCCAGCAGGCGCTCCTTCTGCCCGAGCACGCGGTAAGCTTCGGCGCGGAAGCGCTGCAGGGCTCCGTCGCCGTCCGCTGCCTGGGTCAGGCGCAGCACTTCCTGGGCATCGTCCGTGGCCCGCTGCCAGTCGGACAGCAAGAAGTGCACCAGGGCGCGCCAGGCCAGCGCCCCGGCCAGGCTGCGCGGACGCTGGTCCTGGCGGTAGTGCGCCACGGCCTAGTCGAGCAGCCTCAGGCCGCGGCGGGTATCGCCCTGCGTCACCAGGACGATGCCGAGCTTGTCGAGCAGGGCTGGCCGCGCCTCGAGGAAGCCAGCCGGCAGGGCTTCCAGCCAGGTGCGCAGCAGGGCCACGCGCCCGCTGCGCACCATCGGCTCGCCCGCCTGTTCCAGGAACCGCCCGGTAATTTCGAGCTCGTTCAGGGTCGTGCAGATGGCGTAGGCTTTTTGCCACTCCTGGCGGCGGCTGTAGATCTCGATCAGGGCGTGGCGCATCTGGCTGACCTGTGCGGGAGCCTCCTGGCGCAGGCGCTCCTGCAGGAAGTCGCGGAACAGGTGGTGATAGCGCAGCCAAAACCCATCCTTCTCCACCAGCAGGACGAACAGGTTTTGCGCCACGATCTTTTCCAGCATCGCCTGCCAGGCGCCGGCCGCCGGCGGCGGGCCGAGCAGTTCCTGGCACAGCTCGGCGTTGAATTCGTCCATGTAGGAGGTGCGCAGGAGAAAATCGCGCAGATCGGGGGGCTGCTGGTCCAGCACCTGGTTGGCCAGGTAAGCGTACAATTCCGCGCTGGAGGCGCGCTGTGTGGGCAACTGCTGCAAGATGCCCTGCCACATGGTCTGGGCGGAGAGCAGCAGGCCGGTGATCCAGCCATCCGTCCTGCGCGCCAGTTCCTGGGCGGCTTCGTCCGAAATCGCCTGCTGGTAGTTTTGCAGCATCAGCGATTTGACTTCGCCAGGGCGAAAGGCCAGGTCCTGCAAGCCCATGCCGCTGGCCTGCCCCCGGGCGACCATCAAGGGCAGGTCGGGCAGGGCCAGCAGCGTCCGGGAGAGCATCACCAGGTGGCAGTTCTGGTCGACATCCTGGACGAAGCGGCTGGTGAAGCGGTTGATCTCTTCGTTGTGGCTGACCAGGTGATAATCGTCCAGGACGATGATGAAGTGCTCGGCGACCGTCTGGTAAAGTTCGTTGACGATGGCCGTCTCGCAGTGCTCGAGCGAGAGTTCGCCCTGGCTGAGGGCTTGCAGGGCGGCTCGCGACTGCGCCCCAAAGGCGGGGAAGCGCTGTTCGATGCAGGCGATGAAATGCGCCAGGAAGCCGGGCAGGTCATCATCCGTCTGGTCTTGCGAGTACCAGCAGAAGGGGAATTCGTGGCGGTGAGCCAGGTCGATCAGCAGGGAGGTCTTGCCATACCCGGCCGGGGCAACCAGGAGGGTCAATTTGCGGTCCAGCGCCTCTTCCAGGGCCTCCACCAGGCGCGGGCGCGTCAGCAGTCCCTTGCTGCGATGCGGCAGGGTGACTTTGGTGAGCAGGACCGGCACGGGCATAGGGTCGCGCATAAGTTTATCTATGGCTTTTCATCCAAATACCCTGCAAAAAGCGCTTGGACTCGTCGTCGCCCCCTGTCTCGATGGTGAAGTTGTAGCCGGCATCAAAGTCCATCGCTGCATCTCCTGGCGCGAACTGAGGTGGAATGGATATTCGTCTTGATTCTAGGACAGATGGGCAGCAGAGTCAAGCAGATGGCGCCAGGCAATGCGGTAGCGGTTGTTCAGGATTTGGCCGGGGGTGAGGGGCATGGATCACTTACCGAATCTACTTCCTGTGTATCCTCCTTGTTTTTTTACCCTTCATCCCATAATGTTTCGCCGCGTCTTCCCTCACCTGCATCGCCAGAACGCCTTGCCCCAGGCGCAACCCCGCCTCCCCTTGACCCTGCGCCGCTGCCCACCCAACAGATTTCGCCAGAGCCACGCTTACCAAGCTGTTCAGGCTGACCCCCTCGCGCTCGGCGGATTCCACCAGCTCGCGGTGCAGCCAGCGCGGCAGCCGTACCACGAACTTGCCGCTGTATTCCTGGGTGTCCCTGGGCTCAGGGATGGGCAGGCCTTGCTCCAGCGCTGTTTCGATCCAGGCGCGCATGGCATCTTCGAGCATGGTCTGGAGTTCGGCGAAGCTGTCTGCCTGCGTCATGCAGCCCGGCAGTTCTACCACGCGCCCAAACCAGCCTGCATAGCCTTCTGTTTCATCCTTGACGATTTCGAAGGTGTAAGGGCGCTGAAGATATTCATCCACATTTGTTGTCGTCATGGTAGTACCTTGGGGAGCTATACATCCAAATCTGAATCGCCTGCTGTGTTGAACTGGTCGATAATCCGGATCACTTGTTTGACATAAACGGGTAATATGAATAGTTTTCGGAATGGGATCGTAATCGGTGGCGATCCTTGGCGAGTGTAAATTGCATGGCTGCCCCTTTGGCGCTTGTCGTATCCCAGGTCGAGCAGAATCTTATCGATCTCTTCGAAGCGTACGCTGTTAGGATTCTGACGGAGGCGGGCCAGACTCTTGGCGTGTTTGCTCATTCGCTTTCAAGAATAGTATCACATATAGTACTAAAAAGCAATCCTGGATTTGACCTCGACTGCGCCGACAGTGCTTCAAACAAAAGCGTGACGATAGGCAATGCGCCTATCGTCACGCTTATACTACGCAGTTTAGCGCTGGTCGAACGGCGGCGCCGGGTATAGGAAGGGAGCCGTCGCCTGGTCGAGCGGCCAGATCAATTCCAGCTTGCCATTTTGCCATTGCACCATCGGGTTCAGAACGTAGCCGGTGCCATCCGGGTTGAAGGATACCGGCCCGATCACTGTCGTCATCGAGGTAATTGAAACCGCGTCACGGATGACCTGGCGGTCCAAAGTGCCGGCTAACTCGATGGCGTTGGCGAAGATTTGCACACAGGCGTAGGCTGGCCCGGTCAACGGCTCGGCCGGCCTGCCGAATTCGGCCTGGTACTTTTCGTTCAACGCCTCGACGCCGGGGAACTTCAAGGCGTGATGCCAGCCGGGGAAGTTTGCGATGTAGTCGCCGGTTTTCCCCAAGGTTTCGACCCAGGTAACGTTGTCTGCTGCTCGGATGATCAGGCTGTATTTGGGCGCCCATCCGAGTTCGCTCATTTGGTTGAACAAGGTAGTTCCATCCGGAAAGTTTGGCAGCGCCAGGAGCGCCTCGGCGCCCGCAGCCTTGGCTTTTTGGATCAAGTCCGAGAAATCCTTGGTACCGGGGGCATAATCCTCGTGGACCACGATTTCAAACCCGTGTGTGACGGCTTCTCTCTCCCAAAGCGAGCCCAGCTCATTGCCCCAATCGGTGGTCTCGGAGAAAATTGCCACTTTGGTTGGCCTTTCTCCTTCAGGGAGGACTTCATTGAGGAAGGTAAACACGTCTTTAGCGTCCGCCGGCGACTTGGGGAATGGCGAGAACAGGTATCGATATCCTTGCTGGTGGACCTTCCATAGCGAAAAGGCCACGCCGCAGTAGGGCACCTGGTTATTTTCAGCGACGGCTGCTGCAGCGATGTGCATGTCGCTGCCTGCGCCTCCCAGGTAGGCGGTCAAGTTCTTTTCGGCGAAAAGGGAATCCATGATTTCGACCTCTTTGGCGGGGTCGGACCCGTCGTCAGAGTAGGTCAGGCGCAGCGGGATTTTTTTATCGTATTGTTTAACGTAAACGCCCCCTTGTGCGTTGATGTCTGCGATAGCATATTCGTAGCCTGGCTTGATCATGGTCCCCAGGGAGGCATATTTCCCGGTCAGGGGGATCGATGCGCCAATCTCGATGAATTCTGGCGCAGTTGTGCTGGACCCACCGGTTACCGGGGCTTTCGTCGCCGCTGGGGCCTTTGTGGGTTGCGGTGTTGCAGTTGGCGCCGGCGCGCAACTGGCAACGATGACGTTCATCAGGATCACAATCACCAATAAGCTTGCTGGTTTAACTTTCATAGCTCTTCCTCCTCAGAGTTTTATGTGGATCAGATAGATTTTTTTCTTTTACTGATCGATATGGATATTTGCACAAGCACTGTTCAGGATGATTTGAAAATTCTCCCCGAAAGACTGATGCCCAATCTATGGATGGCGCGCACCGGCGATGTCATCTCGTTGCCACCCCTGACAGTCTGGATCAAACCAGGCACCATCAGCACTGCCCAGATAGCCCACCAGGCTAACGAACACAATCCACGTACGAGCGCTCCGATCCGTTGAAGGTGGCAAGTCCGTATAGTTGCGCTGGTACCACTTCATGATATTCCATTCCTCAATTTCATGAAGCGCACTGGAAACAGCCAGAGTATTGTTAGAAAGTCGATGTGTTCAAGTGTGGTCAGGATGCTGTTCAGTGCAACCTCCTGACTCGATTATATCTCAGCTATCCCCCAGGTAACTCTTCAACTTTGAAAGGTCCAACCCCCGCAGATCGCCGCCGTGCGGCCATTCCTCGGGGATGTAGTACTTCTCGAGCAGCAGTTCCAGCTTGGCGACGAACTCAGCCACCAACTGGCGAGGGGAAACGCGGCAGCGGAAGATGATCTCGGCATCTTCTATTTCCCAATAATTGTCCAGAATCTGGAAGTCGAGCAGGCCGTCTTCCGCAGAGCGGGCGCGCAGCGTTTTCACCGGGCCTTCTTCGAAAATGGCGCAGTCGGCGGGCAGGCGCTTTTCGGTGATAGCTTCCAGCCAGCGCAGCAGGTCCGGGTAGGGGGGCATCACTTCGGAGGTGTAGAGGGTGATATGTTGCAGGTAGGCGGTGGAGGCGATCCACAGCAAGATCCAGCCGGCGGTGGATTGGCTGAAGCACACATTGATCTCGCCCTGCCAGGCTTCACTTTCGTAAGGGGTGTATTGGACAAAGTCGGCGTAACGGTTGCGGTTGTGAGCAGGCATATGAAATGTCCCATGATTTACGCGGTGTTGCGGGTGGATTGCCTAGAATAGTGCAAAAAACACAAGCAGCGGCACAACAACCACCGCGGTTCCCAGAATTCCGGTCGCCAGGCCGCGCCAGGCCGAGAAGCGATGTGCCTCCGCCAGGCATTTCACGAACAAGAAAGCGCGCCAGGCCAGCATCACAATGCCGATGGGAGCCAGCACGATGATGATCGCCAGCGCCAGTTCCGCGCTCATCCACTCCGGCGAACTGGTGAACCATTTGTGTCCGTAAATTACCAGGATGGGGATATAAATGACGAGCAGAACGCAATCCGGCAAAGCCGACCAGGCCAGGGCGGCGCGCATTTCTTCGGAAGTTGCTTTTCCATCCAGGGCGCTCCCTGCCCAACGGAATAACTCCGCTGTGATGTATACGCTGGCAATTCCGATCAGTCCACCAGCCAGGATGCATACCGCCAGCAGCGGTAAAAAGGCAAAACTGTCACCCAGGCTCTGTTTGGAGGCATTATCGAACGCCCGGTAGATCCCGGAGAGGGCGGCTAACAGCAGCACGTGCTGCTGCGGGTTGGTGTCCAGGATGTGGCGCAGCGTGCCGCGCGGCTTGATCCAGATGGCAAGGAATGGGTTGGGTGTTTTGGTTTGGGTTTCCATATTCTGTGAGAGGCATCTGCATCCAGGTGCAGTTTAGGTTTTGGCCTGTCGAGCTTCGATTTCCTGCTCGATGTGGATCAGAGAATCTATTGATGTGGCGCCATCATTTTAGCTGATTTCATGTAGAGTATCAAGACCATCGGTGACAAATTTTGGGGCCGCTGGTTTTCTTCGTCCAATTCGAGAAATTCGTGGCGAAGATCGTTGTCAAGCTCGGGGTCAGCGCTCCCGAGGTGCAAGCCTCTGCCTGATTTGTATCCCTTATTCTATAGTGGGGTTATAATGATTGCGATGGGTAATTGCCTGTGAAGATCCTGGCTGCTCGAAAGGAGGGCGATGTTATGGATACTCAGAAGTCCCGTTTCAACCGGGTGCTGTTGATCGTCTTGATTAGCCTGTACGTGCTCACAATTGCAGCCTTCAGCTACGCCAACTGGCTCTCCGACCCGGAGTTTATGGTGTGGTGGAAAACGCTGCTCAACATCCCCATCCTCTCGATCCCGCTGGTGCTGCTGTACGGCTCGCTCTACGTGCTGGGGATCGCCTGGCGCGAGCATGCCACTCTCGGGCAGGTCAACCCGCGCCTGGCGAAGGTCGTCCGCTGGGCGCCGCGCGTTGCGGCAATCCTGATCATCTTCTTCATCAGCCTGTTCTCCCTGGATGTGTTCGAGATGCAGGCCTCCCCGCTCGAACTGCTGGTCGGTTTCCTGATCCACAACATTCCGTCGATCGTTATGATCGTTCTGCTGGTCGCTGCCTGGAGGCATCCGGCGGTGGGGTTCGTGGCCTTTCTGGTGGTGGGAGTGCTGTTCGCCATCCTGTTTGTGCGCGATATCTCCGCCCTGCCCAATCTTTTGCTCTTCGTGCTGCCCATCCTGCTGGTGGCCGGCCTGTTCTACATCGATTGGAAATGGCTCGCGCCGCAGCCCCCTGCTCAAGTGGATGCAGGGGTGCCAGAGTAGTTATCGAAAACCTGGCGTTTATAGGCTTCCATCTTCTTGCGCAGTTCCGGCAGGCTGCTGCGGCTCTCCAGGTTGAGGTGCAGGGCGGCCAGGCTGCCCATCGAGAACCAGGTGGGCGAGCGTCGCAGGCGGCCCAGCACGGCTTTCAGGCTGTAGACCTGTTCTTGCAGGGCCAGGAAATTATCCATCAACTGCGCCGGAGTCATCTGTTTGGGCAGGAAAACGCAGGCCCCATCGGCTGGTTCGTAATTGCCCCAATCCTTGTGCAGCAGGCGGTCCTGGCGGTCGTACTGGCGGAACAGCACTGAGCCGGGGAAGGGCGTGAGCAGGTACAGGCTGACGATCTCCAGGTTGACGCGCTCGATGAACTCGGCCAGGCCAGAGAAACTGCCCAGGTCGTCGTCGTCGAAGCCGAGCATGAAACCGGCCCAGGTGACGATGCCAGCGTTTTGCAGGCGCCGGATTTGCGCCGCGTAGCGCTCGGGATGGTTGGTCTGCGTCTTGCGGATGCTGGTGATCACCTGGGGCGAGATGCTCTCGAAGCCCACCCCCAGCATGAAGCAGCCGCTCTGTGCCGCCAGGTCGACCAGCTCGGGGTCGTCCAGGGCGTTGGCGGAAAGCTCCCCGTACCAGCGCAGGTGCAGCGGGATCATGGCGCGGAAGAGCGCCTTGGCGTACTCGGGCTCCCAGCCGATGTTGTCGTCGAAGAAGATTGCCAGCTTGCCGGGCACCTGCTCGAGCTCGGCGATAACGCTCTCCATGCTGCGCTTGCGGTATTTCTTGAGCAGGCCGACGCCCGCTGAGCAGAAGGTGCAGGTGTTCGGGCAGCCGCGCGTGGCGGTCAGCACCTTGGTAGTCAGGTATTTTTCGGGGTGCGGCAGGATCGACCGGCGCGGGAAGGGCAGGGCGTCCAGGTCCATCTGCGGCCGGCCGCGGTAGATGGCCTGCAGGGCGCCGCGCTGGAAATCGGCCAGCAAATCCACCCAGGCGCTCTCGCCTTCGCCCAGCACCAGGGCGTCGGCGTGCAGGGCGGCCTCCTTCGGCAGGGCGCTGGGATGGATGCCGCCGAAGACCACTTTGACGCCGCGCTGGCGGTACTCGGCCGCGACCTGGTAGGCGCGCGGCGCGGCGTAGGTGACCACCGAAACGCCCACCAGGTCGACCGGGTCATCGAAATCGAGCGTCTCCAGGCGCTCGTCAACCAATTGCACCTCGATCCCGGGCGGGGTGACGGCAGCCAGCATGAGCAGGGAGAGCGGCGGTGTGTAGTTTGATCTGCCCCAGCCGAGCAGGCGGTTGATCACCTCCGAGACGGGCGAGCGCCCGCCCAACAGGTCGATCTCGCTCGACATCGACGGGAAGATCAGCTTGACTTTCACAATTTGCCTAACTTTGGTTCCACCCGCGTGTCGCCATCGCAGTACAGGGCGTAGACCAGGCCGAGCAGGTTGTTGTGCCGGGTGTAGAACTCGCGGCGCAGATCCAGGAAGGCCTCGCCCAGGGGCTGGCCGTCTTCCAGGAAGCGTTTGAAGAAGCGCCGGGCCCATTCGGCGGCGAAGACGGCCGGCGTCTGGCATTCGGTGCCGATCATGCCGCGCGCCCCTTTGTCAACGAAATAGGGCATGAAGCCGCTGTAGAACAGGGGCGAGAGCTCGGCCGATTCGCAGGCGTTGATGAAAACCAGCGGCTGGCCGGCCAGTTGCTGCTCTTCGCTGCCCAGGATCAGCAGGTCTTCCAGCGCCAGGGGCGCCTGCCCGGCGAAGAGCAGCTTCGAGCGCTGGGCGTCGGCCGGGTCGGATTCGGCATGCCCGTAGTAGTACAGGATCTGGTCGCTGGTCTCCCCGGCCTGCGCCAGGGCCTGCTGCAGGGCTTCGGGCGTCTGGCGCACCTGCAAATCCACCCGGCCTTTCTGGCTGGCGGTTTGCCAGAAGTCCATCTGGCGGGCAACCACCTCCAGGCCCAGGCTCAGGTCGATGTCAGGGTCCAGGTTGGCGCTGACCGACAGGCGCGGCTGGCTGGAGATGCGGTTGTCCATCACCGGCATGCGCACCTGCAGGGGGATGTGCTCGATAACGTGTTTCATGCCCAGGAAGTACTCGGGCTCGATGTTCTGAGGGTCGAACCTTGGGGCCACGTAGAGCAGGCCCCAGGGCAGAAAGAATTCCTGCGAGACGATTTGCAAGTGGATCGATCCGCTGCGGGTCAGCTCGAGCAGCTTATTGCCGATGTTGCGGGCTTCCAGGCTGGCGGCCGGGCTGTAGAACAGGTCATGGTAGAGCATGTAGCCAGCGCGGGCCAGGATTTGCAGCGCTCTCTGGTTGACATCGTAGGGGATGTAGACATCCGCCTGGTAAGGCAGGATCACGTCGTCTGTGACGGGCTGGTCACTGGGGTGCACGTACAACTCATCGGGACCCTGCGCCAGCCAGACAACCTGCTGCAGGGCGTTACGGGCAGCGGCGATCTTCTCGCTCAGGGCTTGCAGGGTGAATGGCAGGCGCGCCTCGGCCGCCACCGGCCCGACCAGGGTCAGGTCGAAGCTGGCGCCGTTGTTCTTGATAAAGAGCAGGGCGTCGCGCGGCTGCAGAGCGGTGAAGCCGTCCAGCGGGCGGCCCAGGCTTTCCACGCTGTCGATGGGGGGCTGTCCGCTGGTTAGCGGAGCCTCCGCCACGTTCATGCGCACGCTCATGCCCTGGATGAAGTTGTTGTCTTTGTAGATCAGGGCGGTGGCTTCGGCGGGGCCGGCCTGTTTCGGCTCGATATCGAAGCGCGCCTTGTTGCGCGAGCGCCCCTGCGGGCGCAGGCGCAGCACCTGCGGCGAGCGGGTGTGGAGGGTGAAATCCTGGCTGGCCAGGTGCACGTTAAGTTCTTCGATCTGCTCGCCCTTTTGGAACAGGCGGCTGCGGTCGAAGCTCACAGCGCTTCCCCCCCCCTCGGTATCGACCAAGATTGCCAGGGTGGACTCCTGGTCGAGCGGCAGGGGCTGGTCGTCGGGGCGCTCGGTGATTTCGGCGCGCAGGTAGCTGTCGGATTCCAGGATGGGCGCCTCCAGGATGGGCCGCTCCGAGCTGGCGGCCGCAGGCGGCGCGGTGAATGGCGTGGTGTAGGCCATGCCGCTGGGGTCTGGAGGCGCGCCGCCGGAGGCGTCTGGTCGATAGAGCTCCTCGCCGCCGGGCTCCGCCGGCTCTTCGATGCTGCGCCAGGTGGTTTCTCCAGGGCCTTTCTCCCGGCCAGCGCCGGAAAGCGGGCCCTTGGTGTACAGGGATTCCTGGGTAACGCCAGCATTGAGCAGTCCGACTAAATCGTCGATGACCGGCGCCCCCAGGCGCTGCATGAGCTTTTCCAGCTCCCAGGAGAGCAGGGCCAGGGCGCGCGGGTCCCCCGGGGCGTCGGCGATCTCGCCCAGGCGGTAGGCCAGCTCGGGCAGATCGGAAATCGGAGCCGCCATGCGTTCCCAGACCTGGCGCGCCAGCTCTGGCTGCTCGCCAAAAACCAGCCTGCCGGCAGGCCGTTCGCCGCGCAGCAGATCAGGCAGGAAAGGCAGCAGCAGTTGGGCGATTTGTTGAGACAGTTCATACAGGATCGGGTTGCTCATAAGACACCTCGTGGAGACGAGTTGGGCTTGGCTGATCTTTTCCCATGTTCTGGATGGCTTGCATAAAGGCAGCCACCACGGCCGGGTCGAAGCGACTGCCGGACTCCTGGCGGATCAGGGCCAGGGCCTGTTCAGGCGGCAGGGCCCGCCGATAGGGGCGCTCGCTGATCAGGGCATCCCACATGTCGATTATGGCGAAGATGCGCGCTGCCAGTGGGATTCGCTCGCCGCTCAGACCTTGCGGGTAGCCTGTTCCATCCCATTTCTCGTGGTGATAGACGGGGATATCCAGGGCCGGCTGCAAGAAAGCGATGCCGGCGAGCATCTTCTGGGCGTAAGTGGGGTGCTGGTGCATGATGGCCCATTCTTCGTCGTTCAATGGGCCAGGTTTGTCCAGAATCCGGTTGGGAACGGCGATCTTGCCGATATCGTGCAGCAGCGCCCCACGCTGCACGTGGATCAGATCGGATTCGGGGACACCCATCTGGCGCGCCAACTGCACAGTGAGATCGACGACGCGCGAGCCGTGCCCGGCGACCTCGAATTTGCTGATTTCCAGGGCGCGCCCCCAGCCTGCCAGGGTCTCTTCATAGGCCTGTACTAGTTCCTGGTGAGTTTTTTGCAGGTCTTGCTCGGCCTGTTTGCGCCGGAGGAGTTGCTCGTGGGCATGCGACAGGGCGGCTTTGAGATCGCGCAAGGCGATGTTCAGGGTGACGGTGATCAGGAACAGGCCAACGCTCAGGTCTACCCAACCGGCCTGTGCCGGCACAGGAAAGAAGCGCGGTAGCGGGGCGACCTGAGTATCGTACATAAGCATGCCCAGCCCGGCCAGGCTGCACAGCGCTGCCGAGGTCAGTGCGGCGCGGCTGCCTAAGAGAAGCCCGGCGAAGACAACCACAACAAAATAGAAAGAAACGATGGGGCTGACAGCGCCGCCTGCCAGGATCAGCAAGGCAGTGGTGACCACCCACAAGCCGGAAACGAATACCAGGCTGGCCTGCCGGACGCGCTCGAAGCGCAGCAGGAGATAAGCGCTGACCAGCACCAGGAAGAACAGCAGGATGAAGACCAGGCTGAGTGATTTTTGGACGTACAGGAAGAAATTGGCAAGGAAGACGAGGCCCAGGATGAAAATAAAGGTTAACAGCAGGAGGTTGAGCACCCGGGCAGAGCGCGTGGCATCTTCATCCTCCGGGAATACCGGCGGGGCCATCAGGGAATGGATGCGTTCGAACATAACCACCTCCTTAGGATTGTCCAGGTGCGTTACAATTCGATCTGCCCAGGTGCTGTGCACTCTGAAAGTGCATCGATCCTGGAGCCGTGTGTGGTTTTCTATGTTAGATTATAACCAGAAATGGATTGGCGGGCAGATCGAATCTGGATCAGGTAAAATAGGGGGGCAGGTAATTGGGTGAACAGGCAATAAGGTAACGAGGCAATGAAGGATGAGGCAGTGAGGAAGCTTGGAATAGATGGGCAGAGAGAGCGGGTGCTAGAGCGGGGGATCGAGCGTCTGGGGCGGCGGCAGGAACGGCTGCGGGCTGTGAGCCGGCGCTTTTCCTGGCTGCGCCTGGGGCTGGTGTTGGCCGGCGGCGTGTGCATCTGGCTGGCAGCCAGCCGCCTGGGCGAAGCCTGGGGCTGGCGCGCCCTGGCGATTTTCGTGGCGATCTTCGCCCTGGTTGCCTGGCGGCACAACCGGGTGGAAGCCTGGATCGAAAAGCTGCGCCTGTGGAGCGAGATCAAGGCCGCCCACCTGGCGCGCCTGCGCCTGGATTGGGGGGCCCTGCCAGAGCCAGTCCTGCCGGGCTGGCCGCGCTCGCCGCTGGACATCGACCTGGATCTGACCGGGCCGCGCTCGCTGCATCACCTGCTCGACACGGCCATCTCTCGGCAGGGAAGCCGCCTGCTGGCGCAGTGGCTGGTGCAGGGCGAGCCCGACCTGGCGCAGATCGCCGCCCGCCAGCGCCTGGTGGAAGAGCTGAAGCCGCTGGCGCACTTCCGCGACCGCTTTGCGCTGACCTTCCGCCTGGTTTCCAAAGAGAAGCTCGAAGGCGAAAAAATGCTGGACTGGTTGAGCGAGGAATATCCCACGCGTCGATTGGGCTGGCTGCTGCTGCTTTCTACGGGCATGGTGGCGCTGAACTTGATCCTGTTCTGGGGAGCGCTGCTGGCCGGCTGGCCCCCGGTTTGGGTGGTCAGCGCCGGTCTGTACCTGGTGGTGTACCTGGCCAACGGCAGCGCCTTCTCTCGCTTCATCGAAGCGGTGGTCGATCTGGACCGTGAGCTGGGGAAATTCCTGCCCCTGCTGCGCTACCTGGAGAACAGCCGCCTGGCGGGCTGCCCGCACCTGGCAGAACTGCTGGCGCCGCTGCGCCAGGGCGGCCAGCGGCCTTCGGTTCGCCTGTGGCAGGTCAAGCTGGCTGCTTTTGGGGCCGGGCTGCGCATGAACCCGGTGTTGGGCCTGCTGTTGAACCTGCTGCTGCCCTGGGATTTCGCCGTGGCCTACCTGGCCGGGCGGGCCAGGCTGGCCGTTGGCCAGGCGCTGCCCGCCTGGCTGGACAGGCTTTATACGCTGGAGGCGCTGGCTTCGCTGGCGAACTTCGCTCACCTGAACCCGGCTTACAGCTTCCCCGAACTGGCCAGCGAGCCGCCAGTCTTCCAGGCGCAGGGGCTGGGGCACCCGCTCATCCCTCCGGCTGGTAAGGTGTGCAACGATTTCGTTGTCGAGCAAACCGGGCAGATTGCCATCATCACCGGCTCGAACATGGCGGGTAAGAGCACCTTCATCAAGACGGTGGGGGTCAACTTGCGCCTGGCCTACGCCGGCAGCGTGGTCAACGCCCGCTGCCTGCGGCTTACGCCTTTCCGCCTGCACACCTGCATCCGCATCAGCGACTCGATCGCTGATGGTTATTCGTATTTCTATGCCGAGGTCAAATGCCTCAAGCGCCTGCTCGAGCGGCTGGGCGAAAGCGGCTGGCCGCTGTTATACCTGGTGGACGAGATCTTCCGCGGCACCAACAACCGCGAGCGCCTGGTTGGCAGCCGCGCCTACCTGCGCGCCCTGGTGGGCGCGGGTGGGGTGGGGCTGCTGGCAACCCACGATCTCGAATTGGCCGGCCTGGCGCAGGAAAGCCCGCTGGTGAGCAATTACCATTTCCGCGACCAGGTGCGCGATGGGCGGCTGGTTTTCGATTACACCCTCCGCCCGGGCCCCAGCCCGACCACCAATGCCTTGAAGATCATGCAGATGGAAGGGCTGCCGGTGGGCGAGGATTCCAGCCAGGACCTGTGATCGGATTTGCACAGATTGGCGGAATGGAATATAATTTTAGCAGCAATGTAGTTCCGATAACGGAAAAGAAATCGGATTTTTGTCACCGCCTTGGCGGCAAAATCCAATTTCTGGGAGCTTTAGTGGTGAGGGCTTATCGTAAAGGTGAAACGAGCTGTGCTGTGGCCTGAAAGGAGAAGGCGATGAGGAAGATGAGACTGCTGTTTGCGATTGCGCTGCTCAGCCTGCTGGCCGTCAGCGCCGGGCACGCCCGGCTGGTGCGCTTCGACGTGATCAACAAATCGGGCATGGATATTGCCATCAGTATGCGCGGCAAGGAGTTGGAGCAGTTCTATTATCTGAAAGCTGTCAAGGGCGACCGGCTGGCGCCGACGGAGAAGAATTTCACCGTGGTGGGCGATTTCTATCGCGCCCAGGTGTACTATCTGCAAAGCGAGGAGCCTGAAGAGGGCTACCGCTGCAAGCAGCCCAAGCCGACGACACTCAACATGATCCACAACGTGCGCCTGGTGGTGTTGGAGTGCATCCGCGAGCCGATCTATACTGGCGAGCCTTACATGCTGAAGTTCCCCATCTTGAATTTGCGCATCCGTTAGAACTTGACCAGGCGTTACCTGAATCGACTGACATGGAAGGGGGCGCGATAATCCCCAACAGAATCACGGGAGAAGCTGGGCTGTAATCTCCTGCGACCCGAGAAAGGCGTGCTTTGCTGCTATGAGTTCATGGATTCTATCTCGCATCATCGACTTGCAAAACATCGCCTACTTGCTGGTCGATCGCAATTTTGTGGTCCATTACGCCAGTTCCAGGGTCTCCTATTGGGTGAACGCAGCCGCCGAGGCGGTGCAGGGCCGGCGGCTTTTCGAGATCCTGCCAGAGTTGGTGGGCGTCGAGGCGCTGCTGGTGGATCTGCGCCAGCAGCGCGGGAAACTTTACGATATCCCCCGCATCCAGCGCCCAATGGAGGGGGAGCAGGTGCACTACTTCGATTTATACGTAGAGATCACGCCGCCGCCGGACGATGGTTACCTGGTGCTGATGATCGATGTGACCGAGGCGGCTTGCCAGGCGCAATGGGTCGTAACCCAGCGTAACGAGCTGCGCCTGCTGCTGATGCGCTTGCAGCGCGCCAACCAGCAGGTGAGCTACCTGCTCAAGCGCTTTGTGCCCGAAAACGTAGCGGAGAAATTGATCCAGGAGCAGCAACTGCCGCAGCCGGGCGCCGAAGGCCTGGCGCAGGCCACCATGCTGTTCGCCGACATGCGCAACTTCACCGGCCTGGCGGAAAAACTGCCGTTGGCGCAGTCGTTGGACCTGCTCAACCGCTGCCTGAGCGTGGTCGCCGAGGCGGTGATGCAGCACGGCGGCAGTGTCATCCAGTTGGTGGGCGACCAGGTGATGGCGTCTTTCAACGCCCCGCAGGCGTTAGAAGATCACGCCTGGGAAGCCGCCCGGGCGGCCTGCCAGGCGCAGCAAGGCCTGAAGGAGTTGTTCGCCCTGGAGGAGTTCCGCCCGGTCGCCGCGGAAGGCTTTGGCATCGGGCTGAACACGGGCGAGGTGGCGCTGGGCTACCTGGAAGCCGGCAACCATTTCCAGTACGCCATTTTCGGGGATACCACCAACGTGGCGGCGCACCTGTGCGCCCTGGCTGCCGGCGGGCAGGTGTTGGTCAGCCAGGCTGTGGCGGACACCTTACAAGGGCGGGCGCATTTCGTCCCGCTGGGTGAAGTGCAGATCAAGCGCCGCGTCGAGCCGGTCCTGGCCTACGAAATGCTGGCCTGCGATTGAGCCTCAGCGCACCGGGGCGATCTGCATGAGGTCCTGCAGGCCCGATTCGAACGGCAGGCCCGCCAGCAGGGTCTGGATGACGCGTTCGTCCATCAGTTTGCCCAGGTTCTCGATGGTGAAGGTTGGCTTTTCGCCTTGATAGGCGAGGGTAACCTGCACCACTACAAAGCCGCGCAGGAAAGTCAGGGTACATACTTCCTGCTCCCGGCTTGGATCACAGTAGCCGAAGTTTACCGAACCCACACCAGTGGGATTCAAAGAGGTGAACTTGTCATTTCTCATGATAGTCACCATCGCATCGATCATAGATTGAGCGAAATCTAGCTGGGCCTGCTCATCTCCCAACCTGAAGGCGGCTACTAAGATGGCATCTTCACCCTTTTCGGTGCCGAAAAAGGCCAGGCTCTCGAGGTACCGGGCAGTATAGAATTCGGGATTCTTGCGATATATTTTCTCGAATTGCGGTTCGGAGAACACTTCGCGCTCGAAGCTCGGAGAGAGATCGTCGCTGATCCAGGCCAGCTTTTCCAGGCCCAGGGTG
Source organism: Chloroflexota bacterium (assembly GCA_040752025.1). Classification (GTDB taxonomy): domain Bacteria; phylum Chloroflexota; class Anaerolineae; order Anaerolineales; family UBA4823; genus JBFMFR01. The sequence continues at coordinate 47,338 of JBFMFR010000031.1, read as the reverse complement.
GATTCGCCGTCCAGTTCGGCCTGCACTTGAGCGATCCAGGCCTGCACCGCTCCGGACAGATCGGACTCCGGTTGTGCATCCAGGAATTCCTGGGTGTAATCGATGGCCTGCTGGAATTCACCGAACAGGAAATTCACCTGCGCCATTTCAAGATTGAGGATGGCGATCTGGCCATTGGTGTCCAGGTCCAGCGCCTGCTGGTAATCCTCTTTGGCGGCTCCCCAGTCCTTGAGCTCGAAATTGATGTCGCCGCGAGCGTGATAGGCGATGGCCGTAGGCTCGGCTTTGATCGAGCGTCCGAGCCAGTCGATAGCCCGCCGGTATTCTTTCTTGCGTGCTAACGCCAGGCCGATGTTCAGGTAAGCCGGGCCGTTTTTGTAGCCGGCGGCCTTGCTGCTGTGGATCTTACTGACCTCCATGAAATCGTCGACCGCGCCGTCCAGGTCGTCGCTCTGGAATTTGGCGTAGCCGCGCAGGAAGAGCGGGGCGACTTCCTCCGGCTGCTGGGCGACGACGCGATCCAAATCTGCGATGGCGGCGGCGTAGTTGCCCAGGTCCACCAGCGCCAGCGAGCGCTTTTCGTAGATTTGAGGGTAATCGCCTTGCAGCTTGACCACCTGGTTGAAGTCGTTGACAGCCAATTCCAAATCACCCTGCTGGGAATAGATCTCCCCGCGCTGGAAATAGGCCCCCACCAGCCCGGCGTCCAGCTCGAGCGCCTGGCTCAAGTCATCCAGCGCCTTTTGCAGCTCCTTTTTCTGAAGCTGCAAGAGCCCGCGTTGGTAGAAGGCGTCTGCGTTCTGCTCGTCCAATTGGATCACCTGGTCGAAGTCAGCGAAGGCTTTGTCAGTCTCTCCGCTGGCCAGGTACAGGTGGGCGCGCTGGGAGTAGGCCGGCGCCATGCCCGCCTCGAGTTGGATGGCCTGGCTCAGGTCTTTGATCGCCGTTTCGGGCTTTTCCAGGGCGATGTAGGCCAGAGCGCGCTGGTAGTAGGCGGCGCTGAGCTGGTCGTTCAGGCGGATGGCCTGGTCGAAGTCGGCCACGGCCGCTTTCCATGCTTTCGCTTCCGCCAGCAGCCGGCCGCGCTGGTAATAGGCGTCGGTTTCAGGGATTTCGAGAGCGATGGCCTGGTCCAGGTCAGCGTGGGCTTTCTGGGCCTCATCCTGCTCCAGGTAGATCAGGGCGCGGCGGTAGCGGGCGTCGGCGTTCTGCGGGTCGAGGTTGATCGTCTGGTCCAGGTGGCCCAGCGCCTTGCCCGGGTTGGCCTGCTCCAGGTAGATCTTGGCGCACAGGTAGGGCGCTTCGGCGTTCTGGGCGTCCAGCGCGCCGGTCTGCTCCAGGTCTGCCAGCGCCAGGTCGAGCTGGCCCTGGCTGTAGTACAGCTTGCCGCGCTGGAAGAAAGCGCCAGCCAGCAGCGGGTTGGCATCGATGGCCTTGGTGTAGCGCTCGATGGCCTGGTCGGCCTGACCCTGCGCTTCGAGGGCCTGGCCTTTCTGGTGAGCCTGGTCGGCCATCCAGGTCGAGATGGCGCTGCAGCCAGCCGGGCTGAGCAGAACAATGGTCAGGAACACACGCAAGATAATGTGGGTCAGGTGAACTTGCTTCATGGTTGTCCCTCCTGAGTAAAAAATAAACCAGTTTGAACGTTCAGATAGGTTTTTCCATTTCATAGCATACACGAATCTGATCTGGCAGGCATAGTGTTATTTGTCACACTGCCGGGCAACAAAAATCACGCCAGCGCGTCCAAAAACATGAGAAGCTGATAGAATCGACGCAGAGGTGAAAGGGATGGATTCTCGCCAGCGCTTTGTAGCAACGATGGGTTACGGGAAGCCCGACCGCCCGCCGCTCTTCGAAGAGGGCATTCGAGACGGGGTGCTGGAGGCGTGGCGCGCACAGGGTTTCTCCCAGGATGGCCTTTTGCAAGACCTGTTTGATTACGACCGGCGCGAGGAGATCGACCTGGAGACGCGCCCCGGCCTGGACCTGGTCAAGCTGGCCGGGCAGCGCAACGGCCTGAAGAAGCTGCGCCAGCGCCTGGAGCGCAGCGCAGAAGGGCGCATGCCCGAGGATTGGCGGGCGCGCCTGGCGGGCTGGCGGGAGCGCCGGCACGTTTTGATGCTGCTGGTGCATTGGGGCTTCTTGCAAGCCATCGGCATCGAGGATTGGCGCAGCTTCGCCCGCTCGCTTTACCTGCTGGCCGATGAGCCGGATTTCGTGCGCCAGGCGATGCTGATCCAGGGTGAGTTGGCTGCCGGGATGGCCGATCGTCTGCTGAAAGAGGTCCACATCGACGCCGCGCTGTTCAGCGAGCCGATCGGCGGCAACCATGGCGCGCTGGTTTCGCCGCGCACCTACCGCCAGTTCGCTTTGTACAGCTACCGCCCGATCCTGGAAGTGCTCAAGCGGCATGGCGTGCAGATCATCATCTGGCGCACCTACGCCAATGCCCGCGTGCTGCTGCCGGCCGCGGTGGAGGCGGGCATCAACTGCCTGTGGGCGGTGGAAAGCAACCCGCAGGCCATGGATTACCGCTCGATCCGGGAGGAGTTCGGGCGGGATTTGCGCCTGATCGGGGGCATCGACCTGGACATGCTGCGCCAGGGGCGGGAGCACATCCGGGAGACGATGGAGCGCAGCCTCCCGCCGCTGCTGGCGCAGGGCGGCTACATCCCGCTGGCGGACGGGCGCGTGCGCCCGGAGATCTCTTTCGAGAACTACTGTTATTATCGCCAACTGCTGGAGCGCCTGGTGGGCGGCGTCTGACCGGGCAGCTAGAGTTCCGGCGCGGCTTCTACCAGCACCAGCTCTTCCAACTCGACCGGGTTTTCGCCAGGGACCGTGACCCTGGCAACCAGGCGGTAATAGCCGGGAGTCTGCGGGGCAATTAGTTCTCCCTCGTAGCGCCCGGCAACGCGCAGGCTGGCTTCCATCTGTATCTCAGGCGATGGTTCGCTGGTTTCTGAGTCGCTGCCTGGCAGGGCCTGGCTGAGCACGGCCTGCACGCTGACCTGTGCGCCGAATACCGGGGCGCCGCTCTGGCGCTGGCGCAGGCTGGCCCACACCGGGATGGCCTCGCCCGGGGCGAAGACCTCGCCCTGCGGCTCGAACTGGATCGCCAGGCGCTCGGTGACCAGGGCAGCCAGCACGCCCAGGCCGTATTTGCTGACCAGCTCGAACTCGAGCTTCTCCAGCACCGGCGGGACCACGTAGATATCGCCGTGCCCGGCGGCATAGGGCAGCTTCTCGCGCGCCTGCGGGTGGATGGCGCTGCGCTGCGGCACAGTGCCGTCGCCGGCTTCGGTCTGGTCCCAGGTAATCTGCCACTCGCCGCCCGGTTCCAGGTGGCGCACGCCCGAAGTCGTGGTGGGCTGCTTGACGCCGAAGAAGCACAGGCTGTCGACGCTCAAGGTGGTGCCCAGGTCCATGTTGAACTGGCGGGCGTCCTGCAGCATCTGGCGCTGCGCGCCGGTCTCCAGCCAGCTCATGTCGCTGTACGGGTCGATGGGCTGGTCGTTTTCGTCGCGCAAAAAGGGGAAGTAGTTCGGCACCAGTTGGTAGAAAGAAGGGAAGCTGAGCATAAGCTGGCGGGTGAGGGCGGGGATGTCAACGGAGGCGCTGAGCAGGCGCACCAGGAACATGTCCATGCCCTTTAACAGCACTTGCAGCGACTTCGGGGCGCCGTCCCAGGGCGAGCCCATCAGGAACAGGCGCTCGACGTGCTCCTTGCCGCCTTCTTTCTCGATGTACCAGCGCGAGACGATGCCGCCGTTGCTGTGGCCGATCAACCAGGCCCTGGCGCCCGGGTTTTCGGCGCGCCAGCCCTGCACGGCCTGGGCCAGTTGCTGGGCGGAGAGGCGGTTATCCTGCCGCCAGTCGTAGGCGAAGGTGTAGACGCGCGGCTTGCCGGGCAGGGGCGCGCCGCCGGGCAGGCTGTAACCCCAGCGCGCCAGCGCTTCCAGCAGGCGGCCGTAGTGCTGCTGCTTGAACAGCGGCGGCAGGAAGACGATCTGGTCGATGATGCCGTCCGGCTCCAGGTCGTCGTTGGGATAGTGCATTTGGGCGAACAGGCCCTGGATGGCCTGGGGGATTTCGAAGGGGTCTTTGAGCAGGGAGGGCAGGTCCAGCCAGACCATCTCGCCGGTGCTGCGGCTGCGCAGACGGCTGCCCATGTAGCCGGGCACCAGTACGATAAAGTGAGGCGGGGGCGCTCCAGGCGCTGGCTCGGGCATGTCAATCACCGTAGGGGCCTTGGTCCGCCGGCCGGATGAAAGTCTTCTCGACCAGGGCTTCGCTCAGCCCCCATTCTTTGGCCCAGCCGATGGTGCCGGTGATGCGCTCGATCTGCAGCCAGATGCCCGCGTTGCAATAGATGCTTCTGATCCACACACGCTCGTTCTGGCGCAGCGAGCCTTTCCAGTTCAAGTCCAGGTCTTTGGGGATATAGGGCTCATCGCGCAGGCGCACAGGGAAGACCACCGTGCCGTACATCTTGGTGTGGAAGGCCGTTTCGAAACACGAGCGCCGCCCCGTGGTGGTTTCCAGTGGGGTGAAGTTGGTTAGATCCTGGATTGGTTTTTCGTTCACCACAAAGGTGCGGAAAGCCTGCACGTAAGTGCGGCTGCCGTTGGCGCTCAGTTGGGTGACGTTGTAATAGCCGCGGTCGAACTGGATCGATTTGAGCGGGTAATCTTGCAAGTTATAGACCGCCTCTTTGTTATCGAAGCGCACGATCAGCAGGTTCTTACCGATCAGGTTGAGCACCTCGTCGGGCAGCGGGCCGGTCAGGGTGATGACGTAGTTGGGCACGCCCATCCTCCCGGAAGTCAGGCTGATTTCGCCGAAGTTGTTGATCGCCAGGTAGAGCGGGATGGGGTTCTTGGGGATGGCGGCAGCCTGGCCGGATTGGGCCGGGGCCAGGGTAAAGAGCAGCGCCAGGATCAGAGTAGCGCCCGCCAGGCTGAGAACGGCTTTGGTCTTCATCGCAGCACCTCCACGGATGATTCGAACGGTTGCCGGTGCCTATAGTTTACCACCGATTGGGGAGGCGGGAACTTACAAGGCGGTTGGGCGTTGCGCTGTAGGGGCGGGTCTTAGTAGGGGCGGGTCTTAGTAGGGGCGGGTCTTAGTAGGGGCGGGTCTTAGACCCGCCCCTACTGGCCGACCACAAACGGCGGCAAATCCGCGATATACAACACAAACCCCGAATGCCCGGGCGGCATGGGCGCGGCCAGCCAGTTCTCGCCCACCAGTTTGACCGGGAAGCGTTCGCCCAGGCTGTCGAGGAAGAAAGCCCCGGGCAGGCCCTGGCGGTTGTGCATGAAGCTCAGCCCGAGCTCGTCCTGGCTGAGCAGGCTCACCAGGGAGGCGCCCGTGTCCAGGCGGAATTCGAGGTAATAGAACACCCAGCCGCCGGGTGAGTCGTCGTAGAGCTGCGGGCTGGTCTCAGTGCCCAGGACGTTCACCTGGGTGGTGAATTTGGCCTCGATCAGCGTCCAGGCCTGCTGGCCGCGGGTGATCTGGAGCGGGCCGGGGGTTAAAGTGGGAGGGATGGGTGTGCGCGTGGGAGTGTGCGTGCGCGTGGGCACCGGTGTGACGGTGAGCGTGGGGGTGGAGGTGGCCGTGTGGGTCGCTGTGGGCGTGATCGTCGCCGTGGCGGTCTGGGTGGCGGTGGCGGTCAGCGTGGGGGTGAAGGTGGGCGTGCGCGTGGCGCGCAGCGTGCGGGTGGGCAGCTTGCCCGGTTTTTCCTGGGCGGCGGGCGTGGCCTGGCCGGTCAGGTTGCAGGCCAGCAAGGACAGCAGGGCCAGGAACAGCAGCAGGTAGCGCGTGAGTGCGAGGCGCGATGGCATGGGAGAATTATAACGCTGTGTGGGGGATAAAATCTGCCTAAAAATCACTGGGAGCGGTGGATTCTTGCGTTAGAATAAATGTTCTAATGAAACGCTTGCGCCGGAGAGAAGATAACTGTCTGTTGGAGTGGGCGCGCCTGTACGAGCGGCTGGACCCCGGCGAGCGACAGGCGATGCTGGGCCTGATCCGGGCCCAAATGCGCTCGCAGATGCGGCGCAGGCGCTGGCAGAAACGCCTGTCCCATCTGCCGCGCCCGCGTCCCACGCCCGCCGCGATGCGCCTGCCGCTCTTCCATGCCGCAGTCAGTTTTGCCTGCCTGGGCGTGCTGCCGCGCCACCCGCTGGCGATTCCCACCGCGTTGGGGGCCGGCCTGGCGGCGGTGATCCTATCCCGGCTGTTGGCGCGCTGCGCCAGGAAAGGTGAGATATAATACCCGCAGGCATTTAGGGTTCGCTTGTGTCTGTGCACGCGAGGTGTGTGGGTCCATGTCAGAGTCGCCTGCTCTACCCCCGACAATTTTCGAGCGCCTTCGCCGGGCTTTCCAGCGCCGGCCATCCAGAATATCGCAAAGCCTGACCGCCAGCGTGGCATTGATCGTTGCGCTGACGGTTTTGTTTGGGGCCTTGCCCGCCTTTGGCGCCATGCAGCTTCAGTTGAATTACCAGGTGGAGCTGCGCATCCAGGAAGCACAGCTATCCACGCAGGCGCTGTACGAGGCGGAGAGCGAGCGCCTGGCAGGCCTGGCCCGGCTGATCTCTGAGCGCCCGACGTTGTGCAACCTGGTCCTGGCGGATGATCTGCAAGCTTTGCAGCCCTACCTGGATACGCTGCGCAAGGATACCTCGATCGATGCGCTTTTCCTGGTCAGGCATCGCCAGCCTGTGGTGGTCGACGGCATGGCCGGCCTGCCCTCTCCAGATGCGCTGCGCGGTGGGCGCGCTTTGCCCTATGTGGACCTGGTGGTTCAAGAAAGCCCGCCGCGCTTGCTGGTGGTAGCCGCCAATCCGCTCCAGGCGGAGCGCTGTGCTTCGGGCGCTGGTGATTGGATGCTGGCGGTGCAGGTGCTGGATGACGAGGAGATGCGCGGCATGGCGCAGGACACCGGCCTGGAGCAGAGCCTGATCGTCAACGGGCAGCGCGTGGCAACCAGCCTGTCCTTTGCGCCGGATTGGCCGCTCAACCCCGACGCGGCCGAACAGGTGCGCCGTACGTTGTCTTCTTGCTGCGTGCGCGGCGCTGACCAGGCCGTGGAATATTACCTGGGCCTGGCGCCGCTGCTGGATAGCCAGGGTGAGCTGGTGGGGATCAGCGAGGTGGCTTTGCCGGCAAAGCCGATCAGCCAGGGCATCTTCAATTCGGCGGCGTTGTTGTTGGGCGGCAGTTTGCTGGTGGCAGGGTTGGGCATCCTGGCGGCGATGAGGCGCACCCACCGCATTCTGCGCCCGTTGAGCAGCCTGGCCGAAGCGGCCGAGAACCTGCGCAAGGGGGATTGGGAAACGCCTTTGCCGGAGCAGAGCGATTGGGTCGAGATCAACCAACTGGCCGAGCAATTGGCGGACTCGCGGCGCTACATCCAGCAGATGCTGCAAATTACACAGCGCGAAATGAGTCAGGTGACGCATTTGCTGGGTGCGCTCCGTGAAGGCGTGGTGACCCTGGACCAGGATGGGTTGATCACCTGGCTCAACCCCGATGCCGAACGCATCCTGGGACGCCGGGCGGTGGAGATGCTGCGCAGTCCCTACAGCAGAGTCTTTCGCCCGGCGCCTGGGGAAGCGCAGACGCTGAAAGATATCCTCGAACCGCTGCCGGGCCGCCCGCCTGTGCGCCGCCTGGCGGTGTTGGATGGGAACGACCGCCCGCTGACCCTGGCAGTATCGACTTCGTGGATGGAAGCGAGCGATGCTCCTGCCGGGCCTGGAGAGCGGGTGCTGGTATTTCGCGATGTGAGCGAGGAGGCCGCCTATAACCGCCTGCGGGCCGAGTTCCTGGCCAACATGGCCCACGAGTTCCGTACGCCTTCCTCCAGCATCGCCGCTTCGATCGAGCTGCTGGCCGAGGAGGGCGACAGCATGTCCTCCGAGGAGTTGATGGAGCTGGCCAACACAACTCGAATAAGCACACAGCACTTGCAAGCGCTGCTGGATAACCTGCTGGAGAGCGCCACGATCGAGGCGGGCTGCTTCCGCCTGCGCTGCCGCCCGATTGCGCTGCACCAGGTGATCCGGGATACGGCAGCGCTGATGTCGCCGCTGCTCAGGCGCCGGCAGCAGGCGCTGGAGCTGGAGCTGCCCCAGGAACTTCCCACCCTATGGGCCGATCCCTCTCGTTTGAGCCAGGTGTTGGTCAACTTACTGGAGAATGCCAGCAAGTTTACGCCCTTTGGCGCGGTGATCCAGTTGGTAGTGGAGCAGCGAGAGGCTGACCTGGTGATTTCGGTCCTGGATAATGGGCCAGGGCTGCCAGCAGGGCGCTACAGCGATCTGTTCAAACGCTATTTCACTGCGCATGAGTTGCGTGGGGCGCAGTACGGGGTCGGGCTGGGCCTCTCGGTGGTGAAGACGATCGTGGAGGCGCATGGCGGCCGGGTAGGCGCAGAAAACCGCTCTGCGGGTGGAGCCAGGGTGTGGTTCAGCCTGCCGTTAGAGAGTCCGGCAGATAACGAGGCTTAGATGACCAAGATCTTGATCGTGGATGACGACCTTGCCCTGGCGGACGTGCTGGCGTTTACCCTGCGCCGCGCCGGTTTCGAAGTTCTCCTGGCGCATAATGGGCTGGAGGCGTTGGAGAAATACCGGCGTGAACTGCCGGATTTGCTGCTGCTGGACTGGGCCTTGCCTTACCTGGATGGGCTGGAGGTGTGCACGCGGGTGCGAGCCGCTTCGGATGTGCCCATCCTGATGCTGACCGTGCGCAACGCCGATGATGATGTCGTGGCGGCGTTAGAGGCGGGTGCAGACGCCTACATCACCAAGCCCTTCAGCCCGCGCCAGCTCGTTGCCCGCCTGCGGGCGCTTTTGAGGCGCTCGGGAGGCGAATTCAAAGAGATCCTGCGCACGGGAGCGCTGGTGCTGGATGTCGAGCGCCGCGAAGTTTACCGGGGGGGAGACGCTTCACCCGTCCGCCTGACCCGGTTGGAAACGCGCCTGCTGCAGGCGCTGATGCAAAACGCCGGGCGCGTCCTGACGGCTGAAAGCCTGATCCTGCGCATCTGGGGCCCCGAGGGCGCTACCAACGATATGCTCAAACAGTTGGTCTACCGCCTGCGTCTGAAACTGGAGCCGGAACCGGACAGCACGCTCCTGATCGAGAACATCCCCGGCGCGGGATATGTTCTCAATCCGCCTGAGTGAATTCCCAAGACCCATCGCGGCGTAAGAAAGATTTGGCTGAAAGCAGTTTTTGCCGCAGGGAAGGGGGCGATTGGCTGCCGGAAAAGGGGGGATTGTTACCGGATTATCACCGGGTGGCTATTGTTTCTGTTACCCGCCTGTTCTAAACTGAAATTATACTTACCCTGTCAACTTATTCGAGGCCGGGAAGCATCGATACAGGGTGATTCGGAAGCCTTCGGCCTTTACATTGTCGCTGCATTGTCATCGCATTGTCTGAAAAGGAGGCAGTCCAATGAAGAATCTACCGCAGTCACAGCGAGTGTGGCTATACCGCTACTCCATTGCAAGCTCCGATATGTACTACACCGAGCTGGCCCAGCGCGATGTATACGTGGAAGATGATCCTGTAAACGGCTTCCGTATCTGGGGAGAGATCGGCAGCATCGGGCCCGATTCGGCGGTCAGTCTGTGCCAGATGTTCCTGGAGCAGGCCATGTATTACCGTTCGTGGTGCCGGCCGGATGAGGCGCGTTACCACATGCAAGATTTTGGCGAGCGCCTGGGGTTGGCCCTGGCGAAATTCTTGAAGCAGCACCCTCCGGCGGAGGTGAGCGCCAATCCCGGGGCTTGCGCCCTGATTTGTGTGTGGGAATCGATGAACGTCCAGATTACGGTCGAGCAGGTGGGGCCCGAACTGCGCTTTGTTTTTGCACAATGCCCACTCTATGAGACCGCCGCGCGCACCGGTTTGGGTGAGGTGGAGCTGGCGCTGTACGCGGTCAATTCGCTGTGCCAGAGTCTGATCCATGCGATTGACCCGCATCTATCTGTTTGTATGCCACTTCAGGTGGGAGAGCACTCGGTTTTCTCAGTGACAGCGTCAGTTTAGGGTTTAGGGGGTCCAGGTTGACAGGCTTCCGGAGATCACAGACTCCGGAAGTTTGTCATTCTGCGTCGGCTACCACGACGCGATCACGGCCGGATTGCTTGGCCCGGTAGAGCGCTTGATCGGCTTCGTCCAGCAGGGCGCGTGAGGTTTGCGGCTCGCCCCGGTAGCTGGCCACGCCGAAGGAAGCCGTGATGCTAACCAGGGACTGGCCCATGTATTCGGCCTGCAAGTTGCGCACGCCTTTCCATAGCTTCTCGGCCACGCGCTGGCTGTTTTCCAGGCAGGTGTCGGGCAGGATGATGGTGAATTCCTCGCCGCCATAGCGGCAGGCGATATCTTCAGTGCGCAGGGTGCGGATGATGAAGTTGGCCAGGGCGCGCAGCATGGCGTCGCCGGCGGCGTGGCCGTAGTTGTCGTTGACCTGCTTGAAGTGGTCGATGTCCAGCATGATCACGCCCAGGCAGCGCTGGTAGCGCCGCGCCAGGTGCATCTCGCGCTCCAGGGCTTCCTCCAGGTAGCGGCGGTTGTACAGGCCGGTGAGCGGATCGCGCACAGACAGCAGCCTGAGGGTCTCGCGCAGCTTGATGTTGGCCAGGGACATCGAAATGTGTTCGGCGACTGTCACGGCCAGTTGCTCGTGGCCGTGCTGGTCATGTGGGGAAACGTCGCTGCGCAGGTGGAAAATGCCTTTGACCTCGCCCTGGGCCAGCATGGGAATGCATAAATAGGGCGGGACGGTTTCCAGAGCGGTCTGCACGTGGCTGCAGATCAGGCCATCGCCGGGGCTGGCGATGCTGTGCAGCCTGCCGCGCCGCAGGGCCCAGCAAGCTTGCGGAGAGAATTCCATCTCTTCGATGGGAAGATTGCCCCAGGATGTCACCGCTTCCACCTGGTTGCGCTCCGGGTTGAGCTGGTAGAGTTCCCCAGAATGCCCGGGGAATAACTGGCGGGCGAACTCGGCTACCACGTCATAAGCCTCATCCAGGGATGCACAGCTTTGCAGCATATCGCCCATTTCGTTGAGCAGGGTCAGCTCGCGGTTATGAACTTCCAGTTCGGATAGGGAGTGCACCAGCTTTTCGTTGGCCTGGCGCAGGGCTTCTTCCTGGTTCTGGCGCTCGGTGACATCGATCAGGTAGCTCATCACCAGTTTGCCTTCGCCGGTTTGGATGGTGTTCAGGCCAATATCCACCGGGAAGGTGGAGCCATCTTTGCGGCGGGCGAAGAGCTTCAGGTCTTTGCCCATGGAACGCGCCTCGGGGGCCTGCATATAACGCCGGCGTAGGCGGTCATGGTTGGTCTGAAACTGCTCGGGGATGAGCAGTTCTACCGTCTGGCCAACCATTTCCTGGCGGGTATAGCCAAAGATTTCCTCAGCCTTGTGGTTGACGCGCTGGATGCAGCCCTGTTCATTGACAATGACAATCGCTACCGGCGCAAATTCCAACAGCGCTTCCAGCTTGTATTGGCTGTCGCGCAGAGCGCTTTCGGCCAGCTTGTTGGCGGTGATATCTGCATACGAAGAGACCACGCCGTAGGGTTTGTCGGCGTTGGGCTTGAAGAGCGGTTGGGCGTTGACCAGCACCCAGGTCAGGGTCTTGGCCGGGGTTTGAATGCCCATAACCACTTCGGATTGCGCTTCGCCGGTGCTCAGCGCCAGCATGGCTGGGTGGTGCTCGTTGGGGAAGGGGCTGCCGTCTTCGTGGATGGTCAGGCGGTTGGTGTCGCTCAGAATCTTACCCATGCCGCGGTCGACGGCCAGGCCCAGGATGCGCTCGGCGCTGGGGTTGCAGGCTACCACCCGTCCGGTGCCATCGTGGATCACGATACCCTCTTCCAGGCTGTCAACCACCGTGCGGTAGCGCTCCTCTTTTGCTCGCAGGGCTTCTTCCATCGTATAACGGTCAGAGACCTCGCGCACGGTTGAGATAGTCAGTTCGTCTTGCCCCTCGGTCTCCTGAAAGGCATTGAGGATGATTTCGAAGTGACGGCTGGTTTCAGGGCCGGGGATTTCGATTTCGAAGGTCTCGGTCAGCCCGGTGTTGAAAACCATGGCCAGGTGGCGCTCGTAAATGTCTCCAGCCTCGCTCGGCAGGTTCAGCTCGCGCCAGGTTTTGCCGGTTGCCTGGTCGCTCGAAATCCCCAGGGCCTTCAATGTGGTCGGGCTGGCGTATAGAAAACGCCCGTCTTCATCGTGGATGATGAAATAATCTGGCGTGGTCGCAAGTATGCTGTCCAGCAAGCGCAACTGTCCGGCCAGTTGGTCTGCCAGTTCCTGGCGGGCGGCTTCGGCCTGGCGGCGGCTGGTGGTTTCGCGTAGTTGCACCAGGTAGCCGGCTGTGCTCCCCATCGTGCTGGTTAGCAGGGTGGTGTAAGCCTCGAAATCGCGCCGGGACTCGCCACTGCCGAAAGCAATTTCGAAGGGTGAGGCAGAAGCCCTGCCCGGCGTGATCCTGGCGGCCAGGCTGGGCAGGGCGTGCCTGAGAGACCTGTCCAGAGCGTTTTGGGCGATTTCCTTGCCGGATTGGGCGGTGATGATCTTTAGCGCAGCCGGGTTGAGGTCCACGATGCGCTGCTTGCTGTCCAGCACGAACACCGCGTCTGGCATATTCTCGATCAGGGCGTCGCGCGCCAGAGGCAGCATATCTTGCAGGCTCGGGCGCAGGCCACTGAAGGCCAGCACCGCCTGCCCGAGCGTGAACAGCACCGGGCTCAGGTCCAGGTAGGGCATGGATTTCAGCCCGGCGGCTTCGATGGCGTACACGGACCAAACTACCAGGGCGCCTGATAGCAGATACATACTTCGCCAGCGCAAAGCAGCCGGGCGGCGTGGCATACGCCGCACCAGGACGAAAGTCGCTCCGGTCAGGGCGCCGAGGCGCAGGATGGTTGCCAACCAGCTCGAAAGCGTGTCCAGTGTTACGGCGGTTTTCGGGGCGATGGATTCGCGATTAGGTATGTAAGGGAAGCTGAGCCAGAAGAAGACCTGCCCGGCCAAAAGGGCGCCGATCAGGAAAAATTGCAGGCGCCGGGAGAGCGCCTGGCGTTCCTGGGTGATTTGTACCGCCACGGCCAGGCTGGCGATAGGCAGCAGGTCCATGCCCAGGCTGACCCACCAATCGGCCAGCAAACCCGGCTTCAGGCTGTTGAGCGCATCGCCCAGCGACCAGGCGATCACACCCAGGGAGATCAATGGCATGGCGTAGTAGCGGGGTGGGCCCATCTGGCGCCAGATATAAAAGCTCAGGGCCAGCGAGGCCAGGCCGATCAGGGCTGGGGCCAGGAAAGCGAAATAATCAGAAGGGCTCATGCTTGTTACCAGGCCAGGAGCAGTCTGCGCAGCAAAACACACCTGCGGCGCTGCTCTGCCTGGCCGCTTTATTATAACCTGCCTGGAGCGCGAAGCAATAAGGATGTTGTAAAAAGCCGCTCAGCTCAGCAGCAGCCTGTCCACGGCGGCCGCCAGTTGGGCCAGGTTGCTGGCGACCAGGACGCTGTCGCAGTTGGGCGCGTATTTGAGCATGTCGCTGTCGCCGCTGCCCCACAGGGCCGGCGCTTCGGGGTTGATCCAGATCGTGCGACGGCTGCGCCGCGCCAGGACGGAAAAGATATCCAGGCGTGGGTCGTTGTAGTTGTTGCGCCCGTCGCCGACGATGATCAAGGTGGTGCGGCTGTCGAGTTGCTCCAGGTGGCGGCGCTGCAAATCGAACAGGCTGTGCCCCAGGTCGGTGTTGTAATACCCGGAGGGCATGCGCTCCAGCACCTGGGCGACTGCCTGGTGCGCCTGCCGTCCGGCGAAATCCGGCGAGATGTATTCGAGGTGGTCGATGAAGGCGAAGGCGTGGGTCTTGTGGATCTGATCTTGCAGGTGGAACAGCAGACTGAGCATCAGCTCGGAGCAAAAACGCATCGAGGTGCTGACGTCGCACACCACCACCAGCTTGGGCTTCAGGGCGCGGTCGCGGTAGCGCAGCTCGATGGGCACGCTGCCATGCTTCAGGTTGGCGCGGATAGTGGCTTTGGCGTCGAGCTGCCCGCTGCGGGCGCGCTTTTGGCGCAAGGCGATGCGCGTCTTCAGCATCGTCGCCAGGCGCTGCACTTCTTTGCGCAGGCGCTGCATTTCGCTCTCGGACAGGGCGTTGAAGGGGCGCTCGAGCAGCGAATCCAGGCCCCCTTCGTGCGGGCGCTGGCTCATGTTCTCGGCGATGCGCTGCCCGGCGTACTGGCGCAGTTGCTCTTCCAGGGCCTGCTGGTTGGATTGCAGAAGCTGCAGCATGCGTTCCAGGCGCTGGCGCTCCATGCCCAGCTCTTGCAGGGTTTGCGCCAGTTCTTGCAGCGCTTGCTGCACTTCCTGGAAGTGCAGGGCGCGCTTCATGCGCTGCACCATCCACTCGCGATAGCGCATATCGTCCGCCTGGGACAGGCCAACCATCCTGGCCAGGCGGTCTAGCTCCTCCTGGCTGAGCAGCTCGCCTTTGGCCAGGCGCTCCAGCGATTGGCGCAACTGCTGGTTATACTGGCGCAGTGCCTGGGCCAGTTGCTCGGCTTCTTCGGGGGTCAGGTCGTCCGACAGGTTGAGCATGGGCGGCGCGGCTTCGCTGCCGAAGAAAATGGCGAACAATTCCTCGAAGACCGGCAGGTTCTGGGCGTCTTTAACCAGCGTAGATTGCAGGCTCAGGCGGAAGGCCTCGCGGTCCTTCACCCCCAGTTGTTCCATTGCCTGGAAGGCATCGGCGCTCTCGGCCAGGCTGATGCGCACGCCGGCGGAGCGCAATGCTGCGATAAATTTGAGGGTGCGTTCTTCCATTAGTTGCGCCAGCGGGTGCTGCGCGGGTCGGCGGAGTCGTCCGGGCGGTTGGGGCGGTTGGGAGGCGGGCGCTGCAGCCAGCGGCGGGCGCGCTGCAAGTCGCTTTCGTGCTTGAGCAGCACGCTCAGCGTGTTTTCCAAAGCCTTGGCGTCCAGTTGGCTGGCGTTCAGCGCCACCAGGGCCTTGGCCCAGTCGAGAGTCTCGCTGATGCTGGGCGATTTGCGCAAATCCATCGAGCGCAGGCTTTGCACCAGCTCCACCGCCTGGCGCGCCAGCCGCGCCGACAGCTCGGGCACCTTCAGGCGCACCACCGCCATCTCTTGCTCCGGCGTCGGGTAATCGATGAACAGGTACAGGCAGCGGCGCTTGAGCGCTTCGCTCAGTTCCCGCGTGTTGTTGCTGGTCAGCACCACCAGCGGGCGGTGCACGGCGCTCAGCGTGCCCAGTTCGGGCACGCTCACCTGGAAATCGCTCAGCACTTCCAGCAAGAAGGCCTCGAATTCGGCGTCGGCCCGGTCGATTTCGTCGATCAGCAGCACCGTGGGCTGTTCGCTGAGGATGGCTTTGAGCAAGGGGCGCTGCAAGAGGAAGCGCATCGAGAAGAAAACATCTTCTTCGGAGGCCAGCCGGTCGGCGGCGGCGCTCAGGCTGCCCGCTCCCGAAAGCGTCTCTTGCAGCTTGTCGCGCAGCAGTTGGGTGTAGAGCAGTTGCTTGGCGTACTCCCATTCGTAGAGCGCCTTGGTTTCATCCAGGCCCTCGTAGCACTGCAAGCGGATCAGCTCGCGGCCGGTGGCCTGGGCGATCGCCTTGGCCAGCTCGGTCTTGCCCACGCCCGCCGGCCCTTCCGTCAGCAGCGGCTTGCCCAGTTGCTGGCTCAGGAACAGGATCGTAGCGATTTCGTCGCTGGCGATGTATCTGGCTTCGCCCAGGGCCGCCTTGAGCTCCTGGGCAGAAGCGAAGCGGCGGGTATTATCCTCCATCCGCGGCCGGGGCTTGCTCGGGCTTCTTCCAATCGGGCGCCGCCCGCATCAGCTCTTTGGCCGAGATGTGGTTCACGCGCCGGCAGTGCGGGCAGGAAGCGTTGTAATGGCTCAGATTTTCAGCCGCCATCTGCTCCAGGGCGATGTGCATCTCTTCTTTGTTCAAGGCGAACGGCTTGTGACAGTTCTGGCAACGGATTTGCATGGTTTTTGCTCCTATCTGGATCGATCTTATGCTTGTTCGTGCAAGCTGGCGATGTTCTCACTCTTTGAGAAACCGGGTTTTTCTCTGTTATGGGGAACGCTGTGCCAATCGGGAGTAACTTTTGCAGGTTGTTCTAGCAAATCAAAAACCCGGTTTCTTATGGCAACAGCGTTGAGGAAAGCTGCGCATGAATTGATTATACCCGTAAATTGGAGTATTTCAGGTTAGTTCGAGATGAGTCGCCGGCCGGGGCCCTTCAGGGTATAATCCCAGGCATGAATACTTTCTACACACGCACTGGCGATGATGGCAGCACCCGGCTTTTGGGTGAAGGGCGGGTGCCCAAGCACCACCCCATCCCCGAAGCGGTGGGCGCGATCGACGAAGTCACCGCGGCCCTGGGTGTGGCCCGGGCGGCCTGCAAGGCGGCGCACAGCGCCGAAATCCTGCTGCAAGTGCAGCGCGACCTGTACCTGTTGATGGCCGAAGTGGCCGCCACGCCCGAAAACGCCGCCCGCTTCCGCCGCATCGATGCCGAAAAGGTGGCCTGGCTGGAAGCCCAGGTGCAGGCCGTCAGCGCCCAGGTCGAAATGCCCAGGGAGTTCATCGTGCCGGGCGACTCGCCTTCTGGGGCAGCCATGGACCTGGCGCGCACCGTCGTGCGGCGGGCAGAGCGGCGCGTGGCGCAGCTCTGGCACGAGGGCATGCTCGACAACCCTGAGCTGCTGCGCTACCTGAACCGGTTGTCTTCGCTGTGTTTTGCGCTGGAACTGGCCGAGAACCAGGCCTCGGGCAAGCAGCAGCCCACGCTGGCGAAGGAGTGAATCAAAAGTCTCCCGGAGTTTCCAAAACTCCGGGAGACTGGGCAAACTTCGGGGTCTGAGGGTGGTGAATGGGAGGTTATTGCACCTGCGCCAGGGCTTTGTCGACCGCCTCTTTGATCTGCTCGAAGGTGGGCACGTAGCCCGGGGCGACCGCCTGCCCGTTGACGAACACGCTGGGCGTGCCGGTGATGCTCATGGAGTTAGCCTGGGCCACATCCAGGTCGATGTCTGGCTGGTATTTTTTATCCTCATAGCAGGCGTTGAAATCCTTAGTGTTCAGGCCCAGGGACTCAGCGAAAGCCTTCAGGCGGGCGTCGTTGAACTCGCCGGCCACGAAATTCAAGTTGGCATACAGCATCGCCTTGTAATCCCAGAAGCGGTTCTGTTCGGCCGCGCACATGACCGCGTGGGCGGCCAGGTCGGACTCTTTGATCATCGTGCTGTCGTCCATGAAGGGCAGATTGTGGAACACGTAGTAGGCCTGGCCGGTGTCCACCAGGTTCTTGATCACCTCTGGCTCGATATATTGGGTGAAGCTCTGGCAGGCGCTGCACTTGAAGTCTTCGTAGATGTCGATCACCACCTTGGCCTCGGGGTTGCCGATCTTCACGCCATCCGTCTGTGTGTAGCCTAGAGGGGTGATCGTGGTGAAAGCGCCAACCGGGGTGGAGGCGCGCTGTTGGTTGGAAAGCAGCACCAAAGCCACCACCAGGATTATCACGCCCAGGATGCTGGCGATGACGGTGATGCGCTGCCGGCGCGCTTTGCGGGCGCGCTCCTCGCGCATGGCCTGGCGTTTGCTTTGCGGAGTTCTTTTCTTCTTCTCGTCCATGCCTGATCCTTCTAAACTGGAATATCGCCAAATTTTGCCATGATGTATCCGGTTTGTCCAGGGGCGAAACGCTGGATTAAGGGACTCTCATCACCCTTCGCTGAACAGCGACCACTGCCAGAACCAGTAGGCCAGCCCTTTCCAGGCCCCCCAGCCCTCGAAAGCCGCCTCCACCTGGGCGGGCGTCACCGCCTCGCCGTGGTGCCACTCGTGCGAGACGACCTTGAGCGCCCACGAGTCGATCGGCAGGAAGTCGTAGCGCCCCAGCAGCATCAGCAGGTTGGCGGCCGCGTACGCGCCAATGCCTTTGATCGCCAGCAGGCGCTTGCGCAGCTCCAGGGTGGGCAGGTCCGAAGTTTTGAAAGCCTCCAGGTCCAGCTCGCCTCCCGCCGCCCGCCGGGCCAGCTCCAGCACGTAGGGGGCCCGGTAGCCCAGGCCCACCGCCTGGCGCAGGCTGGCCTCGTCCACCTCTGCCAGGCGCTGCGGGGTGGGGAAGGCGCGGCGCTCGCCTGCCAGGGGCAGGGGCTCGCCTGCCAGCGGCAGGGGCTCGCCGTATTGCCCCACCAGGCGCGCGTCCATGCGGATCGTGCCGCCCCACTGCGTGTTGGTCGTCAGGATCGTCTTGACCACGTCTTCGAAGAAAGTCGGCGAGCGCAGCACGCGCCCGCGGGCCGCCGCGGCCACGTGCTCGAGCTTGGGCTCCTGGCTGGCCAGAGCGTAGAAGGCCGAGAAATCCTGCTCCAGCCCCAGCATCCAGCTCACTTTGCGCCGCACCTCATCGATCTCGGCAGAGGCGAGTTCGCTCTCCAGGGTCACGCAGGCCTGCGCCGGGCCGCCGCTCAGCCCCAGGGCCAGCACGCGCCCCGAGGCCAGGCGGTCGACGTAAGTCAGCACGCCCGCCGCTTCGTCGTAATGGAAAGGCGCCAGTTGGTACCAGCCGTGGGAGCGCACCACGTTGTTGAAATCGAACGGCGGCCGGGCCGGGATAGAAAGCTGCATGGGGTCACTTATCCTTTGCGTGTAGCCACAAACATCCCCGAATCTTTGCGGATGTGGAAAGCCCCGCCGCTTTGCCGGATTTCGTCCTCGACGAAGGCCTGGAAGCGGGGCAGTTGCTCTTCCTCGATTTCGAACCAGCCCGACAGGATGAAATCCACCAGCGGTTTGGCCTCGCTCACGATCAGGGCGTCTTCGTAGCGCCGCAGGCTGACCGGCTCGAACCACGGCGCAAGCTGCCCGGCCCCGTTTTCCAGCAAGAAGGGGTTGGCCACCGCGCCCCACGGCCTGGCGGCGGGCTCGAAGCGCAGCAGCATCTGGTAGATCTCCACCAGGTGCTCCTGGCCCACCGTCGTGGCGTACAACCGCCCGCCGGGCTTCAGCACCCGCCGGATTTCCGCCAGCGCCGCCGCCCGCTCGGACAGGTGGTAGAGCATGTGGTTGGCGATCACCCCATCCAAACACTCGTCTGCCAAAGGATACGGCCGCGCCTGGGCGTCGATCATCTCGAATTCGAACGGCTTTTCCGGGCGCAGGCCCTCCAGTCTGCCGCGCGCCTGCGCCAGCATCCCCTCCGAAAAATCCGACAGCGTCACCTCCCAGCCCTGGGGCAGGCGCGCCAGGTTCTCGCCCCACAGGTCGCCCGGTCCGCAGCCCAGCTCCAAAATGCGGGCGTTGGCGGGCAGCTCGAGCTGGTCGAAGACCCACCGCTGCCAGCCATATTGGTTGCGGCTGAAGCGCTGGTGCAGGTAGATGCGGGCGTTGAGGTTGCCTGCGGTGCGGTATTGTTCCGCCAGTTCCGCGGCGGAGTTCGGGTCTTTGGGCATCGGGTTTCTCCTATGGGGCGCAATAGTGGCGTGCGTTGCATCTGTTCTGGATGCGATGCACGTGGCGTGGTAGGGGACAGAAAGAGGCCCTGCCCGGACGGCAGAGCCTCTCACTTGCACCTTCTTACAGCCGGCAGTACCCCCGTCTACTGTCTACCGTATCCCGTCTACCGGGTTTAGTACGAGTAGCGCCACCACAGGCCCACGGGGGCCTTGTAGGTGCGCCAGGCCACGCCCAGTTTGAAGGGCAGCCACACAGTGTAGTGACCGATGAACCAGGTGTTGTCGGCAACCGAGTACGGGTAGAAGCCCAAGATCGCCGGGTCAACCGGGCTCCAGTACACGTCGCACAGGTCGATGGGGGTCGGGTCGCACAGGGCGGCCAGGGCCAGCACCGGGTCGGTGAGCTTGGTCCAGCGGATGAAGGAATACTCCTTGAAATAGAAGACCTTCTCCTGGGTCGGCTCGCCGAAGTTCGGCATCATGTACTCGGCTTTCCATTCGGTGATGGTGGCAGTGGCAGTATCAAACCACCAATACCAGCGCCACACCTTGCGCAAGGGGATCTTGCCGCAGGGAGTGAACACCAGGCGCACGTTGCCGGTCATGGCCAGCTCGCCGCTGCTCTTGACCCCGTCGCAGGTCCAGGTGGTGCGCTTGTACACGTCGCTCACCACCGTGAAGGTCACGTCGTCATCGGCGGCGATGGTCAGGTAGTAGAACGCATCCGTCTTCTTGCCTTCCAGCTTCAGGTACACCGGCTGGTCGGTCTTGTTGATCACCTGCAGGCGCACCAGCTTGCCAGACGGCACGGCCGCCAGCAGCAGGGCTGCCAGCATAGCGATCGCGATCAATAGATTCAACTTCTTCATTTGAGCATCTCCTTCTTGCTTGCACATTATGATAAACGGACATCCGGTTACCCTTATTATACTCCTTGCTTAATAAAAGTCAAGGATTGGATAACCCGCTTTTAACAAGATCGTAAACAAAATACGGCCTCTCGAGTGAGGGGGGCGCCTGAGAAAATGGATTGTCATGGCAGTAGACGAGAAACGGGCAGGGCGTGCGTTGCATCTGTTTTTGATGCGATGCACGTGGCGTGGTAGGGGAAACCGCTCACGGACGAGACGGATACTTTGTGGGTGGAGGCGAGCGAGAAACCCGGAGATAAAGAAAGAGGCCCTGCCCGGAAGGCAGAGCCTCTCACTTGCATCTTCTTACAGCCGGCAGTACCCCCGTCTACTGTCTACCGTATCCCGTCTACCGGGTTTAGTACGAGTAGCGCCACCACAGGCCCACGGGGGCCTTGTAAGTGCGCCAGGCCACGCCCAGTTTGAAGGGCAGCCACACGGTGTAGTGACCGATGAACCAGGTGGCATCGGCAACCGAGTACGGGTAGAAACCTAAGATCGCCGGGTCAACCGGGCTCCAGTACACGTCGCACAGGTCGATGGGGGTCGGGTCGCAGAGCATGGCCGCGGCCAGCACCGGGTCGGTGAGCTTGGTCCAGCGGATGAAGGAATACTCCTTGAAGTAGAAGACCTTCTCCTGGGTCGGCTCGCCGAAGTTCGGCATCATGTACTCGGCTTTCCACTCAGTGACTGTTGCGGTAGCAACATCCCACCACTGATACCAGCGCCACACCTTGCGCAAGGGGATCTTGCCGCAGGGGGTGAAGACCAGGCGCACGTTGCCGGTCATGGCCAGCTCGCCGCTGCTCTTGACCCCGTCGCAGGTCCAGGTGGTGCGCTTGTACACGTCGCTCACCACCGTGAAGGTCACGTCGTCATCGGCGGCGATGGTCAGGTAGTAGAACGCATCCGTCTTCTTGCCTTCCAGCTTCAGGTACACCGGCTGGTCGGTCTTGTTGATCACCTGCAGGCGCACCAGCTTGCCAGACGGCACGGCCGCCAGCAGCAGGGCTGCCAGCATAGCGATCGCGATCAATAGATTCAACTTCTTCATTTGAGCATCTCCTTCTTGCTTGCACATTATGATAAACGGACATCCGGTTACCCATATTATACTCCTTGCTTAATAAAAGTCAAGGATTGGATAACCCGCTTTTAACAAGATCGTAAACAAAATACGGCCTCTCGAGTGAGGGGGGCACCCGAGAAGCCGCACCTGAATTCTACAACGGTTCCCCCAAAAAGTCAAGAGAAATCCTTTTTGCCGCTTCCGCCGGAGCCGTCCCGCTGCGCAAGTGAGGCTGCGAAGGCGAGCACGGTCAAGGAGGAATGCTGCGCACCCCGTGCGGGGAGCGACGTGAATCTCATCACATTCGTTTTTCATTCGTTGATCGTTTCAATCCACGCCCCCCGTGCGGGGAGCGACCACATTCACCCACCGCCCCGAGACCTGGGGCATTGTTTCAATCCACACCCCCCGTGCGGGGAGCGACACGATGCCGGTTTTTAGATACTGCGTTGTGCCATTGTTTCAATCCACGCCCCCCGTGCGGGGAGCGACTAAACTCGCAGACTACAACGCCCGCCTATTCGGCGTTTCAATCCACGCCCCCCGTGCGGGGAGCGACAAGTTGACCGGATCACCTGGACGCGACCGGAGGTGTTTCAATCCACGCCCCCCGTGCGGGGAGCGACCTCCAGCTTTTACGCGCCGCTCGATACGTGGCTGTTTCAATCCACGCCCCCCGTGCGGGGAGCGACGACTACACTAGGGTAGCTCCAAGTGCACTTGGGTAGTTTCAATCCACGCCCCCCGTGCGGGGAGCGACAAAGTCGGCGGTGGCATCTGTGTGATAGTGGGGGTGTTTCAATCCACGCCCCCCGTGCGGGGAGCGACGCAGTAACCGCCGAACTCATCCATAGCATCATAGGTTTCAATCCACGCCCCCCGTGCGGGGAGCGACTGTGATACACAATCTCACTGCCATTTTTCAAGATGTTTCAATCCACGCCCCCCGTGCGGGGAGCGACAAGGATGATAATACCATGATTACAATTAAGGAAGTTTCAATCCACGCCCCCCGTGCGGGGAGCGACCTAGCCGCGCCCAGTTTTTGAGCGCGGCTAGCTCGCTGTTTCAATCCACGCCCCCCGTGCGGGGAGCGACCTACAGTGAATGAGTGCAATGAGTAGTAGTAGCAAGTTTCAATCCACGCCCCCCGTGCGGGGAGCGACCCGCTGCGCGCAAGTGGCTGAGTGACTACATCCTCGGTTTCAATCCACGCCCCCCGTGCGGGGAGCGACTTCTTGAGTGAGTGTTTTTTGTTGTTTCATTGTCGTTTCAATCCACGCCCCCCGTGCGGGGAGCGACGACAGCGTGACGATCAAGGACGGCGGAGCAGGCGGTTTCAATCCACGCCCCCCGTGCGGGGAGCGACCCGGCCCCCGAGGAGGAATATGTCAAGGTTCAACAGGTTTCAATCCACGCCCCCCGTGCGGGGAGCGACCTGGCTTGAGCCGAGCGTCATTGGAAACGTGCCCGTGTTTCAATCCACGCCCCCCGTGCGGGGAGCGACCTAAGCCAAAAAATGGTGGCTTAGCGTCAATTTCTGTTTCAATCCACGCCCCCCGTGCGGGGAGCGACGCACGCTGGCTGGACTAGCATAGTAATCTCGTATGTTTCAATCCACGCCCCCCGTGCGGGGAGCGACCTTCCCACTTCTAAAAATAAAATAAAAAAGCACAGTTTCAATCCACGCCCCCCGTGCGGGGAGCGACCTGGTAGACGAGCGCGAGGTCGTGTTCCCGGAGGTTTCAATCCACGCCCCCCGTGCGGGGAGCGACCGTATCATCGCCCCGGCTCCGTAGTGTCACGGCTGTTTCAATCCACGCCCCCCGTGCGGGGAGCGACGAGGTGCTAACCTCTTCCCAGTCGGCAAGGGGAGTTTCAATCCACGCCCCCCGTGCGGGGAGCGACTCTGTTAGAGTAAGCTTGTCTAGCATACCCCGATGTTTCAATCCACGCCCCCCGTGCGGGGAGCGACATTGCATACGGGACTATGAATTGTGCGGATACAGTTTCAATCCACGCCCCCCGTGCGGGGAGCGACTATTACCTACATCATGCGCTATGACGACAATGCCGTTTCAATCCACGCCCCCCGTGCGGGGAGCGACGTGCTGAAAAGTTTTCTGTTGAGATAGCCACCAATGTTTCAATCCACGCCCCCCGTGCGGGGAGCGACTTGGCACGGCTTAATTCTCAGCGAATAACCCAAACAGTTTCAATCCACGCCCCCCGTGCGGGGAGCGACGCGATCCTGGGTGTGACCACGAGGCGGCGCGAAAGTTTCAATCCACGCCCCCCGTGCGGGGAGCGACACCACCCGCCGTCCCCCCAGTCTCCTTCGCAGTCCGTTTCAATCCACGCCCCCCGTGCGGGGAGCGACGTCCACGTTTTCAGCCTTTCTAGGTGTTGAGATAGTTTCAATCCACGCCCCCCGTGCGGGGAGCGACGCTCCGGTCGTGTTCAAGCCAATCATGATGCCATGTTTCAATCCACGCCCCCCGTGCGGGGAGCGACCCGCTGCCACCGCTGCCAATACTGCCGCCGCAATGTTTCAATCCACGCCCCCCGTGCGGGGAGCGACAATGGGGGCTTAGCGTCAATTTCCAAAGTTTTGTGTTTCAATCCACGCCCCCCGTGCGGGGAGCGACAGGTGATTATATGACTTATACGGCAGTTCCAACGAAGTTTCAATCCACGCCCCCCGTGCGGGGAGCGACCCGATTCAGTATGTGCGCTGGAAATTGGAGCACGTTTCAATCCACGCCCCCCGTGCGGGGAGCGACAAGCGCGCACGCTCAAATTCTATATGCCTAATAAGTTTCAATCCACGCCCCCCGTGCGGGGAGCGACCCCGGTTCGGTTTGCGGCCAGACCATTTGACCAGAGTTTCAATCCACGCCCCCCGTGCGGGGAGCGACTCAAGGAGGCAACAACCAATGAGCACAGGCATCAAGTTTCAATCCACGCCCCCCGTGCGGGGAGCGACTCCATAACTCTGGCAGACGGCACGGTCATTACCGAGTTTCAATCCACGCCCCCCGTGCGGGGAGCGACCCCGGAGGAAGACATCGGATACAAGAGCGGCACGTTTCAATCCACGCCCCCCGTGCGGGGAGCGACCAAAAAAGCTCGGCAGGATCGAGCTTGCAGAGACCGTTTCAATCCACGCCCCCCGTGCGGGGAGCGACGAAATACAATCATGTAAAGCACGTTGAGATGGTGTTTCAATCCACGCCCCCCGTGCGGGGAGCGACCTGCTCGATCAAGACTGGCGTCTAATGCTGCGCATGTTTCAATCCACGCCCCCCGTGCGGGGAGCGACATTTCTCAAGCACCGCCACCCTGCCTACCGTGAAAGTTTCAATCCACGCCCCCCGTGCGGGGAGCGACGGAGTTCCCGAATTGCAGTTCGTCGTTATCCTTGTTTCAATCCACGCCCCCCGTGCGGGGAGCGACGCGTAGTTGGCGAGCAGACCGTTATTGTCGAAGCAGTTTCAATCCACGCCCCCCGTGCGGGGAGCGACCAAACTATACAATATCCTGTATAATATAGATAGTTGTTTCAATCCACGCCCCCCGTGCGGGGAGCGACGTGGCAAGCACTCCAATACCCTATCGAACATGGATGTTTCAATCCACGCCCCCCGTGCGGGGAGCGACGCCCGAAACTGTCTGCCATGTTATTTGTATTCGTGTTTCAATCCACGCCCCCCGTGCGGGGAGCGACCTGCCCCGATCCAGGGCGGCGGCGGCATGGTCCAGTTTCAATCCACGCCCCCCGTGCGGGGAGCGACGACAAAACTATTTCTCACTACACCGAGGACGGCGGTTTCAATCCACGCCCCCCGTGCGGGGAGCGACCAATTCAAGTGCTCCGGCTGCGTCCGCCAGCACAGGTTTCAATCCACGCCCCCCGTGCGGGGAGCGACGCGCTTGATGCCTGTCATTAGCGACTGGTACAAGTTTCAATCCACGCCCCCCGTGCGGGGAGCGACGAGCAACTCGTTATACTCGACCCTGCTCAAGTCCTGTTTCAATCCACGCCCCCCGTGCGGGGAGCGACCAATCAGCGCCAATCCTGCCAACCGACTGAGCGCGGTTTCAATCCACGCCCCCCGTGCGGGGAGCGACTCAGATCGATACAACAGTCACTTGACTCATAAGCCGTTTCAATCCACGCCCCCCGTGCGGGGAGCGACCGTGAGCGTGCCGATTTTGGATTTTTCGAAGGCTGTTTCAATCCACGCCCCCCGTGCGGGGAGCGACGTCACCGGCGCTCCGTTGTCGCCGTAGTGCAGGTTTCAATCCACGCCCCCCGTGCGGGGAGCGACTTGCCGACCATGTCAATCCTCGTGTGTAGCCTCGTTTCAATCCACGCCCCCCGTGCGGGGAGCGACTTAGCCGCAAGATCGCAGTCTACTACATGGACTACGTTTCAATCCACGCCCCCCGTGCGGGGAGCGACCGGGATATCTGGGTGCGAGATTATCCGGTCTTGGGGTTTCAATCCACGCCCCCCGTGCGGGGAGCGACTAAGCTGCTTCAAGCTGTCCTGGATGCCCAGGCTGTTTCAATCCACGCCCCCCGTGCGGGGAGCGACCCTTCCCGTTGCCATTTCTGCGCTTCCTGCTCGGGTTTCAATCCACGCCCCCCGTGCGGGGAGCGACTCCGGGAAAGCCTGATTAGCGAAACCGAACTACGGGTTTCAATCCACGCCCCCCGTGCGGGGAGCGACGTTTACGTTCATCCATTATTTTTACTGGATGGCGGTTTCAATCCACGCCCCCCGTGCGGGGAGCGACCTGGGCGAAATCAGCCAGGCGGTCATGGTGCAGGTTTCAATCCACGCCCCCCGTGCGGGGAGCGACTCGTGACGTTGACCACCTGCCCCCACCAATACTCGGTTTCAATCCACGCCCCCCGTGCGGGGAGCGACTCAGCCAGCGTTTTGATTTGCCGTTTGCCGATGTTTCAATCCACGCCCCCCGTGCGGGGAGCGACCTGATAATAGCGCAACGCCGGGCGAACAATGCTGTTTCAATCCACGCCCCCCGTGCGGGGAGCGACATCGACCGGGATCGCAGCGAGGTGGTAACCCTGCTGTTTCAATCCACGCCCCCCGTGCGGGGAGCGACCAACCGTCTACACCATTAGTATCAGTAGTTCAGTTTCAATCCACGCCCCCCGTGCGGGGAGCGACCAATGCTCGCAATGAACTTATGACGTATCACTGGAAGTTTCAATCCACGCCCCCCGTGCGGGGAGCGACCAGAAAGCAATAGACTTGATACCGAGTATAAAGCCGGTTTCAATCCACGCCCCCCGTGCGGGGAGCGACAACTGAACGGCAAGCAGAGCAACGGAATGGAACTGTTTCAATCCACGCCCCCCGTGCGGGGAGCGACGGAGCTTGACGCAATCCTGGCCGACTACACGGTCGTTTCAATCCACGCCCCCCGTGCGGGGAGCGACTGGATAGCGGAACATGCACGGCAAGCCAAAAGAGTTTCAATCCACGCCCCCCGTGCGGGGAGCGACGTCAAAGGCGACGCTCGCCCACCGGACGCCGGGGAGTTTCAATCCACGCCCCCCGTGCGGGGAGCGACTACTCTGTCTGTTTATCGCTCCACGATATAGTCTTGTTTCAATCCACGCCCCCCGTGCGGGGAGCGACACAGAAGACTTACCGAGGGAAAGATGGAACACTCAGTTTCAATCCACGCCCCCCGTGCGGGGAGCGACTTGTGGACGCTCTCAAGGTTGTCGTACCATTGTCTGTTTCAATCCACGCCCCCCGTGCGGGGAGCGACATGTTGAAGAAAGCGAGAGAGGAAATGAAATGAAAGTTTCAATCCACGCCCCCCGTGCGGGGAGCGACGAGGAGCGGGACGCGCAGCAACTCCAGGTAACCGCGGTTTCAATCCACGCCCCCCGTGCGGGGAGCGACGCTAACAACAGTGTTGATCCTACCGACTTAATCGCAGGTTTCAATCCACGCCCCCCGTGCGGGGAGCGACTCAACAGTCGCCTCGTTCGGGTCGTGCTTTGGCCCGTTTCAATCCACGCCCCCCGTGCGGGGAGCGACAACTACGTCGGCAAAGCACCATGTAAATACTGCGGGTTTCAATCCACGCCCCCCGTGCGGGGAGCGACTAGCGCCACGGCGTAGGCCAGTCTGGTTGTTAACACGTTTCAATCCACGCCCCCCGTGCGGGGAGCGACGGCACTAATAACGCGCGTCACCTCTGTAAACACAGTTTCAATCCACGCCCCCCGTGCGGGGAGCGACCGGCCCTGTTTCTGGCGTTCGTGCCGACGTACGCGTTTCAATCCACGCCCCCCGTGCGGGGAGCGACGTTGTAGGCGTAAACGTGTTGCCAACGTCGCTCGGTTTCAATCCACGCCCCCCGTGCGGGGAGCGACAGCGCCGACGCGGTGAGTGCGGCGGCCGTGACGAGTTTCAATCCACGCCCCCCGTGCGGGGAGCGACCCGTTGAGATACAGACCGATTGGATACGCAACCGAGTTTCAATCCACGCCCCCCGTGCGGGGAGCGACGGCATGATCGGCGATCATCAGCAGTTGCTCAGGCGTGTTTCAATCCACGCCCCCCGTGCGGGGAGCGACAACCGGGTTCTTGCTCATTTCACCGCCTCGTATCGGTTTCAATCCACGCCCCCCGTGCGGGGAGCGACGCGCGCCCGGTGAGCACGTATGCAATCCGCATCGAGTTTCAATCCACGCCCCCCGTGCGGGGAGCGACACAATGGCGCTGCTCCTGCAAGCCGAGGCCATCAAAGTTTCAATCCACGCCCCCCGTGCGGGGAGCGACGCCGTATTATGCGATCAACTGCCAGGTGGAGGCGGTTTCAATCCACGCCCCCCGTGCGGGGAGCGACGACTCCCGGGGGATCGATGCGATCGACGAACGGGTGTTTCAATCCACGCCCCCCGTGCGGGGAGCGACCCCGCTGCGGATCTACAACAAGACGGGGCAGGAGTTTCAATCCACGCCCCCCGTGCGGGGAGCGACGGGATGTGGATGTGCTGACGATTGCGGCGGGGGAGTTTCAATCCACGCCCCCCGTGCGGGGAGCGACCGGAAAACCCCGGTCGCTGCCACCTCGTTACAAGTTTCAATCCACGCCCCCCGTGCGGGGAGCGACATGCACGTGGACCAGGTGGGGAGCTCGACGACGGTTTCAATCCACGCCCCCCGTGCGGGGAGCGACCCCCATCAGGCTCCCGTCCGGCGCGCTCATGTACACGTTTCAATCCACGCCCCCCGTGCGGGGAGCGACCCCATCCAGATCTCCCCCTCGTACACCATCACCGAGTTTCAATCCACGCCCCCCGTGCGGGGAGCGACTGTCCGCTTGTCACAAATGTAGAGCAATACAATAAGTTTCAATCCACGCCCCCCGTGCGGGGAGCGACACGGCATTCCGTAATCGCCTAATTCATTCATCGTTGTTTCAATCCACGCCCCCCGTGCGGGGAGCGACAGCCAGGTCTACCGGATCGCGTATGAGATTTACTGGTTTCAATCCACGCCCCCCGTGCGGGGAGCGACTTTGTAGACTTGGCGAGTGCCGCCCATGATCGAGGTTTCAATCCACGCCCCCCGTGCGGGGAGCGACTTTTCACGTGGCTACCGTTGCTGGTCGCATTATCGGTTTCAATCCACGCCCCCCGTGCGGGGAGCGACCCGGCTGCTTTTTCCTTGAGCGAATCGAACAGTGGTTTCAATCCACGCCCCCCGTGCGGGGAGCGACTCAGCGTCGCCACCTTCACCCCCCCGAAATCGTAGTTTCAATCCACGCCCCCCGTGCGGGGAGCGACACTGCGCCCGTCGTCTTCGCCGTACCTGCCCATCGTTTCAATCCACGCCCCCCGTGCGGGGAGCGACCATTTCAAGCGCTGGAGGCGCCACTAGAACTGGGTTTCAATCCACGCCCCCCGTGCGGGGAGCGACATGTCCGTTCTCACGCCAGGTTCGCCTTAACGGTGTTTCAATCCACGCCCCCCGTGCGGGGAGCGACACGATGTGTATATCTGCGACTCCGCCGGCGCAGTGTTTCAATCCACGCCCCCCGTGCGGGGAGCGACGACAGTGCGGGTGATCAGGGCGTTGGCGGCGTCGGGGTTTCAATCCACGCCCCCCGTGCGGGGAGCGACTAGGGTTGGCATGGGTACTCCTTGCTTACGGGATGTTTCAATCCACGCCCCCCGTGCGGGGAGCGACCAAGGTGGAGGAGTATACCTGGCCGGACGAGGTGTTTCAATCCACGCCCCCCGTGCGGGGAGCGACAATCTTGTCGCCGGTCGTGTCCGTCGCTCGCCTCAGTTTCAATCCACGCCCCCCGTGCGGGGAGCGACTTCCGTCACCGGTGCGCCGTTGCTGCCGTAGTGCAGTTTCAATCCACGCCCCCCGTGCGGGGAGCGACCCCAACTTGATTGTCTCCAGCCCGTCCGTCGAGTAGTTTCAATCCACGCCCCCCGTGCGGGGAGCGACGCGGCCCTGGTCGCCGGCCTGGGGGTCTTCGGGGAGGTTTCAATCCACGCCCCCCGTGCGGGGAGCGACACTGCGCCACGTGGACGGGGTATTCGCCGTACGGGTGTTTCAATCCACGCCCCCCGTGCGGGGAGCGACGGATACCAGGAATTTCGTCAATCATCCATCCTGGTTTCAATCCACGCCCCCCGTGCGGGGAGCGACGCGAGCGCTTACCCACCTTCCCCACTGCGGCTGTTTCAATCCACGCCCCCCGTGCGGGGAGCGACGCAATGCGGCGGCGAGGGTGACGGCGGGGAGTGTAGTTTCAATCCACGCCCCCCGTGCGGGGAGCGACCACTTTTTTGCAGCACCGACCGCGATGGTTTACGGTTTCAATCCACGCCCCCCGTGCGGGGAGCGACCGATGACGGCGAGACGATCAACAAGGACGTGCAACTGTTTCAATCCACGCCCCCCGTGCGGGGAGCGACCAAGCTGCACATTTACAATTGATATCCGACCTGCTGTTTCAATCCACGCCCCCCGTGCGGGGAGCGACGACGAGCGTGCAACTCAAGCAATCGTCCAACAACGGGTTTCAATCCACGCCCCCCGTGCGGGGAGCGACCAGGGGCGTAACACCACAGCGCAACCAGTGACAGTTTCAATCCACGCCCCCCGTGCGGGGAGCGACCTGACGGCGGCGGGCGGAGAGGAATAGAGAGAGATGTTTCAATCCACGCCCCCCGTGCGGGGAGCGACAAACTACATGGCAAAGAGTACCCAATGCAGATACCAGTTTCAATCCACGCCCCCCGTGCGGGGAGCGACGTGAAGGCGCAACGAGCGCAAAAGGGGCAAAGAAAGTTTCAATCCACGCCCCCCGTGCGGGGAGCGACCTCCAGGTTTCGCAGTGTCCCCAGGCCCAGGCCAAGTTTCAATCCACGCCCCCCGTGCGGGGAGCGACCGCGTATCATCGCCCCGGCTCCGTTGTGTCACGGCTGTTTCAATCCACGCCCCCCGTGCGGGGAGCGACTTCCGGCATCGATCCAGGCGGCTGCGAGGATGAGAGTTTCAATCCACGCCCCCCGTGCGGGGAGCGACGGCGGCGAAACCAATATCGCCGGGCGAGATGTGCTGTTTCAATCCACGCCCCCCGTGCGGGGAGCGACCTGTCCGAACGGCGCGAGCGGTACGCGGCTACGTGGTTTCAATCCACGCCCCCCGTGCGGGGAGCGACGGTCAGTTTGTCCAATGTGCGCCAAAAAAGCGCAGTTTCAATCCACGCCCCCCGTGCGGGGAGCGACAAAGTGGTTTTTATTATCTTAGGAGGCTACACCATGGTTTCAATCCACGCCCCCCGTGCGGGGAGCGACACGTTGGTGCAAGGTGCGCAGCAATGGACATAGGTTTCAATCCACGCCCCCCGTGCGGGGAGCGACGCCTGGTGGTAGCCCATTGCCGCTCCGCCAGCGCCGGTTTCAATCCACGCCCCCCGTGCGGGGAGCGACGTGCGCTACATCTGCGGATGTGGCGCGGAGTTTGCGGTTTCAATCCACGCCCCCCGTGCGGGGAGCGACCATCGTGGTGTACGCTACCTGGGAACAAAGCATCGGTTTCAATCCACGCCCCCCGTGCGGGGAGCGACGCCCTGACTGCGGACTGGCTGTGCAACCTGCGGCGGTTTCAATCCACGCCCCCCGTGCGGGGAGCGACACGAATCACCTGGAGCGAGGAAAATGAACAGCATCGGTTTCAATCCACGCCCCCCGTGCGGGGAGCGACTCCCATGCTAGTAGAAGCGCGGCGGATCGAGGCGGGTTTCAATCCACGCCCCCCGTGCGGGGAGCGACACAGATATTCACCGGGCACTCGTTGACGCCGGAGAGGTTTCAATCCACGCCCCCCGTGCGGGGAGCGACTACACGATCACGATAATTGTCCAGCCACGCGGGGGTTTCAATCCACGCCCCCCGTGCGGGGAGCGACCATAAAGTCTTACGAAGAGACAGAGACGGAGAACGTTTCAATCCACGCCCCCCGTGCGGGGAGCGACCAAACAGCCCGCAGGATGGTAGGTCATGAACCAAGTTTCAATCCACGCCCCCCGTGCGGGGAGCGACGAATAGAGAGAGATGAATGTAAAAATAACAGTCGGTTTCAATCCACGCCCCCCGTGCGGGGAGCGACCAACGTTGGTGCAAGGTGCGCAGCAATGGACATAGGGTTTCAATCCACGCCCCCCGTGCGGGGAGCGACGCAGGGCCGACCGATACCGGAGGGGTTTATCCTGGTTTCAATCCACGCCCCCCGTGCGGGGAGCGACTGCATACTGGTATAGCTGCTCGCTCTCGGGCAGGGTTTCAATCCACGCCCCCCGTGCGGGGAGCGACAAGCAGGGCCGACCGATACCGGAGGGGTTTATCCTGTTTCAATCCACGCCCCCCGTGCGGGGAGCGACGAGGCGCGGCAATGAGATACCTACCCGAACGTGGTTTCAATCCACGCCCCCCGTGCGGGGAGCGACTCGTTTGAACTCATCAGGATGCCGTCTTCAAACTTGGTTTCAATCCACGCCCCCCGTGCGGGGAGCGACGTTCTAACTCTATCTTACACGATCCAATGTCATGTTTCAATCCACGCCCCCCGTGCGGGGAGCGACAGGAAGCCTACAGCAAGACCCACACGATCAATGGTTTCAATCCACGCCCCCCGTGCGGGGAGCGACTGGGTCGAGCCCGTGGATTTTCCCGAACACGTAGTTTCAATCCACGCCCCCCGTGCGGGGAGCGACCTGGAGGCCTGGGGTATTATCAGGTGCGGACGATGGTTTCAATCCACGCCCCCCGTGCGGGGAGCGACGCGATGATTGAGAAGGCGAGAGAGGAGTCAAAATGGTTTCAATCCACGCCCCCCGTGCGGGGAGCGACAAGCGGCCTGGTCGGATAACATCCTGACTGAGCAGGTTTCAATCCACGCCCCCCGTGCGGGGAGCGACATGTATGACGCGACCTTATCGAAGTGGATCGCGGGGGTTTCAATCCACGCCCCCCGTGCGGGGAGCGACGCGGAGTATTTGGGCATCAAGGATTGGAGATTATGTTTCAATCCACGCCCCCCGTGCGGGGAGCGACAGGCGACGGTGGGGGTGATGATCTATATCGTCTGGTTTCAATCCACGCCCCCCGTGCGGGGAGCGACCCGGTGGTACTCAACCGTCACGGAGAAATTCTCCGTTTCAATCCACGCCCCCCGTGCGGGGAGCGACCGCCCGCTGCTCCTCGCTCTCGCAGGCCACCGTGTTTCAATCCACGCCCCCCGTGCGGGGAGCGACTCGCTGTACTCCAGGTGGTTGTGGGCAAACGAATAGTTTCAATCCACGCCCCCCGTGCGGGGAGCGACCTACTTCCTCGCCTCCGATCAGGCCGAGCTCGACGTTTCAATCCACGCCCCCCGTGCGGGGAGCGACACCACAGCGATCAGCCACGGCCACCCCAAATGATCGTTTCAATCCACGCCCCCCGTGCGGGGAGCGACGATGCTTGGCTGGGGCGAAGATGTTTTCGAGAAGTTTCAATCCACGCCCCCCGTGCGGGGAGCGACGCGCGGGCAAAACGAGAGCCTGTATAATCGCACGTTTCAATCCACGCCCCCCGTGCGGGGAGCGACGCACTCGAAGTCAGGGAGTTTCGCACCGCCCTGCTGGTTTCAATCCACGCCCCCCGTGCGGGGAGCGACGCAATAAAATCACCATCGTCCTGGACGATGGCACAGTTTCAATCCACGCCCCCCGTGCGGGGAGCGACATCGTTTCACGGTCCGGGATCGACGAGCGCATCCAGTTTCAATCCACGCCCCCCGTGCGGGGAGCGACCTTCCCCATTCCACCAACCTATAGGAGCCCTCCCATGTTTCAATCCACGCCCCCCGTGCGGGGAGCGACCCGAAATGATTGCCGCTATGCCTGGAGACGACGAGTTTCAATCCACGCCCCCCGTGCGGGGAGCGACGCGGAACGCCCAGATACCGCGCCGCTCTTACGAGTTTCAATCCACGCCCCCCGTGCGGGGAGCGACAAATGAACCGGTACGAGTTGGACGCCCTGGAAGAGTTTCAATCCACGCCCCCGTGCGGGGAGCGACCTGCGGTTCGTCTCCAGGTTCATACCCTCCGCCCAGTTTCAATCCACGCCCCCGTGCGGGGAGCGACCAGTCCACCGCATACCGCACGTCTAGCACCATCCCGTTTCAATCCACGCCCCCGTGCGGGGAGCGACGGCGATGAAGAAAATTATCGACACAGGCGACGAGTTTCAATCCACGCCCCCGTGCGGGGAGCGACTCCACCAGGACGGGACGACGATCTTCACCGACCAGTTTCAATCCACGCCCCCGTGCGGGGAGCGACGCAGAGCCCCGACTTTGCCAGGCGCATCGAAGAGTTTCAATCCACGCCCCCGTGCGGGGAGCGACAACGAATGGGGCTAATATTCAACGATTGAATTTTAGTTTCAATCCACGCCCCCGTGCGGGGAGCGACCACGGGCCGGGCGCAGATCACGTCAAATTTTGTTGCAGTTTCAATCCACGCCCCCGTGCGGGGAGCGACGTGTAAACGTTGATGCAATTCTGGAGTTTGTTCCTGAGTTTCAATCCACGCCCCCGTGCGGGGAGCGACACGACTTTAAGTCTGTTGAAGAAAGAATCTAAGAGAGTTTCAATCCACGCCCCCGTGCGGGGAGCGACCAGCCGTATGGCACGCCGTACCTGGCGCTGCTAGTTTCAATCCACGCCCCCGTGCGGGGAGCGACTTCGAGATCAAGGGCACCTTACAGCATGGGTACGAGTTTCAATCCACGCCCCCGTGCGGGGAGCGACATGGCCGGCGATGCGATCCGCTTCGGGCGAGCGGTGTTTCAATCCACGCCCCCGTGCGGGGAGCGACCGCCTGGGTGCGCTGTTTATGGACATGGGCACCGGTTTCAATCCACGCCCCCGTGCGGGGAGCGACTCGGGGACAGACTTCAAGCCGTTCATGAACCACCCGTTTCAATCCACGCCCCCGTGCGGGGAGCGACGATGCCGCCCTGGCTGGGGCTGATCTTCCTGGCAATGTTTCAATCCACGCCCCCGTGCGGGGAGCGACCTGGTAGCAGAGATCGACGCCGACCAGTTCGGCGTGTTTCAATCCACGCCCCCGTGCGGGGAGCGACACAGCTACGCACGGTTCCTGGAGATCCTGGAGACGTTTCAATCCACGCCCCCGTGCGGGGAGCGACGTCCGAGCGACAAGATTACGCTGACGATGCACGATGGTTTCAATCCACGCCCCCGTGCGGGGAGCGACTTGCCGGGGTGTTGATGAGTCCGTATGCGATCCTGTTTCAATCCACGCCCCCGTGCGGGGAGCGACACAGGCTCTCGTTTTGCCCGCGCCACCACAGATAGTTTCAATCCACGCCCCCGTGCGGGGAGCGACACGCTTGGCGATACTGTAATGCTGGCAGATGGACAAGTTTCAATCCACGCCCCCGTGCGGGGAGCGACGAGTTGGGACCGACTTCGGCCAGCCAATGGTAAGTTTCAATCCACGCCCCCGTGCGGGGAGCGACCGGCGGTTCGGGCCGGCGGCGTGGGCGAGTATGTGTTTCAATCCACGCCCCCGTGCGGGGAGCGACCCGTTCCAGCGCCCCCACGTCGGCGATAGTTCGTTGTTTCAATCCACGCCCCCGTGCGGGGAGCGACACGTTCGATGGTAACAATATTTTCGAGGCTTACGAGTTTCAATCCACGCCCCCGTGCGGGGAGCGACATTGCAGCGCCAGGCCATACACGTATGTCGAGACGTTTCAATCCACGCCCCCGTGCGGGGAGCGACCCCGCCCGTTGTACACCATCGCATTGCCCGCCTTGTTTCAATCCACGCCCCCGTGCGGGGAGCGACGCAGCGGCCACGTCTTCGGCTGTGACGAACTTGGTTTCAATCCACGCCCCCGTGCGGGGAGCGACGTTTTTGCGGGATGTGGCAGGGCGCGAGGAGGTGGTTTCAATCCACGCCCCCGTGCGGGGAGCGACATGGGGTAAACATGAAGGGCGGTTTATCCTGGCTGTTTCAATCCACGCCCCCGTGCGGGGAGCGACCAATACCCGACAACGACCGCGAACAGCGATCACCAGTTTCAATCCACGCCCCCGTGCGGGGAGCGACAAGCGGCCTGGTCGGATAACATCCTGACCCAACAGGTTTCAATCCACGCCCCCGTGCGGGGAGCGACCTACCTGATCACCCGGGAGAGCGGCATCTTCAAGGCGTTTCAATCCACGCCCCCGTGCGGGGAGCGACTTCCCACTGGTGGCATATTCGATTGGAGAGTGTGTGTTTCAATCCACGCCCCCGTGCGGGGAGCGACGAACCCGAACCGCCCGCTGAGCCCATCACCTACGTTTCAATCCACGCCCCCGTGCGGGGAGCGACATGGGTTTTGGCTCCTATCAGCGAATGGTGAACGTTTCAATCCACGCCCCCGTGCGGGGAGCGACAAGCGGCTAAGGCGCTCAGTCCTTCCAACCTGGCGGTTTCAATCCACGCCCCCGTGCGGGGAGCGACACTACCATGTTGCACAATTCCCCCTCGCTGGTGGTGTTTCAATCCACGCCCCCGTGCGGGGAGCGACCTAGAGTTTGGGCTTTATAGGGGCGGTCTGGCGGGTTTCAATCCACGCCCCCGTGCGGGGAGCGACATCCGGAGGGTATTCCGGGAGGGGACGGCGAATTACGTTTCAATCCACGCCCCCGTGCGGGGAGCGACTATCGAGGCGGACAATCCTTGGCTTTTCAATCCCGTTTCAATCCACGCCCCCGTGCGGGGAGCGACTCGAGGGTCTTGATTTCGAGGAGATCCTGAGCGACGTTTCAATCCACGCCCCCGTGCGGGGAGCGACGGTTTTCAGAGTGCCACAAAGGCGTGGTATGCTGGTTTCAATCCACGCCCCCGTGCGGGGAGCGACTCAGATGAAAGGGAAATAGCATGAAAGAGATCGAGTTTCAATCCACGCCCCCGTGCGGGGAGCGACTTGATGGTCCTGTAACTATGGTTCCCGGGTCTCGTTTCAATCCACGCCCCCGTGCGGGGAGCGACGTGGCCCTAAAAACCAGGTTACAGCCTTCAGGTATGTTTCAATCCACGCCCCCGTGCGGGGAGCGACTGCGACAATTTGACCTGAGCGCTTATTCGATGCAAGTTTCAATCCACGCCCCCGTGCGGGGAGCGACGATTTTGCGGGCGATAATTTACTACTCGAATTCCCTGTTTCAATCCACGCCCCCGTGCGGGGAGCGACCCAATGGGGTTACGCCGGTTCGCAGCCAGTGACAGTTTCAATCCACGCCCCCGTGCGGGGAGCGACCCTTCTGGTACCTGGCGTTGCAATCTTTGCTGCAGTTTCAATCCACGCCCCCGTGCGGGGAGCGACCGCACCGATCTCAACGGCGGCCTGCGTATCGACGTGTTTCAATCCACGCCCCCGTGCGGGGAGCGACTGCAAAATATGGCGGCTCTCTATATTTTACCCCCATATACGGGGGTGTTAGCGCCTCAATAAACCCAAATACGTTGTTTCTCGCACGATATTCACTTGTTAAAGTACCAAAATGCCTGCGAACCTGCCAGCGAATCCATGTTCACCTCCGGTTCGCAAGATAAAGTCTCACACCACCAGCGGCCCCTCCAGGTCGATGCTCGCCTTCGCCCCGATATGCTCCACCCGCTTACGCCATTCGTTGCCCAGGTAGTAAAAACGCAGGCTGTCCTTTTCGTCGTCGATCAACTCCGTCAGCAGGTGCTTCAACTGCCTCGCCTGCCCGGCATCCACCAGGCACTCGAAGACCGAGTTCTGCACGCGCTGCCCGTAGCTCTCGCACTGCTTGGCCACCTTTCGCAGCCGCTTCTTCCCGGCTTCCGTCTCGGTATTCACGTCGTAAGTGATCAACACCATCATCGCCGCATTTCTCCTCTTAGCTCCAGAACAGCGGCGGGTAGGCGTCCAGGTCCCCGCGCAGGTGGCGCGCCAGCAGCATCGCCTGCACGTGCGGGATCAGGCCAAAGGGAATGCGCTCCTTGAGGTAGGGATGGACGATCTCGGTTTTCTTGCGCGCCTGCCAGGCGCTCAACACAGCCTTGCGCGTCTCGTCATCCATCAAGATCCCGCCGCTCTCTTTCTGCACGAAACCCTTGCCGCTCACCTGCTTGCGGTTGACCAGCGAAAGCGCCAGCCGGTCGGCGAACACCGGCCGCAGCTCTTCCATCAGATCTAAAGCCAGCGAAGGCCGTCCCGGGCGGTCGGCGTGCAAAAAACCGACGTACGGGTCCAGCCCGACCACTTCCAGCGCCGAGGCCACTTCATAAGCCAGCAGCGTGTAGAAGAAAGAAAGCAAAGCATTCATTTTATCCCGCGGCGGGCGGCGCGAGCGCTCCTCGAAAGTGAACTCCTCGCGCTGCTGCAAGATCAACTGCCCGAAGACCCGGAAGTACTGCTTGGCTGCGCTGCCCTCCAGCCCGCGCAGCTCGTCCAGCGTATCACCGCTCTGGATCGCTTTCAGCGTCCCCTTGAGGAAGTCCGAAACGGCCCTCAGCGCCGGCGTATCCACCAGCATGGCGTGGTCGCGCAAAGCCCGCTCCACCACCTTGCGGCTGTTGGCGATCTTCCCTAGCAGGAAACTGGCCGCCATCGCCACGCACGCCTCCTCATTCTGGGAAAGCTCGTACTGCTTCTTGCGCAGCAGCAGATTGCCCTTCACCCTGCCCGTCACCCGCGCCAGGAAGCGCCCGCTCGGCCTCAGAAAAGACAGCCCGATGCTGCGCTCCGCGCACGCCCCCATCAGGGCCGGGCTGACCCCTGGGTAGTTGAAGCATACGATGTTTTCCAGGTTGTGCAGCGGCAGGCGCATCGAAACCTGCTCGTCTTTCTTCACCACCACCGTCTCGCCATCCAATGCGAGGTACGCTTCGGCGGTCGTCACGTAAAGCACGTTCCCAAGTTTCTTCATTGCCCTCTCATTCCCAGGGTCCAATACAGTTTAGGTAGCGGGGAAGAAATCGGATTTTTGATAAGCGCAGCGACAAAATCCGATTTCTGGACGCCTTATCTGAACCATATTGTCCCTAGGCCTCCTCCACCTGCTCCTGGATATATTTAGATGCGGCCGGCAGCTTCTCTTGCAGCATCGGCAGGCAGGCATCCGCCAGCGAGCACGACCGGCAGGCCCGCGAGGGTTTGACGCGCGGCGTGTAGCCTCTTTCGAAATAGGCGTGCATTTCCGCCGCCGCCTTGCGCACGATCTCGCGCAGTTCGCTGGTGAATTCGATGCCCACCCGCTGCCGCGTCCGCCCGTAGTACAGGGAACCCGCCGGGATCGAGACAGCCAGCATCTCCTCCAGGCACATCGCCTGCGCACACAACTGCGCCTCGTCGCACGGCCCGTGCTTTTCCCGGCCACGCTTGTATTCCACCGGGGCCGGCTGGTAGCGGCCTTCGCGCCCGGGCAGCCGCACCCACTCCCCCGCCGTGCTCGCCTCCACCTGGGTGAATTCGACCACATCGCATACCCCTTGCAGCCCCAGCGCCGGGGAGGCCACCGGCGCCGCCCGGGCGACGATCACCCCTCCACGCTTCTCGGTGAAGAAAGGATCGTCCACCCGGCGGTGCATGATCTTGCCCTCCACAGTCAGCGCATTATCCTGCCATTGGCGCTCCACGTGGATCAGCGCCCACTGCCTGCGGCAGAACAGGAAGTGCTGGATGCCCGAGAGCGGCAGCCACGCTTCGGGTGGGTACTCGGAAATCATATCATCTCGATTATTTCCACGCCTGCTGGCAGTTTGTCGCCCTCGATGCTCACCGCGTAATCCGAGAAACCCCGCGGCGTCAGCACGCCCTCCTTGCGCTTCACCTGCACCCGTTCGAACAACAGGTGGGCCGGGGCATTCCCCAGGTCGCTCTCGTGCTTGAAAACGATCAGTTTGCGGCTGGCCATCTTGCCCCGCGCCGCCGAGCGGTCGTGCTCGAACATATTGATGATCGCCTCCCACAGCAGTTTCAAATCCTCTTCCGAGAAGCCGGTGCCCTTGGCCGGGTCGTTAGCCAGCCTGGCAGATACATAGCCCTCCACGCGGTACAGGCCGTACGGCACGATGTGCTTGCGCCCCATCGTCCGCTCTTTCTCGGCATCCTCGATGCGCGTCACCGTCTGGCGGGTGATCGTCACTTCCTGCTGCACGATGGGGTCCAGGCTGCGCGAGAAGTTAAGCTGCACCGGGCCGCGCACCTGCCCGCAGTTGTCCCCGGTCATCATCACCGCACCAAAGGTGCGCACGTCGAAGAAATTGGTGCACATCCACCGGCGCGCCTTTTCGATGCCAGATATATCGGCTTTCTCCCCGGGTTTCAGTTCCACAGCCGTATAAGCCTCAACGTGGTTCTGGTTGAGCGGTATCCCTTCTTTAATGTAGATGCGATAGCCAGCCGCATCGCCCTTGACCAGTTCCACGTAATTGCGGATTTTGCGCTTCAGGCACACATCGGTGACGATTCCGTATCCCGTTTCCGGGTCGATGCGCGGCATATTGCCCGCGTCCGGGTCGCCGTTGGGATTGCCATTCTCCACATCATAGAGCAAAACGAATTCGTAGCGGTTGTTGATTGGGGTAGTCATGCTTCGATCTCCTTATCTGTATCTATCTGCATGGTTATGCTTCATCAGTTGGGATGGTTTCAACGGCCTGCTTGTCGCTTTTGACGTAGAAGGCCGCCCGTTGCTGGTAATAGCCTAAGATAAACACGCCCTGCTCGTCCAGGGTCAGGTGCGCCGGGAACGGGTTGCTTTCGACCTCCAGCAGGTCGAGCAGTTGCTGGATACGCCGGTCGCTGGCGTAGCCGAACTCGGCTTTGGCAATGTGGTGCTGTGAAAGCCGCAGCAGCACGGGGAAAACGCTGGCTGGCGTGGCGCACGCTGAAGTGAAATAGCGGTCTTTGATGCCCGCCCCCACGCTGCCGATAGCTTCCTGCTGGACTTTTTCCAGCACCGCAAACAGTCGCCCCAGCACGTAAGCCGGGATGGTAGACTGCTCATTGAGCGACATAACAAGTACCTCCTTGAATGGGTTTTGGGATAAGCGGCGGTATTTCCGCAGCAGGAACGCCTTGGTCACCGCCGCCCGCACGTAGTTGATCTTGTAAATCCGCTTCTGTGGATCATCCATATCTGCCCGCACGCGGTTGAGGATCGCCGTGAACAGCGCCGCCGGGTAGGGCCCGCCGCTCAGGATGGCGCGCATCACTGCCCCGGCCAGCAGCGGCGCCGGCTCTGGATTCTGCCCCTTTTGAGAGACGGTCTCAGCCAGGATCGACCGCAGAGGGATGTATGAGGTCTGGTTGTCGAACTCTTTGACAATCTCCAGATCTTTGTAGTGCTGCATGATGCGCTCGATGATTTTTCCAAACGGCTCAGTGATGAAAAAGCGCACCGAGACGCGCGCCGCGTTGGGCGCCAATCCCAACACGTAGAAGCGCACGTTCTCGTCCAAACCTTGCATGAGCTTGGATACATCCAGCGCCTGGGCGCGCTGCACCTTCGTTGCAATCTTCCCCAGGTGTTCCTCCGCCTCTTTGCGTCCCTGCTGCTCAGGGTCCGCCGTCTCCGCGTACCCGGCGCCAAAGATTCCCGCAAACAACGCCGGGTATTCTTTCTTCTCGCTTTCTGCCCAATACACCACCGTGGTATCCCCCAGCAAAATCGACGGGTTGGGGTTGTCGCTCGACAGCAGGTAGTTCAACGCCGTGGTATAGGCAAACGCCGCTCTTTCGCTGACCGGCGCATTCAGCCCCTGGCCTTTGGTACGGTTATAGGATTCGTATGCGCGATCATTGAAGCTCACCAGTGAAGCTCCGGTGGATTGGGCGCCCCGCACGCGCTTCAGGCTCGGGTGCAGCCGCGCCACTGCCGCCGTCTCGCCCGTTACCAGGCATTGCCCCATCACCGCATCTTTCCCCGCTTTATAATTCTCCCACGCCTGGCGGATCGCCGGGTGCTCGTGGACGAACGCCCCTTGAAACATGAAAACCAGGTTGCCGCCTTTAAGCAGGCCCTCCAATTGCGCCAGGATCACCGGGTGCTGGCGAGCCTGGGCCGGGTCGTGCCGGTCGAGAAAAACCATCACAGCCCTCGCTTCACCGCAATCGGCCCGTTGGAGTAACTCTTTGTTGAACTCCCGAAAGACCTGGAAACGTTTCGGTGCATAGTTTTTATCAATGGCATCTTTTTCAGACAGCCCAAGTACGAATGCGCTGTTATCGCACAAGAAATTAGGCAGTGGGTTTACCCCTGCCCGTTTCACCTGTTCTGGCACCTGCATACGCCTTGGCGTTTCCACGGTTTTCTTGCCGCGCTGCACCTGCTCGAACAG
This sequence comes from Chloroflexota bacterium, assembly GCA_040752025.1. Taxonomy (GTDB): domain Bacteria; phylum Chloroflexota; class Anaerolineae; order Anaerolineales; family UBA4823; genus JBFMFR01. The sequence goes on along the minus strand of JBFMFR010000031.1, from coordinate 4,851 downwards.
GGGGAACACATCCCGCAGTTCCCCGCCTGCAGAAATGTTGAGCGCGAAGCTCACCCCGGTGGTGCTGTACCCTGGTGGCGCAATCTCTGTATCAGGGTCTTTCTGTAAGATGTCATAGTAACGTGTTAGCGCTTGTAAGATCATGCCTCACCTCGCCTCTTGCACTTCGCTCAGATCGAGCACGCCGTCCACCAGCGTCGCCCGGAAGAAGCGCGGCTTGATATCTTGCGGGTCAGAGAAATCCATGTCGTACAACATCCAGCCCAGTTCGCGCCGCTCTCGCAGCGGGCTGGGCGGGATTTCGCCGGCTTCGATCAATTCCACCTGCGCTCCGAATTCCCGCGTCCCCAGGCAGGGCGCGTGAAAATGCTGCCCTTTACGTAAGCGGCGCAGAGCGATGTTGTAATGCTTCTCCACGCTGTCTTCGGGTCCAGCCTTTTCAGGCACGATCTCGAAATGCGCCTCGATCACGTAATCCACGTCTTTCAGCACCATCGATGCCCGCTGCTGGCGCTTATCCGTCGCCGCCAGGTAGAAAGGCTCGTTGGAGCCCTTCATGAGCTGCAGCGCTTTATCGGTGGACGCTTTATCGCTCACCTCGTTGCGGCGGATGTTGGTAAACTCTATTTCGTTGAGCACGTGGATTTTATCGATCACCCAGCGGATCGCCGGTTTCCAATAGATGGCCTCGATGATGCCCCGCGCCGCCGACGGCGTCATCACGTCGTAACTGACGCGCTCCACCTTCATCTCGGGTCGGGTGAACAGGGCATACGGGCCGCGTACTCGGATAGTGATTCCGTATCCCATAGAATTTTGCCTCCTTTCTGGTCTGATCCAATCAATCGAAAAAGATGGCTTCGCCGCCCCGCTCTGTCAGCAGCGCCAGGCCGGTTTGGTTGTCGTAATAAGCCATTTCATTGAGTACGTGATACTGGTCGTGATATGTTTCGATCGCTCCTTTCATCTGTAAAGCTTCGAACTCTCGCTCGTAAATGCTCACCGTATAACGCTGCAATAAACGCAGCAGGCGCGCCGGGTAGGCGCTGTAGCGCAGCCTTTCCAACAGGTCTCGTGCGTTTTCATCGTAAGGGACGATGACCCCCACGGTGGGCGACTCGATCAGGCGGAAATTCTCGCCTGCTTTAGCAAATTCAAATTTCCCATTCTCCTTATCCAGATAGGCCAGGATGTTCTTGACGTCCGTGCTGCGCTTTGGGTCCTGCAAGCTGTCCAGCAGTCGAAAATAGGCCCGGATCGCCTCTTCCGAAGTGGGATCATTAGCATAATCGCGTAAAACGCTTTCACCCGCCCGCGAAGTCTGCGCGATGAATGCCGGCACTCGTTTGATCAAATCGGTTTCTGGTTCGAATACCACCACTTCCCCGCTGGGGTTGCGCCGTTCACGGTTGACGCGCCCCGCCGCCTGCACGATTGAATCCAGTCCTGCCAGCGCCCGGTAGCCGGCCGGGAAATCCACGTCCACGCCTGCTTCGATGACCTGGGTAGAAACCACCCGGCATACCACCTTACCCTGCAAACGCTGCCGGATCGTATGCAGCGTTTCCTGCCGGTGGACAGGGCACATCAAAGTCGAGAGGTGAAAGCGCCCTTCTTCCTCCAATAAATCGAACAAGCCTTTAGCGTGCCGGCGCGTGTTGACCACGCACAACACCTGCGTGTGCCCGTTCAAGCGTTGCGCCAGTTCCGCGTCGGTCAGCTTGCCGGATGCATGAATCTCGACTCGCCGGTAAAAATCGAACAATTCTTGAGGCTTGGGCGCCAGCTCGCTGATCTCGCTATCAGGGAAAAACGATTTCAAAATCGGCTGCGTCGCCGTGCAAAAGACCGCCGATGCGCTATAATTCTGTGTCAGTTCCCACACAGCCAGCATACACGGCTTCAGGTACTCGCGCGGCAGCATTTGGGCCTCATCGAAGATGATCACGCTCTTTGCCAGATTGTGCACCTTGCGCGCCCGCGACTTCTTGTTCGCGAACAAGGACTCGAAGAATTGCACGTTGGTCGTAACCACCACCGGGACGTCCCAATTTTCGCTGGCCAGTTTCAGCTTGGCGAAAACCTGGTTGGTTTCATCGTCTGTGTTGGCCGGGATCTCGCGCTGCTTGAGCCCTTCCCAATCGAAGTTCGAATGGTGCTCCAGTACATTTTCCTCGCCCAGCGCCTCTTTGAAGATTGCCGCGTTTTGCTCGATGATCGTAGTGAAAGGGATCACATAGATGATGCGCTTCATCCCGTGTTGCACCGCGTGGTTGAGCGCAAAAGCCAGCGAAGCCAGTGTTTTTCCGCCGCCGGTCGGCACTGTCAGGGTAAACAGTCCCGGCTTCGCACCGGCTGCTGCCACACACGCCTGAAGCGTCTCACTGCGCTTTTGGTTGACTGCGCCTGGCAAACCTTCAAACCGCTTGAGATACGCGTTGAATCGTTCCAGCAAAACCCCCAAAGGAGCATGATCGCCGCGCGGTTTCGGCCCGCCCTCCATGTAAGTCTCGGTTTCCATCCAGTCGGCATCCACCAGGGTTGAATAAATCATGCGAGTCAGGAAAGAAACCGTGAAACCTGCATGTCCCGGCGACGGCTTGAGAGGCAGCCCCGGCAAAGCCAGGGCGCCAGGGACGATTTCTGTACGGTAAGCGCTGTAATCCTCCAATGGCTTCTTCTCTCGGCGCGCCAGCAATGTGGACGCGCCAGGCAAATCGGTTGGATCTCCGTAGTCCGGCAAGCCGCTGTGGTGTCCGGCGATGCAGTACGAGAGCAGTTCAGCCAAGGGATTGCCAGGGAAAAGCCTGATTACCTCCCGTGCCCCCGCAGTCGCGTGATCGACCGTTCGTTTCGAGCCGCGCAGCCGCTCCTGAAAGAGCTGCGAATATTTGCCGATATCGTGTAAATAACCGGCCAGTTGCGCCAGCTCAGATACGCCCGCCTCGCGCCCCAATTCAAAAGCCAGGTTGCCAGTCGCCCTCAGGTGATCCTTCAACAACTGCCATTCAGATTCATCAATCCTATCTTTCGAGTGTGCGTAATACTGTTTTTCAGCTTGCGTTGCCAGCTCGATTTTGTACAGTTCGGCCAGATGGCGGGCTTCTCGTCTTAGCATTTCTCTCAGCGCCGCTGGCTCCACCACCTCCACGTCCGCCCCCCACCCCCGGATCCACGGCAGCATCTCCTGCGGCTCGGCCACCCGCGCCCGCCAAATCAGGCTGCCGTCCTCCAGCTCCTCGATCCGCTCCGAGCGGTGCCAGCGCGTCTCGCTCACCCGCCGCGCCACCCGCCGCTGGAACTTCAACACCACCTCCACCGGCTCGCTCTCCGTGTACCAGATCCCCCACGCCTCCGCCAGCAGGCTGCGCGGGTCGAAATCCGCCGGCAGCTCGTACGCCTCTCGCAGTAGCTCCACCCGCTCGATCCGCTCGACCTTGAACGTGCGCAGCGCCCCCGGCGGCTCGCGCCAGCCGATGGCGTGCGTGCTCTGCCCCACCGCGTACGGCTCGATGAAATACGGCGCAAACGTATAGGCGTGCACCTCCCCCGTGCGCTCGTGCCGGTGCCACACGCGCGCCTTGCGCTGCTCCGCCCACGCCAGCGTCAGCTTCTCCAGCGCCTGCAAATACACCGGGTCGTGCCGCTGCGCCGCGTCGTCCATCACGTCCGCCGACTGCTTCAGGTGCAGGCTCACCCGCGGCGCCAGCCGCTCCAGCGCAGCGCCCAGCTTGCGCAGCGCCGCTCCGGCGTGCGGGTTCTGCCGGTCCATGCGCGTCGCCAGCAGCCGCGCCGCCAGGTGCAGCGCCAGCGCCTCGTGCAGGCTCACCCGCACATTCACCAGGTAGCCCTCCCGGTCGATGCGCAGCCGCCCGTCGTCTTCGATGTAGATGTGCCTGGGCAGGTCTGTCAAATCGCGGTGGATCGTCGAGCGGTTCACCCCCATCCGCCGGGCGATCTCCGCCTGCGTCATCCCCTCCGGGTGCGCCAGCAGCAGCGCCTCGATCTGCAACAAACGTCCAGCTTTAACCTCAGAACGGCTCATTGGGAACCCCTTTCGCAATCAAAGTCACTATGTAACAATATAGCACAACAAACGCAGAATTCTGCAACATTCGCCCCGATTCAACCTTAAATATTTCCGCATGTGCACAGACCGCAACCTGCTCCGCCGAAAAGGCGCTGCGCTGCATCTCCCCCCCGCAGCAGCGCAGCGCCTGGGCGGGCGCCCGCCCCTCGGCAGCCCTTCCCCCGCATAGCGATCCGACCCCCACCCTCTACCATAGCACACCCGCCCCCCGGATTCTGCAACATCCCTCTTAACTTCTAACTTCTATCTTCTAACTTCTATCTTCTAACTCCTAATTTCTACCTCCTCCTCTTGAACGGCCACAGCCCGCCGCGCTCATCCTCGCTGAACAAAAAACCGCGCTGCTCCATCCCCGGCAGCAGCCGCGTCACCTCCGAGCGGTGCAGCCCCAGCAGCCGTGCGAAGAAGCCCGGCCGCTCGCCCGGGTAGCGCTCCACCGCCCGGTACACCGCCTCCATCCGTTCAGGTCTTGGGTTCCTTGCCATCACACACCTCCGTATCGTAGAATTACCTCCACAATAGCAAAGGCGTGTTGCACCTACCGCAACAACCCCACGCACCCCCCCTGGTGCGATGCACGTGCTTCGTGCGTTGCACCTGCCCCCCCCGCCAACCCACGCAATCCCCCTGGTGCGATGCACGTGCCTCGTGCGTTGCACCTGCCCCTCCACCAACCCACGCAACCCCCCGCTGCGATGCACGTGCCCTTCGTGCGTTGCACCTGCCCCCCACCAACCCACGCAACCCCCTGCTGCGATGCA
>JBFMFR010000030.1:0-84717 GCA_040752025.1 Chloroflexota bacterium | reverse complement strand
GGCCTGAGACCGGGTGTTGTGCAAGCTTATGCAAATTTGTTTGCACATTACCATCCCGACAGTGTGGCTTGTTTGGAACTTGTTGAGCAAGTCTCAACAAATCATTAAAGTGCCATTTGTCACTATTTAGATTTCTTGGGAAAAATCGAATTTCTGTTTTGCTACGGCGCGGGCGGCTTTCTTTGCGCATCGAAGAACAGGCGGGCGTGCAGTTCGGCGTACAGGCCCTGGCGCTTCAACAGCTCGGCGTGCCGGCCCTGCTCGACGATGCGCCCATCAGCGATGACGTAGATGCAGTCGGCGTTGCGGATGGTGCTCAGACGGTGGGCGATGACGATGGCGGTGCGGTTCTGGGCGCGCCCATCCAACAATTTCTCCAGGGCCTGCTGGATGAGGGCTTCGGTGAGGGTGTCGATGTTGGCGGTAGCTTCGTCGAGGATCAGGACGCGCGGGTCAGCCAGCACGGCGCGGGCCAGGCAGATCAACTGGCGCTGCCCGACCGACAGGTTCACCCCGCCCTCCAGGATGCGCGTCTGGTAACCCTCGGGCAGGGCGGCGATGAAATCGTGGGCGTTGGCCAGCCGGGCGGCAGTGACGATTTCTTCCTGGCTGGCCCCCGGCCGGCCGAAGCTGATGTTCTCGGCGATGCTGCGTGAGAACAGGAAGGGGTCCTGCGTCACCAGGCAGACCTGCTGGTGCAGGGAGGCCTGGGTCACCTGGCGCACGTTGATGCCATCGATGCGCACTGCGCCGGCGCTGACATCATAGAAGCGCGCCACCAGGTTGGCGATGGAGGTCTTGCCGGCGCCGGTCGGCCCGACCAGGGCGACGGTCTCGCCAGGCTGGACGGTCAGGTGGATGTCGTGCAGCACTTCGGGGGCGTCTTCCCGGTAGCGAAAGGAAACGTGATCCAGCTCGACTTTGCCCTGGAGCGGCGCGCCTGTGGAGGTGAGATCGACCGCCCCGGGTTGGTCGAGCACGCTGGGAGGCGTGTCGAGCAGATTGAGCACGGCTTCGCCGCCGGCCATGGCCGACTGCATGGTGGTGTACAGGCGGCTGAGCTCCTGGATGGGGGCGAAGAAACGCGTCACGTAAGAGAGGAAGGCCACCAGCACGCCGACCGTCACCTGGCCGCGGCTGACGGCCAGGCCGCCGAAGCCCAGGACGATGGCGGTCGCCAGTATGCCCAGGAACTCGATGGAGGGCAGAAAGATGAACGAGAGGCTCATGGCGTTGATGTAAGTGTCGCGGTTGGCGATATTGGTGCGCTGGAAGCGCTGCTGGGTGGTGTCTTCCTGGGCGAAGGCCTGGATGGCGCGCACGCTGTTGATGTCCTCGGCCAGGTTGCCCACCACCTCGGCCACGCGCGAGCGAGTCTCACGGAAAGCCCGGCGGGCCTGGCGCGAGAACAGGTAGGTCGCCAGGAGCATCAGGGGCAGCACGGTGAAGGTCAGCAAGGCCAACTGGGGGCTCATGCTGAACATGATCACCAGGATGCCGGAGAGCACCAGCAGGTCTCCCAGTAAGGAGATAACGCCTTGCGAGAGCAGTTCGTTGATCTCGGCGACATCATTGATGACGCGCGAGACAGTCACACCGACGATGTGGGTGTCATGGTAGCCGATGGGCAGGATTTGCAGGTGGCTGAAGATGCGGGAGCGCAGGTTGGACAGCACTTTCTGCCCGACCCAGGAGAGCAGGTAACGCTCTGCGCTGGTAGAAAGGTAGAGCATGATGAAGGCTGCGCCGATGGCGAGGGCGGTCTGCAGCAAGCCGTGCGAATCACCCGAGGTGATATCCTGGTCGATAGCGACCTTGAGCAGGTAGGGAATCGCCAGGGTCATGGCTGATTGAACCAACATCAAGCCAAAAGCGGCGGTCATTTGCCAGCGATAGGGGCTCAAGAAGGTCAGCATACGGCGGATGACGCGCTGGTTGAAGACCTCTCCGCCCTGTGTATCTTTGCTGCCAAAGGCGTCCAGCGCCGAGCGAGGGCCCATGCCGGGGGAAGCGGAACCGATCGAGAAGCTCATCGCTGGCGCTCCTGTGCAGGGGTTTCTGGCAAGCTGTCCGATTGGGGCTTGAGCTGGCGCTGGTAGATTTCTGCGTACAGGGGCGAGGTGTGCAGCAGGCTGGCGTGCGCGCCGCGGTCGACGATCTGGCCCTTATCCAAGACCAGGATCAGGTCGGCGCGATGCACAGTGCTCAGGCGGTGGGCGATGACGAAGGTGGTGCGCCCGTGCATCAGGCGCTCGAAGGCCTGCTGGATCAGGCTTTCCGTCTCGGTGTCGACGGCGGCAGTGGCGTCGTCCAGGATCAGGATGCGCGGGTCCATCAGCAGGGCGCGGGCGATGGCCAGGCGCTGCTTTTGCCCGCCGGAAAGGGTGACGCCGCGCTCGCCTACGTGAGTATCGTAGCCGTCCGGCATTTGCAGGATGAACTTGTGGGCCTGGGCGGCGCGGGCGGCGGCGATTACGTCGGCCTCGCAGGCCCCAGGCCGGCCGAAGGCGATGTTCTCGCGCACGCTGGCGGCGAACAGGGCGGTCTCCTGCATGACGATGCCCACCTGGGTGCGCAGCGAGTGGATGGCCACCTGGCGGATATCGTGACCGTCAATGAGGATGCGCCCGGCGGTGGGATCGTAGAAGCGCGGGATCAGGCTGATGATGGTGGATTTGCCCGATCCGGTCGGGCCCAGCAAGGCGACCACCTGCCCGGGTTGGGCGGTGAAGTTAATGTTGTTGAGCACGGACACGCGGCGCTGCCCGCGGCCGTAACTGAAGGATACGTGCTCGAAGCGCAGGTTTCCCTGGACAGGCGGCAAGGATGGGGCGCCGGGCTCGTCTTTGACGTCTGGCACGCTGTCCAGGATTTCGAAGATGCGTTCGCCGGACGAGGCGGCGATGGCCAGCGCCGGGATGATCATTCCCAGGCGCTGCACCGGCTCGACCAACTGGCCCAGGTAGGTGGTGAAGGCCACCAACTCGCCCAGGCTGAGCTGACCCTGGATCACCAGGCTGCCGCCGTACCAGATGATCAACACCACACCCAGGTTGGCGATCAGCACCAGCAAGGGCACGTTGAGGGCTTGCAAGCGCGCTCCCAGGGAGGACAGGTTGAACCAGAACCGGTTTTCACTTTCGAAACGCTCGATTTCGGCTTCTTCCTGGGCGAAGGCCTTCACCACCCGGGCGCCGCGCAGGTTCTGCTCCACCTGCGTGGTGAGCACGGCGAGCTGCTTTTGGATTTGCAGGGAGAGCGGGCGGTAGCGCCGCCCGAAGCGCAGGGCCTGGAAGACCAGCAGCGGCATACTCAAGGTGACCAGGGCTGCCAGGCGCGGCTGCATCCAGAAAAGCATCACGCCTGTGCCGATCAGTAACAACGTGCCTTCCAGGAGGCGCAGCATAGCGCGCCCGGTGAGGAAGCGGATGCGCTCGACATCCTGGATCGAGCGCGAGAGCAGTTCGCCAGTCTCGGTGGTGTCGTGAAACGAAAACGAAAGCTGGGTGAGCTTTTTCTGGATGTCGTTGCGCAGATCGTAGGCCACGCTTTGCGAGGCGATTTCCGACCACTGGCCTTCCAGGTAAGTGAGCACGCCCTTGACCAGGGTCAGGAGCAGCAGGCCGGCGATGGCTGGCGCCAGACCGACTGACCCCAGGCCAACCGGCGCAGACACGCTGGTCAGATTGGTAGACTGGGGTTGTATGACCTGGTCGATGATCCAGCGGATGAACTGCGGCATGAGGAGGTTGAAGCCCTGCACGGCGGTCATGGCCAGGTAGGCTCCCGCAGAGAGCTTCCAATACGGGCGCAAATAGAGAAAAGAGCGGAGTAAGGTGTTTTTCAAGTTATCAAATTATATCCGATGTAGGATGTGTGGAACCGTTCAAGGTGAATCGCAGTCTTTAGGGATAGGATATTCCATCAGCCGGTGGGTCTCTGGTACAATTGTGGCGTTCCCGGAGCCGGGATGAGGCAGATCCCCTCTCTGGAAGATTACAGGTGTTTATGAGTGTAACTTCGCATGCAAAACAGATAAAAGCGCCTCCCGCCAACGCGGTGATGCAGGCCGTGATGGCCCTGGCGGGCGGTGTGACAGTCTTTCTGGTGATCGGCCTAGTGGTATGGCTGGGCTTTGGCCTGCGCTATTCCGGGCGCATCTACCCAGGCGTGTCGGTGGCGGGGGTGAACCTGGGCGGGATGAAACCGGAAGAAGCCGAAGTGCAACTGGCGCAGACGCTGAATTACCCCCAGGTCGGCAAGATCGTTTTCGAAGACGGCGAAAAAGTGTGGGTGACTAAGCCGGTGGAACTCGGGTTGGTGCTAGATGTGCAGACCAGCGCCGAGGCTGCTTATGCCCTGGGCCGCAGCGGCGGCCCCTTTACGCGCCTGGGAGAGCAATTAGGCGCCTGGCATTCCGGCAAAGACCGGGCGCCGGTGTGGCTGTATGACGAGCGCCTGGCCCAGGAGACGATCAACCGCATCGCAGCGGAGGTCAACCGCCAGACGATCGAGGCCTCCTTGAGCGTAAACGGCCTGGACGTGGTGGTGCTGCCGGCGCAGGTGGGGCGCACGGTGGACACGCAGGCCACCCTGGCGGCGCTGGAGCCGCAACTGCGCCGTATGACGGACGCGGTGGTGCCCCTGGTGATCGAGGATTCGAAACCGGCGATTTTGGATGTCACCCAGCAAGCGGAAATCGCCCGCAGCATCCTAAGTACAGCTCTGGTGCTGCAAATCCCCGAGGCACAGGCAGGCGACCCGGGCCCTTGGCTGATTCCTCCCGAGCAACTGGCGAAAATGCTGACCATCCAGCGCGTGGAATCGACCGATGGAGCGCGCTATCAGGTGGAGTTGGACGAGCAGGCTTTGTTGACTTACGTTACGGCGCTGGCGGCGAGCATCAATCGCATGGCGCACGACGCGCGCTTCATCTTCAACGACGAAACGAAACAACTGGATTTGCTGCAACCGGCGGTGAGCGGGCGCATCCTGGATGTGAGCGCTTCGGTACAGGCGATCAATGAAAAAGTGGCGCAGGGCGAGCACGCCATCCCGCTGGTGTTGAGCTACGCCGAGCCACGGGTGACCAGCGAAGCTACCGGCGAACAGTTGGGGGTGCGCGAGCTGGTATCCTCCTACACCAGTTATTTCCGTGGCTCGACAGAAGAACGCATGCAGAACATCGAGACCGCCGCGGCGAATTTCCACGGGCTGCTGGTGGCGCCCGGGGAAATCTTCTCGATGGCGGATGCGATGGGGTCGGTCAGCCTGGATGCGGGCTACGCCGAGGCGTGGATCATCTTTGGCGGGCGCACGATCAAGGGGGTGGGGGGAGGGGTGTGCCAGGTGAGCACCACGCTGTTCAGGACGGCCTTTTTTGGCGGGTTCCCGATCATCGAGCGCCACCCGCACGCTTACCGGGTTTCTTATTACGAGCAGACGCGCACCAGTTACAACTCGGAACTGGCGGGCCTGGATGCCACGGTTTTCGTGCCGATGGTCGATTTCAAATTCCAGAACGACACGCCCTACTGGCTGTTGATGGAAACGTATTTCTATCCGACCTCGCGCAGCCTGACCTGGAAGTTCTATTCGACTTCGGATGGCCGCACGGTGGATTGGGAGACCAGCGGGCCCAGGGATATCGTCGAGCCGCCCGACCCGGTGTACGAGGAGAACCCGGAGCTGGCGACCGGGGTGATCAAACAGGTGGACTGGGCGGCAGAGGGGGCCGACGTGACGGTGACACGCAAGGTTTCCCGGGACGGGCAGGCGCTTTACGACGATGTGATTACCACGCACTACCTGCCGTGGGGTGACGTGTACCAGTATGGCCCGGGCACGGAGCTGCCAACCGAGGATGGCAAGCTAAAGATCCGCAAGAAGCGCACCTGGGAGCCCGAACTGCCGCTGGATGCGCTGCCGGTAGCGCTGATGGTGCTGGGGCCGTGGCGAGCTTTACGCGGCCGTTGGCCCAAACCTGGCGGAACGGCTTCGCTCGGAAGTTCCGGTATAATTGCACAAAGAGGAGAAACATTCATGGTCAGTAAAGAACTGCTTGAAATCTTACGCTGCCCGGCTTGCGTGCGCGAGAAAGACGGTTCGTTGGAATTGGTCAAAGAATCCTGGCTGGTGTGCCAGGACTGCGGGCGCAAATACCCGATCCGGGACGATATCCCGGTGATGTTGATCGACGAGGGGGATCAATGGGTGACGGTGGATGCGGTTGCGCTGCCGGTGCCGCCGCCTGAGAAATAGACCCGGCCTGTGCAGCAGTTCCTGAGCGAACTGACCAGCGGCGATGACTGGCGGGCGGAGGCAGCCGTACAGGCGCTGGCGGCCTTGAGCGGCGAGCAGGTTGAGAGTGCGTTCGCGGCTTTGCGAGCGCTGTTGGAGGCGCCGGATGCTGACCAGCGCTGGTGGGCGGGGCGCGCCCTGGCGGCTTTGCAGCACCCAGATGTCGTCGGGCAACTATTGGTCGCGCTGGGCGACCCGGATGCGGCGGTGCGCCAGTGCGGGGCGCTGGGCTTGCGACTGCACCCCGACCCACAGGCAGTGAGCGCCCTGGTAGCGGCATTGGACGATACCGATTCTTTGGTAGGCGACCTGGTAGGGGAGGCGCTGGCGGCGATTGGCGCACCGGCTGTGCCAGCATTGTTAGCGGTGATGCAGGCCGGGTCGCGGCGGGCGCGCCTGAAGGCGGTGCGCGCCCTGGCGGCGATTGGGGACCAACGCTCGATCCCGGCGCTGTTCGCTGCTCTGGATGAGGATTCGGCCTTGATGGAATATTGGGCCAGCGAAGGGCTGGAAAAGATGGGGGTGGGGATGGCCTTCTTTCTGCCCTGACCTAATTGTTCAAAGCCCAGACCCACCACAAGACCATCATGAGGATACCTACCCCCAGGCGAACGAAATAGGCCAAGCCCCAACCCGTCGCCAGGCCGATGACAGCCTGGCGGGCTTTGTTCCAATCGCGCAGGCGCGAGTATTCCAGGAGCAGGATGGCGACGGGCGCGGCGATGATGCCCCCAATGGGAGGTAAAAGCAGCGTGCCGATGATGCCGGCTGCCAGGGCCACCAGGATGGTGCGCCAGGAAGCGCCGCCTTTGCGCGCCCCGGCCCCCAGCAGCAGATTATCCACCAGGGAGCCGCCGAGCATCAGCAGGGTGAGAACGATGAAGATGAAGATGGCCAGGGTGTCGAAGCCGGTCAGGATGCCGTAGCCCAGGGCCGCCAGCCACATGATCACCAGGCCAGGATAGATGGGCACAACCAGGCCCAACAGGCCGATGAGCATGAAGAACTGCACCAGGCCAAATGTAGAGATGTCTTGCCAGGGTTCCAAAGCTTTGCTCCTATAAGGTACGGCGCAGCCTGGGTCAGGCGCGCCGTACCGGGGGTGAGTGTGATATCCGCGGCTGTATCAGCGGACGCTGTCCGCCGTTACGGACGGATGATGTCGATGCCGCCCATCCAGGGGCGCAGCACCTCGGGCACGACCACGCTGCCATCGGCCTGCTGGAAATTTTCCAGCACGGCGATCAGGGTGCGCGGCATGCCCAACCCTGAGCCGTTGAGGGTGTGCACGAAGCGCGGTCGCCCGCCGTTCTCCGGGCGGTATTTGACGTTGGCGCGGCGGGCCTGGAAGTCGGTCACATTCGATACCGACGAGACTTCCAGCCATTCACCGCAGCCGGGCGCCCAGACTTCGAGGTCGAAGGTGATAGAGGCGCCGAAGCCCAGATCGCCGGTGCACAACTGCTTGACCCGGTAGGTGAGGCCCAACAGGCGGCAGGTCTCTTCGGCGTCGGCGACCATTTTTTCGAATTTGGCGGGCGACTCCTCCGGCTTGCAGAAAATGTACATTTCAACCTTGTCGAACTGGTGACCACGCTTGATGCCGCGCACGTCGCGCCCGGCGCTGATCTTCTCGCGGCGGAAGCAGGGTGTGTAGGCGGTGTAGTGGAACGGCAAGGCGGCCTCATCCAGGATCTCGTCCATGTGCAGGCCGGTCAGGGGCACCTCGGCGGTTGGCACCATCCACAAGTCATCTTCGTGATCCCGGTACAGATTATCGTGAAATTTGGGCAGTTGCCCGGCGGCGAAGAGCGTCTGGCCCTTGACCATGAAGGGGGTGTATTTCTCGGTATAGCCCTGGCGAACGTGCAGGTCGAGCATCCAGGCGATCAGGGCGCGCTGCAAGCGAGCGCCCGCGCCGCTGAGCACGTAGAAGCGCGAGCCGGTGATCTTGACGCCTTGCTCGAAGTTGATGATGCCCAGCTCGGGGCCTAGATCCCAATGAGGTTTGGGTTGGAAATCGAACTCAGGAAGCGCTCCAACGGAGCGTAGTACCACGTTCTCTTCGTCATTCAGGCCGTAGGGTGTGCTTGGATGGGGGATATTGGGGATGACGGCCAGGGCGTTGTTCAGTTGGGCCTCTACATCTCGCAGGCGGTCATCCAACTCACTGATACGCTCGCCAACCTGGCGCATGGCCTCGACTTTCTCCTGGCGTTGGGCAGAGTCTTTGATGCGCCCAATCTCTTTGGAGACGGCGTTGCGCTCGGCTTTGAGAGCTTCCACTTCCTGGATCAGGGCGCGGCGCTGCTCGTCGAAGCCAAGCACAGCCTCGACGGGAGAGGCCTCCATTTGCCGGTCCAACAAGTTTTTGCGGACGAGGTCGGGTTGTTCGCGGATCAGGTTCAGGTCTAACATTCGAGCACCTCCAGTGAAATAAGATACGCGTCCCTTCTCTCGCAGGACGAAGGGACGCGTCCGTGGTGCCACCTGCTTTTGCCGCTCTTATTGCAACGCTGAGAATGAGGAGCGGCCTCTGAGTCGCGCTAACGGGCGAACCCGGTCCCTTTACGGCGGGCGAGCGGCTGGCGCTCTACCCGACCCCTGCAGGAACAACTGGCTCCCAAAGAGCCGGCGGAGGGGATTTCACCCGTGTCCCTTGCTGCCTCGCACCTGCCGGCAGCTCTCTGGAAAGAGGACTGGGTTACTGGTCTCCGCGCCAGTAGTCCGGTTGTTTAATTGTTGGGATTATACCCAAGCTTGCGGGGCTGTCAAGTCCATAATCCGACCAGTTTAGTTGGACAGGAAAATCAAACCGAGGCGGTTCCAGTCCACAAACAGATACAGCGCTCCCAGGCCGAACAACAGGGATAGGGCGACCAGGCGGTTCCTCGACTCGGGCAACCCCTCCAGCCCGCGGGCCATGAGCAGCGCCACGGCCGGGAAAGTCGGCATGAAGTAGCGGTGGTCCGGCAGGGTGAGGCAGAGTAGTACAAAGACAATGCTGGCCCATAGAAATAGAGTTTTGTCCGCGGAGCGCCGGGCCTGCAGGGCGCTTTTCAGGCCGAGCAGGATCAACGGCAGATTGTACGGGCCAATGGCGGAAGGCAGGCGGGTGAACAGGCTCTCCAATAGGAATGACTTACCAATTTCAGTGCGAAAGACAACCGTGCTGTAGCTGGCCAGGGTTTTGAATTGGTTTGCCAGCACGCCGGCCTGCCAAGCGTACACCAGCCAGGCGGATAAAAGGATCGCCGCCAGGGCCAGGCCGGCATAGAAGGCGCGCCTGAATTTCCTGAACTCAGGGATGAAGATGAAAAACGCGAAAAGCACTGGCAGGATAAAGACCATGGTGTATTTGACCATCATGCCGATGGCAAGGCTGGCGCCGGTGGCGATGGCGAGCCACACGGAAGGGGCGCGCACGAAGCGGGTCAACAGGTAGATCGACAACAGGAAGAAGAAGGTCACGGGCATATCCGACATGCCGGTGGTGCCCAGGCGCATGAACAGGGGGAAAGAAAACAGGAACAGCGCGCCAATGATGCCTGTTGCCCGATCATATAGCTCTTTTCCCAGGCGGAAGGTAACTACCAGGGTCAGCAAAGCGAAAACCAGGGTGATGTAGCGCAGCGCCAGCAGATTCATGTTGAACAGGCGCAGCGCCAGGGCGAACAGCACGAACAGCAGCGGGGGGTGCTGGCGCATGTAGCTGGAAGAGCGATAGATTTCCAGGAGATGCCCCAGGCCCTTTTCCGCCAGTGGGACGGCCACCCCCATGACCAGGTTCTCATCTGGCCAGAGGCGCTGGTAGAACCCGTAGACCAGGCCGAACAACAGCGCCAGTCCCAGGGCGGCTGGCAGGAACAGGTGTTGGTACTTGAGCAAACTTGCCCTGATGGCGGGCTTATTCCAGGGAAAGCGTTCGGATGGCAGCAGGCAGACGGCGGTCGCCGTCAGGCTGTAAGCCAGCAGCCAGGGGATTTTGATCCAGTTTTCGGCGGCACCGCTGACCCAGGTCAGGAGAAGCCAGATGACCTGGAGCGCACCCATCGAGAGGAGCAGGAAGGGGGTGGAGGTAAGCCAGTTGAGTTTTGAAAGGGATGATTTGTGACTATCCATGCTGGTTATTGCTCGGTGGATTCAGAAGAGTGAGAAGTGATGGTCACTGTTGTTGAGGTGAGTAATGGGATACCGGCATGGATCTCGTTGGCTGGTTTCATTCAGGATTCTGCTGAGGAACAGTTTTGGAAGAGCTTTCACTTTTCAAGGCTCGTTTGCCGAATGACCTTTGAACCTGTCCCCAAAAATAGCGTAATGTGCCGAGGATAAAGGCGAGGCCGCTGTAAAAATAATAAAACCAGTGCCAGGGAATGACGCGCAGAGTGAACCATAAACCGCGCTTTTCCATAAAAAAGCGGTACAGGGATCGATTGATCACTAACAGCAATGTGGCGCAGAATCCTGCTAAAAACAGACTGCTCGGTTGCCAGGGTGTTGTGAGTAAAGCACAAAATAGCACATAGGTCAAGATAACACTGACACGGCTTGAAATACGTAGATTCAGGTCATTGATAAATAAACGCTCTCTCAAAATCAATTGAGTCCATGGCAGGGCGCGCTGAAAGAAATCCGTTTTTAGCAACGTTCTAGCGTCCCAATATTTTAAATGTTTTACCTGTAAGATCTTCTCAAGTCTGATTTTGTAGCCGCCTTTTTTCAGACGGTAACCCAGTTCGATATCCTCAATGGCCGGCAGATCGAAATTTTCGTCATAACCATCCAGATTGAAGAAGACTTCACGGCGGATTGCTCCGCATCCACTCCAGAAAGTCGAAGCATCTTCGTTGGATGTCAGGTGTATTTTATGATGGAGTAAGTTTTTATATTGGGACAAAAAATTTGTTTCATATGGTGCATTGTCATAAGAACCAAAGATCGCGGCCAAGTTGGGATGTTGTGTGAAAACTGATCGAACCAGGTCGATTGTATGTGGATATACAAGTACATCTGCATCTACAAAAAAAAGAATATCACCTTGAGACGACCGCGCTCCCTGATTTCGTGCCTGGGCTGGCCCGGCTCGGACGGGTGTTCTTAGAACTTGAATCTCCAAATCATCGGTAATTTTGATCGAGTCATCTGTCACACCATCGGCAACTACGATGATTGTGTCTATAGGTGATAAGGCCTGTTGCAGGGCAATCAGACATTGGCGAAAGTTTTCGCCACCATTATGCACGGGTACGATTACTGAGATGGTCAGTGGAGGAGAGACTTCTGTCATTGGCGCGCTTCTGATTTGGTTATACCGGAGTCAATACAAACGTGAAAACAACTATGGGGCAGTTGATCAACTGCCCCATAGTTTATAAGAAACCAGTAAGATAGATTATATGAGATTATCGTGGCTTTTGCCATGATGAAGTATATTGAATACGGAGCCCGCGGAGATTTTCTCATCTTCCTTTACAGGATGGGGCGGCGGGCTTAGGACTGGTCTTTGGACGGCACGGGGCTCTGGTCGTGGCGCAGCGGCGGCAGGTTGAGCGGCAGGGTGATGCCGCGGTCGAAGGGCTGAGCCAGGTCGGTGACCAGCTTGATGGCGCGCTGGTTGGCTTTGTGGATGCTGTCGAGGACGGCGGAGGCATCTTCGCTGCTGGTCTCGCCGCGCCGCAGCAGGGTCTCGGCGTAATAGATGATGCCGATGCTCTGGCGCAATTCGTGGACAAACCAGGCAATGGCGGTGGTCAGGCGGGTTTGTTCATCGGGCGGCAGGGATGCAATCAGGTCGGCCAGGTCTTTCCAGATCGGTTTGATATCCTCAGGGATCAACATGTTTCACCTGTGAAAGGACTGAATCGATGCAGTGTTACAGAGCGACCTGTGCACCTTTGCGAGAGCACAGGGTAGGAACTGGATCGGGTTATTCTTCGCGGCTGCGCAGGTGTGGGAAGAGGATCACCTCACGGATGTTGGCGCTGTCGCTCATCAGCATGGCCAGGCGGTCGACGCCCAGGCCGAACCCGCCCATGGGGGGCATGCCGTAACGCATGGCGCGCAGGTAATCTTCATCCATTGGGTGGCGGTCCTCATCGTCGGCCTGAAAATCCTGGCTCATTTCCAGGAAGCGGGCTTCCTGGTCGACCGGGTCGTTCAACTCGGTGAAGGCGTTGCACAGCTCGAAACCGGCCAGGTAGCCTTCGAAGCGTTCCACGACCTTGGGGTTGCCGGGCTGGCTCTTGGCCAGGGGCGAAATATCCCGGGGGTAATTATAAATGAAAGTTGGCTGGATGAGGGTGGGTTCCAGGCGCTCGCTCATCAGTTTTTCGATCAATTTGCCGCGCGGCGCGTTGGGGTCCGGCTCCAGGCCCACAGAGCGGATGGCCTGCGCCATTTCTGCAACGGTGGGGTAGCGATCGATGTCGATGCCAGTGGTTTCGATTAAACCCTGGCGCAGCTCCAGGCGCCGCCAGGGAGGAGTCAGGTCGATGGTCTGTCCCTGGTAGGTCAGGGCGCGTTTGCCCAGGACCTTATCGGCAACGTGCACTACCATCTGCTCGGTGAAATCCATCACCTGGAGATAGTCGGCATACGACCAGTAGAACTCGAGCATGGTGAACTCGGGATTGTGGGTGCGGTCCACGCCCTCGTTGCGGAAGTCGCGCCCGATCTCGTAGACGCGCTCCAGCATGCCCACAGTCAGGCGTTTGAGGTACAACTCGAAGGAGATGCGCAGGTACAGGTCCTGTTTGAGCTGGTTGTGGTGGGTGATGAAGGGGCGCGCCGCGGCGCCACCGTACAACGGCTGCAAGATGGGGGTCTCGACCTCTAGAAAATCGTGCGTATCGAGGAATTCACGCAGGGCGCGTATGGTCTCGGCGCGGGTGCGGAAGATGCGACGCACATCCTGGTTGATGGCCAGGTCGGCGTAGCGCTGGCGGTAGCGCAGCTCGGGCTCGGAGAGGGTGGCATATTGGACCAGTTCGCCATCCACAACCTGGTCCTTGGCGGCCGGCAGGGGGGTGAGGGACTTGGCCAGCATGCGGTAGGATTCAACGCGCAGGGTGATTTCGCCGGTGCGGGTGCGGAACATCTCGCCGCTGGCCTGGATGAAATCGCCCAGGTCGAATTCGCGGTTGAACAGATCGAGCGGTTCCTGGCCGAGTTCATTGGCGCGCAAGAAAAGCTGGATGCGCCCTTTGCCGTCTTCGATGTGGGCGAAGGTGATCTTACCCATGGGGCGCATGGAGCGCAGCCGCCCGGCTAAAGTGGCGCGCACGGGCTCGGCGGAGGCGCCAGCGGCCTGGCTGGCTTCGAAAGCCTGGATGGCTGCCTGGCTGGTGTGGGTGCGTTCCGCTCGGGTAGGGTAGGGTTCGATGCCTTGCTGGCGCAGGCGCTCGGCTTTCTCAAGACGGTTTTGTTCCAGGTTGGTGAGTTTCATGGTATGCCTCGTGGGTTGCTGATCTGTAAAAAGACCTGACAGGTTTTCAAAAGTGATTTTGCGGGCCGGCAGGGCTATCCAGGCAAACCTTTCAGGTTTGCAGGCAAACTTGTCAGGTCTGGCTTCATCAAAAAGAAAAGCCCCGCGCTAGGGGTCTTCGCGCGGGGCTGAAGCTTGAGCCCCAAGATCATTCCACCTTGATGACGCGGATGGTAAAAGAGCCATCTGGCGCGTCCACGGTGACTGTATCTCCGGCGCGATGCCCAATCAGGGCGCGGCCCAGCGGCGACTCGTTGGAGATGCGGCCTTCACGCGGGTTGGCTTCCGCCGGGCCGACAATAGTATAGATTTCTGGCTCGTAATCGCCTTCTTTGATCGTGACTTTGGCGGCAATCTGGGCAACGTCCATTTTGCCGGTTTCTTCGATCACGCGTGCGTTCGCCAGGAGGATTTCCAGTTCCTGGATGCGACCTTCGACAAAGGCCTGTTCGTTTTTGGCGGCTTCATATTCGGCGTCTTCGATCAGCTCGCCGCCTTCCATGGCCTCGTGCAAGCGGTTGGCTACTTCCTGGCGCTTTGTGGTTCGCAAATAATCCAGTTCATCTTGCAACTTCATGTATCCCTGGCGGGTAAGGTAGGATGGAGGCATCGTATTGTCCTGCTAACGAATAGCTTGTGATATTTTTGGTAATAAAAAAACACCCCGAAAGGAGCGATTTTCCTAAAATTCTCCTCATTGGAACACAACGACGGTGGACAGATAAGGGGGGAGATAGCCCTTGCTCACCGCCCGGCAATTTTAGCATAGTTCTTTTAGGAATGCAAGTTCTGACGGGTGAGTTTCAAGCGGTTCTCGGGATGGTTGAAGCAAGGTCAGGCGCTGGCGCGGCGGTTTTGAGTCGCAGAAAAGCCGGTTTCACAGGTAAAATAGTAGCAGATAAGCGTGTGCTGAAGACAGGTCTGGTATTGTTGTATGGAGAACCCGGAAATCTCGCAATTGGAGCAGGCGATTGCCCACCTGGAGGTGCAGCGCGAGGTGCTGGGCGAGGCTGTGGTCGAGACGGCGCTGGCGCCTCTACGAGAGCGCCTGGCAACGTTGATGGCCCAGGCGAGCAGCGGGCAGCAGCGTAAGCAGATCACGGTGATGTTTGCGGATATCTCTGGGTACACGGAATTCTCGTCTTCGATGGACGCCGAGGATGTCAGCGAACTGCTCAATGCGTTGTGGCAGCAGTTGGATGGCGTAATCACCAGGCACGGCGGCAGGATCGACAAGCATTTGGGGGATGGCGTAATGGCCCTGTGGGGGGCAGTAGTGGCGCGGGAAAACGACCCTGAGCAGGCCATCCGGGCTGGTTTGGGCATGCAGCAAGTGCTTTCGGGTTTCAGTATCCAGCCGGCAGGATGGGAAAGCAAGGCGGCGATCCACCTGACGATGCGCATCGGGATCCATACCGGGCCGGCCATTTTGGGCGAGGTGGGTTCGACGCACGAGTTCACTGCTATGGGCGACACCGTGAACACGGCTAACCGGATCGAGCAAGCCGCGCCAGCAGGTGCCGTGCTGGTTTCCCACGAGACTTACCGCCAGGCGCGCGGGTTGTTCGAGGTACAGGCTCAAGCGCCTTTGCTGGTGAAGGGCAAGACCGAGGCGCTGCGCACCTACCTGGTACAGCGGGCTTTGCCGCGCTCCTTCCGTTTGACGGGACGCGGCATCGAGGGCGTGCGCACGCGCATGGTGGGCCGGGAGCGGGAAATGCAGGCGCTGCAACACGCGTTCGACATGGCGATGCAGCAGACTCAGGCGCGCCTGATCACGGTGATTGGGGAAGCTGGCGTGGGAAAATCGCGCCTGTTATTCGAATTTGGGGAGTGGCTGGAAGAAGCCGGGCGTGTGGCGGTGCGCTTCCAGGGCCGCGCTTACCCGGAAACGAGCAATACCCCTTTTAGCATTTTCCGAGACCTGTTTCGCGAGCGCTTCAATATCCTGGATAGCGACAGCGCGGCGGTGGTGCGACAGAAGTTCGAAACCGGGGTCAGCGCTTACCTGGACACAGCGCAGGCCCATCTGGTCGGGCACCTGGTGGGTTTCGATTTTTCATCGACAACGGCAGTGAAGAACCTGATCGACAGCCCCTCGTTTGGATCGCTGGCACAGGCTTATCTGAGTGGTTATTTCCAAAATTTCACTGCCCAGGAGAAAGCACTGATTTTCTTTGAAGACATCCACTGGGCTGACAGCGCCTCATTGGATCTGATCGTGCATTTGGCAAGAGACTTGGGCCAGCGCGGCGTGCTGATCGTGTGCCTGGCGCGCCCGGCGTTGTACGAGCGCCGTCCTGGTTGGGGCGAAGTGGGTGAGCCAGCGCTGCTCCAGCGGACCAGCCGTTTGGAGTTATCCCCGCTTTCGCAAGACGACAGCCGGGCGCTGGTGGGCGAGATTCTGCAAAGGGTGGAGCACCTGCCCGAGGATTTATGTAACCTGGTGGTCAACAGCGCCGATGGCAACCCGTTTTATCTTGAAGAGCTGGTAAAGATGCTGATCGATGATGGGGTCATCGTGCGCGAGGAGCTCCAGTGGCAAGTGAAAATGGAGCGGTTCAAGCAGGAACGCGTGCCATCTACGCTGACGGGCGTGATCCAGGCGCGCCTGGACAGCCTGCCGCTGGACGAGAAGGTGTTGCTGCAGCGCGCCTCGGTGGTCGGGCGCCTGTTCTGGGATGCTACCCTGGCCTGCATGCAGGCGGAGGGTGAATTCCCGGCAGATGAAACGTTCTTTAGCATTACCCCGGCTCTCACAGCCGTGCAGGCACGCGAACTGGTCTTCGCTCGCCCGTATTCTGCTTTCGCGGGTACACGTGAGTACATCTTCAAACACGCGGTGCTGCGAGATGTCACTTACGAAACTGTGCTGCTCAAACTGAGGCGGGTTTACCACAAGCAAGTGGCTCACTGGCTGGAGATGAACGGCGGCGAGCGTTTGAACGAATATGCTGGCCTGATTGCCGAGCATTACGAGCGCGCTGGTGAGAACAGCCAGGCGGTTGACTGGTTGGAGCGCGTGGGGCGGGCGGCTTCCCAGACCAGTTCGTTCGCTGAAGCCATGTCCGCTTTCGAACGGGCGCTGGCTTTGGTAGCGCAGGAAGATCGGGGCCGGCGCGGCGCTCTGTTGGTTTTATTTGGGAATGTGTTCGAGTTGATGGGTGATTACCCGATGGCGATCGCGCGCTTGCAAGATGGATTGGCGCTGGCGCGAGAAGTGCGGGATGCTGAGGTCATTTCTGAGGCATTGTGCTTGCTGGGATCGATCCACATCTGGACGGGTGATTACGCTCAGGCACAACAACTGCTCGAAGAGGCGTTGGTGCAATCGGCGGGGATCAAGCCGCTCTACGCCCAGGCTCTGCGGCATATGGGCAGCGTTTATTATTCGTACGGCGACCGGGAGGCGGCGATACGCCATTACCAGGACAGCCTGGCGATCTACCGGGAAATTGGCGACCGGCATGGAGTGGCTGGCGCGCTGAATAACCTGGGCCTGGTGTGCATGTTGGATGGCGATTACGAAAACGCCAGGCAGTATGGCCAAGACTGCCTGGCGATCGACCGAGAGCTGGGAGACCGGCGTGGAATCTCGATCAGCTTGCTCAATTTGGGCGTGGCCTGCCTGTGGCAAGGCGACCCGGCGGCTGCCAGGCCTTACCTGGAGGAGAGCCTGGCGCTGTGCCAGGAGATCAACAATCTTGAGGGAGTGGCCACCTGCTATAACGTGTTGGGGCATATCACACGCATGCTGGGTGAAGAGGCTACTTCCCGGCAGTATTACCTGCAATCCCTGGTGGATGTGAGCGCGATTGGCGCTATCCCCAGGGTGCTGAACGCCCTGGCCGGGTTGGCCGGGCTGCAAGCGATGCGCGGCGAGACGATCCAGGCCGCTGAGCTATTGGGCCTGGCGTTGAGGCACCCGGCCAGCGATATCAACAATGCGAAAGATGCCGAGCCGATCCTGGCCGACTTGCGCGCAGTCATGACAGATGAGGAGCTGGAAACTGCGATGGAGCGGGGTAAACACCTGGACCTGGAAACGGTGGTTGCCCAAATCCTGGCGGAAGCACAGGCGTGAGCGCCTGGGAATGAGGAGCTATGGAGATCGAAATCGTCACGAAGGATCCGTTGATGCTGGTAGGTTTTAGTTTCTTCGGCGATCCCTTTGCGGCCAGCGGTGGTTGGACGGAAGAGAACGAGATCGGCCGGTTGTGGAGCAGGTTCGGAACTTATCTGGAGCAACACGGCGGCGAAATCCAGCATGCGAAGGACCTGCATGTCGGGTACGAAGTGCACATCGAACATCCGGACACGCCAGCGAAGGGGCACTACGAAGTGTTCGTCGGAGTCGAAGTCTCGCAACTGGAGGATGTGCCGCTGACGCTGCTGGTCAAGATGCTGCCGCCAGCGCAGTATGCCATGCTGACGCTGGCGGGCGAGCAGATTACGATGGACTGGTCAAGAAAGATTTACTCGGAGTGGCTGCCCGCAGCCGGTTACCAGGCTGTGCAGGGCTACATGTTCGAGCGCTACGATGAGCGCTTCAAAGGCCTGGAGAACCTGGAAGAATCGGTCATGGAAATTTACGTTCCGGTGCAGCGTTCCGCCGATTCTGATTGAGCGGTGTGGAGGAAGCGGCGAAGATGTGCACAATGGCTCGCCTGATGTGGAGTTTGTAAATGCCTGGGGTGCCTGCAAGCGAGTCGCCTGGCATTCCGGCTATGCTGGCGGCGATCGATTTTATCGAGGCCAACCTCAAGGAGGAAATCGCGGTCGCGGACGTGGCCGAGGCGGTTTCGTATTCACTGTTTCATTTCTGCCGGATGTTCAACCGTATCGTGCAGCACACACCCTATGATTACTTGATACGCAGGCGGCTGGCCGAGTCGGCCAGGGTGTTGGTCGAGAGTGAATACAAAATCGCTGACGTGGCCTTCGATTTCCGCTTTCACAGCGCGGAGACCTATTCGCGGGCTTTCAAGCGCGTGTTTGGCATGCAGCCTTTCCAATGGAAGCAGCAGGGGTTTATCGACCGGCGGGCGCTGATGCCCCGGCTAACTTCTGCTCACCTCGAGCACATCAACCGGGCGGAGATTGCCCGGCCTAAGCTGGTCATACAGCCGGCGATTTGCCTGGCGGGTATGATGACTCAGGTCAAAGGTGAGCGTGTGCGGCTATCCGGTCTATGGGAAATGCTGGAAGAAGAACTGCGAAATTCTGAGAGTACCCCGGTTGGTTACTATGGGGTAGCTTTTTATCCCAGCGGGTGGCAGGAACACGGCTGTCTATACCTGGCTGGGGCGCAAGTGGATGCGGAACGGGCCAGCCATTCGGCCCTGGTGACGAAAACGATACCGGCGGGCCGATACGCGCAATTCAGCCACGCGGGTTCCTACCAGGCGGTGGCGTTGACGTTGGATTATATCTACCACACCTGGCTGCCCAAGTCTGGCGAGTGCCTGAGCGGGACCTATGAAATTGAAATTTACGGGGAAGCGAACGGGGCGGTGAGGACGCTATCTCCGCAATACATCCTGATGCCAATTTAGCGCAGGCGGGCGATGCTTTCATCCAGCCTGTTAAGATCAGGGCAGGTCCTGGCAGGCAGCTTCATCCAGCAGCCAGAGCAGTTCTCCGCTGGCAGGCTGGACGCGCTGGGCGGGAAGGCGAGGCTCCCCTTGGGGAGGCGCCAACACCTGTGCCAGGATGCCGGCTTTGCCAGCCCCGCTGACCAGGAAAACTATCTGGGCGGCGGCGTTGATGGCAGGCAGGGTCAGCGTCAGGCGGTCCACCAGGGGAGCAGGCGGGTGGCGGTGTTCGACGGCAGTCACCCAGCGGTCGGTCTGCTCCAATGCCGGCGAGCCCGGGAAAAGCGAAGCGGTGTGCCCGTCGGGGCCTAAACCCAGCAGCACCAGATCGAAGGTCTGGTGCTGCCTTGCAGAGGCCGGGAAGGCAAAGAAGCCTGAGAGCTCAACTTGATAAGCTTCGGCAGCCTGGTGCGGGGGAAGTTCGCCGGGCATGCGGTGGATGTTTTGTGGGGGCAAAGGGACGTGTCTCAGTAATGCCTCCCAGGCCATGCGATAGTTGCTATCGAGATGATCAGGGGGGACACAGCGTTCATCGCCCCAAAAAATGTGGATTTGCTGCCAGGCCAGTTGCGAACTGTACTCGGGGTGGGTCAGCAGGGTATAGGCAGCCTTGGGTGTAGAGCCGCCTGCCAGGGCCACGCTGAAACGGCCGCGCTGCTGTATGGCGCGCCTGGCCTGGGTCACGAAGTGGTCAGCAGTGGCGCGCGCCAGGCTTTGTGCATCTGGATATACAAGTTTTTCAGTCATTTGGTTATTCGTGCTCCATGCAGCCCATGCGCCAGGTGCGCCCGTCCCTTTGGAGCAGTGCGCTGGCTTCCGGCGGCCCCCAACTACCTGGATCGTACACCATGAGGTCCGGGGCGTCTGCAGATTCGCAGACCTGGATGGCTGGGTCGATCAATTTCCAGGCCAGTTCGATCTCATCGCTGCGGGCGAACAGGGAAGCATCGCCCTTGAGGGCGTCGAGCAGCAGGCGCTCGTAGGCTTCGGGCAGCGCTCCATCGCCGAAAGATGAGCGATAATGGAACTCCATATCAACCGAGCGAGTTTCCTGGAACGAGTCGGGCACTTTGGTTTCGAATTTGAGGTGGATGCCCTCGTCAGGCTGGATGCACAGGCTGAGAATGTTGGGAGTGAAGTCGGCGTCGTAGGTCGCCTGGAACATGACCAGGGGCGGGCGCTTGAACTCGATGGTGACCTCGGATACTTTGCGAGCCAGGGATTTCCCGGAGCGCAGATAGAAGGGCACGTCCTGCCAGCGCCAGTTGTCCAGGTAGAGCTTGATGGCTGCAAAAGTGGGCGTGCGCGAGCCCGGGGCGATGCCGGAGGCATCACAATAGCCGAGATATTGAGCGCAAACCATATCGGAGGGGTGGATAGCTCGCGTGGCGCTGAGGACTTTGACCTTTTCGTTGCGCAGTGCCTCGGCGCTGAAAGAAGCCGGTGGTTCCATGGCTACCAGGGTGAAGAGCTGTAAAAGGTGGTTCTGGAACATGTCGCGCAATACGCCTGAGACATCGTAATAGCCTGCCCGGTGACCGACATCCACGGTTTCTGCCACGGTGATCTGGACGCTATCCACGTAGTTGCGATTCCAGATCGGCTCGAAGATGGTGTTGGCAAAGCGGAAGAACAGGATGTTCTGGGCGGTTTCCTTGCCCAGGTAATGGTCGATGCGGAAAATCTGGTTTTCGGTGAAAACATTGTGGACAGCCTGGTTGAGGGCCCGGGCGGATGCCAGATCCTTGCCGAAAGGTTTTTCGATCACAATGTGGCGGTGACCTTTCGGGGGGGCGGGCATCGCATCTGGCTGGGCGATGGCGGCTTCCGTTTCGGCCGCCATACCGGCGGAGCCCAGGCAGGTGATAATTGGCTGGTAATAGTCAGGCGAAGTTGCCAGGTAATACAGCCGGTCGGCTGGACCGTTCTCTAACTCTTGCAGATAGGCTTGCAGGCGCACGAAATCTGCGCTGACTCCCAGGTCGCCCTGGAAATAGTGTAACGTTGGGGCGAACTGCTCCCATAGAGAGGCATCGAAGGTTTCCTGGCTGAAGTTCAGCAGACCCTCATGCATCAATTGGCGAAAAACCTGGTCACCGTAGGGGCGGCGTGCAAAGCCGACGATGGTGGCGTTGGCGGGCAGGCGGCCCTTGCGGCGCAGGTTGTAGAGGGCGGGCACCAGCTTGCGCTGGGTCAGGTCGCCTGAGGCGCCGAAGATTACAATCGTGGTAGGGAGTTCATTCATTGTTTTCCAAGGCCTTTGCCAGCCGGGTCAGGCCGACCAGCACATCGCCTGTGATGTGGAAGCGGATCACCTGGCGGCCAGCATCGAGCAAAGCCTGGCGGTCGCCCAGGGATTGGGCCCGTACGAGCACGGCGAAGCTGATCGAAGATGCATCGGTTCCGGCCTGGTCAGGGATGGCGGCGTCCTGGGACGCTTGGCTGGTGATCTGGATGAACAGGCCTTTACCGGCATCCCCTTTGTGTAATTGGCCGGTGGAATGCAAGAAGCGCGGCCCGTAACCGCTGGTCACAGCCAGTGGCGGAACAGGAAGTTCCGCTTGGGTAACCTGGCGTAAGCGGGTGCGCAGATCCAACAAGGCGGCATCGCTCTCCGGGGAGGGTTGGATGTAGGCTTGCAGGGCAATGTAAGCGCCTGGCTGAGCCTGATTGAGGAAAGTTTCCAGCGATTGGCGCAGGTTTTCTGCGTGCAACCGGGTGTAAATCACGATGCCATGATCCTGCAGCGTGGGGTCTGGCTCGGGCAGCTTGCCTTGCTCCTGGTAGGCGGCTACCAGACGGCGCGCCAGCACTTTGGCCGACTCGACGTTGGGCTGGTCGAAGGGGTTGATGTGCAGGAAATAACTGGCAAGGGCGGTGGCGATTTCCCAGAGGAAGAACTGTCCGCCCAGATCGTACAGGTCATTCATCTCCAGGCGCACCAGCGGATGCCCGGCGGCCTCCAGGGCGAGCACATCGATGTCCTGTGTGTGATCGTCCACCAGACGCAGGTAAACGAACAGGCGATCCGGACCATATACGCCGGGGGCGCCAGGCGCTTCGCCGACAACCGGCAGAATACCCTGGCCCTCTTTTCCGGTGCTTTCGGCGATGAGCTGTTCGACCCAGTTGCCGAATTCGCAAATTGCAGGAGAGGCGATCAAGGTGACTTTGTCGCGGCCAGCGCAGGCCAGCGTGCCCAGGATAGCGCCCAACTGCGCGCCGGGGTTATCGGCAGGCGAGGCATTTTCGCACAGGCGGCCCATTTCCAGGGCGCGCTGGAGCAGTGTTTCAATATCTACGCCTACCAGAGCGGCCGGCAAAAGGCCGAAATAGGAAAGGGCTGAGTAGCGCCCGCCGATGTTGGGGTTGTTCAGGAAGGTGGCGCGGAAATTGTGCTGGGCGGCAACCTCGGCGAGGGTACTGCCCGGGTCAGTGACAGCAACAAAGTGTGCGCCAGCTTGCTGCGCTCCCGCTCCCAACGCTCCGGCAACCTGGTTGTAGAAATATTTGAAGAACGAGAGGGTCTCTACCGTGCCGCCGGACTTGGTGGAAACGATGTAAAGTGTATGGGCGGGATCGAGCGTTTGGGCATAATGCAACACTGCACCGGGGTCGGTGCTATCCAGAACGGAGAGATCCAGGTAACCAGGTTGTACGCCGAAGGTTTTGCGAAACACCTCGGGGGCCAGGCTGGAGCCGCCCATGCCCAACAACAGAGCGTGGGTGTAACCGGCCTGGCGCACGGATTGCACCAGGGCTTGCAACTCGGGCAGGGCTTCCTGCATCTCGGAGGCGATGCGCAGCCAACCCAGGCGGTTGGTGATTTCTTTGGGGTCGGGCTTCCAAAGGGTGTGGTCGTGAGCCCAGAGGCGGGGAACAACGTTTTCCTGAACCATCTGGACCTGGGCGGCCGCGACGCTTGATTGGTATTGACCCAATGTGGATGATCGGTAGGACATGCTTGGCTCCTTACGCGCTATAGATCAAATAGGCGCGTGACATTTTATGATTGGCACGAACGCTGTTCCGTCCAGGAGATATTGTACCGCGTTGAAACAGGGCTAACCAAGTAACCCGGAAAATTACGCGGCCGAGCTGGCGAGCTTATTTTTCAGGCAGTCTTTAGATATTCGCGGATGCTCAAGGCGGCCGCGGCGCCTTCGCCGACTGCCGCGGCGACCTGTTTGGTGCTGCCGTGGCGCACGTCGCCGGCGGCAAACACGCCCGGAGCGCTGGATTCGAAGGCGAAGGGAGGGCGCTCACCTGTGAACTGGTGTTCGTGAAGCAGATCGTGACCGGTGAGAATGAAGTGATAGGGGTCGCGCGCCAGGTATTTAGCGGCAAATTCGCTGTTGGGCTGCTGCCCGATGAAGATGAAAGCCGCGGCGGGGTGCAACTGGCTGACCTCGCCGGTGTTCGTGTGGCGCACTCTAACGGCGGCGAGTCGCGAGTCTTCTCCTTCAAAGGCTTCAATGATGGTGTTGTAGCGAATCTCGATGCCGGAATCAGGGGCAGTGACCTTATCGATCAAGATCTGGCTGGCGGTCAAGTGATCACCACGCACCAGCAGGATGACTTGCCTGGCAAAGCGAGTCAGGTGCAAGCCCTCTTCACAGGCAGAGTTGCCGCCGCCAACGACAACGATTTGTTCAGCGCCCTTGTAAAACGGCCCGTCGCAGGTGGCGCAGAAGTGAATGCCAGCACCGATATAGTCGTCCTCACCGGGAACGCCCAGGCGGCGGTAGCTGGCGCCGGTGGTGACCAGAACGGCCCGGGCGTGAAGGTGTTTGCCGTCAGCCGTATGGACACATTGGTAGCCTGCATCGTTGCCCAGAGAGATTACCTCCTGGGCTTGCAGGAATTCAACGTTGAAGCGCTGTGCTTGCTGTACGACGCGTTCAGCGAACTCCTGCCCGCTGATGCCTTCCGGGAAGCCCGGAAAATTATCGATGCCCTGCGTGATGCTGGCCTGCCCGCCCAGGCCAGAACGCTCGATGACCAGAACGTCAGCGCCTTCACGGGCGGCGTAGATGGCGGCGGTCAGCCCAGCCGGCCCGCCGCCGATGATGATCAGGTCATAGTAAGCCAGGCGCGCCTCGGTTTTCAGGCCCAGCTTGCGGGCCAGTTCGGCGTTGGAAGGCTCCACCAGGAAGGAGCCGTCTGGAAACAAGATGGTGGGGATGATGCGTTTCCCCTGGTTCAACTGCAGAACATGCTGTTCTGCAGCTTTATCCTGTTCGATATCGACCCACTGGTAGGGAATGTACTGCTCGCCCAGGAATTTCTTGGAACGGCGGCAGTCTGGGCACCAATAGGCGCCATAGACAGTGATTTCAGGCGCTGCCATCAGAATTTACTCTGACAGTGATGAGGTGCAGTGCGGGCAGCGCTGGGCCTGGATAGGGATATCTGTGGCGCAGAAAGGGCAGAGTTTGGTGGTGGGGGCTGGTTCGGCGGCCTGCTCCTGGCGCTGCATGCGGTTGATGCCGCGGATGAGCAGGAAAACTGCGAAGGTCACAATGATGAAGGTGATGATGGCGTTGATGAAGATGCCATAATTCACCGTCACAGCGCCAGCGGTCTGGGCATCTGCCAGGGTGGCATACGGAGCCACTGGCTGGCCTTCTTTCAGCACCAGGAACAGATTGGAAAAATCGACATTGCCCAGCAGCAGCCCAACGGGCGGCATGAGAATATCGTTGACCAGCGAGTTAACGATAGAGCCGAAGGCAGAGCCGATAATAATACCCACGGCAAGATCGATCACATTGCCACGCATGGCAAACTCTTTGAATTCCTTGAGCATAACCAGACTCCTGAGAAAGTCGCCCGCGCACAAGCCCGGCGCTGATGAACAGGTTTACCGGGCTTGTGCGTGGCGATGAATGGGAAGGGTTCAGTTAGTAGGTGATGACCCGCGGCAGTTGCTTGGCCTGCTCGATCCAGTCGGCCACCTGGGATTGCAGCGGCAAACGCCGGACGAGCTTCTTGGCCTGGTTGACTTCTTCCAATTTCTTGAGCAGGTTCTCGGCCTTGCGCTGAGCCAACTCGGGGATGGTGTCAACGCCAGCCGCTTCGAGCAGGTCGGCGTATTCTTCACCGACGCCTTTGATGCGGAACAGGTCAACATGGTTAACCCATTCCAGGATTAAGGCATCGCTGATACCGCTCTTCTCGGCGATTTCCTTGCGACCTTTGGGGGTGGCGCCTTTCTCTAAAAGTTCTTCAGCCTTGGCGATGCCAGCGTCTTGCAGTTTTTGGGCGTAGGTTGCACCAATGCCCTCGATGTCAATAAGTTTTGTCATTTTGACCTCCTTTGTCAAACTTATAATGATTATATCTCGTCTGACGAAAAGATTCCAGAGTGTAAGCCTAAATCTTATCTTAAGATCGCGTTGGTCAGATGCCCTGGCTGAGCAACCAGTACGCCAGGGAGCCGGCTCCGATGGTGAGCAGGAGAATGGCGATTGCGGTCAGAATGGTGAGCAAACACGAACGTGATTCTTCGCCGTAGATGGCCTGGATCGCACTCGGGTAGATCAGCCAGATGATGCCGCCGCGCAGGGAGATGTAGCAGATTTCCCCAATGCTTTGCCAGCCAAGCGAGCCCAGCGCGGCCAGAACGGCGTCGAAGGCCAACAGGGCCAGAGCGTGCAGTATCCAGGCTTTGCCGGTGGTGTGCAAAGCGCGCAGGAAGGGAGCGCGCCAGCCGAACGCACGAGCGAGCAGGTGAGTGACCAGGGTAGATAGAGGCCACAACGCCAGCAAGATCCAGATCAAAAGCCAATATAGGTTGTAGGACCGGTCAGGGTGAATGGTTTGGAGCGGCTGGACCCAGGCCGGTAAGGAGTAAAGGTAGGCCCAAAAGGCCAGCAAGGCGCAGTAGGCCAGGGCGATGAACGGCAGGCCCGGCTTTGGGCTGGAGAGGAAGCGCTGGAAAGGCGAAGGTGGTTTTTCGGAGTCCATCAGATTCGGAGGATGAGGCCCTCATTGGGGCGCAGGCGGAGATCGGAGAGCGACTGCTTCCCTTCCCGGTCCAGGTAGGTGGAGAGCAGGATCTCGCCGCTGGAAGCGCCTGGCAGCGCCAGGCGCTGTTCGCTCTCGGCAAAGTTCAGCGCCACCAGTTGGCGTTCGCCATCACTGGCCTGGCGCAAGTAGACGAAACAATCCGGCTGGGTTTCGAGCGGCTGGTAGCTGCCGCCATGCAGGGCCGGACTGGCGCGGCGCAGGCTCAACAGGCGCCGGTACAGGTTCAGGATGGAGGTGGGGTCTTCCGATTGGCTGGCGACGTTGCGCAGGGTGTAATCCGGAAAGACCGGCAGCCAGGGCTCGCTGGATGAGAAACCGGCATGGGGGCGGTCATTCCACTGCATGGGGGTGCGGGCCACGTCGCGAGTGCGCCCGGCGCCCAGGTTTTTGCCCTGGGGGTCCTGGATCTTGTCTGGTGGGATCATCCCATTGGGCAGGCCGAGCTCATCGCCGTAATAGAGCGTAGGCGTGCCGCGCAGGGTGAGCAGCAGCATGGCAGCCAGGCGGGCCTGGGCCTGTCCGCCGAAGCGGCTTGCCAGGCGCGGCCGGTCGTGGTTGCCCAATACATAATTGGGCCAGGCGAAGGGCGGCAGGATCGCTTCTAATTCATCTACCGAGCGGCGCATCGCCTGCGCCTGCCAGGGCTGTTCCATCAAGCGGAAGTTGAAGGGCAGGTGCAGTTCATCACCCCGTTGGCCATAGTAACGCACCCAGCGCGGCAGCGGCTCCCACACTTCCCCGATGGCGGGGCGCTCATCGAACTCATCCAACACGGCGCGGATGCGGCGCAGCACAGGGTGCACTTCGTCCTGATCCTGGTTGTATTGGTGCAACTGCCGGCTGATCAGATCATTGGGTGGCAGGCTTGGGTCAGCGTTGGGATCGGGCGGGTTGTCGCGCAGCTCGGCGTCTTTGATGATCAGGCCGATGACGTCCATGCGGAAGCCATCCACACCGCGTCGCAGCCAGAAGCGCAGCACATCCAGCATGGTGGCCTGCACCTGTGGGTTGCGCCAGTTGAGCTCAGGCTGTTCTTTGACGAACTGGTGCAGGTAATACTGGCCCGTAAGCGGATCGAGAGTCCAGGCTGGACCGCCGAAGAAGCTGCCCCAATTGTTGGGGAGGGAGCCATCCGGGCGGGAGTCGCGCCAGATATACCAGTCGCGCCGGGGGTTCTCCCGGCTGCGGCGCGCTTCCTTGAACCAGGGATGCTGATCGGAGGTGTGGTTGGGCACCCAATCGATGATGATTTTGATATCCCGGCGATGGGCTTCGGCCAGCAAGCGGTCGAAAGTCGCCAGGTCGCCGAAAAGAGGGTCGATGTCGCAGTAATCGGCCACATCGTAGCCAAAGTCGGCCATGGGTGAGGGGAAGATCGGGCTGAGCCAGATGGCGTCTACGCCTAACGAGTGCGGCGCGCCGTTGAGATAGTCGAGTTTTTCGATGACGCCATGCAGGTCGCCGATGCCGTTGCCGGTCGAATCTTTGAAGCTGCGCGGGTAAATCTGGTAGATGACGCCGCGCTGCCACCAGTGGAGTTGCGAAAGTAACATTTCTATTCTTGAGGAATGCAATATATAATGTAAAGTATCTAAAATGAGAAACTCTGTATTCGGGTTGCAATAATGGAATAGATTTGGTAAAATATTTTTAGAACATAAGTTCTCATTCCTGCTGGCATGAGGTGTTTTGTGTTGCTTTACAATGATCCTATCTCCGAGGGTAAACATGAAGTGAGCAATATATACTCATATTTTCAAGTTCACCATCCTAAGAAGCAGGAATTGACTCACATCTTGTGTGAGATGCAGCCTATAGAGCATCGATCTGCGTTAATGGGGGTAACAAGTGCCGGACTTCCTTTCATAAGGGATTTTGATTCTCCAGTTTCCAGTTCCGTGTTAATTGTTGGTGATGCAGGAATTGGGAAGACGCACATTCTGAAGACAATTTCTGTTTCAGCGCTATACCTGAATAGAGTGGATGATTTAAGATGCACAGTTCTCACACACTCGCCGAACGAATGGTTTGATGTTGTATCTTGTAATTTAATCAAGGATTCAACACAACTGGAAATTGTTTCTTGGGCAGATAAAATTGCGAAGGAAATATTACCCCAATTAGCGAACTCGGTGGAGTATCAATTGACACATCTCCAGAACAAACCCGGTGTTCTGTTGATAGTTGATGATCTATCCCAAATTATGAAATATCCAGACATTACCCAAGAAGCCCTCATGTGGTTGATATATTATGGGCCAAGAGCTGGTTGTTGGCCAATTGTTACTCTGAATGCAAATCGTGTTGATCAAATCAATCAATGGATTGATTTATTTTGTACAAAGTTGATTGGGAGAGTTGCATCTCCAGTTGTTATATCTAAATTAGGATGCTCCAATTATAGGGTTGGTGAATTAGCAGAAAGGGAGTTTTTCTACATTGGGCCTAGTGGAAATGCAGTAAAGATTTGGATTCCAATGCTATGAAGAAAACCAAGCTCAAGCAGAACTCTTTTTGCTTTTTTCCAAATCTTGTTCGCCAACTATTTGAGTAATATAGATATTTAGCTCTTGTCGAATGATATCTTCCACTCTACCTGCAAAGTCCGGAAAAGCATCCTCGTGTGTCAAATACTTCTTTCGACCATATCGACCGGCTAGTTGAATAAACAACCAGCCTTCCATTTTCAATTCTTCTGCTGTACGCCTATAATTTCGCCACCGTTCTCCGTAATGAAAAAATCCCTCTACCGCAGAACTAATAGCCACAATGAGGCTAACTGAAAAGACTACCCAGTGAAGCCAGGAAATGCGCTCGTAAAAACTCACCAAAGATGGAATGAGCACCCCACCAACAATAGTGGTTAGGCGAAGTAAATAATAAAGTATCTGTGTCTGCTCAGCATGGCCATCAAACCATAAAACTTGATCCAGATATCGAGTCTTGAATGCTGTCCTCTTTGTTTCACTCAACTCTATTTTATCGATTAGGTCTAACAAGTTTGTAAATCTGTGTTCAAGATCCTCTTTAGTCTGATATTTTTTTTCCATGATCTTTTGCTCCGATTGATGTACCTAAGCATCCATAGAAAACGCCAAATCCAAAAAAGCAGTAACCAAATTATGGAGAGGATTAATATTGCCGTATCAAGATCGGGGTTGCCCAGATTCTGGCATCTAAATCGGCAAATTTCCTGCGCGCCTCAAAAAGTGCATCTGAAGCATTTAGAGAATCCGAAAAGAATTCGTAAAACGAATTAGCTATTTGTCGGCTTTCCGAATCCATTATCGGCCAGTGAAAACCGATTACTTCGGGGACACGACCTTCAATAGCAGCTTGAGCAAGTCCTTGTATCGATTTGAAACGAAATTGAGTAGGGGTTCTCGAGTTTTCTATGCCCATTTCAAGGCTGTAACAACTACTAAAGTAAGCAAATCTAATACTTGACTGGCTTAGCCATTCCTTAAGCATTGGCGCCGTGATACTGACACTCCTTGTTTTTGAACTTCCCAAGCGTTCATACGCTTGTAGAAACGCACCGTTTCGATCATCAAAGTTTCCATGACCAGCAAAATGAAGTAGGTGATATTTACCACTTGTTATTTCTTTTTCGATTTGATCAATAGACGATAGTGGTGTATTTAGCTTGGAAATGTTCTCTTGGGGTATTCCCATTTTTTCAATCAGTAACTTTTCAATATCATTAATCTCCTCATCGACTTCTGGTATTCCTCCTGTATTTGATGCTATTAGCAAAACGGTGATTTCGCTTTTGCGAAGATAGTGCAATCCGGATCTGGGGTTAGAATATTCGTAAAGCATGCGATGAGCGGGATGCTCTAGGCAAAGGGGTAATGGATTGTTTTCACTTGTAAACATCCATTCAAAAGGTATTACAAAACCGCTGCGATCTGTAGCAAAACAAAAGTGCACAAGTTTTTTTTGCATACTAGCGTTGTTTATGATAATATTTCGATATTGCTCATAAATTTCATTCCCCTTTTGAAAAACACTTTCACGAATAGCCTTTCCCATTATATCTACAATTTTTTTCCAATCCGATGCCATTGCTCCAACCCGTCGGAATTCGTTTAATAAATCGATATTTAATCGCAATTCCTTGTGTTTTGTGTTCTTTAGGAGAGAGTTCTCGATTTTGTCGAATGTTCCCAGTAAACCAAATTCGTGAGAATAAAACACATTAATTTCCTTGGCTTTTGCTTCTTGAACCGTTACCCGTTGGTCTTCATCTTGCATTTCTAGATTCAAGATTATTTGAGATACAATAAAGTCTATCCATTTATCTTCCGATTCGGAACGCAAAGTTAGATCTTTACCTTGTGTATATTTCAATCGCTCCTCTGGCCATTCCATATTTTCTACTAAATATGGGTGGATCTTGGTATCACCATTCTTATAACGCGCGATCGCGTGGTCAAGCTCCACTTGACACCACTGACTCTCGAGGTATTTTCTGCTTAGAAGGGCGATAAATATGCCCGATTCATCAATTTCTTGACGGACTCTGTTTAGCCAATCTCGAGTGCCAACTGGAATGGGATCATTCATGTAATGAAAAGTGTTAATACCTTCTTCTTCCAATCGTTTGGCTAATGGAACACCAATGTTGTTCTGTGCATGTTCATTGCTGATGAAAACTTTATCTGGGCGTCGCCCAATGCTCAGGAAATATCGTTTAGCATCAGCGAGAGTCACTAACTCTTCTCGGCTCAGACTCACTCTTTTGAGACATTTTGATATTGCCTCAGAGAGTTCAGAAATCGAGCGCCAGAAAACAACTGGTTGCATACCTGCATCAATTTGATATTTCTTTAGAATTCTGGGGTATCTTCCAGAAGTATCCTCCTTCCATTCATTCTCGTTATAGCTCAAATTCATGAGTTGCGTAGCTTGTTGGATCGATTCGTCAGCCTCGAGATGGCAGAGACGAATAATTGGTATACAGCGTTGGTGAACACTTGTTAATAAATCAAGAGGAATATGAGGCCAGCGAGTTTCTGATATTACGATTTCACCTTCCTCAATATCCAAGGTAAATAAAGCATCACTCTCAAACTCTACAAAGGGATCAAAAATGCGAAGGTCATAGCCGCAGTCCTGCACTACTTTCCGTATACTGTTGACTACCTCGGCTGAGTAGGCGTCTGAGCGCCCTGATATCAGCGTTACATGCCGTCTTGGGCCAGGATTGCTCGCTTTTTGGGCTTGAGCTTTTTTTATCAATTGGAGAGCATTTTTTCTGAACTCAGATACTTGCTCTTCATAACGAGTCGGATGGAAAAAACAAATTTCCTCTTCCAGACCGCGAAACAATCGATGCGGCAGGCTCTCTTCAGCAAAAATTAATCTTGGCTTATGAGCTCGAACTGCTAAGCCATTCTCGAAAAATTGATACGGAGAACAACCATTAGGAGCTTCTGGGCGAGGCCTTCTGGGAATTACTGCAATAAAGCAATCGCTACGGCGCATCAGCCATTCGACATATGTGATATCCATTGGAGCATTTGCGAATGGTTTTTGGTCAACGGTAAAATAGAAGCCGGCTTCACTAAATAGATTCCAGAAGAATAGGTTCCTGTGCTTGTCTTCTGAGCGGTAAGAGTGGCAAAAGTAAGCACGAATCCGATCAATAGTTTTTTTCTGATCATCAATCATTCGTGGCTCCTTATCATTCAATCATAGATAATTTTGATAGAACTAATTCGATCAGCTCTTCAATTGGCTGACCCAGATTGAATCGAGTGATACCTTGATAATTTTTAATTTGATCTAATCGAAGTAAGGCATCATCAATATCGTTTTTACTTACGGGATTTACAGGGTCAATACCTTTTAGAATGGATATCAAATAATCGTTCGATGCTCCATCCAGTGCAGAGCAAATCACTTTAGCTACCCGATGAGTGCCATCAAAAACGATAATTTGTCTATTTTGCTGAATGCTATAAACAACTTCCAACAATGTGGTTAGGCCACCATTCACAATCAGAGCAACTGATGGTAAGCTAAAAGACAAATAATTAACTAACCCAAACATACATTTAACTTCTTCTCCCCATCTATAAGCGCCATGAATAAGTACAAAGTAGGGATGATTAGGATCTAATTCTGAAGGTTGAGGATCTCTTTCTTTCGTGGAAGCCCCGGGATATGAAATTTTGAATTCCGGAACAAAACCAACTAATGGTGGATAAGAAAGATCTTTTTGGGCTACCCGCGCTTTTCGAAAAAGATCGCCCACAATTTCCATTACTCCTTGCTTTGTGCCACCGTCAACCAACATAATTTGACGCTCAAAGGCCAATTCTACAACAGCCTTCATTAAGGGCCTTATTCGAACAAATATTTCGGGTGGAAAATGCGTTGCCCCACCGCTTATAGGAATCACTGCTTTAGGTAGAACTTCTAGATCGAGGCACTCAAAAATCGACTTCGGCTCTGTCTCGATATCGGACTCGATAGCTTGAGCGGAAAAGCCATTAGGAAAATCGATGTTTCTTTTGTAAGGGAAAATAGACATAAGTTCTTGATTTTCCTTTCATGTTCCACCACTTGGGCTACGAATCTAAAGATGTGAACTGATAAAATTATGGCACGCTAGTGTCATGGTTCAAGATTGGATAATGGTAGGCCTGACCTTTTGAAGAAAGGGAACAAAGTATTACCGCTTGCTCTTGGCTTTGTCTGTTTTTAAAAAAGCAATCTGATATCAGTATATCTCTGATCAATTATGAGTTTCCATACATTCTTTATAAGTATACACACATTTTTAATTTCACGCAATTATTTGGGGTGCATTTGTCCTTGGAATGTTGTTGAGATAGCTCAAGTTTCCATAAATTTCCGGATGATGCCCGCCGCGGTGCGGTAGCCGGCTGGCAGACCGCTCGACTGGAACTGTCGATCAAGCGGCGCTACGTTCCCGGTCAGTTTGCTCGCCAGGCCGGCTTTGAGCACCTGGCCCAGGTCGAAGTTCTGCATAACAGCCCGAGTGCCTTGCCGCCCGAGGCTATCCAGTTCATCTGCCAGAGCGCTCAGTTGTTGGTACCGTTCTCCCGGATCCTGGGTGCGCGAGCCGATCGCCTGGATGTTGTCGATGGCTGTTTGCAGCGCATCGGCCATGCGCTGCTGGTACAGAGGCAGCGTTTTGGGCTCGCCGGGTTTTGGCCGAACCGGTGAGCGCAGGCGTGTGACTTCTTCTTCCAGTTGTTGCAGCAATTCGGGCAGCCGGTACGTTTCTTTAACCGGCTCAAGCGGCAGCAAGCGCTTGCGCACGTGATCCAGGTATTCGGGCGTAAATGCCTGGCGTCTGGCAAGTGACTCTGAAACTCGCGCCAATTCAGCCTGCATCAATTCCCAAAATGAAGGGTAACGAGTGGCCCCGGGCAGCCAGGGAGCCAGGTACCAGGCCTCCCACTCTCCATCAGGGGTGATGATGCGCGGGTTGAGCAGGTAAAGCGAGCCATCGCCAGGGTCGAGGTCGCTGATTTCCAGGCAGGCGGGCA
Organism: Chloroflexota bacterium; assembly: GCA_040752025.1. Lineage (GTDB taxonomy): Bacteria > Chloroflexota > Anaerolineae > Anaerolineales > UBA4823 > JBFMFR01. Next base: position 50,782 of record JBFMFR010000030.1, on the reverse strand, counting down.
GGTATTCCAGGCGCGCTGTGATCGAGTCTTGCGATTCACCGTAAATGAAGTATTCTTGATCGGGGACAGGCTGGGGCGGGCCGAATAACGAGGCGCCCAGGAGGTAATCTTCAACCAGGTTTGAGCGTCTGACCTTCAACCATTCGATCTCCTGCACGGACCACACCCGCCCGGTGAAGGGGCCGGTCATGCGCCATCCATTGCTGGTTTGCAGGAACTCCCGGTATGAGAGGGGAAGTTTTGTTTGCAAGCGGGCTTCAGCGGCCTGAATTTCAGCGTTGGTTGCGCCAGCATACCCGATCCAGCCTGAAGCCTGTGCGTCTTGCGGGAAAGCGTTGGCGAGCCCGCTGGACAGCACAATCTGGCTCCAGTGTTTCAGAAGGGATTGCCATTCGGCAGTTGGCATAGCGTTGGCCTGGATGGGAATTCAATCTATACGCAGCGGGCCGCAGGTGATGCCAGCGCGCATGGTTTCAATGTCGGCGGGTGGAACGTATTCCATCCACCAGGTGACGCCGGCTTCAGCCAAGGAGCGCATGTAGCCGCGCTGCTCATCCAGGCTGTCGAAGCGAGGATTGCCGCCGACAGCGATATCGTACTCTTTGCGCCCTGGCTGGCGTTCCTGCGCCAGCGCTTTCAAGGCGCGTACATCCTCGGGCTGCATGAAATGGGTCTTGTGCCGGTACAGGCAGGCGCCATCCCAGCGGGCGGCGCGCTGCACAGGCCCCTTGAGCGGGTACGCGCCGCCGATCCAGATGGGGATGCGCGGGGTTTGCACGGGCGCGGGCAGCAGGGTCATTTCTTTAACCTGGTAGAATTCTCCCTGGAAGCTGAAGGGCCGGGCGCGCCACAGGCCAGTGATCACTGCGAGGGCTTCATCCAGCATGCGGGCGCGTCTTTTCATGTCCATCTCCTCGCCAAAGCAGCCAAAGCTGATGTCCGTAGAGATGTTGTCGCCCAGGCCGACTCCCAGGATCATACGCCCGCCCGACAGGTGGTCGAGGGTGACCAACTCCTGAGCCAGTTTCCAGGGGCGGCGGCGAGCCAGGGGCGTCACCAGGGTGCCCAAGCGGATGCGTTGGGTGCGCACAGCCATGGCGGCCAGCAAAACCCAGGGATCGTAGGTCGGGGTAGTCTGGTCGCCCTGCCAGACGATGTAATCCTCCAGGAAAACGCCGTCCCAACCGGATTGCTCGGCCAGGAAGGCGAATTCAGCCAGAGTGGCCGGGTCTGCGCCCCCATTGGGGAGATTCAGGCCATAGTGCATCGAACACTGCTCCTTTCTTGCTTTGAAATGCCTGGCGAGCTTACTCGTTGAACAGGTAGCCTTGCTCCTGGTAGCGCCGGAACAGCGCTCCCCAGGTGGTCTCGGCGCGCCAGCGAGCGGCCACTTTGGTGTATTTCAAGGGCCAATAGAGATAATCCTGTTCGATCTCGGCGATCAGGGTGGGGATGATGACCAGGGGCGTGCGCAATACCAGCTTCTGGAAGACGCGGGTCGGGCCGTACCAGGCCAGCCAGGCCAGGAAGCTGTGCGAATTGCGCCCGATTTTGAAGCCCCAGTTTTGGCCGGAGATATCATCGCCGACCAACTCGATCTGGCGCGGGTCACCGGTCCCTAATCCCTGCTCGTGGGCCAGGCGGATGTATTGGATCCCGAGCGGGTCGAAGCCCATCAGCCGGGCGGCGACGGCGTCGATGGCGACCTGATCGGCGGAAGCCAGGATGACGTTCTTGACCACTGGCTGCATCAGGCGTGGGCCGGCGCCATCGCCAGCGGTCGTGCCGTCCATGACGGCGAAGATGCCAGGGTGAATCTCTTTTTGAATCGCCAGCAGGTCCACCAGGGTCTCGTGAATCCAGGAGTGGGTGTAGTGCCGGTATTTGCTGAGCAGGCCGCCAAAGGCGTTCTTCATTGCCCCGGTGGTGGTGGTGTACATGTGCGTCTTGACCGTGGGCAGGTGCACCACGTTCTTGCCACAGAAGTAATCTGGCACCAGGATGCCCTCGGGATAGATATGATCCAGCGCCAGCATTTTGGCCTTGGGGCGATAAGGCACCCAGGTCATATCCTCTTTGCGGAAGTTGTAACGCACAGGCAGGTTGTGGTGGCGGAAGATGGGCACGTAGCCGTTCAGGTCTTCGCCTTTGAAGGCGTTGGTGACCACAGTCTGGTTTTGCACGCACACCAGGTCATCGAAGCCGCTGCGGCGCAGCGCCAGGATGACCCCCTCCAGTTGCCAGGGGGTGGTGTTGGCGCCGGGCATGGGGAAGTGCCAGGTGATGTTGTCTTTCAAAATGGTGGTGGCTTGCGGGTCGAGGGCCTGGGCCACACCGGCCAGCTCGCACAGGTGCAGGTAATCTTCCAACACGCTTTCAGGCTGTGTCAATAATACAGCGACTTTGGAGTGGGTGGTCATATTCGCTCCTATCATTACGCCTGCCAGGCTGGAGGCGGGGGAACGTGGTCAAACCTGCCGCGCGGCAGGTTTGACCGGTGCTGTGTATGTTGAGGGTAAACAAAAATCGGTTTTTTGTCCAGCCCCAATTGATGCAAATCAGGGTCGCTGGTATCTCACGATGTCAAGGCCGGGGCATTACCGGCAGGTCGATCCAGGAAGCATGGAGACGGTTGCGCTGGACCGAGAGCTGCGGCGTGCCCTGCGCCGGGTAGCGGGCGAACATAGAGGCGTCGTGCCCGGCGATGGCGATGCGGATGGCGTGTCCCTGGCTGATCAGCACGGAGGTGGCGTAGAGATTGAAGCTGATTTCAGTGATCTCGCCCGGCGCCAGGGGCATGGCGTCGGCGCGGGCAAAGCTGTGATAGGGCCCAGGCTGGGCATAGGGCGGCTGTGCGGCGGAGGTTTTGCGGTGGATGGCGCGCAGGATGCCCTCGGTGATGTAGGTGACGCGGCCGTCTGGGGCGACATCTTCAAGGTAAACATGGAAGGCTCCATCCTCGGCGGTGGAGGCGAGATACAACGTGATGATGGGGCTGCCGGTGATCTCGACCGCGGTGGGCATAGGCGCGCTGGTGTAGGTCAACAGCTTGCGGTCTTCCTCAGCCCGGTCGGGATAGATCACATCCTCCATGAACAGGGAGGTATTCCAACGATTCGTGCCGCCGGTTGTGGCGGTCCAATCGACGGTATATGCGTCTGCCCCGGATTCTGAGGAGGGCATTTCGGGCAGCAGGGCCCCGCCAGGGCCGAAGTACCAGCGCTGGCTGCTGAAGTCAGCGGGTGGCCAGGCCTGGGTGGTTTTCCAGGCGCCTTCGCCCAGCGTGTAGTAAGTGATGCCGGGCTGAGGCGGCGGGGCGGCGCCATCTTTGAGGTAGGCATCGAAGAAGGCCACCAGCATGTTGAACTGCTCCTGGGTAGAGGGATCGGGAACCTGGTCCGCAGGCAGGAAGGGATCGGCGTGGTGGTTGCCGCTGTGCGACCAGGGGCCGATGACCAGGGTTTGCGGGTTGCTGAGAGTCAGATAACGCCCAAGGGCGCCCTCCAGCATGGCCGAGTCCAGCCAGCTTACCCAGACGTACAGGGCCACCCCGGAAGCCTCGATTTCCTGTTTGTGGTTGTATGGGCTGGTAGCGCCGAGCGTGATTCCCAGGTCCCCGTAGGGATCGTCACGATATTGGATGCGCTGGGAAATTTCGAACACGTCCGGGCTGGCGTGGCTGGCGACGGCGGCGGCAAGCTGTGTACCATCGGGATCGTCATCCACGCGCCGCACCCCTTGCAGCATGGCTTTCATCTTTTCGCAATCGACCCCGGATGCCAGGGAGAGGGCGCAGACATCGTTAGCGCCCAGGCGGTGGTGGAACTCATTCCAGGTTTGCATGAAGCCGCGGTTGAGCACGCCGCCGGGCAGCACCAGGTGCGCCTGCAAATCGAAATCATCGTACTGCGGGGCGACAGCTTTGACGGCAGGGTGATTCAGACTGGCCAGCAGTTCGGCCGTGTTGCCGTCGTAGGAAACGCCGTAGGCACCCACCTTGCCGTTGGACCAGGGCTGGGCGATGATCCAGTCGACCACTACCCCCAGGTCGGCGATCTCCTGCTCCGACCAGGGGATGTCCCACTGCCCGGAGGAAGCGCCAGTGCCGCGCACGTCGACGGTCACCAGGGCATAACCGGCTTTCGTCCAACGTGGGCCTTCGTTCATTTCCTCGGGCATGGTTCCGAGTTTCTCGATGGCCTGGCCCAGCGGGCCGAGCTGGTAGCTGCGCCAATAGCCGGTCGAGCGCAGCATGGCGGGCAGCTTTTGACCTGGCTCCAGGTTGGACGGCAGCCAGACATCGATGGCGATCTTGACCCCATCGGGCATGGCCAGGTACAGGCTTTGTCTTTGGGCCGCGTTTTGTGACAAGGCAATAAAAGCTGCCAAAGCGCAGGTGCACAGGCCCAGGACCAGCAGTCCGGCCAGTTTACCAAGCGGGAATCGATTTTTACGTGGTGTGGTCATTTTTACACTCCTTCAACTTCGGATCGTAGCGAGCCATGCTTTTCTGAGAGGCGTGTTGATGCTCAGAGGTTGGCTCATTTCACGATGATGATACCGGAGCAGTGGAGGGGATGACTACCCCCACATAGGGGGGATAAATAGGGGGTTTTACGGGGCGGAAGCTTATAGAAGGCGTGAGATGCGAGCGCCTGATCCATGCAAAGGGGCGATCTCAGATCAGGCCGAGTTCTTGCCCCCTGGCGATGGCCTGGGCGCGGCTGTGAGCGTCCAATTTTCGATAGATTGCTTTAATGTAAGAGCGCGCCGTGCTGACGGCGATGACCAGCTCCTCGGCCACCTGGTTGCTGGACAGGCCGCCCGCCAGCAAGCGCAGGATGCGCCGTTCCTGTGAGGTGAGCGGTTCGTACAGCCTGGCTCCGCTTGAGGTGAGCAGGATCAATTCATCCTTATGCGCAGCCTGGGCGGCAAATGCCACCAGCGCCTGTTGCGCATACGCCGGTGGATCGGGTAGGGCGCTCCTGTAGCGCAGCAAGTGCTGCATGGGTTTCCCGCAGACCAGGAAGGGCGCCAGGTATCCTTGCGGCTCAGCCAGGGCCAAAGCGCGCGCCAGGCTGCGCCGGGCGGCGGGCATGTCTTTCTCGAGCTGGCTGGCCAGGGCTTGCAGGATGTGGGACTGAATGGCGTAATCGGGGAACTGGCAGGCGGCGAGGAACAGTCCCAGTTTGGCCAAGGATTCCAGCGCTGGCCCGGCCTGCCCCTGGGCCAGGAGCAAGCGAACTCCTAGCAGATATTCGGGGAGGCGCGGGCAGAGCAGCTTGCGATCCTCAGCGCTTACACCTGGCGGCACAGCCGGCAACTGGCGTTCTGCAAGCTGCTGGATGGCGGTCTCGGGCCGGCCCTGGGCCAGGGAGAGTTCACCGCTTAGAACGGCCAATTCGATTTCGTAGAATTGGGCCCATTGGGGCTGGCAGCGCTGCCTGGCCTGCCGCAGGTCGGCCTCGGCCTGGATCAGGTTGCCGGTCAGCAGAGCCAGCCTGGCGCGCCCCAGCAGGCCGCCGACGAGAAGCTCGGGGCTGCCGGTTTGCTGCGCCAATCCGATGGCCTTTTCCAGGGCCGGCGCGGCAGCCTCGACCTGGTTGCGCTGGTAATGGGTCTCGCTGAGCCCCAGGTGCGCCCAGCACAGCGGCGCGGTCGCCGATAGGTCTGCGACGGTGCTTCCCAGGTCGATCGTCTGCTGGTACAGGACGGCTGCCTGGCTCAATTCTCCCTGGTTCCTGCGCACGTTCCCTTGCAAAACCAGGGCGCTCAGGGTTACGTAGGGGTTTTCGCCAGACCTGAGCGACATCTCATTGGCTTGAGCCAATGCCTCCCAGGCTGCTGGCCAATCCGAGTCTTGAGTGTACAACAACCCCAGGTTGAGGGATATCACGCTGCGGACGGTGTAGGCATCGCCAGGCAGTTGTTCCAGGGCCAGCCGCGAATAGTGGATGGCGTTAGCGAAGTCGCCGCTGGCGCGGGCGCAGTAGGCGCGGATGGTGGTCAGGTCGCCCTGCACTTCTTCTCGATGCACCGGGCGGTTCACGCTGGCGATGAAGTGGGTTTCGAAAGCGGGCAGGGCGGCTTCCCCGGCATCCACGTAGCGCAGGGCGGAATGTTCCTGCCCGAGGAGCGCATAAGCCCAGGCGCAGTCTGTGCAGATGTAGGCGTGGTTGTAAACGATGGCCTGTGGAATTACCTCGATCCACTGCAAGAACGTGGCAGCGCGCCCGCCAAAGACCATGCGCGAGCCGTGCTGCTCTACCAGGCGGGCGGCGAGCGAGAAGTCCGGGATCGCCAGGGCATGGTTCACAGCTTCATCGATGTCTCCATCCTGTTCGTACCAGGCGCTGGCGCGCTGGTGTAAGTGCGCCAGCCGCCTGGGGTATTTGAGCTGTAGGTGATGGCGTAGTAATTCGGCGAAGAGGTGGTGGTAGCGGTACCAGTGGCGTTTGTGGTCGAGCGGCACCAGGAAAAGGTGGGTGGCATCCAGCCGTTCCAGGAAGTGCTGGCTGGGGTTCTGCAGTTGAAGATCGAAGATCAGCGCATCGCATAAAGGCGCGCTCAGGCGATTGAGGATGGAGGTGTGCAGGAGAAAATCCTGGACTTGCGCTGGCTGCTGCCCCAGCACTTCTTCGACCAGGTAATCCATCACGTGGCGGTCATCGCCGCTGAAGGCCGCCAGGAAGGATTGGGGATCCTGGGCAGGTTGCAAAGATAGGGACTCTTGCAGCGCCAAAGCGGCCAGTTGCAGGCCAGCCGCCCAGCCCTCGGTGCGAGCTTCGATGGCGGCGATGGCCTGCGGCGAAAGTTGCAAGGCCAGGGTCTGGTTCAGGAAGCTGGCAGCCTCCTCAGGGGTGAAGCGCAGATCGGGAGCGTGGAGCTCGCTCAACTGGCCGCGAGCACGCCAGCGGGACAGGTGTAAGCTGGGGTCCTGGCGGGTGCTGATCACCAGGTGAAGCTGCGGAGGGCGGTTCTCCAACAGGAACTGGACGGCGCGTTGGATCTCGGCAGCGCGGATCAGGTGATAATCGTCGAACACCAGGATGAGCGAGCGCCCAGCCTGATCGATATCGTTCAGCAGGGTGACCAGGCCGCTTTCTGCGGCGCTGGCTGTGCCTGCCTGGGGCGATGAGGCCAGCAACATGGGTGGGGAAGACAGGCTGCTCTCCAGCGTCCGGCCGATGCCTGGATCCACGCACTGCAAAGCGGCCACCAGGTAAACTAAAAAGCGCACCGGATCGTTATCGCCTTCATCCAGCGAGAGCCAGGCCAGAGGCTGATCCAGGCTGGCTGCCCAGGCGCTCAACAAGGTGGTTTTGCCGAACCCGGCCGGGGCGGAGACCAGCGTCAACCTGCCGTGCAACCCGGCTGCCAGGCGCGCCACCAGGCGCGGGCGGGGTATGAACCCTGGCCTGACGGGAGGCGGTTGGAGCTTGGTTCCCAGGATAGGAATATTCATCTTTGATGAAGCTAAACTAAAATGGATACTTTATCGCCCGCCAGGTGAAGCCACCCGGCGCGCTTGAGCAGGCGCAGCACATCTAAAGTGACCCATTTGCTTGGGCGGTTGCGCTTCTCCAGCGGCCAGGTGCGCGAGGTGGAGCCGCACAGCCAGCGCCCGTGCTCATCCTGGCGCGCCAGGATGAGTTCGGCCAGTTCCTGGAAGCGCGCTGCCCGACCATACCCATGCAAAGCCAGTACGTTCAGCGCACTGAGCAGATCCCAGGCGCGCGGTACGCCAAAGGTCAGCCAGCGCTTGTGCTCACCATCGAAGTCGTAGTCTGCATCTAACAAAGCCTCGGCCATGCGCGCCACTAGGCGCTCCGATTTCGGGGAGCGCATGTCTGGCGGCAGACCATTCAAACCACGCAGCGTAGCGATTGCGCCCCACAGGCAATCTCTATGTTGGTAGCGCCCACAATCCAGCGCAGCCTCGCCAGACATGGCGTCGATCAGGTACAGGAAGGCTCGCTGCAGGCGGGGATCCTCACCCAGGCCAAAATAGGCCAGCATAGGCAGGTGCTCGCCGGTTGTGCAGGGAAAGATGCCGCTGCGCTGTGTCTTGACCATAGAAAGGCCCCCGTTTTCATTCTGGCAGAACTGCAAGAATGAATGGCACCCGGCGAGCGTGCGCTCGTTGGGCGCGACGCCCAGGGTGTACAGCAGGCTGAGCACACCCAAGGAGCCCTGGGCGGTGTGTGGTTTGGCCGGGTCTTCTCCCCAATGACCAGCGGGGTGCTGGGCCTGGAACAACTCCTGCACCAAAGGCTCTTGCAGAATTGCCTCTCGGGCGTTTTGCACTTTGCCGTCGCTGGCGGGGCAGTCCAGGATATCGACCAGAGTCCAGTAACGTACCGAAGGGTTCTCGGGTTCCAGCAGCCAGGCCAGTGGATCGCTGTTTAGGAGTTTTGTGGGTGCGTTCATTGGCTTTCCCTCAATAATCTACGCTCACTTGAGCCTGGCAATGCCGGCAGTTGGTATCGCCCCGGAATAACCTGCCCCCACACTCCGGGCAGTGATAGCGCTGTTCTTCGGATTGCACCCAGGCATGTGTGCCGAACTTGCGCCAATAAGGGATCGAGCGCAGGATCACTTGCCTGCCCACGGGTACGGGGAAGGCATCGATCAATGCGCAGGGAAAGTCGGCGCACTGGTGGCAGCTTTGTAACTCCTTCTGCTGGGTGCAATCGCGGATGGCGCACTGCCGGCAAAATATATAGCGCCTGGTTGAAAGACAGCCATCGCAAAGGAGATCATCTGGCGTGGCCGCGGCAAGCTGCGGCATGCGGCGCGCGTAGATTTTGTACAGGCGCTCCAGGTATGCCAGGTCTCCTGCTTGCGTCGCGGCATAGATGCGGCATACACCGCAATACAGGCCACAAGGGGGAATACATTCGGGGTTGAGTTCCATATTTCGTAAGTGATGATTGCAATAAAAGGCTTACTTCGAAAGAGGGTCTTATTCCGGGGCGGCGATGGGCGCCGGATACCAGAAGGGCCCCAGGCGCATCCCGACGCCCAGGATGGGGGCCTGCTCCCAGGTCTTGCGGTAGGCCAGGGCCTGTTCGGCGCGCCCGCGCTTGTCCTGCTGCCAGGTGCGCCGCAGGTAGCCATAATCGTACAGCAGCATACGCAGTTGCGGCTCGTCCAGACTGTAACCGGGCCGCTGGTTCCAATAACCTTGCAGGATGCCGCGCATCAGCAGTGGGGGGATTTGCAAGGTAGAGAGCAGGGGTTTGCCCGTGCTGAGATATACGCCAGCGGAAGGGATGACTTCGCCATACAAAGCCTGGACGGCTTCTTCGGGCGTGCGCGCCTGGGCCTGCAGGGCGGCCTCCAACATCCACTGCAAGGGCAGGTGATATTCGGGCACAGCGAAACACCACAGGGTGTGCTCGCCTGGCTGAGAGGTGGCCTGGCGCAGGCGCTCGCCAGCCTCGCGCAAGCGGGGGATGAACTGGCTGAAGGCGATACGCACCCGCCAGCCGAGGCGCTGGTATGTTTCCAGGGCTTCGGGGCCGGCGATGCCTCGTTCGAACCAGTCCCATAAATACTGCTGATAGTCGCCGGTGACTTCGCTGAACTGGCTCGGGCCGAGCATGGGCATGCACAGGTGGCGCACACCGTGATCGAAGAGCAAGGCGACGCAGCGGAACAACTCGCCTCGCGACCAGTGTGGATATTCATCGCCCTGGGTGGGTACACCGGCCAGGGCAGCAGCGCGGCGGGTGCCCGAGGCGGCGTAGATGAAAGTAGTGGGGGCAACCTGGCGCACGTTTTCGATCGGGCCCTGCAAGAATTCTTCCAGGCTTGGGAAGGTTTGATCCGTCATAGTAGACCTCCTTAGCCCTCTGGATTGGCTGGCTGGTCTGGAGAGCCTGTGCCGGTGGGCAAATACACGATGAAAGTGGTGCCCGAGCCCACCTGGCTTTGCACTTCGATGCGCCCCTTGTGCCGTTCAACGATTTCTTTGGTGATCGACAGGCCCAGGCCGGTGCCACGGATGCTCGATTGGCTGGCTTGCATGCCGCGATAGAAACGCTCGAAAACATGGGGGATGTCTAAAGGGTCGATGCCGATGCCGGTGTCTTTGACCTGCAGGCGGATGTGCTGTTCCTGCGGGTCAAAGTGCGTACTGACCAGGACGCGACCCTGCAGGGTGTAATTAACTGCATTGCCAACCAGGTTATTGGTCACCTGGTTGATCTGCTTGGCGTCTACCCAAACGCTGGGCAGACCCTGCGCTGGTTCAAAGGCGATTTCCAACCCCTTGGCTTCGGCGCGCAACTGGTTGGCCAGCACCACCTGTTCGACCACGCGGTTCAAAGCTACCCAGGCGAACTCAGTTTTAGTTGTGCCCAATTCCATGCGGGATAGATCCAGGATGTCTTCGATCAGTTGTGCAAGGCGTTCGATCTCCTCTTGCAAAACCCCCAGGAATTGTTCCAGTTTTTCCCTTTTCCCGAAACGAAGCATTTCGACGTAGATTTTGAGGTTGCTGATAGGTGTGCGCAGTTCATGCGAAACATCCGAGACGAACTTGGACTTGAGCTGGTCCAGGCTTTGCAAACGTTGGTTGGCTTCAGCCAGCTCGAAGGTCTGTTTTTCCAGGGTTATGTTGGTCCTGGCCAACTGGCGCGCCTGCGTTTCCAGGGCCTGGTTAGCCTGGGCCAGTTCGTGCGTGCGCTGCGCCACGCGCTGGTCCAATTCCTGGTTGATGACACGCAGTTCTTGCAAGGCGTTCTCCAGGCTGCGCGCCGAGAGCCAGGAAACGAAGGCGATGGCAAACATGCCGACCGTGCCGATCAGGAAAGCGGGGGTATATTGCTGGCTGATAGCGATGATCACCAGCAACAGACTGATGAAACCGGCGGCAATGAAGCTGGCATAGGGACGCAGCAGAACGGAGGCCATAACGACTGGGATCACAAAGTAGAATAGCGTACCCCCTGATTGCAGAGCCTGCAGGTTGGCAAAAACAATCCCCAGGGTCAGAATTAGCAAGAAGAGCGTGCTGGCCAGGAGCACCCGGCCGCGCCGGTTGAGCCACATGATAAAAGTAAACAGCAGCAGCACGGCCAGCGCGCTCCACAGGGTGGGCAGCATATTCTGCCAGTTGCTGATCTGCAGCAGAGCGATGAATCCGATCAATAGGATGGCTGCAACGCCGACGAACTGGAAGCCCAGCAACGAAATATTGAGCAAACGGGCTCGCCGCCGGTCATCCGGGTCTGTCGAGGGTACGTCGGTGAACTTTCGCAAAATGTCCAGCGATCTCGTCATAAGATTTCCTCCTGTTCTCCGAGCAGCAGGGCGCTCAGGATAGCGGAACGGGTGACCAGCGTGGGGCTATACAGGCATTTGCCGATCCACAGAGGCGGGTAAGGCGGCTCGCTGTGATCTGCCAACCAGGCCAGGCCGCGCGGTAAGACGTTCACAGGCAGCTTGCCGTGATTGCGTTGCCAGTAGATCAATGCCTGGATACAGTAGGCGGTCTCCTCGGCAGTGGGCCCATAATAACCCCACGAGCCGTCGTGGTTTTGCGTTTCCAGGATCCAATCAACGGCTTTGAGGGCCAGGTTATCCTCGTAATCGGCCATAGCGATAACGGCGTGGCCGGTGGGGTAATACGGGGAGATGTGCCATTTATCGAACCAGTACATTCCCAGCAGGCGGGTTCGTTTCAAGAAGGCCCGGATTTTCTGCACGCTGGGATGGTCAATGGCGTACCCGGCCTGGAACAGCGCCGACAGCATGTGACAGTTGACGCTGATGGAAGGATTGGCTTCCAGTTCGTAACAGCGGAAGCGGTCTTTCATCTCATAGTGGTGCAACGCTTCTACATCGACCGAACGGCCGCAGCGCAGCAATACTTCAAAGGCCACGCTGGTATCGTCACCATCTACAGGGGTGTACTCGATCGAAAAGCCAACCCCTAGCCCGGGCCTCCAGGCAGCCTGGATGAAATCCAGGTGCGGCTGGAGCAAAGCCGTCACGGCTTCATCCAGAGGGCTGGCCAGCAGCAGGTTCCAGAGCACCCAGGTGCGCTCGAAGATGTCGAATGGGGCGGCAAAGGGCACACTACCATCCTCAGGATCAACAAGCTGGCGAAGGTAAGCCAGGGCGGCCGGGTCGCCGGGTCGCACACTCAGGGCGAAATAGGCGCTGGCCGATGGGCTATGCCCAACCGAACCGTTCTTTTCTTGCAGGTGGGCGATGTCGAACAGATTGATGCCCTCCAGGCCAGCCATCTCGGCTGAAAAGGCGACAGTCACGTAGCGGTTGATCTTGCCTTCTGGCAGGGCCCTCAGCTTGGCCAGGCGCTGGTAAGACAACTGGTCCAGGTAATCGTTCCCATGGCGGCGGCGCAGGTCTCCTTGTACGAGGGGCGTTTTCAAGGCCGCGTCGTAGTGGCTGATGGCTTCATTTAGAACGCCGTTTTCGTATCTGCGGATCATGCCGATGGCTTTGGCCTCGGCCATCAAAGTCGGAGCAATCATCTCGAACCCGATGGTGGCGCCGACCGGGTCCGCGATCAGGCCTCGCAAGGCTGTGTCGAAGCCAGCCAGGGCGCGCCGCAGACGATCGCGATCACGCTCGTCTCCGTTTATGGACAGGGCGGTCAGGGCGGATAGCGTACACACCAGGCGGTCATGATAGTAACAGGGCTCCCTGGTGCCCCAACTCCCATTGGGCAACTGGTTCTCCCTGAGCCATTCCAGGGCGCGCTCGCCCATCGGTTCCCCCAGAGCCGTCAGGCGAGCGATCCAGGCCGTGTCGTAGGCCGCGCTGGTCATGCGGCCTGAACTGGTCTGTTCTAACAATGCGTGAATCTCTCGCTGCAAATCCATTTCACTTTCCTTTGCTCTGTGTTGGGTGTGGTTGTGAAAGTTTCTTCTACATCAGGATGATTGCTGGCTGGCGACAGGTGCGCCAGGGCGCAGGGGGTAGCGCAGAAAGACGAGAAAAGCCGCTGCCACCAGTATGCCGGCTGCGACGCCCGTCAGCCTGACGCCCAGGGGGCCTTGCGGCGCGGAACGGCTGCGCCCTAGCAAGAACAGCAAGGGCAGCAAGGCCGAGGCCACTCCGGAGAGAACCTGGTCGAGAAGCTTCATCAGCGCATAGTAAATGCCAGCGTTGTGCTGGCCGGTCGTGCTGGCCTGGTAATCGGCGATCTCAGCCACGAAAGTTGCGCCTAACACGGTCGCGCCTGAGACTGAAAAGGCCTGAAGTATGGCCCAAGTGGTGCACTGGGCTTTCAAAGCAAGCGGCAGCCAGGGGCCGATCAGCATCGTTCCGGGGAAGACCAGCGCTGAAACGAGCAGCGAGCTGGCGAAGACGCGCCACTTGCCGAAACGGTCGGAGAGCCAGGTCACCAGCGGGTAGGAACCCAGGGAGGTCAGGATGGCAGGGATGTAAAAAAAGACGGTGTCGGATGGGGAGAGCAGGCAGACTTCCGTGGTGAGGAAGGGCGCGCTGGATTGGACGGCGAAGGAGGTCATCAGGTACAGCGCCCAACATACCGCGAAAACCAGGAAAGCCTGGTTGCGCAGGGTGGTTTGCATGCTGCGCCAGAAGTCGCCCGGTTGCATCGATGGAGGTACTGCCTGTTGGCCTCTGCGAGCAACCAGCAGGGGCAAGCTCAGGCTCACCAGGGCGGCGCCAGCATAGATGAGGGCATTGCCCTGGTAGCCGAATTTTTCGATTACCGGCCCCGCCAGCCCGCCCAGCATAAAGCCGGTCAGCAAGAACCCGGATTGCCAGGCAGACAGGCGCACGCGGGCGTGGTCGCTGAGGGCCAATTCGGGTAAAAGCGCCTGGTAGGGAATCTGGTAGAAACCTGAGGCGATCTTGAACAACACCAGCATCACCGTCAGGTAAACCAGATTCCAGAGCGACTGATTTGTGAGCGGGGGCGTCCAGAGCAAAACGAAGAGAACGGCCACGGGCAGCGCAGCAGCGGACATGAAGGGCAGCCTGCGCCCCCACGGGCTTCGAAGGGCGTCGGACAGGTAGCCGATCAGCGGGATCAGCACGGCGCTGGCTAGGTAACTGACCAGCGTGGCGGCCCCAAAAAACGCGGCTGGCACGCGCCCGGCTGCTCCCGGAGGTAAATAATAGTACAGCAACCAGCTACTGGAGACGAATCCAATCGCTGCACTGCCCAACATCCCCGCTCCGTATAAGATATAGACGCCTGTCGATGTTTGCTGCGGTTCTGCGGGTTTTTCCATCGAACGTTGGTAAGGATTGATAACTGCCGTCGAATGAGTGGATAGATTGAAACATTATTGTATCATCCGTTTACGATTCTCGACTATAATTAGACCGGACCTGACCGAAATTTCATATAAGAAAAAAACGGGATCGAAGCTCATGGAAAAATCACTGGCGCTGATTGTTGAAGATGATAAGAACCTGGCCCTGGCATTTTCCGAGGCGCTGTCGGACGCTGGTTACCAGACCGAGGTGATCTACGACGGGCAAACGGCCCTCGAGCGCCTGTCGGATACGCTGCCACACATGGTGGTGCTGGATCTGCATATCCCGCGCGTCAAGGGCCTGGAGGTGCTCAAGCACATCCGCGCAGACGCGCGCCTGACCCATACGCGCGTGATCGTGGCTACGGCGGACGACCGTACGGCGGAAATGGTGGCAGGCATGGCGAACCTGGTGCTGCTCAAGCCGATCGGTTACCAGCAGCTTCGCGAGCTGTCGGCGCGCTTTTTGCCCGGCAGGTTGAAGCCGACGGGCGGGTGATCGCCTGATCTCCCTTTCAACACATTGATATCTTGATCCCCTGATACTTCGAGCAAGTTTTTTCTCCATCCTGGGGGAAAAGCAGGAAACGGGTGGTTGTTTGCGCGATGGTTGTGGAAAGCGGGTCGCCAGCATTTGTCGAAAACAACACCTGTTGACAGAAATCAACAAAAAATATATGATGAAATTGACGATTTCAACAATATTCGACAAAACACAATAGGAATGAAATAACGTTCGCTGTTCGTTTTGCTGATCGCAAGTGACATTATTTTGGGTGCCTATGGCGGAGACGATGCAGCAGATCCAGTCAGTCAACTCGCTTATAATATACGTGGGTAACATCGATGATTTCAGTCGGCAGCTCGTTATATTCCTCTTGGCTCCTCTCCCTGTTGGAAGAGAAGCCGCGGGGGCAGAGCACCTCTCAAGGAGAGCGCGATGAAACGCGTAGGCTTTCAATTCAAAGTCAGGCAAGATCGTCTCAAAGAATATCAAGAACAACAATGGATGCCAACGCTCGCCCTGACGAAACCTTCGTCGAGCTGGAAGAATATTTCCACCTGGATTAATTGCACCCAAAGCGTGCAAAAAGGAATGATCAATGGACAGCCTAACGAAAACGTATCCCAAAATTGGCCTGCGGCCGGCTATCGATGGCCGCCGGATGGGCGTGCGCGAATCGCTCGAAGCGCAGACAATGGGCATGGCCCAACGAACTGCGGAGTTCCTCAGCGCTAACCTGCGCTACCCGGACGGCAGCCTGGTGCAGTGCGTGCTTGCCGACACCTGCATTGGGGGATTGGCCGAGTCTGCGCACTGCGCCGAGAAGTTTGCCCGCGAAGGGGTCGGGCTGACGATCACCGTCACGTCCTGCTGGTGCTATGGTTCTGAAACCATGGATATGGATCCGCTGATGCCGAAAGCGGTGTGGGGTTTCAACGGCACCGAGCGCCCCGGCGCGGTGTACCTGGCGGCCGTCCTGGCAGGCCACAACCAGAAGGGCCTGCCGGCTTTCAGTATTTACGGCCGCGACGTGCAGGATTCCACCGATAGCAGCATCCCTGCGGACGTCCAGGAAAAATTGCTGCGTTTTGCCCGCGCCGGGCTGGCGGCGGCCATGCTGCGTGGCAAGACCTACCTGTCCTTCGGCAACGTGTCGATGGGGATCGCCGGGTCGATTGTCGACCACGACTTTTTCGAAAGCTACCTTGGGATGAAGGTGATGACCTGCGATATGAGCGAATTTTCGCGGCGTATCGAACGCCAGGTGTATGACCCGGTTGAATTCGAAAAAGCTATTGCCTGGGTGAGAGCCAACTGCCGTGAAGGGCGCGATTACAACCCGGTTGAGCGCCAGAAGACCCGGGCGCAGAAAGACGAGGACTGGGAATTTGTGGTCAAGATGACCATGATTGCCCGAGACATCCTGGTTGGCAACCCGCGCCTGGCGGAACTTGGTTATGGAGAAGAAGCCCTCGGCAACAACGCCATCCTGGGTGGTTTCCAGGGCCAGCGCCAGTGGACGGACCATAAACCCAACGGCGATTTCATGGAAGCCATCCTGAATTCGTCGTTCGATTGGAATGGCCGGCGCGAAGCTTACACCTTTGCTACGGAGAACGACAGCCTGAACGGAACCGTGATGCTCTTCGGCCACCTGCTGACCAATACCGCCCAGATCTTTGCCGACGTGCGCACCTACTGGTCGCCGGAAGCAGTCCGGCGCGTGACAGGATATACGCCCACTGGTCTGGCCAAAGATGGCTTCATCCACCTGATCAATTCCGGGGCAGCCACGCTGGACGCCACTGGCCAGCAGGAGAAAGACGGCCAGCCAGCCATGAAGCCTTTCTGGGAAATCAGCCAGGCTGAAGTCAACCGGTGCCTGGAAGTCACTCAGTGGCACCCGGCTATCGAAGAATACTTCCGCGGCGGCGGCTTCTCATCCGGTTTCCTGACCAAAGGCGGAATGCCCTTCACGATGAGCCGCCTGAACCTGGTCAAAGGGTTGGGCCCTGTGCTCCAGATCGCCGAAGGCTGGACGATCGACCTGCCGGCTGAAGTCCACGAGGCCCTGAATGAACGCACCAATCCCACCTGGCCGACCCACTGGTTCGTGCCACGCCTGACGGGCAGCGGCCCCTTCGGCGATGTGTATGCGGTGATGGCCAATTGGGGCGCCAACCACGGCGCGCTCAGCTATGGACACATTGGTGCAGACCTGGTTTCATTGGCCTCGATCCTGCGCATCCCGGTTGCGATGCATAACCTGCCTGAGGAGAGCCTGTTCCGCCCGAGCGCCTGGGGCATGTTCGGGGCGTTGGATCCACAGGGAGCAGATTTTCGCGCTTGCGCAAATTTTGGCCCGATCTACGGCTGAATCCAGGAGAGAAGACGTTCAAAGGAATCTTATGACTGGTTACCTTGCCCTCGATTTGGGAGCCGAAAGCGGGCGCGCCATCGTCGCCACGCTGGAGGGCGACAAGCTGGCTCTCAACGAAGTCCATCGCTTCCCCAATGGCCCGGTGCGACTGCTGGATGGATTGCACTGGGACGTGCTGCGTTTGTGGAGCGAGATCAAAGCCGGGATCGCTGCAGCGATCCAGAGCGGGGCAAAGCCCGTCAGCATCGGGCTCGACACCTGGGGCGTGGACTATGCCCTGTTAGATAAAAACGGCGCGCTGCTCAGCAACCCCTTCCACTACCGCGACGCCCGCACCAACGGCATGGTGGAGGAGGTCTTTCGAAAGGTTCCACGCGCCGAGGTTTTCGCCCAAACCGGTATCCAGTTCATACAATTGAACACGCTCTACCAGTTATTCTCGATGGCGCGAGTGAAATCGCCGTTGTTCGATGTGGCAGAAACCTTTGTCACGATCCCCGATCTGTTCAACTACTGGCTGAGCGGGAAAATCGCCAACGAATTTACCAATGCTACGACGACGCAATGCTACAACCCCGTGACCTGTGACTGGGCGAAGGAAATGCTCGAAAGCCTGGGCATCCCATCCCGGCTGTTTGGCCCTGTCTCCCAACCGGGGACTATCCTCGGGATGCTGCTCCCCGATGTGGCGGATGAGACCCGCGCAGGGACGATCCAGGTCGTTTTGCCGGCCTGCCACGATACGGGGTCAGCGGTCGCGGCCGTCCCGGCGCAGAACCAGGATTTCGCCTGGATCAGTTCCGGGACGTGGTCTATTATGGGCGCCGAAGTCCGCCAACCCGCCCTGGATGAAAAGGCTCTGGCTTACAACTTTACCAACGAAGGCGGCGTGGATGGCACGTGGAGATTGTCCAAAAACATCATGGGGCTGTGGCCGGTGCAGGAATGCCGCCGTACCTGGCGGGCGCGTGGCGAGGAACTGAGCTACGACGAAATCACGCGCCTGGCTGCCGGAGCGCAGCCCTTCCTGGCCGTGATCGACCCGGACGCCGAACGGTTTTTCCATCCCGGCGACATGCCCGAAAAGATCCGCATGTTTTGTGCTGAGAGCGGCCAAACCGTGCCGCAAACCAAGGGTGAAATCGTCCGGGTGGCGCTGGAAAGCCTGGCGCTGAAATACCGGCTGACGCTCGAACATGCCGAGGCGTTGAGCGGCAGACGCCTCGATCCCATCCACATCATTGGTGGGGGGACGAAGAATCGCCTGCTGAACCAGTTCACCGCCGATTGCACTGGCCGGACAGTCGTGACCGGGCCGGTGGAGGCCACCGCGATCGGTAATGTGCTCATGCAAGCCATTGGCCTGGGCCACCTGGGCTCGCTGGCGGAGGCGCGTGCGGTGGTGCGGAATTCGTTCGATGTAGAAGAATATCATCCTGGCGATGGCGATGGTTGGGATGAGGCCTATGCAAAGTTACTCAAATTACTGGAGATGAAAGAATAACATGCTAAACCCTCCCTATCCTGAACTCCCTGTTCTGCTGGATATGATCGGCGATGCGGGGCGGCATCTGGCTGAGATCGAAGCCAGCGAGGGCGCCGCCGGAAATATCTCGATCTGCCTGCGTTGGCCGATCGAAGTGCGCAATTATTTTCCGGTGCAGTGTGAAATGCTCCTGCCACAGCTTGTCCCGGAATTGGCTGGGGCAACCTTCATTGTCAGCGGCTCCGGGCGGCGTCTGCGTGAGTTGAAGGATGAGCCTGCGGCGCATCTGGCCTGCCTGGTGATCGACGAAGGGGGTGAAACGGCGCAAATGTACACATCCTACCAGCGCCGTTTTGAGCGTGTGACCAGTGAGTTCAACTCTCATCTGGCGGTGCACTACGATCAGAGCATGACAACAGGCACGAATTTCCATGCTGTGATCCATGCCCAGCCGGTGCACCTGACTTACCTGAGTCACATCCCGCGCTATCAGGATGCCCGATACCTCAACACCCACCTGCTGCGCTGGCAGCCGGAAACTATCATCAACCTGCCGGAAGGCATCGGCTTTATCCCCTTCGCGGTGCCCGGTTCTGCCCAGTTGATGGCCGGCAATATCGCCGCATTGCGCAAGCACCGCATCGTGATCTGGGCCAAGCACGGCGTGATGGCCCGCTCGGACATTTCCGTCAAGCGCGCTGCCGACCGGGTGGAGTATGCCGAAACTGCTGCTAAATATGAATACCTCAACCTGCGCGTGGGTGAGATTGGCGAAGGATTGAGCGTGGATGACATACGCGCTATTTGCGCGGCGTTCGATGTCAAACAGGAGATTTTCTAGCCCCTCACCCTGACCCTCTCCCTGTGGGAGAGGGGATAATGGAAGGAATCAATATGCCTCTCTCTGAAACCCAAATCAAACAAGCCTATGAACTGGCCAAAGAGCGCTATGCCGCCCTGGGCGTGGATACCGAGGCGGCCTTGAAGCGGCTCGAGAAAGTCGCCGTCTCGCTGCACTGCTGGCAGGGCGATGATGTGGGCGGTTTCGAGAACCCTGGCGGCGAGTTGACCGGCGGCATCGCCGCTACGGGCAACTATCCCGGCAAGGCGCGCACCGCCAACGAACTGCGCCAGGACCTGGATGTGGTCTACAGCTTGCTGCCCGGCTCACACCGCCTCAACCTGCACGCCATCTACCTGGAAGCGGATACGAAAGTGGCGCGCAACGCCATCGAGCCGCGCCATTTCGCCGCCTGGAAGGATTGGGCCAGGGAAAACGGCCACGGGATCGATTTCAACCCAACCTGTTTTTCGCACCCGCTGGCGGATGACGGTTTTACGCTCTCGCATCGCGACCCGGCTGTCCGCCGGTTCTGGGTGGAGCACTGCATCGCCTGCCGCAAGATCGGGGATTGGTTTGGGCGGGAGCTGGGGACGCCAGCCGTAACCAATATCTGGATCCCCGATGGGTACAAAGACACCCCGGCGGACCGGACTACTCCCCGCAGGTTGCTGCTCGAATCGCTGGATACGATCCTGGCGGAGAAGCTGGCCCACAACCTGGACGCGGTGGAACCGAAGCTCTTCGGCATTGGATCGGAAAGTTACGTTACCGGCTCGATGGAGTTTTATACGGCCTACGCCGTCAGCCGCAAGATCCTGCTGACGCTTGATTCGGGTCACTTCCATCCGACCGAAACCATCGCAGATAAGATTTCTTCTCTTTTGCTTTATCTCGACGAGCTGCTCTTACACGTCAGCCGCGGCGTGCGCTGGGACAGTGACCACGTGGTTATCTTCAACGATGATTTGCAGGCCATCGCCCAGGAGGTCGTGCGAGCGGGCGCGCTGGGGCGCGTCCACATTGGCCTGGACTATTTCGACGCCAGCATCAACCGCCTGGCTGCCTGGACGATTGGGACGCGCAACACGCTGCGGGCGCTGCTCAACGCCTTGCTGGAGCCGTTCGACACGCTGAAAGCCCTGGAAGCCCAAGGCGACTACAGCCAACGACTGGCCTTGCTGGAAGAGCTAAAGGCCATGCCATCCGGCGCAGTTTGGGATTATTATTGTATGCAGAAAGGCGTCCCGGTCGGCCTGGCGTTCATGGATGTGATCAGGGATTACGAGAAGAAAGAATTGGCGAAACGGTAAACTGGCCTGGAAGCGCCTGTAGCCGGGCAAGACAGCGTTGCGATTCCTCCGCCCATGCCTGGCGTTTGACTTCAGGAGAAAAGAATGACCGGTTGGAATGAAAAAATACTGGATATAAACCTGACCACCCAGGCCTACAAAACCTATCCATTGGATATGGAGATGGCGCGCCTGTTTATCGGGGGACGCGGGTTGGGCGCTCGCCTGCTGTGGGATATGGCCGGGCCGGAGGTCGATCCGCTCAGCCCTGAAAACGTGTTGATCTTTACCAACGGCCCGCTGACCGCTACCGGCTACCAGACCAGCAACCGCTTTTCGGTCTCTACCAAAAGCCCGCTGACGGGAACTGTGCTCGACGCCAACTCGGGCGGTTTCTGGGGGATGCAGTTCAAAAAGGCTGGCTACGACGTGATGATCGTACGGGGAAGATCCGAGAAGCCGGTGTGGATCGAGGTCAAGAGCGAAAGCATCACTTTCCACGATGCCAGCGAGCTGTGGGGCCTGGGCGTCTTTGCGGTCACTGAGAAGCTGGGCCAGAATAACAACAAGCGCAATGTGCTGTGCGTTGGCCCGGCGGGCGAAAACCTGAGCCGCATCGCCGCTATCATGAACGACCGTGAACGCGCCCTGGCGCGCGGCGGGCCGGGAGCGGTGATGGGCAGCAAGAATCTCAAGGCGATCGTAGTCGAAGGCAAAGAGCGCACACAAATCGAAGACCCCGAGCGCTTCAAATTTTTGCTTTACGAAACCCGCAAACTGCTGGCAGCCAGCCCGCTGACCAGCCAGGCGCTGCCCGAATTCGGCACCGTGGTGCTGATGAACATCATGAACAACATCGGCGCGCTGGCCACTCGCAACCACCAGCAGACCCAGTTCGAGGGGGCGGAGGCCATCTCTGGCGAGGAGTTGACCGAGAAATACCTGGTCAAGAACGCTTCGTGCTGGGCCTGCCCGATTGGCTGCACGCGCATCAGCAAGACCGAAAAGGTCGAAGGCGAAGGACCTGAATTCGAAACAACCTGGGCATTTGGGGCGCAGTGCGGGATCGACGATCTGCCGGCGATCATCGAAGCCAATTCCATCTGCAATGACCTGGGGTTGGACACGATCTCGGCCGGGTCGACGATCGCCTGCGCCATGGAACTGAGCGAAAGAGGTTACTTGGATTCAGACCTGCGCTTCGGGCGGGCTGACCTGTTGGCCCCTACCCTGGAGGCGATGGCAGCCCGGCGAGACATCGGCGCCGAACTGGCGGACGGCAGCCTGCGCCTGGCAACGAAATACGGCCACCCCGAGCTTTCCATGTCCGCAAAAGGCATGGAGATGCCAGCTTACGACCCGCGCGGCATGCAGGGACAGGGCCTGCTCTACGCCACCTCCAACCGTGGCGGGTGCCACATGCGCGGCAACATGGTCGGCCTGGAAGTGCTCGGCCTGCCGAAGCTGATCGACCGCTTCCAGGTGCAGGGCAAATCCAGCTTTGTGATCTTGCACCAGAATGTCTCGGCAGCGATCGACTCGCTGGTGGTGTGCAAGTTCACCAACATGGGCGTGGCGGACGAATACTTCGCCCGCGTGTTGAGCGCGGTGACCGGCATCCAGTACGACACGGGGGAAATGACCCGGGTGGGGGAGCGCGTCTGGAACCTGGAACGGCTTTACAATATCCGCGAGGGCTTTAGGATGAAAGACGATACCCTGCCGCCGCGCCTGCTCGAAGAGGCCCCAACTGACGGCCCTTCCCAGGGCTGGGTGGTGCAACTGGAGCCCATGCTCAAGGAGTATTACCGCGGGCGCGGCTGGGACGAAAACGGCGTACCGAAGCCGAAGAAACTGGAAGAACTCGGATTAACGAATTTGTGAGATTGAACTCCGCTCCATTGGAAGCCCTCCCTGGGGAGGGGAGTGGAGGCCGGTCAGGAGGAAACAGGATGGTTGACCCACGCATTTACGAAATGTTCCGCGACATTGGACGCGATTTATTTACCAGTAACATGATCTCATCCCACGGCGGCAACCTGAGCATCCGCCTCGGCGACCGGGTGGTGATCAAGCGGCGGGGCGCCATGCTTGGGAATCTCAAGCCGCACGACTTGATCGATACCCGCCTGGATAAAAATGACAGCGGCGTTGCCCTGGCATCTACGGAGCTGCTGGTGCATCGCACGGTTTACCTGAACACGCCGGCCCTGGCGATCTGCCACTGCCACCCGCGCACCGCGATCGCCTTCTCGCTCTCTCGGGACGAACTGGTCCCGATCGACAATGAGGCCTCCTACCTGCTCAAAAAGATCCCGGTGGTGACCGAGGAATTCGCCTCCGGCACACCGCAGATGGCGCACAAAGTCGCCGAGGCGCTCAAAAACTACAAGATCGTCATGCTGCGCGGCCACGGCAGTTTCGCGATCGGGCAGACGCTGGACGAAGCCTTCCACTGGTCGTCGACGCTGGAAGAATCCTGCCAGATCGAGCTGGCTGTTAAAATTATCAACGAGCCTTTCATCGAATATCGCGGCATGAGTGATTCGTATAGCAAGTTTTAGGATGCCGGGCAGGACAACCCTGTATGACACAACCCATGACTCAAGTCCAACTCTTCGATAATGGCATTGCTTTTATCACCGGCCCCAGCCGCACGGCGGACATCGAGCTGACCATGACGCCCGGCGTGCATGGGCCGAAGGAATGGTTCGTCTGGATGGTGGTAGTATGAGCGTAGGCTGTTTTGTCGAGAAAGATCATCCCCCTGCGGAGGCGGAGCTGCGCGCAGCACTCGGAGGGCAGTTCGCCCTCTGGGAGCAACTGCGGCAGTTCATCCTGGACACGTACCAGATGCCCGGCGAGATGAGCTTCGGGGGCAAGAAATACGGCTGGAACCTGTGGTACCGCAAGAGCGGCAAGTCGCTGGTGTCGCTCTACCCACAGCAGGAGCACCTGGTCGCCCAGGTGGTGCTGGGGAACGCACAGGTGGAGCAGGCGCTGCAGCTCGAACTGGGGGAAAACGTCGGGCGGCTGCTGCGCGAGACGCCGCAGCTTCATGACGGGCGCTGGCTGTTCATCCCGGTGCGCACTGCACAGGATGCGGCGGATGTGCAGCAGCTTTTGTTGGTCAAGAAACGCCCGCCGCGGCGTTGAAGAATTCATTTTGCGGGGTGCGGTATTATTTTTTGAAGCCAGTCAGCCGCCAATACCAGTCGCGCAGGGTTACGTAAATCGAATTGGACTGCAGGCGCAGCACAAAGCGGATCAGCCGTGAGTTGAGCATCTCAGGCGGAAGGCTTTCAATACCTTGATCTACTGGGATCGAAGATGCTTCAGGATAGAGCCAGGCGTTGATACGTTCGCTCTGGAAATGGTGCGATGAGTCGAGCGGGCCGGATGGCTTTTGCAGGATCAGATCCAGGCTGGGGGAGATAAAACTTTTGGGCACATCCGGAAGGTGGGCGTCAAAAATTTGGGCCAGCGCCTGGTAATAAGCGGGGATGGCCGGCGGCCTTAGTTTATTTAACCACTGCGAGAAGCCATCGTTGATAATCCGCCAGGGGATATCTTTCAGAGCCAGTTGAAATTCGTGATAGCTTAAACCTCTGCCGATACGATACAAATACAGATTGGAAGAAATGGCGCCTAGAGCGCTGGCGCGGGATGAGTTGGCTGCATACTCGGCCAGCAGGTCATCGGGCAGCCAATCGGCGAACGGCATGAGATAAGTGTGCCAATCGAAATAATTCAGGCGGTTTGGCGTTTCGTAGATCACGATGATCCCGCCTGGTTTCAAGATGTTAAACGCACCCTGGAGGATATTGAGCCGCTCAGAGAATGTGAGATGTTCCAGGAGAGCGATCATCAGGATCACATCTGGGGCGCCCTGGCTGCTTAGGGATGCCGTCACGCTCTCCCGGCTGGCGGCCCAATCAGAATCTAGCAAATGAAATTGGATGTTCTGTGCCTGCATCAGACAGGCGCGCAGGCGAGAGACATCGATCGAGTTTTCAGAAATATCATAAGCGTGCAGTTGGCCGGCCCGATTGGCGAAAGGGATGGTCGAAGAGCCGGTGCCGCAACCGATTTCCAAAACGAGGTGGTCGGTCAGGTCAAACACTTCGGCTACCCAGGGGATGACGTGTTGCTCGAATTCCAGCATCCTGCCGGTGATGTGGGCTTCCATATCGGCAGGAAACGCCTCGGACTCGAAATACGCCTGCGACCAGCCCTTGAAATATTTCTCCATCAAGATCTTGCGCATCTCTGTGCGGTAGTTTTTGGTGATCTTACCCTTGAGATCGTTAGCGTTACGTAAAGGCATCACTTTACCATTTCCCGGCAACCTGGCTTTATCGCGTTTACTGGTTTTCTTTCAATCGAAGGCGTCATTATTATAAGTCAATATGCTCCATCCAAGCCAATTGGAAACCAGCAGAGCAACTGGTAGATGCTTTATAATCAGAGCATGTTTTTTACTATACTGGCGGATGTGTTCTTTGCCTGGGTGCTGTACTATTACGCCCTGGGTGGCTGGGAGAATGCTGTCTATTTGCTGACGCATTTCGGGGCCCTGCCGTGGGCGCTTTTGGGCATGGTACTGTTCCTGGTGTTCTTTCGCAGCGACTACCGTATGGACCTGCCGCTGTTCATCGCTGGCTGGGCCCTGGGTTATTGGGGCGAGTGGTGGGGCACGACGCGCGGCCTGTGGACGTATTGGAATGGGGCCACGCCGCCGGATTACCTGCCGCCGCTGTGGGGCATTGGCCTGCTGACGGCTTACCGCTTGAGCAGCTTCCTGACGACAAACGAGAAAACCGAGCTGCCGAAATGGGCGCGTTGGGTCATGGGGGGCAGCTTTTTGGTCCTGCCCCTGGCGGCTTTCGCCCTGCGCTGGAGCAAGCTGGCAGCGGTGGATTGGAACGGGCGTCTGGACGGGCACTTCCTGGCCGGGCTGCTGGCGGCGGCGGTCTTGATCCTGCCAGGCTTCGACCTGCGCAGGGACTTCCCGCTGTACCTGTGCGGCATGCTGTTAGGCGGGCTGTACGAATACCTGGGCACCTCGTCCGGCGAATGGGTCTACATCACCGGGGAAGTGCCGCCAATCTGGATCGTGCCCTTGTGGGGCATGGCAACGGTGGCGATGCGCAAGCTGGCAGAACTGGGGTTGAGGATCGCCAAAAGAGCCTGGGCGGCGGGCCGCCGGGGCGTTTTGGGGTAGAATCCGGGGCATGCCACACGTTTCTGTGTTGATGCCCTGTTATAACGCGGCGGCGACGCTGCCTGAGGCGCTGGACAGCCTGAAGCGCCAGAGCCTGGCGGATTTCGAGATCGTGGCGGTGGATGATGGCTCAACGGACGCCACGGCGGAGATCCTGCGGGCTTATGCGCGGGGCGAGGCGCGCCTGCGGCTGGTCTCCCAGGCGCACGCCGGCATCGTGGCGGCGCTGAACGCCGGCTTGCAAGTGTGCCAGGCGGAGTACGTGGCGCGCATGGACAGCGACGACCGCGCCCACCCGCAGCGTTTGGAGCGGCAGGCGGCCTACCTGGATACGCATGCCGAAACCGGGGTGGTTAGCTGCCGGGTGGCGGGCTTCCCCCAGGAGCAGGTGCGCCAGGGCTTCGCCCTCTATATCGATTGGCTGAACGCCCTGCTCAGCAACGAAGACATCCGGCGCGAGATGTTTGTGGAAAGCCCGCTGCCGCACCCCAGCGTGACCTTCCGGCGTCCGGCGGTGTTGGACATAGGCGGTTACCAGGAGCATGGCTGGCCGGAGGACTACGACCTGTGGCTGCGCCTGTACCTGGCCGGGGCGGGTTTCGCCAAGCTGCCGGAAGTGCTGCTGGAGTGGCGCGAGCACCCTGAACGGCTGACGCGCACGGATGGGCGCTACTCAGTGGAGAATTTCCTGCGGGCCAAGGCTTATTACCTGGCGCGCGGCCCGCTGGCCGGGCGCCAGGCGGTGATCATCTGGGGGGCAGGCATGATGGGCCGGCGCCTGGGCAAGCAACTGGCGCGCCAGGGCGCGCCCTTGGCGGCTTACGTGGATATCGACCCGCGCAAGATCGGGCGCACGCGGCACGGGCTGCCGATCATCCCGCCCGAGGCGCTGCCCTCCTGGCTGGAGCGTTACGAGAACCCAGCGGTGCTGGCGGCGGTGGGAGCACGCGGCGCCCGCCAGCTCATCCGCCAGCGTTTGAACGACATGGGACTGCGCGAAGGACGGGACTGGTGGGGAGCGGCCTGACATAAACTGGCGTTTTTGGAGGAAAGATGGAAGTCAAGGAATACATCGAAGTTGGGATGTCGAAGGAGGCGACCTTCGAGGTGGAAGAGCGGTACACCGCTGCAAACATCGGCAGCGGGTCGCTGGCGGTGCTGGCCACGCCCAGCATGATTGGTTTTATGGAGCAGGTGGGGCGCGACTTGCTGGCGCAGCATCTCCCACAGGGGTATTCCAGTGTGGGGATGCACGTGGATGTGCGCCACCTGGCGCCAACTCCCGTGGGCGCGCAGGTGCGCGTGCGCTGCGAGGTGACTGCCATCGATGGTCGGCGGGTTGATTTCACCGTACTGGCCTGGGATACCGTGGAAGCGATCGGCGAAGGCCAGCACCAGCGCGTGGTGATCGAAGAGGCGCGCTTTGCGCAGCGCGTGCAGGCCAAGGCATCCGGTTAGAGAGCCGGACTTTCTCATGAGGGCTATTTTCTACGACGGTTGGCCGCTGGCTTACCGCCCAAACAGCCCGGCGGCGCTGCACCTGCTGACGCTGCTGGCCTATCACCCGGCGGCGCTCCAGGCCGTGGTGGGGCTGCCGGCGGCTTCTTTCCACGAACTGCCGGAGGGCGTCCTGCCGCGCCTGGCTCCCACACCGGATACTCCCGCAGGTTTGCTGAACTGGGAGCAGCGCAAACTGCCGCGGCTGGCGCAGGCGGAAGGGGCAAGCTGCATCCACCAGGTGGGGGGAGGACTGCCTTTGTTGGGTACGGCAGCGAGAATCTACAGCCCGATAGATTGGGCTGCGGGCCGGCCTGCGCAGGAACGGCCGCGCCGCCTGGCCGATCGGCTGCGAGAAGCGCTGGCCCAGGGGGGACTGGCGCGGGCGCGGGTGGCGCTCTGGCCGGCGGACTTGCCTGCGCCAGAATCCGAAGTCCCGCTGCAAAGGCTGCCGCCGATCGTGCACCCTGCCTTTGTGGCCCTGGAGGAGGCTGATGGACTCAACGCACGCGCCCAGGCTGCGTTAGCGGACCTGCACCTGCCGCAAACCTACGTGCTGTATCATGGCCCAACCGGACCGGCAGATCTCCAGCACCTGGCGGAGGCCTGGCATTGGGCGGCCGGCGCGATCGGGGAGCAGTACCCGCTGCTGTTAGCCGGTGTGCATGGCGCGGCGGTCGAGCGGGTCGATCGCTGGCTGGATCAAAACCATCTGAGGCAGACAGTGCGCAGGTTGCCCAGACTGCCGGTGCAGGCGCTGGCGCGGCTTTACCAGGCGTGCAGCGCCATCTTGCATCCGGCCCGGACGCCTGTGTGGGGTGGCTCGCTGCGCCTGGGCCTGGCGTGCGGCAAGCCGGTGGCGGCGCTCGAAGATAAGTGGAGCGACGGTTTGGTCGGCCCGGCCGGTTACCTGGCGAAGCCAGAGTCGGGCGGGCGCGGGTTGGGGGCCGCCTTGCTCACGCTGGTGGTCGAAGAGCACGTGGCGACCAGCCTGAGCCAGTCAGCGCGCCAGCGGGCGGCTTCCTGGAGCGGGCAGGATTTTGCCGAGGCTCTGCTGGCGTTGTATACCAAGTTGGATAGAAGTTAGCGGCTGCGGAGAATGCGCCCGGCGAACAGGGCTACGCCCACGCCCAGGAGCAAGAACAGCGCGCCTACGATGCCCAGGAGGGGTGAGCGCTGGCCTTCCTGAACCGGCAGTGTGGGCGCTTCGGCCAGAGTCTGCGAGTTGGCTTGAGCGCCGAAGTTCAGATAAGTGATGTCTCCAGGCCCCAAGATCAGCTCTTCGCTGGTTTTGGTGGTGGCGTTGTAGCCCTCGGGCACGGCAATGCTGATGGTGTATTCTCCTTCAGGCAAATCATCGAAGCATTGATGTTCCAGGCCAGAGCCGGTTTTGGCCGATTTAGAGATTGTGCCGGCGCGGTTGCCGAAGCTGATGGCGCCGTCTGGGATGGAGGGCTCTTCTTCCTGGCGGATCGAGTCGCCGTTGATATCCTCGTAAAGCAGGATGCACAAATTGCCTTTACCGGGCTTGGGCGTTGGCGTGGGCAGGATCGGGGTAGCCGTGGGCGGCGGGCCAACCGTGATGGTGACTTCCGGCGGTCCGGCGTACCCCAGCAGCAGCTTCTGCCCCTCGTAGATGACATCGTCGATCATGTTGTTGAGCCCCTTGAGCTCGCTGACCGGAACCCCGGTCAGTAGAGAGATGCTCAAGAGGGTGTCATTGGCTCTAACGATGTAGATAATGCGCCCATCTGGGCCTGGTGTGGGCGTGTAGATCGGGGCCTGCGCAGCAGGCGCAGCCTGGGCATCCGGGATTGCGCCAACAAAAGCCAGCCCTGCACATAAGAAAACCAGGGTCAGGATCACCGGTACGAGCACACCGGGATTGGACGGGTGAAATTTTTGATGTGTTCTTTCCATAATTGGCTTGATTATACCGGAAGAAATGAGGATGGATAAGAGGCGGGTGAAAGGGTTCAACTTTCGGGCTCGGCGCGCCGGACAAAACCCAGGCAGATCAAGGCAAATAGATTCAGGACGATGGCTGCCAGGACGATAGGCTGCAGGCCGGGCAGCCTGGGCGAGGTTTTGCCGAACTCGTAGAGGGAGGGGGCGATCATATCGCTGATGCCGCGACCCAGGGCTGTACTGGCAAAGAATACCGACATGAACGTGGCGCGTGAACCAGGCAGGACCTCGGTCATCAAGGGGATGGCGCTGACCATGGTGAATTCAAAAGTCAGGTAGAGCAAGAATAATCCCAACAACGCGCCGCTCAGGCTCTGGCCCAGAGTGGGTAAGGCCAATGCTACCAGGGCGTTGGACAATAAACCCAGGCTTACTGAGCGAGCTTTGCCCAGGCGGTCTACCAGGAAGCTGACCAGCGATTCGCCGCCCAGTTCAGACAGGCCGATCACTGCGGAAGCGCCTGCCAGGGCGGCGATCTTGACCTGCAAGGAATCCTCCAGCCAGACGCCGAAGATCAGGTTGACCATTTCGTTCGAACTGCTCATGCAGATGCCCAGGACGGCTCCGGCCAGGGCGGCAGGGTGCTGGATCACGGCGAGCAGGTTGCGACCCATGTTGGGGCGGCTGCTGATCTCGGGCTTATCGGCGGGCAGCAAGCGCCACAACCCTGCCAGGGCCAGAACGCCCAGCAAGGCCAGGATCGGGAAAGGCGCCTGCCAGCCATGGCGGGCGATCAGCAAACCGACCAGGGGCACGCCAACGATAAACCCCAGGGACCAGCTAAATTCGATCAGTCCCAGGGCCAGGCCGCGCTGCCGGTAGGGCACCTGGTCCCCCAGGTAGGCCTGCATGGAGGTCACCAGGGTGATGTTGCCGACCAGGCTGAGGATCAGCGCAATCACGAAGGCCGGGTAAGTGGGCCAGACCGCGACCAGGCCGGCGCTCAAAACAAAGAGCGACAGGCCGAACAACATGCCGGCTTTTCTGCCGCGGGTATCCCCGATCCAGGCCAGAAAGGGTCCCAGAAGGCCAGAACTCCAGCGCAGGGTGAGTCCCAGGGAAAGCAGGCGCAAATCCACACCCAGGCCGCGGGCGAAGACTGGCAGGAAGGGATACACCATGCGCAAGCTGGTGTTGAGCAAAGTGCGCACAGCGATGAACAAGGGAATCTGGACCTGTAGGGCGCGTTTCAACTCGGGGTGGTTCCCGTTTCCATGCTTTCAAAATGATGCCACCAGCGGGTCACCTGCCAGGCTCCCAACAGCGTCAGCACAAACAGGCTGGCGAAGTATAGTTGGATGCCTGGGGCATCTGAGTCAAAGATGGGCGACGGCGGGTGCATGACGTTGGGAGTGTTTCCCAAGGCCAGGAACAATGCCAGGATGAACATCAGGTTGCCGGCTGAGGCCCAGGCGGGTTTTTCCAGCAGGCTGATGCCGGCTTGCAGCAGCAGGCCGCTGGTGGCGAAGATGACAGCCAGCCGCCAGCGCGGCTCTGATAAGAAGAGACCGTTCCAGTTGGCCTGCATCGTCCAGACCGAAATCGGCAGATAAGTGATCCAGAAGAACAGGCCAGTGCGACCCAGGGCGCGCGACCAGCGGTGCAGCGTTTCTTTGCGAGCCAGCAAGCCGGCCGCGCCGACCAGGCCAGCCGCCAGGAATGCCACCAGTGCAGCCCACACCCACACACCGTGTAAATATACCAGGCGCACGTGGACGCCCAACGTTTTTTCGGCAGGGCCCAGCGCAGTGACGCACGCTATGGCGAGCAGGGTGACCAGGAACCAGAAGAGCGATGATCTAAGCCAATGAGAAACCGGTAATTTCATAGAAACGCTAAATTTTACCTTAGACGGGATGGGGGTGATCGCCTGTCAGGGGACCACGGGCGACTCTCCAGTAAGGGAGTCGTCGGAGGGCTGCTTAGGCGTGCGCGTGATCGTGGCGGTGCGGGTGCTGGTATTTGTAATCGTGGGGGTGAGTGTAATAGTTGGCGTAAGCGTGGCGGTGGGGGTGGCCGTGCTGGTGATGGTGGCCGTAGCCGTTGAAGTAAATGTAGGTGTATGGGTAGTGGTGGGGGTATGAGTCTGGGTAGGTGTGAACGTGGCCGTGGGAGGCATAGGGGTGGGTGTGGCAGTGGCGGGGAACAACACCTGGCGGGAAAGGGAGCTGTCCAAGAACAATGCTCCCAGGGCCAGGGCCAGGATGAGCAACGCGCCAGCCACGACTGGCCAGCGCCGCCAGGGGGAGGCTGCCCCTCGCGCGGATTTGCGCCGGGGGCGTTCCGGGCGCGGCTGTTCTTCACCAGGTGCCAGTACGGCGGGTTCGATCTCCTGGCTGACCTGTTGGGAGCGAGCTTCAGCCTCGCGGCGCAGTTGTTCTTCGATTTCCTGGCGGGCCTGTTCCAGGGCAGCCAGGCGAGCGGCCTCCTCAGCCGGGTTGGAAACAGGTTTGCTGGTTTGCCGCCAGGCAGGCAGCGCGCCTGGCTGGCGAGCGGGCGGACTGGCCATCTTGATTTCATCGGCTGGAATTTGGGCCAGGGCTTCAACCAGGGCGCTGGTGTTGGGGTAACGTTCTTCCGCCTGAAGCGCCAGGGCTCTCTGCAAGATGGGCACAGCCTGCGATGGTATGGCGCCAGCGGCTCGCTCAGCGAGATCGAAATCGCTGGTGTGCAGGCTTTCGAGCGCGGCGCTCGTGGGCGCATCGAAAAGCGGTTGGGCCGTCAAAGCTTCAACCAGGATACAGGCCAGGGCATATTGATCTGAGGCCGGGCTGCCTGCCTGGCCTTGCCAGAGTTCCGGCGCGCGGTAGCGTGGATCGCCAACGGGTTTTCTCTTGCCGGCTTGCAGGGCTTTGGTCAGGCCGAATTCGGCGAGCACTGCTCCCAGGTCGGAACTGAGCAGGATGTTGACGGGCTGGATATCTGCATGCACCCAGCCTTTCGCATGAGCGAAATCCAGCCCTTGCGCGATTTGCCGGAAAACCTGGATAGCCTGTTCCCAGGGCAAAGGGCCAGATTCCTCCAACACCTGTGCCAGGGTAGGGCCATTGACGTAACGTTCGACCAGAAAATAGCGCCCGCCAGATTCGCCGGTCTCCCAAACCCAGGCCAGGTGGGGGTGCACCAGGTCGGATGCCAGTTGAGCCTGCTGGAGGAAACGGGAAACATCCCGTACGCCAGCTAAAAATTCGACTTTAAGCAGCTTGATCGTAACGCTGCGTTTACGGACGGTGTCAGTGGCCTGGTAGGCGTCAGCGTATTTACTGCTGCCGATCAGGCTTTCCAGGCGGTAGTGGTTGAGGTCGCGAGGCGCATTCATGGGAGAAACAGGTAGGCAGGCCAACAGGCATTAGGAATGTCGCTGGCCTGCCGTTGTACAATGCTATTTAATCATAGGGGTTTTGAGCCCGTGCCGTTTAGCGGCTTCGATGGCTTGTTGGTAACCGGCATCGGCGTGACGGATCACGCCCATGCCCGGGTCTGTCGTCAGCACACGCTCCAGGCGGCGGGCGGCCTCGGGAGTGCCGTCGGCCACGATCACCTGCCCGGCGTGCTGGCTGTAGCCGATGCCAACGCCGCCGCCGTGATGGAACGAAACCCAGGTGGCGCCTCCCACGGCGTTGATCAGGGCGTTCAGGATGGCCCAGTCGCTGACGGCGTCGGTGCCATCCTGCATGCCCTCGGTCTCGCGGTTGGGCGATGCCACAGACCCGGCGTCCAGGTGGTCGCGCCCGATGACGATGGGCGCTTTCACAATCCCCTTGGCGACCAGTTCGTTGAACTTCAGGCCGGCCCTGGCGCGCTCGCCATAGCCCAGCCAGCAAATCCGGGATGGCAGCCCCTGGAAGGGCACTTTCTGGCGGGCCATTTTCAGCCAGCGATGCAGGTGCTCATCGTCTGGGAAGAGCTCCATCACAGCTTCATCGGTGCGGTAGATATCCTCTACATCGCCGGAGAGCGCTACCCAGCGGAAGGGTCCCTTGCCCTCGCAGAACAGCGGGCGGATATAGGCGGGCACGAAACCAGGGAAGTCGAAGGCGTTTTTTACACCGTAATCGAAGGCTCGCTGGCGCAGGTTGTTGCCGTAATCGAAGACCTCGGCGCCGGCGCGCTGGAAGGCCAGCATGGCTTCGACATGGCGGGCCATGGAAGCCATTGAGCGGCGAGCGTATTCTTCAGGGTCGGATTTGCGCATTTCTTCTGCTGCCACCACGCTCAAACCGGATGGAACGTACATGTGCACGTCATGGGCCGGGGTCTGGTCGGTAACTACATCTGGAATGACGCCGCGCAGCACCAGTTCGGGGTAAATATCGGCGGCGTTGCCGATCAGACCGATCGACCTGGGAATCTCCTGCTCCCTGGCTTCTTCCACCAGGGTCATGGCCTCTTCCAGCGTGTCTACGACCAGGTCGACATAGCCAATCTCCTGGCGGCGGCGGGCGCGCTCGGGGTCGACCTCAACGATCAGGCCAACGCCCTCGTTCATGGTGATCGCCAGCGGTTGGGCGCCGCCCATGCCACCCAGGCCAGCAGTCAGCACGAATTTGCCCTTGAGCGAGGTCCAGCCGCGTTGTTGGGCCAGGGAGCCCAGGGTTTCGTAAGTGCCTTGCAGGATGCCCTGGGTGCCGATGTAGATCCACGAACCGGCGGTCATCTGGCCGAACATGATCAATCCTTTGGCAGCCAACTGGTCGAAATGCTTCTGGGTGGCCCAGTGGGGCACCAGGTTGGAGTTGGCGATCAACACGCGCGGCGCGTCGGGGTGACTCTTGAAGACGATGACCGGTTTACCGGACTGTACCAGGAGTGTTTCGTCATCCTCCAGCTCGCGCAGGGTGTCCAGGATGGCGTCGAAGGACTCCCAGTTACGGGCGGCCTGCCCGCGCCCGCCGTAAACGACCAGGTCGCGCGGGCGCTCGGCTACCTCGGGATCCAGGTTGTTCTGGATCATGCGGTAAGCGGCTTCGGTGAGCCAGGATTTGCAAGTGAGTTGGGTGCCGCGTGGGGCACGGATCGTACGGGCTTCGGACATTTTCGCTTTTCCCAGATGATTAGCTGCTGCTTGCTTTGCTGATGTGCGGCATAATGGCCCTGGCCAGGTTGCTGGTGGGCATGGTTTGCAGCCAGATGCGCCCTGGACCTTTGAGCGTGGCCAGGAACAGGCCTTCGCCGCCGAAGAAGATGTTGGCGAAACCTTTCATCATCTCGACATCGAAGGAGACGGTTGGCTCGTACATGGCAACGTGTCCCGTATCCACCTTGAGAACCTGGTTCTGTTGCAGGGTATATTCCATGATCTCACCATCCAGGCATACGAAGGCGACACCCGGGCCGGTGAGCTTTTGCAGGATGAATCCCTCACCTCCGAAAAAGCCGGCTCCCAGCCGTTTGCGGAAGTGGATGTCCAGCCCGACGCTCTTTTCGGCGCACAGGAAGGCCGATTTCTGGCAAATCATTTGCTGGCCTTCGCCCAGATGGATGGGCACGATCTTGCCCGGAAAGTCGGAGGCGAAGGCGACGAAGCCCTTTCCGCCCTGGCTGGTATATTCGACCAGGAAAAGCGACTCGCCGCTCACGGCGCGCTTCAAGGCGCCGCCCAACCCGCCGCCTCTCCCACTGGTGCGCATTTCGATGTTGCCGCTCATCCAGGCCATGCCGCCGCTCTCTGAATAGACGGTTTCGCCGGGATCCAGTTCCAGGATTACAGCCTGGAGGGTTGTGCCGATGATCTTATACTCCATGCCCGTTATGCCTTTACCGGCTACAGAGACCGTGGCATCGGGCAAATCCAAACGTTGACCGGGGGAATTCGGTGCAAAAGTCATTATAAACCTCCTGATAGGGAATGCAGTGACCTTATGATAGCACCTAAACCTTGCCAATACAAGGTTTCACGAGCGACAGAACCAGTTTTGGGCCAGGAGAATCAAGATCGGGCAGCCTGCCTGCACTTTCAAGCGTTTGAAGTGCATAGAAACTGCCCGATCCGGGAGACTGGTTTTGAGGTGCGCGACTGCTCAATCACTCACCGGGAAGTGGGTGGGATCGAGGCCAGGTGCACAAGTTTATACCCTTACGAGCGAGCCATTGCCCAGAAAGCGGTCGAAAGTGGTCGTGCGCAGGCGCTCCACCAGTTCGGCCTGGGCGTCACACCACAGCGGGCGCATGGGGCAATCGTCACCAAAGGTGCAAACGCCGCTGGCTGAGACGCACTCATTGAGGAGAATGGGCCCATCGATGGCTTCGACGACTTCCAGGACAGAGATTTGTTCCGGTGAACGGGCCAGCGAGACGCCCCCGCGCGCCCCGCGTGAGGTTTGCAGCAGGCCGGCAACGGAGAGCTGCGAAACGATTTTAGCCAGGAAAGAAGGAGGAATCTGCTGTTCCTGGGCGATTTGGCTGGTGGCAGCCCGGCGCTCCGATCCCATCTTTGCCAGATACAGGACAGCGCGAACAGCATAATCAGCTTGGCGAGTTATTTGCATGACAAAAGCTCCCTTTTTCAGGTCTTGAAGGTAAGAATTATCAACAACATTTTAGACTGTTTTTGACCAATTCACAAGTGACAGAGGTCATTTTTCGGGGATGACGGTTATCGTAAAGGGGCGGTTTGTGGTAAGATTGGCGGTCGAGAAGGTGTTCTACGATGTGGATAGACGCCTCGTAAGACTTCAAAATTGAAATAAAGCTTTGGGAGATGCACGAAATGAAACAAATTTGCGTTGTCGGCGTGGGTTACGTTGGCCTGGTCACCGCGGCCTGTTTTTCGGACCTGGGTAATCGAGTGATCGCTCTGGATATTGTAGAACACAAGATCGAAGGCCTGAAGCGCGGGGAGATGCCTATTTACGAGCCCGGGCTCAAAGAACTGGTAGATCGCAACGTGCGCGCCGGTCGCCTAACCTTCACGACCTCTTATGAAGAGGGCCTGGAAGGCACTGAATTCGTCTTTATCGCCGTTGGCACACCTGAAGGCGTGGACGGCGAGGCAGACCTGCGTTATGTGGCGGCTGCGGCGGAAACCGTGGCGAAGCTGATGCGCCAACCGCTGATCCTCATCAACAAGTCGACCGTACCGGTAGGCACCGGGGACTGGGTGGCGGAAATCGTGCGCAGGCACCAGCCTGACCCCATTCCTTTCTCAGTGGTCTCTTGCCCGGAGTTCTTGCGCGAAGGCTCGGCAATCAGCGATTTCATGCAGCCGCACCGCACGGTGTTGGGATCTCTGGATCCCGAAGCTGCTGAAAAGGTGGCGCAGCTCCACCTGCCGCTGCGCGCGCCGATCGTGATCACCGACTTGCGCACCGCCGAGATGATCAAGTACGCATCGAACGCCTTTTTGGCGACCAAGATTTCTTTCATTAACGAGATTGCCAATATCTGCGAGGCCCTGGGCGCGGATGTAAAGGAAGTGGCGATTGGCATGGGCTATGACAGGCGTATCGGCCCGTTGTTCCTGGATGCCGGGTTGGGCTATGGGGGATCTTGTTTTCCCAAGGATGTCAAAGCGTTGGCTTATATGGCGGCCGAAAAGGGACGCCACCCGCAGTTGTTATATGCTGTGATGGAGATCAACGCCGACCGCAGGCCGATGGCGGTCAACCGGGTGCAGGAGATGTTGGGCGACCTGCGTGGCAAGACCATTGGTTTGTTGGGGCTATCCTTCAAACCAAATACGGACGATATGCGCGATGCGCCTTCGATCGACATGGCGAAAAGCTTCCTTCAGCAGGGAGCGCGCGTGCGGGCCTTTGACCCAGTGGCTATGGAAGTTGCCAGCGGCGTCATGCCAGAAGTGGAAATGTGCGCGGATGTGTACAGCATGGCGCAGGATTGTGATGCGATGGTGGTGGTCACCGAGTGGAACGAGTTCAAACAAATCGACCTGAGCCGTTTACACAAGATCATGCGCCAGCCGGTGATCTTCGATGGGCGCAATATCTATGACCCGCAGGTGATGAAACGCCTGGGCTTCAACTACCGCGGCCTGGGGCGCGGCTACAACGGCAGCCAGGACCAGCAGTGAATCTCGGAAACCAAGTGGCCTGATATGACTGAGGAGCGGCCGCCAGTTATCGATTACGAAGGCTCGGATTACCAGGCTTCCTTTTGGGACCAGGGCGGCAGAGATTACGAGGATCGGGCAGAAGCGATTGCGCTGCAACGGCTGCTGCCTGCTGGCGGTAAGCAGCTCCTGGAGTTAGGGGCAGGGGCCGGGCGCAATACGCGGCGCTATGCCGGGTTCGAGCGCGTCGTGCTGTTGGATTATTCGCGCACGCAGTTGCGCCAGGCACAGGAACGCCTGGGACAGGATGGTCGCTATCTATACGTGGCTGCTGACATCTACCGTCTGCCGTTTGTGCCGGGATCGTTCGATGCGGCCACGATGATCCGCACGTTGCATCACATGGCGAACGCGCCGCTGGCCTTGCAGCAGGTGCGCCAGGTTTTGCAAGGTGGGGCGACCTTCATCCTGGAGTATGCCAA
This sequence comes from Chloroflexota bacterium, assembly GCA_040752025.1. Classification (GTDB taxonomy): domain Bacteria; phylum Chloroflexota; class Anaerolineae; order Anaerolineales; family UBA4823; genus JBFMFR01. The sequence continues at coordinate 12,832 of JBFMFR010000030.1, read as the reverse complement.
CAAGCAGAACCTGAAGGCGATCCTGCGTTATTTCCTGCGGCGGCAGTCGTGGAGCCCGTTCGATCTGAAACCGATCGAGTTCGCCGAGCTTAACTTCGATTTCCATCCCAGGATGGTGCGCGCCTGGCTGCAGCAAAACAACTTCGATATCCAGCGCCAGTTGACCGTTTCGCACTTTCGCATTGGCATGCTCAAGCGCCTGGCGCCGGTAGGCTTGTTAGTGAAGATGGATGCACTGGCCCAGCTCACGGGTAATTGGTGGCAGTTGTCGCCCAGCGTGTTTGTGCGCGCTGCGGCGGTGGGACCAACCGCACAGGCCGCTCCTGGGGAGTTGTTCCGCTGCCCGGCCTGCGAGCATTTCCCCCTGGAAGCGAGGCAGGAGGCGATGGTTTGCCCGGCCTGCTCGCGGCGCTGGGCAAACCAGGACGGGATTTACGACTTTCGCTAACCGCTGGAATAGCGGTTACGGGCGTTTTTCGACCACCCAGAAATGGGACAGGCCGAAAGATCGCAGCGGTGTTTTTTCTAGAAATTGCAATGTCGCCCGCAGCGCCTTGCCGATCGAAGGCCTGCGGGCGATGATATTGTCATAGGCGCCGAAGATGGTGGTGCGCTCGATAAAGCGCACGGGCTGTTGGTCGAAGAGCCGCGCCAGGTCGCGGCGGGTGTAGATGCGTACATGCGGCGCCAGGCGATCTCGCCAGGGGCGGGGCAGGTAGTTCACCAGAGGGATATTGCCAAAACGATAGCGCCCGCGCCAGTAAATGCCGTGCGTTTCGAACGGGTAGCCACGATTCGGCGCAAAAATGACGATCCTGCCGCCCGGGCGGAGCACACGCACCATTTCGCTAACCGCCTGGCGGTCATCTTGCACGTGTTCGAGGACTTCGTGACTCAAAATCAGGTCGAAATGCGAATCGGGAAAAGGCAGGCGTTCACCCGCGGCGCACAGGATGTGGGCCTGGGGCAGGGGGGCGACACGCTGGCCGGCCTCCAGGGCGCGATCCGGGTCGTATTCCAGTCCGATGATCTGGCTGGAATGGTGGGCCAGGTGCTCTACGTACATGCCAATGCCACAGCCGTTTTCTAAGATGCGCCCAGGCTGCGAACCGGTGTGGCGCAAGATCATCTCGAGCCGCCGGGTTTGGCCTGCGCGCCAGACGTAAGAGGGTTCACCGCAACGGGCGGCTTTCTCTGGGTTTGCGGGGGAAGCGCTCATGTATGATCACCTGTTTGATCCGGGAGTCTTGAAGCCTGGCGCTCTGCTTTATGCCACATGCCAGCAACTGATACCCACTCTTGCTTGAAGCCAAAACTGCGCTGGTTATCTACCAGGCGCACCCAATCCGGCTGGAAGGCGTACAAGGCGTTGCGGGCCAGGATGGCTTTCAGGTGGGTTACGAACGGAAATTTCGCCCGGTATTGCTCCCAGGCGGCGTTCCATTCATCGATACCGGATTCTACCCGATAGGCTGCGCCGCGCATTTGCAGGCCGCGGATCTCCTGCCAGGTGAAGCACTGCGGGTACAGAGTCGCGGCGGCGCGCCGGTCGCGAGCCAGGTCCTGGGAGTGCTGGCTCCTGGCTTCGGAGAAGAAGTACGCTCGCCAGACTGCCTGGCTGGCTGCGCCGGGCAATGGGTGTATAGCGAAATACACCGCAGCAACGTGCGGTTCGCCATCTGGGCCAGTGGTTGCCAGCGCCAGCGTGGAAAGGTTGGTGAAATCGAGGATAGGTGGGCTGTCCATAATAGATTGTGGTGATTATAACTCGGATGAAGACAGCAGGTGAGTTCGAAGATCGCCCCGCTTTATTATTGACTTATTGCTCAGTCTATGATATGATTTCATTGAATGATCGATCAGTCAATAAGGAGATGCTATGTCACCCCGTAACAAAGAATTGAGTGAAGAAATGCGCGCCCACAGCCGAGCCGCGCTGATAGCCGCAGCCCGTAAGTGTTTTGCAACAAGCGGCTACTTCAATGTGCGCATCGCCGATGTGGCCCAACAGGCCGGGATGAGCCAGGGCAGCATCTACTGGTATTTCGCCAGCAAGGAAGACCTTCTCAAGGCTGTCCTGACCGAAGCCTTCGAGTCACTCGGTGCGGTCATGGGCGAGGCGGCTGCCTCGCCCGGCGATGCCCGCCAAAAATTGGATCACCTTTTGAGTGGCCTGCTCCAGTATGCGCAGGAAGGCAGCCAGTTTACGTCCATCATGATTTCCCTGATGGGTCATACCAACGAAGATATGTTTGCCCGCCTGGGGTTCGATATGGAAGCCACCGGCCTGGGATACACCCAATCGTTGCTGACCATCCTGACCCAGGCTCAGGCGGAAGGGGTTATCCCAGCGGAACACGACCCGCTGGCGCTGACGATGATGTTCTTTGGCCTGTTCAATGGCTTGAACCTGGTCTACGGCCAGGAGTGGCTCAGCCTGCCGCCCGAAACACTCAAAGCCGGGATGCTGCGCCTGTTCAATGTCCGGACCTGATCAAAAGGAGAGAAAATGAGAAGTCCAATCGTTGCTGGTTTGATTTCCGCCATCCCACTGGCAATGATTCTGATGCTCTATGTGCTGGTGCGTGGCAAAGCCCTGGTCAAATTTTTCCAAGGGCAGGATGAGAGCATTGCTAAAATCCCGCAGAAGACCTTGTTCTGGATCGTCCTGGCTGGCTTTTTAGGTGCGTCCATTTTGTTTGGTGCCCTCTCGGGTCTGGTTTACGGCTGGCTGGGAATGCCCAACTTCCAGTATCTGGCATTTGGAGCGACAGTCTTGTTCAGCATTCTGGCAATCGTCAGCCGCCAGCCTCTGACCGGCGACAAACTTGCCTGGAACCTGGCCGTAGGATTGGTGCTGGGCATCCTGGTTCCGTTGTTGTCAGGTCAGAGTATCTGAGAGGAGAAAATGACTATGAACCCCCCAATGATTCGCGGTACTTGCTGGATTCAAGTGGCTGGTTGGTTAACCCTTGGCCTGGGCGTCATTCACATCGCCGCTACACCCTTGATATTTCCCCTGTCGGCCAGCCTCCTGGCTGACCCCGAACTGCTTTCGTCGTTGTACATGTTCGAGATGACCGGGTTTGCTGTGGTCTTTACCGGTTGGTTGGTGATGTATGCTTCCCAGGGTTGGCGTCAAGGCCAACGTTGGGCCTGGCAGGTGTGCCAGGGGGCCGGGCTTTTCCTGCTCTTGCTGGGGGCCGGCGCAGTTTTGGCGATGCCCGATAATCCATTTGCTTACCTGAGCCTGGTGATCGCTATTGTTGAAAACCTGCCGGTTTGGCTCTATCGCAGTTACTTCAAACGAAAGGAACCCGCCCATGTTAAAGATGCTTGAAAAGCAAATCGTTTACCAAATTGTGAGCAGCCTGACGGCCGCCTTGTATTTCTACCTGTTCGTCATGTTGCTGTTCTTCCCTGCCTCCTTCCTCAGGGATATTGGAGTCGAAACGAACGCATCGGCAGAGTTCCTGGCCAGGCGGGCAGCCATGCTGATGCTGGCATTCGCTTTTCTGGCCTTCTTTGGCAGGAAACTTTCCCAGCCGTCTGCCAAGCAGGTGGTAACAGCGGCCATCAGTCTCAACATGGCCGGGTTTGCTGTGATGGGATTGTTCGAGTTTGGGCGGGGATTCGTGAATGCGGAGATTCTCGTCATCGTCGCCATTGAAGCGCTCCTTGCGGTTTTGTATTTTCTGTTCTGGCTGTCAGCCTGGCGCATGGGTAAAACCAGGCAGACAGAACAATGAAAGCCATACTGTAAACGCGCCCCAGGAGCAAATCGTTGCAGCGCTCAAATCACTGCCCATCGCGGAGGTCTCAAATGAATTTGGAAATGTTATTTTGGGTTATTCTCGCGGCAGCCGGAATAACTGGTCTCTACCTGAAATGGATTCGTCCCTGGCAACTGCGTTGGGGCGCAACCGACGAGGAACTCACCCGCGCCATGCCCGGCGATGAGGATGTCCCGTCGCCCTCGTTCGACGCCACCCGCGGCGTCACCGTCCACGCCCCGCCCGAAGCCATCTATCCCTGGATCGTCCAGATCGGGATGACCCGCGCCGGGTGGTACAGCTATGACCTGCTCGACAACCTGGGCCGCCCTAGCGCAAGGCGGCTCCTGCCAGAGCACCAGCAAATCTACGTCGGCCAGTTGATTCCGATGAGTCCTGATGGAAAATACGGGGTCTACGTCAAAGATTTTCGCGCAAATGAATGGATTCTGTGGAATGATAAGGAGGACGACACCACCTGGTTCTGGGGCCTCTACCCCGAAAGAGAAAACCGCACCCGGCTGGTGACGCGCCTCCGCATGAAGTACCGCTGGAATTCCCCTGCCGCTCTATTCAACCTGCTGGTCGAGTTTGGCGACCTGCCGATGATGCGCAAGTGCCTGTTGGGCATCAAGGAACGCGCGAAAAACCTATCGAGGCATCCCGGATAGCGCGGCGAGAAATACCAACACCAGGAGAATGTAAACGATAAAAGACAGAAGCCATGCTAGCGGAAGCAGACCCACCAGTCCGCGCCGGAGAACCGGCTTCGAGATCGGAGGCTGTCTGCTTGCAATCACCGCCCAGTACTCGAGGTTGAATAAATAATGACAAGGAGCTTATCAAATGGATAAACACATTCTGGCCGGGCTGCCGCTGGCAGCCTTGTTCGTGATCTACTTACTCATCCGGGGGCGCGCCCTGGTGATCTTCTTCAAGGAGCAGGATGAAAATATCGCCCGACTGTCCGATAGAGGGCTTTTTGCTATCCTCCTGGCAAGCTTTGTGGGCGCCGCGTTCTTATTTGGAGCGATCTCAGGGGTGGTTTATGGGCTGGTCGGGTCGCGTGGCACGTTTATGGCCCTGGCTTTTGGGACAGCGGTGGCCCTCAGCATCCTGGCGGTCGTCAGCAAGACGCCGTTAATTGCAGACAAGATCGTCTGGAATCTGGCGGTGGGCGGCGTGCTAGGATTGCTGGTCCCGCTGCTTTCGGCCGGTTAGTCCGTGCTGTATTGAGGTGGATCACCCTTCCCAGTAGGTATATAGGTTGTTAGGAATCCCCAGGTGGGCCAGGACGCGCCCGACGATGTTATCCACAATCTCTTGCAGGCTGCCGGTTGGGCCGTAAAATGCGGGAACGGGAGGGAAAATGACGGCGCCTGATTCGGCCGCCAGATTCATCAGGCGCAGGTGGCCGCGATGCAGGGGAGCCTCGCGCACCACCAAAACCAGGGGGCGGCCCTCTTTCAAGGTCACATCGGCGGCGCGTACCAGCAAATCATCGGAATAGGCGTTGGCAATGGCTGACAGGCTTTTGATCGAGCAGGGGAGGACCACCATGCCCATTGTAGGATAGGAACCAGAGGCGATGGCCGCGCCAACGTTGCTGTGCTCGTAATGGACATCTGCCAGTTCCAAAACATCTTTGACAGCCCAACGCGTCTCTTCAACGATGGTGCGGCGTGCGGCTGGTGAGAGCACCAGGTGCGTCTCGATTTCGGTCGGGCGGAGGACTTCAAGCAGGCGGATGCCCAGGATGACCCCGGAAGCGCCGCTGATCCCAACGACCAGGCGGTTTTTATCGCCTACTGAACGCGTATCCATACCGGTTGTTTCGCTTCATCTGGCTTGTGTCCCCAGTGGATGGCGATGTTGCCGAGCATCAGGCGGTGGAAGCGCACCTGTTGAAAGCCCACTGCTGCCAGGCGCGCGGCCAGTTGTTCCGGTTCCAGGAATCCTTCGGTCGATTCGGGCAGGTAGCGATAAGCATCCTGTTGGCCGGTGAGCATGCGCCCCAGGGTGGGGATAACCGTGTGCAGGTGGAAGTTAACCAGGGGCGCCGCCAGGGTAAGGGAAGGGGGCGTGGTGTCCAGGCAAACGATGTTGCCGCCGGGTTTGAGCACACGGTATTGCTCTGCCAGGCTGCCAGTTACATCGCTGACATTGCGCAAGAGGAACCCCGAGACAACGGCGTCGAAGGTGGCCTCAGGGAAGGGCAGGCAGTGTGCATCGGCAGCAGACCAGTGCAGAGCGGGCATAGAGGATGGGTCTGTTGGGTGGCGCGCCTGCCCGACGCGCATCATCTCCAGGGTGAAATCTGCGGCGACGACCAGACAGCCAGGGTGCTGGCGCTGGGCCTGGCGGGCCAGGTCGCCGGTCCCGGCGCCGAGGTCGAGCAGCTTCCCTTCCGGCGGCAGGGCGGCGCGCCGGATGACTTCTTTGCGCCACTGCACATCCTGACCGGCGGTTATCAGGCGGTTCATCAGATCGTAGCGGAAGGCGATGCGTGCAAACATGGCTTGCACATACTGGGCTCGCTCCAGGCCGTTCAGGTTTGCCAACACCAACTCCTCGGCTTACTGGTAGAACGCAGCGTCCTCTATTTGGGCAATGCGCTTGCCTTCATCTACATTCACGCGCATGAGCAAATAACCGCCCAGGAAGAAGATGATGATCAGGCTGAGCACAGCCGGGCGGCTGCTGCCGAAAATGATCCCGGCTACGACGAAAAGCGCTGGTCCAATAATTGCGGAGAACTTCTCCATGATGCCGAACAGTCCGAAGAATTCACCGCTCTTGGCCGCAGGCGACAAAGATGCATACAAGCTGCGGCTCAAGGCCTGGCTGCCGCCCTGTACGACAGCCACCATCCAGGCCAGGAACCAGAATTCCACGACTGAATCCAGGAAAAAGCCCCAGATGGCGACGAAGGTGTAAATTACCAGCGCCAGCAGAATACTGCGCTGGGTGTTGAGCTTGCCGGCCAGGCCCGAGAAGAGCACAGGGCCCAGCAGGAGGGCGAACGCTAATCCGATGACCTGTACCAGCAAGACCAGGCCCAGGATCAGCCCGAGGTTGCTCTGGCGCGCCGCCGGCAAGACTTCGAGGTGCGTGATCGCCATGAGGTTGCCCTGGCTGGATGGGTTGCGCTGGGCTGTATTCACCAGGCTGAGCGTATGTTCTCCCGGCTCGCTGGCCGAGAATGTGGCGCTGTTTCCATAGCGGAGGGTGGCGTTGTAGGCGTCAATGGTCAGCGGTTGTTGTGTATCAGGATCGGTCACAGGCTGGTCATCGATGAATACGGCCCAGATGCCATGATCGGGCCCCAGGCTATAGGTGACCGAGACGCGCTGGCCGGTGAAGGGCAGATCCAGGCGCGCCCCGCTTTCGTCGGTGAAATACAACGAAGTATCCTGTTCGCTGGATAGCTCTTTGGCAGGGATGGTGTTGGACTGCCAGGAGCCAGTATAGTGAATGAGAGCCGCATCGGGCAGATAAATGCCCTGCCCGGCAGTGTTAGCAGTGGTTGGGAATAGGGCGGGCTGCGCTCCGCTCAGGCTGGCCGGCAGCAGGCGCGCGCCAACGATGCCCGCCAGGGGCAAAGCGAAGATGTTGAAGACGATGAAAGCCAGGAAGAAACCCCGGCGTTTCTCCCCAGGGCTGGGCAGCCGGCCAAAGATCAGGCTGTAGGGGATGCCCACGAATTGAACCAGCAGAAGCGCCAGGATCAGTTCCACAGAGCCGAAGCCTAATTCGGCGCCGTAGATGGCGGCCACGCCGATGATCGTTCCAATCCCATCGTTGTAGATCAGGAAAGCAACCAGGTATTTGAATAATTCTTGATAACGGCGGATATCTTTGATAGTATCGCGCAGGCGCTTGAAGCTGGCTGAGATCACGGTTTCGCCAGCTTGCAGGATCGCAACGGCGGCAGGAGGTTCAGGTATCTGGCGCAACAATGGGATGGTGAAGATCCCCCACCAGATGGCGACGCTCAGAAAAGAGAGGCGCGCCCCCCAGTTTCCGGGTAAAACCTGGATCATGATGACATTGAGGGCCAGCAGCAAGCCGCCACCCAGGTAACCCATGGCATACCCACGAGCGGAAACCTGGTCCTGATCCTGCTCTCGGGCCACATGCGGGAGCAGCGCATCATAGAAGGTATTGGCGCCGTTGAAACCGATGCGCCCGATAATCCCCAGGATGGATGCCAGGATCCAATCGCCGGTGTTCACGAACACCAATAAGGCGGTGCTGATGATGCCAATCGCGGCAAAGATGGAAAGGAATAGTTTCTTGCCGCGCATAACGTCAGAAACGGTCCCCAGGATCGGGGAGATAATTGCGATGATCAGCAAGGATGCACTCAGCCCGGTGCTCCAATAAGTGGTAGCGACCGTAGCGCTGGGCAGAGTCGCCCCGGCAACCTGGCTGAAATATATTGGCAACACCGCGGCCAGGATTGTGGTAGCAAAAGCAGAGTTGGCCCAGTCATACATCGTCCAGGCCCAGATGCGTCGCTTATAGGTTTTCTCGTCGATGTCTTGGAAATGGCTCAGGGAGGCGGTTGTCATCGTGATCCTTTGTGTCCGGTGGAGTGTAACTCTAATTATAGAGGCATTGGCGGTTTTTGTGTGGAATTGGGTGACATTTGCGGGAGAATACCCTGAAAGTCTCAGCAAGCTCACATACTTTTAGCGTGAATCTGTTATATAATTACATTGACTATTCATATTTTGCGGGCAGGAAGATTTCTTATTCTTTTTTGGCATATTTGTTTTCCCTGCTCACTGGAACCCTTAGCGCATCAGGGTATCGTTGCACTTATCTATCTAATTGTCGACTGGCGAATCTCTTCTGCTGGTTTGTAACAACAGGTGTTTTGCCCGTGATGCGCGGGTGAGTTTCATGTGAGCGCAATGGATTTGCGCTTTTTTTGTTTTAGGAGAGACCGGGATGATTGGACTTGAATTTATCTTTCGTTTGATCGGCATGATCGTACTGGCAATTGTGGGGGGATATTGGGGGATCGAATTAGGTCAATTGACAAATGCTTCCCCAGATCTTTTTGCGGTTGTGTTGGGCCTGGTGGGTGCGCTGGTGGGCCTGGTACTGACGCCGTTTTTTACGACGCGCCCGGCGCGGTATCTACTGTCGGTGCTCTCGAAGATTTCAGTGCAATCGCTGGCCACGGGAATGATTGGCCTGGTGGTCGGATTGTTGGTGGCGGTGTTACTGGCCTTTCCGATGTCCTTGCTGCCGAAGCCGTTTGGCCAGACCTTGCCTTTCGTCGGCGCTTTGATATTTGCTTATTTTGGCGTGGTCATCTTTGTGATGCGCCAGCAGGAGATTTTCAACCTGCTGCAGGCGCGCTGGCAAGCGCGCCCGGACGAGACGCCAGAGGGGATCAGCGCTCCTGGTGGAAGCCTGAGCGGAGTGGCCCGCAATATTTTGCTGGATACGAGCGTGATTATCGATGGTAGGATTGCGGACATCGCTCGCACGGGGTTCCTGGCGGGCACGTTGTTGATCCCACGCTTTGTTTTGAACGAGTTGCAATATATTGCCGATTCGCCGGATACACTGCGCCGGCAGCGCGGCCGGCGTGGGATGGAGGTGCTTTCGCAATTGCAGAAAGACACTACGGTGCCGGTGCGCATCAGCGATATCGATGTTGAGGGCGTGCGCGATGTGGATGATAAGCTGGTGGTGCTGGCGCGCCAGTTGCGCTGTCCGATCCTGACCAATGACTATAACCTGAATCGGGTGGCGGAATTGCAGGGCGTGGCAGTGCTCAACGTGAACGAATTGGCAAACGCGGTCAAGTCGGTGTTCTTGCCAGGCGAATCGATCGCTGTCAACATCATCCAGGAGGGCCGCGAAGCCGGCCAGGGGATTGCTTACCTGGATGACGGCACGATGGTAGTTGTCGAAGACGGGCGCGGGCATATCGGCGACCAGACGGCTGTTTTGGTCACCAAGGTGCTGCAAACGGCCGCAGGCCGGATGATTTTTGCACGTATAGACGGTAACGGCAAAGAATAGATTTTCGAGAAGGTCTGGATATGGGCTTACGGATTTATAACACGCTGAGCCGCCAGAAGGAGGCTTTTCAGACGCTGGAACCCGGCCGGGTGCGTATGTATGTGTGCGGACCGACCGTTTATGCCCAGGCGCACGTGGGGCACGCGATGTCTGCGCTGGTTTTCGACATTATCCGGCGCTACCTGGAGTATCGTGGCTACCAGGTAATCCACGTGATGAATTACACGGATGTAGATGACAAGCTCATTCAGAAAGCGGCTCAACAGGGCACAGAGCCCGTAAAACTGGCAGAGCATTACATCGATGAATTCCAGCAACACCTGATCGATCTGAACATCCTGCCGGCAACGATCAATCCCCGGGCGACGCGGGAAATGCCGCAGATCATCGGTATGATCGCCGATCTGATTGCCAGGGGGCGCGCCTACGCCCTGGATGGAGATGTCTATTTCCGCATCCAGAGTTACGATGCTTATGGGAAGCTTTCCGGGCGCCGCATAGAAAACATGCAAGCCGGGGCGCGCATCGATGTGGATGCGCGTAAAGAGAATCCTATGGATTTTGCCCTGTGGAAGGCGGCCAAGCCAGGCGAGCCAGCCTGGGAAAGCCCGTGGGGGCAGGGGCGTCCTGGCTGGCATATCGAGTGCTCGGCGATGAACCTGGCCCACCTGGGCGAGCAGATCGATATCCACGGTGGTGGCAACGATCTGATCTTTCCACACCACGAAAATGAAATCGCCCAGACGGAAAGCCTGACGGGTAAATCTTTTGCGCGCTACTGGGTGCACAACGGCATGCTGCAGTTGTCTGGCGAAAAAATGTCAAAATCGTTGGGCAACCTGGTCTCTATCCAGACTTTCCTGGAACAACATGAGGGGGATGTGATGCGCATGATCGTGCTGAATTCTGGCTATCGCAGCCCATTGGCATTCGGCGATGAGATCATCGCTCAGGCGGAGCGGGCTTTGGAGCGCCTGCGTTCAGCGCTGCGCCCGGCGACGAGCGCTGCCAGCGTGGCGGGGCCGGAGATTCTCCAGGCATTGCAAGAACAAATGCGGATCACTCTGCAGGGCTTTCAAGAAGCGATGGATGATGATTTCAACACAGCGGGGGCCCTGGGGCGGCTCTTCGACCTGATCAGAGCCATCAACCAGGCCAGGGATGCAGGCGCGCCAGCCGATGACCTGGCTGCCGCCCAGAACCTATTGATCGAACTGGCCGGCGCGCTTGGCTTGCGGCTGGTGCAGACAGAGGATTCCAATACCCCGGCAGATGCCTTTATTGACTTGCTCGTGGAAGTGCGCGCGGAGCTGCGCAAGCAGAAGCTGTGGGCAATGTCGGACCTGGTGCGAGACCGCCTGGTCGAATTAGGGGTCGTGCTCGAAGACGGCAAAGATGGCAGCACCTGGCGCTGGCACCACAACCAGTGATGGGATGACAGATGCGCGAATGGATTTGCGGACGAAATCCAGTTTATGAGGTGCTGCGGGCCAAACGCAGGCAAGCCTTTCGTCTGTGGGTGGCCCAGGGCGCGCAGGAGAAGGGGCGCCTGACCGAAGTCATTCGCTTGTGCCGGTCACGCAAGCTGCCAGTGGAGATTGTGCCGCGCGCGCGCCTGGATGCCATCGCCGCCGGGCACCAGGGGGTGGCCCTGGAAGCCAGTGGATATCCCTACGCGGTGCTGCAGGATATTCTATTGTTGGCAGAACAGCGGGCTGAACCCGCCTTCGCTTTACTTCTCGATGCTTTGCAGGATCCTCAGAACCTGGGCAGCCTGCTGCGCACGGCGGAGGTGGTTGGGGTACACGGGGTGGTATTGCCGTTGCGGCATACTGCCACGGTCACGCCGGCCGTCGTCAACGCTTCCTCTGGGGCCAGCGAACATTTGTTGGTGGCGCAGGCGAACCTGACTCAAACGATCACTGCCTTACAAGACGGTGGAGTATGGGTGGTGGGCCTGGAAGGCGATGAGAGCGCTTTGCCGCCAGAACAGGTCCGCCTGGATGGCGCTCTGGCGCTGGTAGTCGGCAGTGAAGGCCAGGGGATGCGCGCTCTGGTGCGCGACTCTTGTGACGTGCTGCTGCGGCTGCCCATGCGGGGTAAGATAGAGTCGTTGAACGCGGCCGTGGCTGGCTCGGTGGCTCTGTATATGGTCTGGCAGGCGCGCGGTTTTGCAAAACTGGCTGACGAAAACCATTGACGATTGACGGGAAACCTGATAGACTCCAGCCCCGCGCGGCAAGAAGGCTTGTCGGCTATAGGCATGATGGCGAAAAGATTCGGGTAATTGGTATTCAAAAACCTTGCCCTGGATTAGGCACTCTGGTATAATGCCTTTCGCCTTGAAGCGGGTTGTGTGTCGCTGCGCCGACGTAGCTCAATCGGCAGAGCAACCGCCTTGTAAGTGGTAGGTTACGGGTTCGATTCCCGTCGTCGGCTTGCGTTGGTGGTTGGCGATCAGGGCTCGAAGGATGGCGTAAGCCTGGTCGACCTTGATCTCGAGCCAGCAACGGCTCATAACCCGTAAGGGATATCGTTCGGGCGGTTACCCAAGTGGCCAACGGGGACTGACTGTAAATCAGTTGGCAGAAGCCTTCGGAGGTTCGAATCCTTCACCGCCCACTCAGGCCCGGCTGCTGACAGGTGTGGAAAATATATCTGTCAGCGTGTAGCCGTGTACGCAGAAGCCCTCATAGCTCAGTCGGTAGAGCACGTTCTTGGTAAGAACGGGGTCATGGGTTCAAATCCCATTGAGGGCTCTCGCTGCTAAAGCCGTACATGATTTGACTGAAGGAGAAAGATCGCATGGGAAAGCAAAAATTCGAGCGCACAAAACCGCACATGAATGTGGGCACCATGGGACACATCGACCATGGCAAAACCACGTTGACCGCGGCCATCACCAAGTACTGCAACATGCAGGGTTTGGGCGAATACCGCGCATTCGATTCGATCGATAATGCGCCGGAAGAGAAAGAGCGCGGCATTACGATCAACATTGCACATGTGGAATA
>JBFMFR010000003.1:6352-283056 GCA_040752025.1 Chloroflexota bacterium | reverse complement strand
CCGCCACCTACCTGCTTTGACGGTTGTGCAAACTCGCATCCTGGAGTTGCTCGGCTTGTCTGTGGCGGTCTACACTCGCTTGGCCGATAATTGAGAAATGTCAAAATATTTTCAGCGAATGGACAGTCTATAAGTTTCAGTATTACTAAAATTGCCCCCAACAAGAATACTATCTTTGATTTTTGCATCACCACCAATATTTATTCCATAGTTTTTCATAACTGATGCTGATTGCTCTGATAAGGTTTCTTGAGTAGATGGTATTGCTTTTCTTTTAGATATTTTCTTTTTATCGGCGTTCATGTTACATCTCCCATATTTATGAATTGGCATAATCACTATCTATCCAAAAATTCGATATCTATCTGAGCGGAGCGAGTTTTTTCATAGCCCAAGCTAGAGCGAGATGCCTCGCTTCGCTCAACATGAGCGATCAATTCTCAGGTAAGTTCTTAATTATACCTTCTGTTTTGCTCTTCCTGATAGTTCCAAATAGTGGGTTGTCGCCTTCGCTCTAAAGAACTTTTGATTGTAAAGTGCAGTGGTGCAATGGATCAAAATCGTATTAGCTCTGCTCCAGCCAGGCCAGTTCCATCTGCTCTTCGGCTTCCAGGCAGATCGTGTCGCAGAAGTGCTGCTGCCCAGAGTTGCATGCAGGTGCTCCCATCCATCAAACTCTTGCTGTGAACGCAGCATAAGGCTTCAAGGGTGGTGAGCTTTTTCTTTTGTGAACACTTTTCTTGGCCGTAACACCCTAAATTGATTGTGTTGTGCGGCTAGTTTTCAACGCAAAGGCTCACACAATGATATTTATGTGGCAAAACTGGATGGCCCAGGTAAGCTCATCTGCTATGCACTTTACGATGGCGCGCGGCTACAATCTCGGGAATGGTATGAAATAGCGAGATTATTGTAACCCTTAAGAGTTTGGCTAGACGACTAATTAGGTAAGCAGTTAAGCTGAGGAAAGGAATGCTACCGTGCAGAGCAAATTTCGATCCCTGGTCTCGGTGCTTTGTATTTTGGTTTTGGGTTCAAATGTTTCTGTCTAACCATGCCCCAAACTCACCGCGATATGCTCTACCAAGCTATAAAAAGCGAAGGATTGGAAAATCTAAGCCCGGCGCAGGCCAATGATTTAGCAAACCTCGACTCTGGCGATTAGATAAGCAGGGGAAAAGCTGCTAAGCTCCGCCGCTAAATTTTTTGTCCTCCTGGCGCAGTTCGGGGGTCCAGGCGTCCGGCGGGAGCGGGGTGTACAGCTCGATCAGCGTGCCATTGGGGTCGCGCAGGTAGGCGCAGCGCATGCCCCATTCGGGGTGATCCTGGATGCCCTGGATGAAATTGGCATCCCTGGCTTGCAGGACGGCGACGCTCTAGGCCAGGTTGTCCACCTCGAAGATCAGCATGGCTTTGTCCTGGCAGGCGGCCTCCAGCGGCAGGGAGGCCGCGCCGACGGCCTCGGCTTGAGCCTGGCGGTCGAAGAGCGCCAGCGTGGCGTCCTCGCCAGCGACGAAACTGGCGTAGCCGCTGTTTTCGTCGCCCCAGGTTGCGGCGAAGCCCATGCTGTCGCGGTAAAAGCGGAAGCAGGCGGGGAAATCGGTGACGAGCAGGCGCACGTGGGTCAGTTTCATCAGTTTCCTCACAAATCGCGCAAAATGTGGGCGGCGGTCAGGTAGAGCAGGTGCTTGGCGTGCTGCTCCAGGTTGGTGAATTTGAGCGCTCCCAGGCAGGAGAGCGCCAGGGCCAGGTGATATTCGCGCCGCTGGGAGGGGTTGAACAGGCAGCGGGCGGCGATCTCGTGCAGGGCCTGGCGCAGGGCGTGCAGCCCGGCGTGGGGCGAGGCGGCCGGGTTTTCGAGCAGGGTCAGGTATTCCTGGGCGGAAGCCAGGCGCGGGGCCAGGATGTGGGCGATCAGCTCGGCTTCCAGGTGGGCGAAGTCGTACAGGGTGTGCCCGTCGCGCGTCTGGGCGAAGTCGATCAGCCACAGCAGGTCGCCGGGGCCGACCAGGATGTTCTCCAGGTTCAGGTCGCCGTGGATGGTGGACTGGCTGCCGGGGATGGTCTCACCCAGCAGGTCGGGCAGGCGCAGCAGCGGATCGGGCAGGCCGAGCAGGTCGCATTGGGCGCAGAACTGGCGCAGCAGGCTGTGGCGGGTGGCGACGACGCGCCCGCTGGCGCCTTCGGGGTTCTCCAGGCTGAGCCAGCGCACGCGCAGGGCGGGTTGGCCGGGGGCCGGGCTGCCCTGCAAGGACAGGCTGCGCCCGTCGGCGCGCGCTTCCAGGTGGGCGAAATGCCGCAGGCTGACCAGGTCGCCGGCTTGCAGGTCGAGCGCGCCGGGGGCGGCGCGCCCGTCCAGGGTATTTCCACTGCCGCGCGCCGGTTCGATCACCAGGTGGGTGGGCAGGACGCGGTCGTATTCGACGCCCAGGCGGAAGGTGTGCGGGCGGCGCTGCAGCCACCAGTTGGGTCCGAAGGTATCCAGGAGCTTGTACAACAGGCGTGGATCGGGGTCGGCCAGCAGGGTCTGGCGCAGGCTGGTGGGGGTGCTGCCGGGCTCGCCGATGAAAGTGTACTGCAGGGCGGCCAGGCGCAGACCGGGCAGGGGGCCGCGCCCCTGGCGCGGCGCCGGGGCGGGCGTGGCCACCGGGGCGTGCTGGATGCGGGCGGTGATCGGCGGCAGAGTGTCTTTGACGTAGGTCTCGTAGTTGGCGAACTCATCCCGGATGGAGCTTAATTCGCCCAGCTTGGCGATGGTGTAGGCGTCGGCGCGCCCGTCGGGGCGGATAGGCAGGGCCAGGAAGGTGCGCGCCCCGGAGTAGCCGGAGAGGAACTCCTGCTCGATCACCAGGCGGGCGTAGCGGCTGAACAGGGATTGCAGCAGGGCGCGCTCGGGGCGGGTCAGGCCCAGCCCGGCGGGCAGCTCGATCTCCAGGGCGGGGTTGGGCAGCAGCTCGCGCAGGGCGGCGCTCTGGCGCAGCGGGCGCGGGCGCAGCACCACGGCGAACAGGCTCAGCCCGCCGCCGAAGAGCAGGCCGAAGAAGCCGCCTGCCAGCGCCTGGGCCTGCGACAGCCCGAAGAGACTGATCACCTGCACGTCCAGGCTGGCGGTGTAGGCCGAGGTTTCGCGCACGGCGTTCCCGCCGCCGCTGGGCGCCCAGCGCAGCAGCAAGGTGAGAGCCAGGCGCTGCTGGCCCGGGCGGCGCGGCTGGATCGACCAGCGCCAGCTATTGGTCTGGCCCGGGATCAGGAACTGGGCTTGCTCGAGGTTGGGGGCGATCTCGAAGCCGACGCCGTCCAGGCGGGCCACGCCGTACAGCTCGTAGCCGGGCAGTCGGGGGATATCCACGGTCTGGGTGATCACCTGGTGCTCGGGGAACTCGGCGGTCAGGATGTAGCTCGGGCCGGCAGGGATGAGCATCAGGCGTACAACATCGGACTCGCCCAGGCGCATGCGCTGCGGCCACTCGACTTCGACGATGCGGCCTTCAACAGCGGGCGCTGGCGCGCCGCTAGTGGGCGCTGGCGCGCCGCTAGTGGGCGCTGGCGCGACACTGGTTGGGCTGGGGGGCGCCGAAGTCGGTTGTAGGGGCAGCGTAGCCTGATCTTCGGGACGGGTGGGCGCAGCGCTGGGCTGGGCCAGAGGGGTGGGTGTAGGCTGCAGGGTGGGCTCGGCGCGCGTGGCTTCGGCCACGGATGCCTGGGTGGATGCTGGGGCGGCAACCGGCGTGGCGGTGATGATCTTGGTTTCGCCTTCAACCTGAACCTCAACAGTCTTGACCACTTCTTGCGGCTGCGTAGGCATAGCGCCTGGAGCGCAGGAAGCCAGGGCGGATAGGCCCAGGATCAGGATCAGGAGCAGGAGCAGGCGGCGCAGCAGCATGGCAGGGTCCCTCACGGCAGGTTGAACAGGGATGGGTCCAGGGTGCCGCGCAGGTGGGCGATCTCTAAGGGCCACAAGGCGTAAGCCAGGGCGGCCAGGGCGCAGCACAAGATCAGGCAGCCGATAGCAAGCAAGGTCAGGCGTAGGCGTTTGGACATCGAAACTTCTCCAGGCCCCCAGGCCGCTCCTGGGAGCCCAGGCTCAGGGTAGTTATTGTATAGACGAGTGTTACAGCCGAAATGTTTCGCCAGACCGGACAGGTTTTTGAGAGCTGTCAGGTTCTGTGTTCCAAATAGTATAATACAGGCAAATTGGAATCAGGTCAACGAGGAAATGACTGCCTGGCAAGAATATCCTGAAGATTATCGTGCGGATGAGGTCGCCTTCATCCTGAAAGCGGCGCGCGCCGGGGATTGCGCCGCGCTGGTAGGGCTGAGCGGCTCGGGCAAGAGCAACCTGCTGAACTTCATCGCCCAGCGCAAACAACTGCCCTCGCGAGTGGAGGAAAAGGACGGCAAGAACTTCGGTTTCATCGCCGCGCATAAGCCAATCTCTGAGGCGAGCGCGGCAAGCGGTATGCGCTTCGTGCTGGTGGATTGCAACCGCCTGGTGGAGCCTGCCGCGCCGGCCTTCTTCCGGCTGGTGCGGCGCGCCTTGCGGCCTGGGCAGTTCACACACCAGGGTGAGGCTTCGCCCTCGGCGGAGGATGAACTGGCGCTTTTGGAGACGGCTTTGGACGGGCTCTTGTCCGGCGGAGGGAAGCTGTGCCTGCTGCTGGACCGCTTCGACGCTCTGACCGGTCTGGATATTTTCGACGCGCTGGCCAGCAGCCTGCGGGCGGTGCGGGATGCCTACAAGTACCGGCTGGTGTACGTGACGGCCACGCGCCAGCCCCTGGCGGACCACACCGAGCTGGCCGAGCTGTTTTTCGGGCACACGCTGTGGCTGGGCCCGCTGTCGAAAAGCGACGCGCTGTGGAGCGCCCGGCGCGACGCCCGGCGCTTCAGCAGCGATGGTCAGGACTGGGAGGCCGCCGTGCTGGAGAAGCTGGTCGAGCTGAGCTGGGGATACCCATCGCTGCTGCGGGCGGCTTGCGAAGCCTATGCCTCGGGCTGCGAGCTGGAAGTGGAGGCGTTGCGCCGCCACCCGGTGGTGACGCGGCGTGTGGCCGAATTCTGGGCGGACGAGCCGGACGAGCAGGCCCTGCGCGACTCGCGCCTGCTGGGCCAGCCGCTGCTGGGTAAACCCCCTGAACAGGTCGCGGCGCAGGCCGCCTCGGGCCTACCGGGGGAGGCGGTGCTGCTGACGGCCAAGGAGCACCTGCTGTTGGAATACCTGCGGGCGCACGCCGGGCAGGTGTGCGATAAGGATGATCTGGTGCGGGCGGTCTGGCCGGAGGACGTGATCTACGAACAGGGCATCCGCGACGAGAGCCTGGCGCAGCTCGTGCGCCGCCTGCGGGTGAAGATCGAGCCGGACCCCTCCAACCCGGCTTACATCCAGACCGTCCCGGGGCGCGGTTACCTGTTCCGGGAAGAGCGCTGATCGTGCGCTGGCTGCTGGCAGGGACACTTTTACTAGTGGCAGCTCTGGGCTGCCGTTTGCTGGCCCCAGAGGGCTCTCCAGGCGAAGCTACAGCCACGCCTGGTGCTGCTCCTACGCGGCAGCCGCTGGCAACGGAGACATCCCCCGGCGCCACGCCAGCGCCGCAGGCGAGCCGTACGCCAGACGTCGGTGCAATGGCTACACCCAGCCAACCGCCGGGCCGCGCCGGAATCTGGCAGCCGCAGCCCGGCCTCACCTGGCAGTGGCAGCTCAGCGATCTGCCGCTGGATTTGAGCGTGGAGGCGGCGGTCTACGATATCGACCTGTTCGAGAACGACGCTGGCGTGGTGCAGGCGCTGCACGACCAGGGGCGCAGGGTGATCTGCTACATCAGCATGGGCAGTTGGGAGGACTGGCGCCCGGACGCGGCGCAGTTCCCGCCCGAAGTGCTGGGGCGCGACTACGAAGGCTGGGAAGGGGAGAAATGGCTGGACGTCCGCCGCATCGATCTGCTGGCGCCCATCCTGCAGGCGCGCCTGGACCTGTGCCAGGCGAAGGGCTTCGATGCCGTCGAGCCGGATAACATCGACGGCTACACCAACCGCACTGGCTTCCCCCTGACGTACCAGGACCAGATCACCTTCAACACCTGGCTGGCCGAGCAGGCTCACCAGCGCGGGCTGGCGATCGCTCTGAAGAATGACGGCGACCAGGTGGAGGATTTGCTCCCGCTGTTCGACTTCGCCATCACCGAAGACTGCTTCGCCGATGACTGGTGCGAGCAGGTGCGGGCGTTCACCCGGGCTGGCAAGGCGGTGCTGGCGGCGGAGTACACCGACACCGGCGTCGAATTGGGAGATTTTTGCGATCTGGCGTGGGAGTGGGGCTTCAGCGTCATCCTGAAGGACCGTGACCTGGACGCCTTCCGGCAGACCTGCCCTTAGACCATCACACTGGCGTATTCTCGCCCGGCCTGGAAGGCGGCGTAGTTGGCTGCCCACACGGCCGGCTTCGAGTTGGTCTTTCGGATGGCCTTGAGCCACAGCCCGGCTGGAAAGACATTGAAGGGCGGTATCGTGCTCAGGATGCCCATCATCACTACGTTGGCGCTGCGTCCGGTGCGGTCGCCAAGCTCCAGGGCTTTGCCGAGCACGTCCACTTCGATGACGTGATAGGGACGCAGGCTTTCTTCGATCTGCTCATCCGTTGGATATTGCTCCTCCGGCAGCCCGAGCGGGATGATCTTCGTCTCGGCCAGCAGGATGGCGCCGCCGGGCTTGAGCATCTCGGTGAAACCGGGGCGCAGCACCTCGCTCTTTTCCATGACGATCAGGCAGTCGGCGCTGCCGGGAAGCAGCACCGGGCTGGTCACGCGGCCGCAGGCGAAGGTGCTGATGACCGGGCCGCCCATCTGCGCCATGCCGTGCGTATCGCCTTTGATGATGTTGTTTTCATCATATCCGGCCAGGAAGGCCAGTTGCGAGAGTACGTGACCGAAGAATAGATTCCCCTGGCCGCCGACGCCGCGAATGCTCAGGGAAAGCCTTTCCGGAAAATCGATTGTGGACACATCGAGCGATTCGAAACCATCGGGCGGTTGGCTGTGCACAGGCGCGGCAGGCAGATCGAGGTCTTTGAGATCGACTATAGTGAGCACGTTAGTGGGGCACATCTGCACACAGGCCGGCACAGCCCCGCCGCAGCCGCTGCACAGGTTGTTCACTTGCGGAATGCCGTCCGCGTCCAGCTCCAGGCCGGGGCAGACCAGGCAGGCGTTGCACTTTTTGCACAGTTCAGGCTCCACCTTCACGCGCTGCGTGCTGGCAGAGCTCTTTTGAATGCAGGCGCCGTCGGTGATGACCAGCGTGGTGTAGACGCCCTTTTCGGCCTCGGCCAGGGCGGTCTTCAGCGCGTTGCGGATGCCTTTCTTCTCGTAAGCGCCCACGCTTACCGCATTGGCGCCCTGGGCCTTATAAGTTCCGGCCAGATCGAACTGCAAGGCCTCGCCAGCCAGGTTGGTGGGCGAGGTGAGGGAAGGCTGCCCGCCGGTCATGGCGGTCCAGGAATTGTCCAGGATGACCTTCACACCGGGCACTTTGCGGAAGATGGCGTTGCGTGTAGCTGCCATGCCGCTGTGGCACTCGGTGCTGTCGCCGATCACGCTCAGGCAGCGCCCCGCCTGTTCCGGGCGTGAGAGCACGTAGCCGATGCGCTCGGCTTCGCTGGCGCCCATCGCCAGGCCTGTATCCAGGGCGTTCATGAAGTACAGCAAGGTATTGCAGCCGATATCACCGAAAACGACATCGAGCTTCTTTTTCTTCTTCAGCAGGGCCACTTCCTGGGCGAACAGGCGGTAGGGGCAGCCGGCGCACAGGGCCGGCGGTCGGGGCGGCGGCGCGGCAGCGGTTTTCTTCTCCAGGTTGATCAGGCCCAGCCTTTGGGCGACCAGCGCCGGGGACCATTCGGTCAGCGGGCTGAAAAGTTCTTTGCCGATCACTTTGAAGCCGGCCTGTTCAATGGCTTCCTGCAGGTAGCGATAGCCGTCTTCGATGACGTAGAGGTCGCCCTGGATGGATCGGCAAAACTCGCCGATCAGCTTCATCGGTAGGGGATTGGTGAAGGCCAGCGAGAGGATATCGATGTCGGCCCCCAGGGTTTCTTTGACTTCACGCACGTACAGATCGCTGGCGCCGCAGGTGATCACGCCAGTTTTCCCGGAAGCCTTCTCCCAGTGGTTGAGCGGGCTTTCCTCGACCATGGCTTGCAGGGCGGGCATGCGCTCGGCCAGGAGCGTGTCGAAGTTCTTGCGGGCAATCATGGGCAGGACGTTGAAGGAGCGCAGGTTGTCCGGCATGGTGATCGGATCGCGCTGCCGGGTGGGCATCAGGCGCACCAGGCCCTCGCTGTGACACAGGTTCCCGTTGGGGAAGATCACCACCTGGGTTTTATAGGCGCGAGAAATATCGACTGCCAGGGCGGCGGATTCGTGCATCTCCTGGTGGTTGCGCGGCTCGAATACGGGCACGAAGCTGCTTTTGAAGAAGTAACGCGGGTCCAGGGTGTGTTGGGTGGAACTGGGCGTGAAATCGCTGGCGATGTAGTAGACCAGCGCGCCGCGTTCCTGGCTGAACAGCGCCCCGCTGGTGAAGATGTCCCCGGCCTGGAACAGCCCAGGGATTTTCATCGTGACCACGCAGTCGCGCCCGGCGAGCGAATGCCCGTGCCCAACGGCCGCGGCGACGGCTTCGTTGACCGACCAGCCGACTTTGATCTTGTCCTGGACCTGCGACAGGCCGCGGTCGATCACTTCTGAGCTGGGCGTGCCGGGGTAGCCATCGGCGGCATGCACGCCGCCGCGCACGCAGCCCACGGCAAAGGCGATGTTCCCCTGTAAGATTTCGGCCCCCCCCTGGGGGGCATCACAGAGCTGCCTGATGGAATTCGTCATCTTCGAGGGCCTCCTGGTGGAATGGTTTCAAGCAGCCAGGCTCATGCTGGCTGCAACCTGGAGCCCTTTATACTGCAAGAACTCCTCCACGGCAAGCAGGAAATCGGTAAGATATTCGTCCCCGGCTGCCTTGCCCAGGTGACCCACGCGGAAGATCTTGCCGGACAGCTCATTCAAACCGCCGCCCACGGCCATACCGCGCTCGTTGACCAGCCAGTTGCTGAATTCCGCGACTTCGAACTCGGGACGGGCTTTGACGCCGGTGACGATCGGCGAGGCATACGCATCCGGCACGAACATCTCGAAACCCAGGTTCCTGAGCCGGCTGCGCACAATCTGGCTGGCACGCGCATACTTGGCGTAGTGCGCCTCCAGGCCGCCCGCCATGATCCTGCGCATGCTGGTGAGCACCGCCAGGATGTTGTTGGTCGGGAGCGTGACGGGGGAGGGATGCCAGGCGCCCCATTCGCGCACATATTTGCGCCAGGTGCGCAGGTCCAGGTACCAACTGTGGTGCTTCTCGGGAGGGCGATCGACCAGTTCCCAGGCGCGCCGGCTGACGCTGATGAAACCAACGCCGGGGACAGACTCCAGGCATTTATTGGCAGAGGTCACGCATACATCCACGCCCCATTCATCCACTGGTAGTTCCACGCCTCCCAGCGAGGAAACCGCGTCGATCACGAGCACTTTCCCGGCCTGGCGCGTGACGGCTGCCAGTTCACGCAGCGGGTTCAGTACGGTGGTGCCGGTTTCGTGATGCACCAGGGCCACCACGTCCGCTTCCGGGTTCTGGCGGATGAGCACTCGCAACTGGTCCGGTTCGAGCGGTTTTCCCAGTGGAGCTGTGAACGGCACGATCTCGGCGCCATATCCTCGGGCGATGTCGTTGAAGCGCTCGCCAAAGAAGCCGTTAGCGCCGACGATCACTTTTTGCCCGGTAGCCACCAGGCTCCCAATCGCCATGTCGAGCAGCGAAGAGGCGGGTCCCGGGACGATGAACAGGTCGTTCTGGGTTTGATAGATCCGCCGCACGAGCTGCAGGGTTTCGTTGTGGATTTTCATCCAATCCGGGCCATAATGGCGGATGACCGGCTGGGCCAGCGCTTCCAGGACTTCTTCGTCCACGTCACCCGGGCCGGGAGTGAGTAGTTTAAGATGTCGAGTCATAGGCTTCCTCCGAAAGGGATTTTCTATAATGTACCGGAAATCCTGTTTTTAAAAAGTAGCCCGCGCTACAAATTGTTGGATCTTGCCGGGTGAAATATGGCCGCTGATGAAGCGTTCTTCCCGGGCGACGGGTGGTTACCCCTGCATTTCGCTGTTTTCGATTAACTTGCACAAGCCGGGAAAGTCGGTGATCTCGAGCGAATTCTTGGAAAAGCGGCGCACGATCCCCATCGCTTTCAGCCGGCTGATCGCTTTCGTAACCGTTACCCGGTGCACCCCCATCAGCCTGGCGATGTCGCTTTGGGTGATCCCTGGCTGGATCATGACCTGAGTCTGCCCCTCGGCATCCACCCCCTTGAAATGTACCAGGTAGACCAGCATTTTGCACACTCGCACGAAATTATCGCTGTTGAGGGTGTCCCGCAGCAGCACCCCATACATGCGGATTTTGTAAGCCGTGGCGCGGATCAACTCGATCAGCAGGTGCGGGTGTTGCCTGGCAATTGTGTTATCGATGACCTCCCGGTTGAAGAAGTACAGCACGCAATCCGTGCGGGCGCGCACGCTGGCCTCTTCATAATTGTCCCCGGCAACGTAGCAGGATACTTCTCCGAAAATACACCCCCGGCCTACGTGGAACAGCACCTTTTCGGGGCCGCGCACAGTATACAGGAATACTTCTACAGATCCTTCCTGCACGTAATAGATGCCGTTCACCGGCGTGACCAGGTCGATCACCTCGGAGCCTTTTTGGAAGAAGCGCCGCACTCCCAGGTGGGACACTTTTTCCCAGGAGGGGCAGAGATTTTCGAAGACGGGGAATTGGTATTGCGCGTCTGTGGGCATTTTTGATGAATCCGTAACTGATTCGGATGATACCATGAAATCCTGGTTTGTTTGACCAGAGGTTCCCCTATTGACGCTTTCAACGAAAAGGATTAGACTCCAGGCGCAACGAGGTCAGTTGCGTATGATATTGTTTGCAAGGAAGACTTTGGGTTTTAGAGATATAACCAGCCTGCGTGGGGGACAGGGTGGATTTGATTTCCACCTGATTTCGAAAAAGCGCCTGGCGTTTTGCCGGCCTGGCGAAAGCGGCCACTGAGTATTTAGACTAACTGAATAGTGTAGCAAGGAAAGGGCGTGCCGGGAAAATCCCGGGACGGTTTTTGGCTTATGAGACATGAGGATTCATCAACGCATCTGCTGGCGGTGAAGAACCAGCTTGGCGGTTTGACATTTTTAGATTTTACAAATGAGAATTTCGTCTCCGCTCACGGGCGGTTGGGGGCGCAGGTGCGCCAGCAGGTGCACAAAATCTTGCGTGGCCGTCTGGATCGATTGAGCGCGGCAGATTTCGAAGGTAAGGTGCGCCAGGGGCGAGCCTGCCACGCCATCCTGCGCAAGCAGGCGGCGAACACGCGCCTGGCGGCAGCGCTGCGCCAGGCGTTGGACGAATACCTGGCCTGCCTGGAGGTATGGAGCCAGGGCGCACAGATCGTGGCCTTCGAGCATCCCCACCTGGCTGGCTGCCAGGTGGACGGGCAGCCGGTGGGCGAGCTGGACCTGGCGCTGCTCTTGCAGCACGACAGCTCCGGCTGCCAGACCGGCATGTACCGCCAGGCGGACGGCTCGGTGACGCTGTGGCACAGCGAAGAGGACAACAGTCCGCCCGGGGAGCGCTTCGATCAATTGCGCATAGCCACATTCGGCCTGCCGCAGGGAGGGCATAATGTGCGCCTCAGCGCTTTTATTTACCCGGACTTGCTGCCGGGCTCAGCTTTTGCCTGGCGCAGCGATGGCTACGCCCAGGCAGTAGATACGCTGCTGCTCAAATCGCAGCCAGCGTTGAACAGCGGCACCCTGGCGAACGTCGCCAGTTGGGTGGCGCTGCGCCTGGGCGACCAGGTCGGCGCCCTGGAGGTCTTACAGGCTCTGCTCCCATACTGGGATGGCTACGCCCTGAACGTGGTGACCAGCGGGGAGGGGGTTGTGCGCGCCAGTAAGTACGAGTTCGCCGCCGACCGGCTTCTGCAAGGTCACCTGGATGAGCAGCCGGGCTCCTATTTATTCCAGGTGAACATCTTCAGCCAGCGCCAGGATGCTTCCCTCCTGGCCCTTGAAAACCTGCCACAGGATGAGCGCTGTTCCTATGAGCAGCGCATGGCGCGCACGCAGCAGGCGTTACAGCGCGGGCAGGCAGATGGCAAGGATGGCAGCCTGGGTTTTTTCTTTAATCTCCTGGCATCGCGCTCTGGCGGAGAATGGGCCTACGCCAACCCGGATGTGAAGGCCTATTTTGTCGACCGGGTCAGCCCGGATGAGATGGAGATCTGGCTGGGGCCGGGCCCGGCGCTGCGCGGCGAAAAGCCCCTGGTGTTGGAATCGCCCACGGAAGAAGCCGTCTAATCTGCGGTGGAATCACCCTGCTCGGCGATACGCTGGATCAGCGTTTTGAGCTGGATGAAGCTGATCGGCTTGAGCAAGACGTGATCGGCCAGGCCGCGCAGGCTTTCTCCCATCAGGGCGTCTGCCGTCGCGATGATCACGCGCACATCGGAGAGGCGTGGTTCGGCGCGTACTTGTTTGAGGATTTCATCGCCGGAAACATACGGGAGGTGCAGGTCCAGGATGATGAGTGTAGGGATGATTTCCTTCAGGCGTTGTTGGGCGACAGCCCCATCCAGGATGGTTTCAGTTTCATAGCCGGATACCTGGAGGGCGGTGCTGAAAACCATAGCCTGGTCTTCGTGATCTTCAATGATGATGGCTAGAGGCTTTTGCATAGCGGAATTGTACCGTAATTCCATTATGGATTAAATTTTGCATAGGGTCACCTTGCAGATTTATTAGTTGCAGGTAGCCTCAGGCGGCGATCAGGAAGGCGATGATCATGAAGCTGAGCAGAACCCCCACCAGCACCATCGCCGCGCTCAACATCCACAGGCCGGTCAGGCTTCCCGCCATGCCCAGGAAGACAACCGCAGCCAGGGCGACCATGGCCTGGGTAGTGGTTTGGATACGGCCTGACAGCGGGCGGTTGCCAGCTACCCACAGGTTGAGCCCCACCAGCATGCCCAGCAGGCTGATTACAACCGCCAGGGCAGTCAGCCACCTGCCGCCCAGTCCCAGGAAATCTACCACCAAGATGCCGCAGGTTGCCGTGCGTGAAAGCTGCGGGTACTGGCGGAATTGGTAGATGCGCGCCAGGATGAAGTTGCCCCACACAGCATCTTCACCGGTCACTTGCCACTCCAGTTGTTGCGATTCGCCCGGCTCCAGCGAAAGCCGGTTCTCTTCTTCACGTATGAGTGAAACCAGGCCGGCGGTGAAGCGGGCGCGGATGCGTGGCCGGAAGGTGGTATCGCTGGGATTGGTGAAGGTGGCCTTCAGAACGCCGGTCTCGGACGGGCCGATGATTACCGGGCAGTTCAGCGTGGTAAGGGGTTTGTCGGCAGAAAAGGAGCTGTCGAAGAGAAAGGCTTCGATGTCTGCCCAGGTGGCGCCGCCGAAATATAATAATCCGATAGCAACTCCCAGGGCGAAGATCAGGAAGCCGGCAACGCGTGATACGCTTCGGGAAGGATAAGGAATGGATTTCATCGTTCTGGATTCTACTCCAGATTGATAGGGGAGTCTACAGTTAGTGTTTCATAGTTTGTGTTGTTCACCAATCCCGAAGATGCTCTGGAGTGGTTGAAAAAGGTGGATAACTAACCTGACAAAACCCGCTGGATCGTGCCAGTAGGGTAGAACGCAATCGTAACCACCGGGGCGCGATAAGCGCCCCGGTGGTTTTTTTATTGTGGGGGGAAATTGTGTTGACTCAACTCTTGACGTTTGCCGGTAACATATGTTATTATTAACATATGTTACGTGAGTGCTAATCGGAAAGAGGTTACTAAAATGTCGATCGAATGTGCAATTTTAGGCTTGTTGAGCTGGCGACCGCTGACCGGCTATGATATCAAGAAAATGTTCGCGGGTTCAGCCGTGCTGTACTGGTCGGGGAACAACAACCAGATCTACACCACGCTGGTGAAGCTGCACGAAAAGGGCCTGGTCACGCGCCAGGTCGAGGTGCAGGAGGAGGGTCCGGCGCGCAGGGTCTACAGCATCACCCCTGAAGGGCAGGCGCAGCTCGAGGCGTGCCTGCTTACCGAACCGGAGCCGCCTCAGCTAAAGAACAACTTCCTCATCCAGCTTGCCTGGGCCGACCGCCTGAGCCCGGAGGAGCTCGATGCGCTGCTGGGCAAGTACGAAGCTGAAATGCAGGTGCAGTTATCCATGCTGCAAGCCCAGGAGCAAGGCGGGAATCTGTCACCATCCGGGGCTCTCAGGGATGCCTATATCAACGCCACGCTGGCGCGCACGCCGCGCGAAGCTGTGCTGTGGCGCGCCATCCAGGAGAACTGGATTTCGTTCTACGCAAACGAACTGGATTGGATCCGCAGGCTGCGCAAACAGCTTGGCGATGGAGAAAACGGATAAAGAAGGGAAAACAAGATGAACGCTGCGACTACGATTTATAAAACACCTGCGGGCGAGAGCGAAATCATGGCGCTTTACGATGCTGCCCTGGGGCGCTGGCCTGTGCCCTACGAAACCTTCAAGCTGCCCACCCGTCACGGCGAAACCTTCGTGATTGCCAGCGGAGAGAAGTCTGCTCCGGCTTTGATGCTGCTGCACGGGGCGCAATCGAACGCAGTTTCGTGGGTGGGGGATGTGGCCGAATACAGCGCCAGCTTCCGCACCTACGCGGTCGATCTTCCCGGCGAACCTGGCAAAAGCGCGCAGAACCGCCCGGATTGGGAAGGCCCTGCCTACGTGGAATGGCTGGAGGATGTCCTGGATGGGCTGGGAGTCCAGCAGACGGCCCTGCTGGGCATCTCGCAAGGCGGCTGGACGGCTTTGAAATTCGCCACCGGGCGGCCCGGGCGGGTGAGCAAACTGGTCTTATTGGCCCCCGGCGGCGTGATGCCGACCCGGCGCTCGTTCATCTTCAAGGGGATGGCATATTCCATGTTCGGCTCCTGGGGGGCGGGCCGGATCAACCGCATGGTTTTCGGGAGACAGGTCATCCACCCAGAAGCGGTCAAGTTCATGGACGCCATCCTGACTCACGTGCGGCCGCGCATCGGCAAGGAATACCTGTTCACAGACGAGGAATTGCAGCGCCTGGAGATGCCGGTCTTGTTGATTGGCGGCACGGAGGATGCCATCATCCAGGTGGAAGAGGCCGCGGCGCGGCTGCGCAAGCTGCTCCCCAGGCTGGAGGTCATACTTCTCCCGGGCATGGGGCACGCCCTGATCGGTATGACCGGGCGAGCGATGCCGTTCCTGACAGCCTGAAACCGCAGAATGGGCCTTATGGCGCGGTGTGAACGGGTCAGGCAGGGGCAGCGTTCTTCCACAGACGGCTGGCGGTGTCGATGAGCTTCTGGCGCACGGCGCGCCCGTCACAGCCGGCCTGCTGCATGCCTAACAGCACCCCGCCCACCACCGGTGGAGCGGTCAGGCGCACCATCTGGGCGCCTGGCGCCAGGGCCTGGATGGTCTGGCGCATGGGCTCGGTGAGCAGTGCGCCGCCTTCGTACAGGCTGCCGGACTGGACGACTTCGAAGGTTTCGTCTTGTAAGTCCAACTGGCGGATGACGGCGCAGGCCAGCTCGCCCAACTCCTGCCCGGCCCAGGTGAGCACCTGCCGGGCTACCGGGTCGCCCTGCTCGGCGCACTGGAAGACTGCCAGGGCCCAGGAGGCGTCCGGAGAGTAGCGTTCGAGCACCAGGCCTTCGATGAACTCGAAGGCCCTGCGCGCGCCGCATAAATCCAGGAAGGTCTGGGTGAGGGCCGTGGACGGGCCGCGCTGGATCCAGGCGTAGTTGATCGCCTGGATGGCTTTCCAGACCACTTCGGCGCCGCCGCCGTACTCGCCGAAGGTCATGCCGTTGCCGGTGACACGGCCTTCGCGCCCGCGGCGGTCGCGCCCACGGCAGTTGTTGCTGGTGCCAGCCACGACCACCACACCCCAACCCTGGCTGGCGCCAGCCAGCAGCCCGACGACGGCATCGTTGACCGCCTCGACCGGGCAGGCCAGCCCCAGGGTGGCGATGGCCTCCAGAGTAGCGGGCAGCTCGGAGGGCCAATCGTAGCCGGCCACGCCGAAGCCAGCCCCGGCGATCTGGCGGGGCGGCAGACCGGCGCTGCCCAGGGCCTGGCTGACGGCCGTTTTCAGGCTGGCGCGCAGTCCATCGTAGCCGACGACCTCGTGGTTGCCTGGCCCGGCTGCGCCAAAACCCAGCGCCTGGCCGCTTTCATCTGCGACCAGGGCATGTGTCTTCGTGCCGCCGATGTCGACGCCTAAGAAAGCGCGCCGGGTGTGGTTCATGTTGTGTTCCTGAATGTAAGCGCTTTCATCTCGCCAGCTTACTATACCATTTCCCCACCGGGCGGGCAAGAGGATGTTTATCACATGAATCAAAAAGCGCAGGCAAACGATGCCTGCGCCTTTCGTTGTGAGCGCAGAGAAAGGCTTCACTCTTCGATTTTTAACATCTCGTCGTCCGATGAGGCGATTTCTTTGAGCTGCCCGGTGGCCACGTAGATGGTACGCTCGCAGATGTTGGTCACCCGGTCGGCCAGGCGCTCCAGGTTGTGGGCCGCCCACATCAGGAGGTTGGCCTGGTCGATGGTATCGGGTTTGGTGAACATGATCGTCACCAGCTCGCGATAAACCTGCACGTACAGGTCATCCACCAGATCGTCTTCGGGGGGTATGCTGCGCGCCAGTTCGGCGTTGGCGGTGACGAAAGCCTCAACGGAGCGGTGCAGCATATCCACAGAGATGCTGGCCATGCGCGGGATGTCGATGAGGGGCTTAATATGAGGCTGTAAGTCGATGCGCAGGCAAACGTGAGCAATGCCCTTGGCATAATCGCCCATGCGCTCCAGTTCGCTGACCACTTCCAGGATGGAAGCCAGCAAGCGCAAATCGCCGGCCATGATCGGCTGCTGGGTGGCGATGGTGACGATACAATCGTTTTCCAGCTCGTAGCGCTTGGCGTTGATCTGGCGGTCGTAGTTGTAAACTTGCTGAGCCAGGTTGAGATCGTGATTTTTTAGAGCGGTGACTGCGTCGGTGACAGCGCTCTCAACCATGCTGTCCAGAACGAGGATTTCGTCCAACAGGTGGCGGATTTTGCGGTCCAGGACTTCGCGTGCCATGTAATTTTCCTCGCAAGCTAAGATTAGCCGAATCGGCCGGTGATGTAATCTTCGGTGACTTTTTCAGTCGGGTTGGTGAATATCTGCGTGGTCGATCCGAACTCCATCAAGAAACCAGAGCGATCTTCGTGCATGGTGAAGAAGGCGGTCCAATCCGAGACGCGGGCAGCCTGCTGCATGTTGTGGGTGACGATGATGATGGTGTAATCGACTGAGAGCTCGCGCATCAGTTCCTCGATCTTGAGGGTGGCAATCGGATCAAGCGCCGAGCAGGGTTCGTCCATCAAGATTATATCTGGTTTTATGGCAATCGTGCGGGCGATGCACAGGCGCTGCTGCTGCCCGCCGGAGAGCGACAGCCCGCTTTGTCCTAATTTATCCTTGACTTCTTCCCACAAGGCGGCGTCGCGCAAAGCCTTTTCGACCAGTTCGTCAGTTTGGGCTTTGTTGCCCTTGAAGCCGTTGATGCGCGCTCCCCAGGAGATGTTCTCGTAGATCGTCTTGGGGAAAGGGTTCGGCTTTTGAAAGACCATGCCGACGCGCTTGCGCACCTGCACCGGGTCGACATCCGCATCGTAGATGTTCTTGCCGTGGAACAGGATTTTGCCGTTGATGCGGGCGCTGGGCACCAGTTCGTTCATGCGGTTGAAGGAGCGCAGCATGGTGCTCTTGCCGCAGCCGGAGGGCCCGATGATGGCGGTGATCTTTTGTTTTTCGATGTCCAGGCTGACGTTTTTCACTGCCAGGAAATCGCCATAGTAAATGCTCAGATCGTGCACCTGGATGGCGTACCTGCCATTCGTGTGCGAAGCCTGCGTTTCGGTTGGTGTGGCAGAGTTTGGCGTATTCTTGAGCGAAGCCGTAGATTGAAGTTGAATGTTCATGAGAGCCTCCTGCTGTAGCGGTTACGCAACAATATGGCAGTAGCATTCAGGGATAGCAGCAGTATCATCAACACCAGGATGGCGGCTGCAGCGATATTGCGGAATTCAGCCTGGGGGCGCGCCGTCCACTGGTAGATCTGGATCGGCAGGGTGGTGAATTTCGAGAACGGCCCATTTGGGTCGAATGTGATGAATGTGGCCGCCCCTACCACCACCAGCGGGGCCGTCTCGCCCATGGCGCGGGATACCGACAGGATGGCCCCGGTCAGGATGCCCGGGATGGCGTTGGGCAGCACGTGGTGCCAGATGGTTTGCCACTTGGTGGCGCCCAATCCCAGGCCGGCCTGACGCAGCGAGTTAGGCACGGAGCGCACCGCTTCCTGGGCGTTGATGATGATCAGCGGCAGGATCAGCAGCGCCAGCGTCAATCCCGCCGACAGGATCGTGCGCCCGTTGGCCGTGGTGGGATCGGTAAGCCCGAACATCGCCCCGCTGGTCAGCGGTTCCAGGTTGCGCACGAAGATCGCCAGGCCGAGCATACCGTAGATGATCGAAGGTACACCGGCCAGGTTGTTGATGTTGGTTTGGATCAGGCGGTTGACCCAGTTATCGATGGCGTATTCCTCCAGGTAGATCGCCGCGCTGATGCCGATCGGCAGGGCGATCACAATCGTAATGAAAATCGTCCACAGCGAGCCCAGGATGGCAGTCCGCACGCCTGCATCCAGCGGGATGCTGGACTGCGGTGAAGCCACGAAGCGCGGCGTGATCCACGAGCGAAAGACCAGCCTGGCCTGTGGGAATTCCTCTGCTGCCTCGGCCTGGATCGCCTGGCGCTGGGTCAGCGAATCGACCAACAGCCAGGTCCTGACGATTTGGGGATCGATAACTTCTTCCAGGATCAGATCGTAAACTTCTTCGCGGCTGCGCTCCGCGAAGGGCTTTTCGCGTTCGTAGCGCCGCAGCAGGCCCTTGGAGACGTTTTCCTGGAAAATGCGCACCAGTTCTTCTTGCGGCAGTTCTTCGAGCGCCACGCCGTTCACGGCCAGGCTT
Source organism: Chloroflexota bacterium (assembly GCA_040752025.1). Lineage (GTDB taxonomy): Bacteria > Chloroflexota > Anaerolineae > Anaerolineales > UBA4823 > JBFMFR01. Next base: position 263,849 of record JBFMFR010000003.1, on the reverse strand, counting down.
TCCGGATCGACTTTGTTCTGCAGGGCCATGTATCCGAAGGATTGGTTGGTGATGTTGAAGAGCAGGGCGCTCAGGGCAATGATGCCGATGATGGTCGAGACCTGGAAGATGAGCTGCCAGACCAGGGCGGTTTGCTTTCTGCCGGGCAGGTTGGAGCCTTCTTTATCCAGATCCGTGGCGGGGATGGGCGAAGCCGTTGTTTGGCTCATTCGTACACCTCTCGGAAGCGCCGTACGATACGCTCGCTGATCAGGTTCAGGGAAAGGGTCATGATGAAGAGCAGCAGGCCAATGGCGAACAGGCTGTTGTAATCCAGCGAGTCGTAGCTGATGTCGCCGCCGCTGATGCGCACGATGTGGCCGGTCATGGTTTCAGCGCCGTTGAAAGGGTTGAAGGTGAAATTGGGCCCCGCGCCGACCGAAAGGGCCACAATCATGGTCTCGCCAATGGCGCGTGAGATGCCCACGATGAAGGCGGCCGAGATGCCGGAAATCGCGGCTGGCACCACGATGCGCGTGGCCACTTCCAGGCGGGTAGCGCCCAGGCCATAAGCAGCTTCGCGCAGCGCTCGCGGCACGGCGCTGAGCGCATCTTCGCTCATCGAGGTGATCAGCGGCATTATTAAGATGCCCATCACCAGGCCGCCGGAGGCCATGTTGTAGATGCCGACGATATCCTTGCCGATGATGCCGCGCAGCAATGGGGTCATGAAGGTCAGGGCGAAGTAACCGTACACCACAGTGGGGATGCCAGCCAGTACTTCCAGGGTGGGTTTGAGGATCTCGCGGGCGCGCGGGGTGGCGTATTCGCTCAGGTAGATCGCCACGCTCAAGCCCAGCGGTAGGGCGATCAACATGGCAATGGCAGTAGTGATGAGCGTCGATATCACCAACGGCCAGATGCCGAACTCCAGGATTTGCGGCTGCCAGCGTGTACCGGTGAAGAAATCGAACAGGCTGACCTCTGGGCTGCGGAAGAACAGCAGGGATTCTTTGCCCAGCTCGTAGACAATTCCGATTGTAGTCAGGATCGAGATGGCGCCGCATAAGAACAAGAAGCCCTGGATCAAAGCTTCGCCAGGGCGCAGCCGGCGGCGCAGGCTTTGGGTTATGGTTTCGGTTGTGCTTTGGCTGGTTTTTTCTTTGCTCATGGAATATACTGTCATCCTTTGATTTCTCCAAGGATTGTGTCGAGGCAATTATAAGTCGATTAATGAGTAAAGGCAAGAAAAGGCCTGCCAGGTCCAACCGGACCGGGCAGGCCAGCGGCACAGCGAACTTTATTGGGCCATTGCATCCAGCCAGGCCTGCATCGCCTCTTGCAAGGCTGCTTCACTGGCGGGGAAGTAGCCGACATCCTCGATCTCTTCGTTGACGAAGCTCAGGAAGAAGTTGATATAGGCGGCTACCTGGGGCTTCTCCAGCATGATCTTGGCATCCGAGTAGATGAACAGCGGGCGGGAGAGCGGGTAGCTGTTGTCTTCGGCGGTTTCAGCGGTGGGAGCTACACCGTCGATGGACAGGGCGGTCATCTGGCCGGCGTTCTCGGCGTAGTAGGCGAAGCCGAAGAAGCCGATGGCGTAGGGGCTGCCCAGGACGCCCTGGACGAGCACGTTGTCGTCTTCGCTCAGATTGAGGTTAGAAGCGTTGAGGATAGGTTCCTTCTCGGTGTCGAAGATTTCTTCGACGAAGTAATCGAAGGTGCCCGAGTCGGTGCCGGGGATGTAGCGCAGGATCGGCTCGGCTGGCCAGGAAGGATCGACGTCCGACCACTTCTCGGCGGTGGAGAAGATCAGGGCCAGTTGCTCGGCGGTCACATCAGTCACGAAGGTGTTCTCCTTGCTGACCACCACGGCGATGGCGTCGGTGCCAACGCGGAACTGGATGGGCGTGCGGCCGATGCCAGCGCAGCTCTCGACTTCCGAGTCCTTGATGGCGCGGCTGGCGTTGGCGACGTCGGTCTCGCCGGTTGCGCAGAAGCGCTCGAAACCGCCGCCAGAGCCGATGCTGTCGATGGTGATGTTGCCGGCGAAGCCTTCGTCTTTGAAGCGCTCGGCCATGCGTTCGGCCAGCGGGAAGACGGTGGAGCTGCCGGCGGTGATGATGTCGCCGCTCGCAGCAGCCGGGTCGACCTCGGGCAGCATACCGGCTTTAGGCATATCGGTGAGCACAGCCGTGGTGCCGTCCAGCCAGGCCTGCCTGGCGCCATCCAAAGCGTCAACGCTGGCGGGGAAGTAGCCAACATCCTCGATCTCTTCGTTGACGAAGCTCAGGAAGAAGTTGATGAAGGCGGCTACCTGGGGTTTCTCCTGCATGATCTTGGCGTCGGAGTAGATGAACAGCGGGCGGGAGAGCGGGTAGCTGTTGTCTTCGGCGGTTTCAGCGGTGGGAGCTACACCATCGATGGACAGGGCGGTCATCTGGCCGGCATTCTCGGCGTAGTAGGCGAAGCCGAAGAAGCCGATGGCGTAGGGGCTGCCCAGGACGCCCTGGACGAGCACGTTGTCGTCTTCGCTCAGGTTGAGGTTAGAAGCGTTGAGGATGGGCTCCTTCTCGGTGTCGAAGATCTCTTCGACGAAGAAATCGAAGGTGCCCGAGTCGGTGCCGGGGATGTAGCGCAGGATCGGCTCGGCCGGCCAGGCAGGATCGACGTCCGACCACTTCTCGGCGGTGGAGAAGATCAGGGCCAGTTGCTCGGCGGTCACACCGGTGACGAAGGTGTTCTCTTTGCTGACAACGATGGCGATGGCGTCGGTGCCAACGCGGAACTGGATGGGCGTGCGCCCGATGGCTTTGCAGCTTTCGACTTCCGAGTCCTTGATGGCGCGGCTGGCGTTGGCGATGTCGGTCTCGCCGGTTGCGCAGAAGCGCTCGAAACCGCCGCCAGAGCCGATGCTGTCGATGGTGATGTTGCCGGCGAAGCCTTCGTCTTTGAAGCGCTCGGCCATGCGTTCGGCCAGCGGGAAGACGGTGGAGCTGCCGGCGGTGATGATGTCGCCGCTCGCAGCAGCCGGGTCGACCTCGGGCAGCATCACTTTGCTTTCCACCATGGGTTTTTCGGTGGGTTTGGGCGCTTCAGTTGCCTTGGGCGCTTCGGTCGCCTTAGGCGCTTCAGTCGCCTTGGGCGCTTCAGTGGGTTTGGCTGGCGCCTGGGTGGATGTGGGCTGGCTGCCGCAAGCCGAGAGCACGAAGCTCAATAGGACTAGCACAGACAGCACGATGTTTAGCTTGCGATTCATAATCTTTTCCTCCAAAACAAGGTTGAATTTTCGTTCATCACCTAAGATTATCACAGCACTTTTAACGGGCTTAGAATGGATTGTTAATGAATTTTAAAAAATACGTAAGGGTTTGTTAACCTCGGCGCGCCATAACCCGGGATTAGAGCAATCATTCGCTCTGAGATCGTCGCCCCCCGAGGAGAAGAAAAGCAGCATACTTCAGGCGGTTTTGACTTGCTCCCACTGCCAATTTCGCAGCAAATGTAGGGCAGGATAAGCGGTCAGATCGAGCTGCAGCGGTGTGATGGAAACGTAGCCTTCGGCCAGCGCGCCCACATCACTGCCATCTTCGGGGATGCCGGTGGGGGCATCGCCGGCGATCCAATAATATGGGCGGCCGCGCGGGTCCATACGCTGATCCAGGCGGTCGCGGTAGACTCGCAGCCCCTGCCGGGTGATGCGCATTCCTTTGATCTGATCTTCAGGCAGGTAAGGCACATTGACGTTCAACAGGATGCCGGCAGGTAGACGGTGGTCTTGCAGGGCTTGCACGATCTGGCGGGCGATGCGCGCCGCAGGGCCGTAATCCAGTAGACTGAGGTGGTTCTCGCGCGTATCGAGCGAAAAGGCGACAGCAGGAACATTCCAGATGACCGCTTCCATGGACGCGGTGACTGTACCGGAATAGGTGACATCGTGGCCGATGTTAGCCATCGGGTTGATCCCGGAGACGACCAGGTCGATTTTTTCGGGGAAGAAACCCAGCAAAGCCAGCGCCACGCAGTCCGAAGGCGCGCCATCACTGGAAAACGCCTGGCCGTAGTCGGCCAGGGTCACCTGGCGGATGCGCAGGGGACGGTCCAGGGTCTTTACGTGCCCGCCGCCCGACCAGTTGCGGTCGGGGGCCAGGATGCTTACCTGGCCGATTTGGCGCATCTCTTCGGCCAACGCCTGCAAGCCAGGGGCCATCACACCATCATCATTGGTTACCAGTATGTGCATAGTACTATTCCTCCAAAGTAATGGAAACATACCACGAGAGTCTCGGGGCGTGTTTAACGCGGGGTAAACGGCCAGTTAACGTTTAAAATCATTCTGGGGAGCCATTGGCGGGCCCAGGCATGTTGTGCAATCAGGGGATCAGGGGCGACAGGGCGACTTTGTTAACAAAAATTAACATGATTTCTGTATGCGATTATGCCTTTGCTTATTACAATACCGGAGTATAGCAGGCTCAACGATCAGGAGAAAGTAATGGAAATCAAAAATAAAACCGAACATGATCCAGTGCGTGACTTACACATGTCTGATGCCTATATGCGCTGGGCGTTGTTATCGGCGGAGGAAGTGATCGGCAAGCAGGGCATGAGCGTGGTTTTGCGCGACGCCGGGCTGGAGAAGTTTATCGATAATTACCCGCCTGAGAATTTCGATTTTGGCAGTGATATCCGGGCGGCAGAATATGCCGACCTGTGTGCGGGCCTGTTGAATTTCTTCGGGAGAGCAGGCAAGAGTATGACTTTGCGCATCGGGCGTATCGGCTCTCGCCTGGCTACGGAGAAGCAGGGCGCAGTTTTCAACGTTGCCGCCAAAGCCACTGCGAAACTGATGCCCGTTTCCGCGCAGATCAAGCTGGTGATTGAAAGTCTGCAAGACGGCTTCAACAAACTGTCAAAGCCGATCGGGGAGAATTACCAGTTGAGCTACGAGGATCGCGGCGATCGCTGGGCATATATTGCCGCAGGCTGCCCAATGTGTGCTGGCAAGCAGTCCAGCGAATCGATTTGCCTGACATTCAATGGCATTTTGCAGCAGTCGCTGCTTTGGCTGACCGGTAAAGAGTTCGAAGTTGTCGAAGTCGAATGCCGGGCTGCTGGCGCCCCCGCCTGTGTCTGGGAAATTTCAAACACCCCGAAAGAATGAGAGAGAAAAATGCTGAATCTGGTCGAAGAATTATTTCTGTTGGCGATCGATGATGACCGCGGCGTGGTTCACCCCTCCGCCTCGACTGGCTTGCCTTATGGGATGGCTGGCGCGATCCTGTCCGAGTTGACCTTTTCTGGGAAGCTTGGATTAGAAGGCAATAAAGTGGTTATCCTGGAAAACCTGGTCTGCAATGACGAGATCCTGGATGAGAGTCTGGCGAAGATTGTGCAAGCGGAGAAACCGCGCAAAGCCACCTATTGGATCAATGTCTTGAGCCAGCACAATAAACAATTGCGCAGCCGGGTGGCAGCCAGCCTGGTCGCTATGGGCGCCTTGCGGAAAGAAGGTAAGCGCTTCTTATGGGTGATCCCTTACGAAGCTTACCCACAGCAAGACGCCTCGGCCAAATACTGGGTCAAGCAGCGCCTGCGCGAGGCTGTGCTGACCCAATTTCAGCCAGAAGCGCGCACACTTGGCTTGCTCAGCCTGTTACATGCTTGCGGCATGCTGGGTCTGGTGTTCACCAAGGACGAGCGCAGAAGGGCGCGCAAGCGCATCGAGGAACTGGTGCAAGGCGAAATCATTGGCGAGGCGGTTGCCCAAACGCTCGAGGAGATCAGCGCCGCCGCGGCTGCCGCGGCGCTGGCGGCCGCGACTTAGTTCTACTTGACTGGCACCCAACCCGCTTCGGCAATCTGTTGCTGGCTTGGGGCGCTGAGCACGAACTCGACAAACATCTCTGCCAGAGGTTGTGACAGCGGGCCGGTCATCAAAATCAGCGGGCGCAGCAAGGGGTAGCTGCCGTTTTGGGCGGTTTCCAGGCTGGGGAGGATACCGTTGATGGCCACAAGCTTGATTTCGCTGCCCAGGTTGCCAAAACCAACGTAGCCGATGGCTGCTTTCTCCTGAGCGACGATGGCAGCCATATCGCCGGCGGTCACGGCCAGGCGCAGGTTCGCCGCGCTGGGTTCCTGTTTTTCCAGCACCAGTTCGTCGAACGCGCCGCGCGTGCCCGAACTCTGTTCGCGGGCTACCGGCACGATGGGCAGGTCCTCACCGCCCAGCTCGCTCCAGTTGGTGATTTCGCCCAGGTAGATCTGGCGCAGTTTTTCTATTTGCAAGTCTTTGACCGGGTTGTCGGGATGCACCACTACCGCGATCACGTCGCTGGCGATCTGAAATTGATCGATGCCCTGCGCTTCTTCAGAGGAAAGCTGGCGCGAGGCCATGCCGATATCGACTGTGCCATCGTGGATAGCCTGAATGCCGACTTTGCTGCCGCCAGCGGCGATGTCTAACTGGACTTGTGGGTGGCGCTTTTGGAAAGAGTCGCCCAGCATGGCAGCCAGGGGCTGCACCGTGGTGCTGCCGGCAAAAGTCAGTTTGCCCACCAGGGGTGTGAAGGTCGGCTCTTGCGGAACTACTCCGCCGGCGCAGGCCGACAGCAGCAAGGCAATTGTGCAGGCGAGGACGAAGGTTTTGTGTAACATGTAGTCTCCAGGTTGTTTCAATCTGTGTTCGGCCAGGCTTCGAACAATCTAAATCGATTGGCCGCGTTGGATGGGTAAGACAAACGAAAACGTCGAGCCAACACCCGGGAGGCTGTCGGCCCAGATTTTGCCGCCATGCAGCTCGATGATGTAACGCGTTACGATCAGCCCCAGGCCCAGGCCGCCGTGCTTGCGTGTAGACGATGCATCTATCTGGGAGAAGGGCCGGAAGAGCCTGTCCATGTGTTCCGGCGCGATGCCGATGCCGGTATCTTCGATGCTGACGATGACCCACTGCTCGTTGTACGTGGCAGTAGCGGCCACAATACCGGAATTTGTAAATTTGACGCCGTTGGACAGGAGGTTGATCAATACCTGGCGCAGGCGCGGCCCATCGGCTTGCAGCACGGGCAAATCTGCCGGGACTTCCATGCGCAGTTGGATGGGCTTGCTGTTCAAACGCTTCTGGATCACCTCCAGGGCGGCGGCAATTTCATCACCCAGGTTCACTTCTCCCAGGTCCAGGCCCATTCTCCCGGCTTCCATCTGAGAAAGGTCGAGCATGTCATTGATGATCCATAACAGGTGCTGTCCGTTCTCGAAAATCGATTGCAGGTCGCTGGCCTGGGCTTCGGTGATCGGTCCATCCAGTTCATTGAGCATCAGCTTGGAGAATCCAATGATGGAGTTCAAGGGCGTGCGCAATTCATGGCTGACGGTCGCCAGGAACTGTGTCTTGACGAAGTCGATCTCTGTCAGGCGGGTGGCAATTTCCTTCTGCTGTTCGAACAGGCTGGCATTCTGGATTGCAACAGCAAGCTGGTCGGCCAGGGTGTGTAGAATTTCGACCAGTTCAGGCACGAAGGCCTCCATGCGAGCGCTTTGCACATCCAGGGCCCCGATCACGTGTTCGCCATGAATCAGAGGGAAAACAGCCTCGGCCTGCGAATCTGGAAGGGATGTGTGGGGTAGATAGCCAGGGGCACGCCTCACATCCTGCACCAGCATAACCTGTCGTGAGCGAATCGCCTGTGCTATGTGCGAGTCTTTATCCAGGGGCAGCACCAGGTAACGATTGTCGTCGAATAACTGCGCCACCTGGCGAGTGGCCTCGCGCAGCGTGGCTACATTCCTGCGGGGATCGATGATGAACACCCCGGCGAAATAAAGACCGAAGCGCTGGCAAACCATTTCGACGGCGGTGCGCAGCACAACATCCAGTTCCAGGCTGGCGGCAGTTGCCCTGGCGATCTCGGAAGCAGCCTCAACCTGGCGTGTGCGCGTTTCTACTTTGTGCTCCAGGTCGGTATATAGATCGCGCAGCTCCAACAGCATGGTGTTGAAATCCTGGAACAGCCGTCCCAATTCATCGCCCTGGCCGATGTAAAGCGGATTCTGAGCGAAAACCTGGCAATCGATTGGCTCGAACTGGTGGTCGCGCCTCACAGATTGCGCCACGTCCGCCAGCTTTTCTACCGGGAGGGCAATCGACTGGATCACCCGGGTGCTCAAGAAGATCAGTACCAACGTCGTCAATAGCAGGCTGGCGACTGTCACAACCAGGCCAGCATTGGTCACCTGGTTGATCTCGGCCACCGGGTGGGCGATGATCAGCGTAGCGGGCGAATCGCCGAGTAAAAGCTCGGCCTCGCCCCGCACTTTCTCGGATTCGCCAGGCGATCGTAGGATCGTAACTTCGGAATCTTGAAAGCGCAAGCCCAGGTCTGCTGCCAGGCCTTCTTGAGCGATGATGCGTTTGAGTTCGGTTTCCAGGTCGATGCCGACGATGACGTCGCCTGCGCCGGATTGCATTCGCATCCGGCTGAGCAGTAACAAACGCTCATCGACAATGACCAGGGTGGTCTCCCCATCCTGGATATACGGCTGCAAAGAGGAAACGCGGTAGAGGCTGGCAAGCAGCAAATTCGTCCAGGCTTCGCCCGAGGCTGCATAAATTTGGATCACATCCAGCCCAAAGCGGTTGCGCACCTGCACCGCGCGGCTGTCCACCAGGCTGAGGGATTCGTCCGTTTTGTCAGTCATCGCCCTGGCGATCTCGTCATTCGATGCCAGGATTTGCGCTGCTGACCGGATGGTTTCTACCCTCCCGGAGAGCGTTTGGGTGATGCGTTGTTGGTCGTCAAGGATTTGTTGTTGGAGAATACGGTTGCGCGTTGCGGCTGTGCTAACCACGAAAGCAAAACTGCTGGCCAGCAGAGCCACCAGCATCAAGCCAGCGATCGGCAGCAGTAGTTTTGTGCTGAGCGACCGCGGCTTCCAGAAAGTTTCAAGTAGTCGGGACATTTTCTCTCAATACCTGTTCAGTACCTGTTCAGTGGTAGCCTGCGGGGTGCGCAGGTCCAGCGTGATGGTCTAACCAGGTAATCTAAGCTTATCATGTCATACCAAACCGGGGAAGGCGCGCCAGTTAAGCGCAAGTAAACCTTTGGTTAACAAATATTTACAGAAAGCCAGGCGAGGCCCCCCTTCTGATGTTAACAACTGTTGATCGATTGTTAACAAGATAATAAAAAACCGGCTCGTTTGTGTAGACTACAATACATGCGCGAAATTTATTTTAGGGAGATGTTTCTCTCATAATGTATAGTTCTCGGTTGAATTGGATACTTGCGCTTGTGTATGGCTTTGCAGCTTTAGGCGTTTTCGTGGCTGCATTAGTCTTTCCGGCTTTCCGCAGCAGCGCTTACGCGCCGCTGCGCGAATTGATTCTGCCGCCTCCGCCCCCGATTGTGTTGAATGTTTTGTATTCCACCGAGAAGGAAGCCTGGCTCAATGAAGTGATGACCGAGTTCAAGGCCAACCCACCCAGGGTCAACGGTCACCCAATCCAATTGGAGATGCAAAAGAGCGGCTCGCGCGAGATGTACCTGGCTGTATTGGATGGCGAAGCCAAACCGGACGTGATCAGCCCGGCTGGCTCGCTGCAAATTTCGATCCTGGAAGACCTCTCGCGCAGCAAGTATGGTTTTCCGTTGGTAGACCCAAGCGATAAATCTACCTGTCGTTCAGTGGTGCAAACGCCCCTGGTGCTGGTTGCCTGGCAGGATCGCGCTCAGGTGTTGTGGGGGGATAACCCCAACGGCAACCTGTGGATTCGCCTGCGTGAAGCGCTGATCAACCCCGAAGGGTGGGCCGGTTATGGGCACTCGGAATGGGGCTATATCAAGTTCGGGCATACCGATCCCACCAGGTCGAACAGCGGCTTCATGACAGTATTGTTGATGACTTACAACTATTTCGGCAAGACCGAGGGGTTGACCTCGGACGATATTTTGTCGGACGTCGAGTTCCAGGACTGGCTGAAGAGCTTCGAAGGTGCGATTGTGGATTTCGGCGACAGCACCGGCACCTATATGCGCGATATCGTCGCTTTCGGCCCCAGTAAGTACGACATCGTCGCGGTCTACGAGGCGACCGCCATCGAGCAGATCGAGAATGCCCGTGGGCGCTATGGCGAACTGCGCATTTATTACCCGCCGGCTACGGTAATGAGCGACCATCCGTTTTGTGTGCTCAAGGGAGATTGGGTGACGCCGGACAAAGTCGAGGCTGCCAGGGTGTTCATTGACTATCTCTCCAGCCGCCAGGCGCAAGAAGCAGCCCTGTTGAAGTATGGTTTTCGCCCGGTTGATCCAACGGTTGCTTTGAACCAGCCAGGCAGCCCATTGGTGCGTTACGCTTCCAATGGCGTCCGGGTTGACCTGCCGCCTGAAGTACAACTGCCCGATGGGACGGTGTTGGACACCTTATTGACTTTCTGGATACGCAATATTCAACGTTAGATCGCCTGTTTGTTCAGGACAATGGCGGAACAGGAAGTTCCGCCTGGGAGTAGATAGTTTATGAAGAATCGCCTGCACGTGCTCATTTCGATATTCACTTTGGTAACCGTGTTGTTGTCGGCTTGCGGAGGCAGTGGGGGCGGCGGGATCAGCCTGGGAGGCAAGCAGGTAACCGTCAGCATCGTTTATGGTTCTGAAAAACAAGAATGGCTGGAGCCCCTGGTACAGGAATACAACCAGGCCAGGCACAAGACGGAGAGCAGTTCGACGATTGTGATCGACATTACCCCGATGGGCTCGATCGAATCGGTCAATGCGATCATCTCCGGAGAGCTGCAGCCGACCGTATGGAGCCCGGCTTCGGATGTGTATGTGCCGGTGGCCAATGCCGAATGGCGCAAAACCCACTCCAGTGATTTGGTGGAGGGCTCTCCCAGTTACCTGGTGCTCAGCCCGGTAGTGATTGCCATGTGGAAGCCGATGGCAGAGGCCTTAGGCTGGCCGAATGTGGCCTTGGGCTGGAGTGATATCGCCCGCCTGGCGACCTCCGAGGATGGTTGGGCGGCTTATGGCTATCCTGAATGGGGCGAGTTTAAGTTTGGCCACACCCACCCGAACTACAGTAACAGCGGGATCGTTTCGATTATTGCCCAGGCTTACGCCGGGGCGGCCAAGCAGCGCGGCTTGACTCTGCAGGATTTACAGGATGAGCAGTTGAAATCCTTCATGGCTGATGTGCAGGCTTCTATCATCCACTACGGTACGAGTACCGGTTTCTTCGCAGAGCGCATGTTCGAGCGCGGTCCATCTTACCTGAGCGCGGCAGTGCTCTATGAAAACCTGATCGTTGCTCAAGAGAGCAAGCGCCTGGCAGGCACGAGTTCACAGTTGCCCGTGGTTGCCATCTATCCACGCGAGGGCACGTTCTGGTCCAATCACCCGTATGCTATCCTCAATGCTCCCTGGGTGACCGACGAGCAGCGCGCCGCGGCGCAGGATTTCGAAACTTTCTTGCTCGATCGCCCGCAGCAGACGCGAGCGATTGAATATGGTTTCCGCCCAGCCGATCCCGCGATTCCATTGACTGCCCCGCTGGACGCCCAGCACGGCGTCGACATCAACGAGCCCAAGACAGTTCTGGAAGTGCCGAGCGCCGAAGTGATCTCAGGGATCGAAGCGCTGTGGAAAGAAACCAAGAAACCGGTCGATCTGGTGGTGGTGATGGATGTTTCGGGCAGCATGAAGGGCAATAAAATATCCTCGGCGCGTGAAAGCCTGGCGCAGTTCATTGGCGTTCTGGATGATCGCGATCGCTTGCAGGTGCTGCTTTTCAGCAATAAGATCGTTGAGCTGACGCCGCTTTCCCCGGTGGGTGAGAAGCGCGAGGATATTGCCCGCAGAGTTTCAGGGGTGATCGAGGGTGGCGGCACGCGCCTGTATGATGCAGTCGATAAGGCTTACCAGGATTTGAATGCTAACGGCGACCCAAAGCACATTCGCGCCGTGGTTGTGCTTTCGGATGGCATGGACACCGATTCGGAATATCGCCTGGAGCAGTTGATGGCGGATATCGGCAGCTTTTCGGAAGAAGGCGGCAATGCCATCAAGGTCTTTACCATCGCTTTTGGCAGCGATGCAGATGAAACGATTCTGCGCCAGATTGCTGAGGCAACCGGCGGCAAGCAGTATAAGAGCGACCCGGCTACGATTGCTAAGATTTACGCAGAGATCGCCACGTTCTTCTAGAAAGAGCCAGACTCATGCGAACCCCGATTGTTGTTGCTTTGCTCAACCCGGCCAACTTGACCATCCTGGCGCTGTCTGTTGCCGCCGGGTTGTGTTCGGCGTGGTGGTTGGCCCCGGTCGGAATCCTGTTGTGGTTGGTGATGGTGGTCCTGGTGGCGCGCAACCCGGCTTTGCGCATCAGCCATAGCGTCCATTCGCGCACGCCCCTGGCGCAGCGCTTCCAGGCGCGTTTCGACCGCATCGAGCGGGCGCAGGTCAGCGTTTATAACGCCCTGGCGAGCATGGATCCTGCCATTCGCAAAGCCTTGCAGCCTGTTCAGGAGGCGGTCAATGCCCTGACCGACCAGGCTTACAGCCTGTGCCAGCGAGTGAGCGCCCTTGAAAATTACCGGGTGGTTTCTCAGGCCAAAGAAGATCTTGAATCCGAGTGGGTGCGCCTCAGCCAACAGGTGGCCAATGCTGCCGACCCGGTGGTGCAGCAGGAATATAACCAATCGCTCTCGGCCCTCGAGAGCAGGCTGGAGAACCAGCGCCAGTTGATCACTTATCTGGACCGGGTAGATGCGCAGTTGGTCAGTTTATCCAACTCGCTGGATGGCGCCTTGGGAGAAGTGCTGCGCTTGCAAGCCATCGGCGCCAAACAGGCGCGCAAAGAACAGTCACGCCTGGTGGACAGCCTGCGCCAGGAAGCGCAGGAATTGGGCGTCTTTGAGGCCAGTTCGCTGGCGAGCCTGACCAACGGGCAAATCAGTGCGTGATTGGAACGGTGAAATAGAAGCTGCTGCCCTGTCCTTCGCGGCTCTCGGCCCAGATGCGCCCGCCGTGGGCTTCCACCAGGTGGCGGGCGATGGCCAGGCCCAGGCCGGTGCCGCCGCTCGAGCGGGCGCGGTCGGTTTTATAGAAGCGCTCGAAGATGCGCGGTAAATCGTCGGCGGAGATGCCGATGCCGGTATCCTGGACGCTGAACAGAATGTTTTCGTTTTGGATGCTGGCGCTGGCGTAAATCATCCCGGCTTTGGGGGTGAACTTGATCGCGTTGTGCAGCAGATTGACCAGCACCTGCTCCAGGCGGCTTGGGTCGGCGAGCACTTCGGGGAGATCGTCTGGACAGTCGATTTCGACTTGCAAGCCGGCGCGCTCGGCTTGCAGGCGCAGGCGTTCCACGGCCAGCTCGAGCAGTTCGAATGGGGCCACGGGCTCCAGTTTGAGCGGCACGCGCCCGGACTCGATGCGCGCGAGCTCGAGCAGTTCAGAGACCATCAGGCTGAGGGAGTCCACTTCGGTCTCCATGCGCTGCAAGAAGCGCCGGGCGGCAGGCGGGTCTTCCAGGGCGCTCTCCTGCAGGGTCTCGGTCAGGGCTTTGAGCGAGGCCAGGGGCGTGCGCAGTTCGTGCGAGATGTTGCTGATGAAATCCTGGCGTATCGTTTCCAGGCGGCGCAGGCGCGTCAGGTTTTGGAAGAGCAGCAGCGTGCTGCCGGGCAGAGCTTTGCCCAGGGGGGTGGCAATGCCTTGCAGGTAGAGTTTCTGTTTAGATAGCTCAACGGTGGCAACCTGCGAATCGCCCAGCGCCTGGCAGCGCTGCCAGAGTTCCACCAGTTGGTGGTGGCGCAGCACCTCGGCCACGGAGCGGTTGGTGGTATTTTGGGCCTGCACGTTGAACATGCTTTCAGCGGCGGCGTTAATCAACTGGATGCGTCCTTCTCGATCTACAATCAGGACGCCGTCCGACATGACCCCCAGCACGGCGGCCATTTTGCTGCGTTCGGTTTCCAGGGCCTGGATCTGCTCTTGCAGGCGCAAAGTCATGCTGTCGAAGGCGCGGGTCAGGTCGCCGATTTCGTCGGAGGTGGTTTTTAGCCGGCTTTTATCCAGGCGCGCCAGGGCTAGGTCGCCTTCGGCAATCTGGCCGACAGCCTGGGTCAGTTCGACCAGGGGGAGCATGCTGCGCCCGGCGATCCATAGGGCCAGCAGCACGGCAAAGATGGTGATGACGAAGGTCGCCGCGGCCAGGGCGCTCTGTAAGCTGGCTACAGTTTGATTGACGGTTTCGACAGGCAGGGCCATGCGCACAAAGCCAATCACCTCCTCATTTGCGTAGACTGGGATGGCCAGGTAGCGCAGGAATTTGCCCAGGGTGACGCTGTAGCGCGTGGCTGCGCCTTTGCCCTCCCTCAGCGCCTGCTGGATTTCCGGACGGTTGAGGTGGTTTTCCATCTGTGTGCGGTCTTCGTGCGACTCGCCCAGTACCACGCCATCGGCGGCGATGATGGTGACGCGCGTGCCCAGCCGGGTCGACCAGCGCCTGGCCAGGGCGTCCAGCGTGACCGGATCGGGAACCGGCTCCATGAACGGACCGACCGTCTCGCTGGCCAGGACCGCCTCGGCGCTCAGCTCCGATTCGAGGGCGCTCAGGTAAGTCTGGCGGGCGAAATAGGTGATGTAGAAGCCGACTCCCAGCATAGTGACCAGGATCAGGATGACGTAGGGCAGGGCGATGCGCCAGCGGATGCTGTGGAACATAATCTATCCTTCGAAGCGATAACCGGCGCCGCGCACGGTGACGATGCGCTCGGGCAGGGCGGGATCTGGCTCGATCTTCTCGCGCAGCCAGCGTACGTGCACGTCGACTGTGCGGCTGCCGCCGCTGAATTCCCAACCCCAGACGCGCTCCAGGATCAGCTCACGCGAGAGCACCTGGCCGCGATGGCGGGTGAGGAAGAGCAGCAGATCGAACTCTTTGGGCTTGAGCGAGAGCGGCTGGTCATCCAGCAGCACTTCCCGGCGGGTCAGGTCGAGAGTCAGGTTGCCAAAGCGGTAAGTCTCTTTGATCAGGGTCGACTCGCTGTCCATCTCTTCGCGGATCATGCGCACCCGGCGTAGATGCGCCTTGACGCGCGCCAGGAACTCGCGCATACTGAAAGGCTTGGTGATGTAATCGTCGGCGCCCATCTCCAGGCCGATGACCCGGTCGATCTCATCGTCCCTGGCGGTCAGCACCAGGATGGGCACGTTCATCTCCTGGCGCAGGATGCGGCAGACTTCGAAGCCGTCCAGCACCGGCAGCATGATGTCCAGCACGACCAGGTCCGGGTGCAGGCTGCGCGCTTTGTCCAGTGCGGTCTGCCCATCTCCGGCGGTTTCGACGCTGTATCCCTGGCGGGTGAGGTTATACGCCAGGGTTTCCTGTAAAGTGAGTTCGTCTTCAACGACAAGGATTTTTTCTGCCATACGCAACCTCCAAGCGAAGCCGTTCCGCGTTTTCTAACCGAAACGGCCCTCGACATAATCTTCAGTACGTTTATCTTGCGGGGTGGTGAATAAGGCGCTGCCCTCGGCGTACTCGACCAGCTCGCCTTGCAGGAAGAAGGCGGCGTGGTCGGCGATGCGGGCGGCCTGCTGTACGGAATGCGGCACCAGGATGATGGTGTAGCGCTGTTTGAGTTCTTGCAAGGTGCTTTCTACTTTGTTGGTAGAGATGGGGTCCAGCCCGGAGGTGGGTTCGTCCAGCAGGATCACCTCCGGCTCCAGGGCCAGGCTGCGCGCCAGGCACAGGCGCTGCTGCTGCCCGCCGGAGAGCGCCACGGCGGGGTCGTTCAGGCGGTCTTTGACTTCGTCCCACAAAGCAGCTTGCTGCAAGCTGCGCACCACGGCTTCTTCCAGGCGGGCGCTGTCGCGCACGCCGGCCACTTCCAGGCTGTAAGTCAGGTTGTTGCGGATGCTGAAAGGCAGCACCACCGGGCGTGCGAAGACCATGCCCACGCGGCGGCGCAGGGCGACGACATCCGTTTGCGGCGAAAGGATGTCGATGAAATGATCGTGACCATCGTTCAACAGCACCTGGCCGGACAGCGCCACCACGTCGGCCAAATCGTTCAGGCGGTTGAGGATGCGCAGGAAGGAGGATTTGCCGCCGCCGGCCGGGCCGAACAGCACCGTGATGGCGTTGGCCTGGATTTCTAAATTAATATTGCGCAGCGACTCGGTGCCGTCCGAGTAGCGCAGGTTCAGGTTCTGGATGGCGAATTTGATCATGCTGCCGGAATCTCCTCTGCTTTCACCACTGGCGGCGGGCGCGCGCCCGCGAGCGGATCACGGTGGCCAGCGTGTTCATCCCCAACACGAAGATCAGCAGCACCAGGGCTGTGCCGTACTGGATCTGGATGGGCATGCCCGGCACCTGGGTGGAAATGACGAACAGGTGGTAGGGCAGGGCCATGCTGGCATCCAGGGGGGAATGCGGCAGGCGCGGCAGGAAGAAGGCCGCCACAGTGAACAGGATCGGGGCGGTCTCGCCGGCAGCGCGCTCCAGGCCCAGGATGACCCCGGTCAGTACGCCGGGCAGCGCCTGGGGCAGCACGACGCGCCGGATGGTCTGCCAGCGCGTGGCGCCCAGCGAGATGCTCACCACGCGGAAGGATTGGGGCACGGCCCGCAGGGCCTCCTCGGCTGTGCTGATGATCACCGGCAGGGTCATGATCGACAGGGTGAGCGAGCCGGCCAGCAGGCTGGTGCCGAAGTTGAGGAACAGCACGAACAACCCCAGGCCGAACAGCCCGTAGACCACCGAGGGGATGCCGGCCAGGTTGATGATGGCGATGCGGATCAGGCGCGTCCAGCGGTTTTCGGAGGCGTATTCAGACAGGTAGATCGCCGCGCCGATCCCCAATGGCACCGAGAAGAGCGCTGTCCCCAGGGTCAGGTAGAAAGTGCCCACGATGGCAGGCAGGATGCCGCCGGCGCGCATGCCCTGGCGCGGGAAGCCGAGCAAGAACTCCAGCGATATTGCCGGCGCGCCTTTGGCCAGGATGTAGCCAACCACCAGCAGGATCGGGATGACCGTCGCCAGGGTGATGGCGGTCAGCAGGCCGAAGCCCAGGTATTGGGTCAGGCTGCGCAGGCGCGTAGAAGAGGTGTGCGGCTGTGTCATGACAGGATGCGCTCCGAGCGCTTGCGCTGGCGGAAGACCACCAGCGAGGCAGTCACGTTGACCGCCAATGAGATCAGGAACAGCAGGATGCCGATGAAGAAAAGCACGTGGTAGTGGGTGGAGCCGTTGGCCACTTCGCCCATCTCGGCGGCAATGGTGGCGGTCATGGTGCGCACCGGGGCGAAGAGCGCCCCCAGCCCGTTGGGCAGCACGGCGGCGTTGCCGGTGACCATCATCACGGTCATCGTCTCGCCGATGGCCCGCCCGATGCCCAGCATCACCGCCGTCAGCACGCCCGAGCGGGCCGCCGGCAGGGTCACGCGCCAGATCGTCTGCCATTCGGTGGCGCCCAGGGCCAGGGCGGCGTCGCGGTAGCTGCGCGGCACGGCATCCAGGGCGTCTTCGGCCACCGAGATGATCGTTGGGATGGAGATGGCGCCGAGCAGCAGGGAGCCGGTGAAGGCGCTCAGCCCGGTGGGCAGGTTCAGGAAGCGCCGCAGGAAGGGGGAGAGCACCAGGATACCAAGCAGGCCCAGCACCACGGAAGGCAGCCCGCCCAGCACTTCGATCAGCGGCTTGAGGACTTCACGCGCCCAGCGTGGGGCGATCTCGGCGATGTAGATGGCGGTGCCGATGCCGACCGGCACCGCCACCAGGGCCGCGCCCACGGTGACGATCAGCGAGCCGCCCAGCAGCGGCAGGATGCCGAAGTAATCCTCGATGGGATACCAGCGCCCGCTGAACAGCGTCTTCAGCGGGACTTCGCCCAGGGTGGGCAGGCTTTCGCTGAACAGGAAGTAAAAGATCATGGCGACGAAGACGATGGCCGAATAGCCGCAGGCGGCGATCAGGCGGGTAATCAGATCTTCGGAGCGAGAAGCGGAGGTTTTCATTCTCACAGGCTGTTCTTATGGACGGATCGGCACGAAGCCCAGTTCGACCACGATCTGCTGCGCTTCAGCGGAAAGGATCCAGTCCAGGTAGGTCTGGATGGCGCCGCTCGGCTGCTGGGCGGTGTACATGTACAGGTCGCGGGCGATCGGATAGGAGCCGTTGTTGACGGTTTGGGCCGAGGGCAGGATGTAATCCTCGCCCGCCTCCCTGGCGATGGCGACGATCTTCACTTCTGGGGTGACGTAACCCAGGCCATCGTAGCCGATAGCGTTGGGATTGTCACGCACTTCGGAGATAATGCCTTCGGAGGAGGGTAACAGCAGCGTGTCGGGCGAGAACAGGGTCTTGTTTTCCTTCTGCCCCAGGCGCAGCACTTCCTCGAGGAAATAAACGTGAGTGCCCGAGTTGGTCTCGCGCGACAGGCGCACAATGGGCCGGTCTTCACCGCCCAGCTCGCTCCAGTTCTGATAGTTGCCGCTGTAAATATCAGAGATTTGCTGGATGGTCAGGCGTTCGATTGGGTTGGCAGGGTTGACGATCACGGCGATGGCATCGCGGGCGATGACGAATTCGACCGGCTGTGTGCCGTTGGCCTCTGCGGCCTGGAGTTCTTCGGTCTTGATGCGCCGTGAGGCGTTGGCGATATCGACAGTGCCGTTGACCAGGGCGGCGATGCCTGTGCCCGAGCCGCCGCCGGTGACGGAGATGCGCGCTTCGGGGTGCAGCTCCTGGTAGCGCTCGGCCCACGCCAGGGCCAGGTTGACGATGGTATCGGAGCCTTTGTTTTCGATGTAGGCAGTTTGTGCGGGGGTTGGGGCGTTTTCAGGGGCAGGGGAGGGAGCCGAACAGCCCAGCAAGCCTGCCAGCAAGAGCATAATTCCCAAAACGTGGATGCCTCTCATCAGGGGTTGATTATACCGTAAACAGGTTGCCGGGCAAGATATTTGGAAAACTGGGCGTTATGCAGTAGAATTCAGGTATGGAAGATGCCACCCCGGTTTTTCACGTTCAGCAGTTGGATTTCTATTACGGGCAGGCGCGGGCCTTGAGCCAGATCCATATGGATGTTTTGCCGCGCCAGGTGACCGCGCTGATCGGTCCTTCCGGCTGCGGTAAGTCGACCTTTTTGCGCTGCCTGAACCGCATGAACGACACCATCGCCGGTACGCGCGTCGATGGCACGATCCTGCTCAACGGCCAGGACATCTATGCGCCGGAGATGGTGCTGTCGGACCTGCGCCGGCGGGTGGGCATGGTCTTTCAGAAGCCCAATCCTTTCCCGCAGAGTGTGTTCAACAACGTGGCTTTTGGGCCGCGCGTGCTGGGGATGGCGGGCTCTCGAGAGGAACAGCGCGACCTGGTGCAGCACAGCCTGGAACAGGTCGGCCTGTGGGATGAGCTGAAAGACGATCTGGAGAAGGGAGCCCTGGAGCTGTCCCTGGGGCAGCAGCAGCGCCTGTGCCTGGCGCGCGTCCTGGCAGTCGAACCGGAAGTGATCTTGATGGATGAGCCGGCTTCGGCGCTGGACCCGATTGCCACGTATCACATCGAAGAATTGATCGGCGTGTTGAAAGAAAATTACACCATCGTGATTGTGACGCACAACATGCAGCAGGCGGCGCGCGTTTCGGACAGCACGGGTTTCTTTTGGTTGGGCGAGCTGATCGAGTTTTCCCCCACCCAATTGATGTTCACACGGCCGGAGAAGGAACTGACCGAATCTTACATCACCGGGCGCATGGGGTGAAATGGAGGGATTGCATGTCGCATAGTTTGCGCGCGGCTTTCGACCGCGAGTTCGGCGAGATTTGCAGTGACCTGGTGTCCGCCAGCCAGTTGGTGGATGCAGCCATCGAGCGCTCGATGCAGGCGCTGCTCGAGCGGGATGTGGAATTGGCACGGCAGGTGATCGCCAACGATGAAAAAGTGAATGCCCTGCGCTTCAAGATCGAAGAGGCCTGCCTGGTGTTGATTGCCACACAGCAGCCGGCTGCGGGCGATTTACGCGCCGTGATCACCGCCATCCACATCGTTGTGGAGATCGAGCGCATGGGCGACCACGCCGCCGGGATCGCCAAGACCGTGATCTTGATGGAAGACGAGCCCTTGTTGAAAACTTTCAAAAAGATCCCCAGGATGGGCGAGCTCAGCCGCAAGATGCTGGCCGATTGTCTCCAGGCCTTTTTGAGGCGGGATGCCGCCTGGGCCAGGCAGATCGCCGACCAGGACGAGAAGATGGACGAACTCTACCGGGCGGTTTTCGACCGCCTGGTGGGCATCATGGCCAAGAAGCCCGAGCTGGTCACGCGGGCGACTTACCTGATGTGGTGCGCCCATAACCTGGAGCGCATCGCCGACCGTGTCACCAACATCGCCGAACGGATCATCTTTATGATGACCGGTACGATGCAGGAGTTGAACGTTTGATGGACGCCGCGGGCAGGGTCAGCCCAGGTTCACCTGGAACTTTTCAGCCAACTGCCGCTCCGAGGGCTCTACCATGACGGACCCGTCTGAGAAGACGATTGTGGGCACGCTGCGCATGCCCTGGTTGGTCTGGATGACGATCTTCTCAGCCTGCCGGTCGCGGTCGATGTCGATCCACTGGTAGGGGATGTTGTGCTTATCGAAGAAACGGCGGGCGCGGCGGCAGTCCCCGCACCATTGAGTGGCGTAAATGATGATGTCGGCTTCGGACATATGGGCACCTGGTGAATATGGTCGATTGGTATATCGGTACGATGGGTTTCGGCTATAAAGATTGGAGCGGCGTCTTCTATCCGGCTGAACTGAAGGCCAGCGGCTATCTGCGCTATTATAGCCGTATTTTCGATTGTGTGGAGGTCGACTCGACCTTCTACGGCACGCCGCGCCCGCAGACGGTGCAGCGCTGGGCGCTGGCGACTCCGCCTTCTTTCCGCTTTTGCCTGAAGACGCCGCGCCTCATCACGCATGAGGCCGGCCTGGTGGGGGTGGATGCGGCGATGGGCGAGTTCCTGGAGGTTGCCAGGGAGCTGGGTGAACGGCTGGGGGTGGTCCTGATCCAGTTGCCGCCCTCCTTCGATGCCAGCCGGCTGCCCGTCCTGGTGGACTTCGTGCAGCGGCTGCCGGGCGATTTACGTTTTGCCGTTGAAGTTCGCCACCAGTCGTGGTACACTGCGGGGGTTGCAGATGAGGCCCTGCCCCTGGCCCAGGCGTTGGCCCGCCAGGGCGTGTGCTGGGCGGCAACGGAGTTCCCCGGTTTGCCCGGTGGATTCCGGCGCACCAGCGACTTCCTGTACGTGCGCTGGGTCGGGCAGCATGGCGCTTTCCAGCAGCATAGCCAGGAGCGCATCGATCGCGACGCTAACCTGCAGGCCTGGTGGCAGCAGTTCCAGGACCAACTGCCGTACGTGCAGGCTGTGTTTGGGCAGTTCAATAACGATTACGCCGGTTTTGCGGCGGGGAGCGCTGACCGCTTCAAGCGCATCGCTGGTCTGCCACGGGAGCCGTTCCCGCCCGCTCAGCAAGTCAGGTTGTTCTAGCAGATGGACGATTGACACGAAACTAAGGGATAAACACCGCCATGAAGCTCACCAACTTTGCAAAATACGCCTGGGGCGTCCTGCTCTACAACCTTTTGGTGGTCTTGTGGGGCGCGTACGTGCGCGCCACGGGGTCGGGCGCAGGTTGTGGCAGCCATTGGCCGCTGTGCAATGGGGTCGTACTGCCGCGCTCGCCGAATATAGAGACTGTTATCGAATTCGTACACCGCCTCACCAGCGGTCTGGCATTGGTGCTGGTGATCATCCTGGTGCTGTGGGCCTGGCGCGCTTATCCCCGGCGGCACAACGTACGCCTGGGGGCAGGTCTGTCGCTGGTGTTTGTCATCACCGAGGCGCTGGTGGGGGCTGGACTGGTGTTGTTCGAGTGGGTGGCGAACGACGCCTCGACGGCGCGAGTGGTTTCGATGGCCATCCACCTGATCAACACCTTCCTGCTGCTGGCGTCTCTGACGCTGACGGCCTGGTGGGCTTCCGGCGGCGAGCCGGTCGTGCTGCACGGGCACGGGATTGGCTTGTGGCTGTTCGTGTTTGCTTTCCTGAGTGTGCTTGCCCTGAGCGTTTTTGGGGCGATGACAGCCCTGGGCGACACGCTTTTCCCGGTTCGTTCGCTGGGGGAGGGCATCCTCCAGGATTTCACGCCGACGGCGCATTTCCTGGTGCGCCTGCGCGTCTGGCATCCGCTGATCGCCAT
This sequence comes from Chloroflexota bacterium, assembly GCA_040752025.1. GTDB lineage: Bacteria > Chloroflexota > Anaerolineae > Anaerolineales > UBA4823 > JBFMFR01. The sequence goes on along the minus strand of JBFMFR010000003.1, from coordinate 241,607 downwards.
TGTTGTGGGCGTATTCCTGGGGGCATTGAGCATCCTCTTGCTAATGTTCCGTGCCAACCCGCTCATCCACCGCTTCGTGCGCCTGCTGACGGCCTTTTTTGTGCTGCAATTGGTTGCAGGCCTGGTGAATCTGCTGCTCTTGGCCCCGGTCTGGATGCAGCTCGTGCACCTGCTCCTGGCGGACACCGTTTGGATCATCTTGGTGCTGCTGGCTGTTACCAATTTTGCGGAGAGTGAGGTCTGTCAAGATGCCCGACCAGCCTGATGCCCTGCAAGCGTTGCAAGCGCGCCTGGCGCAGTTGCGCCAGGAAGTGCATTTCCATAATCATCGCTATCACGTCCTGGATGCGCCGCTGATCAGCGATTACGAATTCGATCACCTGCTGGCAGAGCTGCGCCAGATCGAGGCGGAGCATCCTGAGTGGATCACTCCCGATTCGCCCAGCCAGCGCGTTGGCAGTCAGCCGGCGGAGAGATTCGCCAGGGTGCGCCACCCGGCGCCGATCCTCAGCCTGGCGAACGCCTTTGGGGCGCAGGACGTGCGCGCCTGGTACGAGCGCATCGTCCGCCTGGACGAGCGCGTCTCGGCCGCCAGCTACGTGGTCGAGCCCAAGATCGATGGCCTGTCGGTGGTGCTGCATTACCGCCAGGGCCAATTCGTCCAGGGCGCCACGCGCGGCGACGGCGAGGTGGGCGAAGATGTCACCACTAACCTGCGCACGCTGCGCGCCCTGCCGCTGCGCATCCCGGTCGATCCGGCTGGCCCGGCAGCGCCCGAGTACCTGGTGGTGCGCGGGGAAGTCTTCATTAACGTAAAGGATTTCGAGGAACTCAACCGCCGCCTGGAGCAGGCCGGTGAGAAGACCTATCTGAACCCGCGCAATACGGCTGCCGGGTCCCTGCGCCAGCTCGACCCGGCGCTGACGGCTGCCAGGCCGCTCAACCTGCTGGTGTACGCCATCGTGGCGGGAGAGGGCCAGTTCCCCAATACGCAGTGGGAGCGGCTGGCCTACCTGGCTTCACTGGGTTTCCCGGTGACGCAGGATGCCTCTTTCCACAAAACGCTGGAGGATGCCATCACTACCTGCGAGGCCTGGGCCGATGGCCGGGCAAAGCTGCCCTTCGAAGCCGACGGCGTGGTGATCAAGATCGACGATCTGCAACTGGCCGAAAACCTGGGCTACGTCGGCAAGGACCCGCGCGGCGCGGTGGCCTTCAAGTTCCCGGCCCAGGAGGTGACCACCCGATTGCTCAACATCGGCGTGAACGTGGGCCGCACGGGGCGGCTGACGCCTTACGCCATGCTCGAGCCGGTTGATATCGGCGGCGTGATCGTCAAGCAGGCCACGCTGCACAATTTCGATTACATCGCCGAGAAGGATATCCGCATCGGGGACCGCGTGCGCGTCAAGCGCGCTGGCGAGGTGATCCCCTACGTGATCGGCCCGGTGGTAGAGCTGCGCGAGGCAGGGGCGGCCCCGTACCAGCCGCCGCAGGTCTGCCCGACCTGCGGCGAGCCGGTCGAGAATCTGCCCGGCGAGGTGGACTGGTACTGCGTCAACGCTGCCTGCCCGGCGCAGTTGATCCGCAACCTGGAGCATTTCGTCTCCCGGGGTGCGATGGATATCGTCGGCCTGGGGATCAAGATCGTCGAGCAGTTGGTCGCCAGCGGCCAGGTGAAAGACGTGGCGGATTTGTACACCTTGCAGCGCGAGGCCCTGTTGGCCCTGGAGGGCTTCGCCGAGAAAAAGGCGGACAACCTGCTGCAAGCGGTTGATGCCTCGCGCGGTCGTTCGCTGGCGCGCCTGCTCACCGCCCTGGGCGTCCGCGGTGTGGGGGAGGTAGTGGCCGCTGACCTGGCGCGCTATTTCCCTGACCTGGATTTGCTCGGGAGCGCCACGCTGGAAGACTTGCAGCGGGTGGAGGGGATCGGCCCCAATATCGCCCAGGCGATCGTAGATTGGTTCGCCCGTCCGGCCAACCGCCAGGTGCTGGGGAAGCTGCGCCAGGCAGGCGTATGGCCGAGGGCCGAGCCGGCTGCCCTGCCAGACAGCCGTGCCCAGCCGCTGGCAGGCCTGACCTTCGTGGTCACGGGTACGCTGCCGGGCTTATCGCGCGACGAGGCCAAAGCCTATATCCAATCTCACGGCGGCAAGGTGACCGACGCGGTCAGCAAAAAGACCAGCTACCTTGTGGTGGGAGACAGCCCGGGCTCCAAGCTGGCCAAGGCGCAGGAACTGGGCGTGCCTGTCTTGGACGAGGCCGGCCTGCGCAGCCTGGCGGGCGATGCCTGATACGGAATGCGCCTTTTTTCGATCTGGATTGTATCCAGATGTTGACAGTTCGCGCTGCCTGGACTAAACTTGGCCCATTACCTGCAATTAATTGAGGAGCGATCTATGAATCATATCAAAGCTGAAGACACGGTCATGCAGCGCATCCATGCCATGAATAAGCGCATAGCCGATTTCCTGGAGGCGGATCTGTATTATTACAACCAGCCCGCCTCGGAGCTGCGCGGCGGTTCGCGCGTCCTGGTTCGAGGCCGTGAAATGGGGATGTATGCTTCCTACAGCTACCTGGGCCTGGTGGGCCACCCCCGTATCAATGAGGCAGCCAAGGCGGCTGTGGACAAGTACGGCACGGGCACGCATGGGGTGCGCCTGCTGGCCGGTTCTCTGGCGCTGCACGAAGAGATGGAGGCGACCATCGCCGCCTTCAAAGGTGCTGATGCAGCCGTCACCTATTCATCTGGCTACGTTACCAACCTGACGGTCGTCTCGACCCTGCTGGGGCGCGGCGACTACGTGATCTCGGACAAGCTCAACCACGCCAGCATCGTGGATGGCTGTTTGATGTCAGGGGCAAGGTTCCTGCGTTTCCGCCACAACGATATGGAGGCCCTGGAGGCCAGGTTACAACAGGTGCCGGACGGGGCTGCCAAGCTGGTGGTGTGCGATTCGGTCTTCAGCATGGATGGGGATATCATCGATTTCCCCAAACTGGTTGAATTGTGCCGCAAATACCAGGCCTGGTTGATGGTCGATGAGGCCCATTCCGTGGGCGTGTTGGGCAAAACCGGGCGCGGCGTCGAAGAACACTTCGGCATGCCGGGTACGATCGACATCAAGATGGGCACGTTGAGCAAGACCATCCCGTCTGTGGGCGGCTATGTGGCCGGGGATGCGGACCTGATCCGCTTCTTGCGGCATGCCAGCCGGGCTTATATTTTCTCGGCGGCGCTGCCGCCAGCCCAGGCTGCCGCGGCGAAGGCGGCTTTCGAGGTGATCCTGGATGAGCCCTGGCGGGTGGACAAACTGCGCGCCAATACCGAGCAGTTCATCGGCGGGCTCAAAGCGCGCGGCTTCGATACCATGCAAACTGAAACGGCGATCGTGCCGGTGCTGTGCGGCGAAGACGAGCTGGCTTACGCCATGACGCGCGAAGCCCAGCACCGCGATACCTTCGTTCTGCCGGTGGTTTCGCCGGCAGTGCCGCCCGGTCTGGCGCGCCTGCGCGCCACCGTCACGGCGGCTCACGATCCGGAAGAGATCGAAAACGCCATGAACGTGATCGAAGAGGCAGGTAAGATCACCGGGGTGATCTGATGTACGAAGTCCGGTTGAAGCCCGGGCGCGAAAGAGCACTGCTGCGCCGCCACCCGTGGGTGTTCTCGGGGGCGGTCGCCTCGCTGCAAGGTGATCCGCCGGATGGCGAGACGGTGCGCCTGGTCGCCGCGGATGGGTCCTTCCTGGCCTGGGGCGCTTACAGTTCGCATTCTCAAATCCGCGTGCGCGCCTGGTCCTGGAACCCGGATGAGCGCATCGATGCGGATTTCTTGCGCACCCGCCTGGAACGGGCGTTGGCGGCCCGTAAGGCGCTGGTGCTGCCGCAGGAGACAAATGCCCTGCGCCTGGTGCACGCCGAGTCGGACGGCCTGCCGGGTCTGATCGTCGACCGCTATGCGGATACACTGGTGGTGCAGTTGCTCAGCAGCGGCCCGGAGCGCTGGCGCGAGCAGATCGTCGCCGCGCTGGTGGAATTGAGCCAGCCGGCGTGCATCTACGAGCGTTCGGACGCCGGGGTGCGCGAACTGGAAGGTTTGCCGCTGCGCACGGGCTTGCTGTATGGCGAGATGCCTGCGGATGCGCTCCAGATTCACGAAAACGGGTTGAAATTCTGGGTGGATGTGCGCCAGGGCCACAAGACGGGTTATTACCTGGACCAGCGCCAGAACCGCCTGCACGTCGGGCAGTTGGCCGGCGGGCGCCAGGTATTGGATTGCTTCAGCTATACCGGGGGTTTTGCCGCCTTCGCTCTGGCGCATGGCGCTGCAGGGCTGACGGCCATCGACGCCTCGGAGGAAGCGTTGGATATGGCGCGGCGCAATCTGGCGCTGAACGACCTGCCCGCCGGGCCGGTCGAATGGCTGCCGGCAGACGTCTTCCAGGCGCTGCGCGCGTTCCGCGACCAGGGGCGCAGTTTCGACCTGGTCATCCTGGACCCGCCCAAGTTCGCTGCCACGGCCGCCCAGGCCACCCGGGCGGCGCGCGGCTACAAGGACATCAATTTGCTGGCCTTCAAGCTGCTGCGCCCCGGCGGTCTGCTGGCGACTTTCTCCTGCTCCGGCGGGGTCGACCCGGACCTGTTCCAGAAGATCGTTGCCGGGGCGGCCCTCGACGCCGGCGTGCAGGCGCAAATCGTGGGTCGCCTGCAGCAGAGCTCGGACCACCCCGTGGCGTTGAACTTCCCTGAAGGGGCTTACTTGAAGGGCCTGGTGCTGCGCCTCCTGTAGCGTCTACCCAAACAGGAACAACCTGACCACCAGCGGCAAGGTCAGGCCGTAGTTCCTGGTGAAATGCGCCAGCTTATCTTCTTCTCACTACCTGAGCAGGCCCTTCTGGAATAACGCAACTGCCAGGATTGCCAGGTTGATACTGGTATTGCGACTCGATCCCTGGATGCAGAAATGCAGTTGGTGATCGCGCAGCCAACTGCATTTTTCTGGTGGAGATGTCGGGAATCGAACCCGAGTCCGAAAGATTCGTCCCGCGGATATCTACGAGCGTAGTCGGTTATTGAGTTTCGCGCCTGGCTCCTCAACCGACCAAGGAGGCCCACGCGCTAACCACTGAGACCCGAAAGCCTCTCTTTCGCACGCTTAGTGGTGTGGGACGTGCGGCACTCTGACTTTGTCACGCCCGATCCCACCACCGGTCAGAGGGCGGGGTGGGCGGACGTGGCCCTTAAGAGAGCCAGGTGCGCTCAGTCTCGCTTATGCAGCGAGAGGCAGAGCAGCATAGTTTGTGCGATTGGCACTTGTTTTTTGCGCTGATTTTAGCAGGCGCTTGCGCCCGCCCGAGGTCGGCGCCTCTCGGCTCGCAATCCGGGGCCAGCCTCTCCCGTCGAGACCTTTCATCCCCAGACACAGCTATTATACCGCATTTTGATTTTATGTTATACTGCCTTTTTAGTCAGAAACTTTTTGGCATCCGTGGGGTTTCTATTGGCGAACAGGTAATTGGATGGTTCGGTTGGCCATCTTATCTGTCGCCTCTGGCCTCACCGGAAAAGGGAAGCCGTGGTGCAGCAGACCAGTGATGAGATGGCCTTGTCTCTCGCCTCGCAGGGCGACCGGGAGGCGTTTGGCGTGCTCTACGAACGCTACGTGGAGCGCATTTACAACTATATTTATTACCGCACAGGTAACGTTCACGATGCGGAGGATCTGACCGAGCGCGTCTTCTTTCGTGCCCTGGGCCACATCGGGACTTATCGTGATCGGGGTTTGCCGTTTTCAGCCTGGCTGTACCGCATCGCTCATAACCTGGTGGCAAACTGGCATCGCGATAACAGCCGCCGTAAGGAAGTGCCCCTGGATGAAGGCGTGATGTGGGCGCCTCAGTCGGAGCACCCCGAGCATGAGTTGATCGTTTCCGAGGAGCAGCGCTATTTGCTGGGCGTGATCCGGAGCTTGCCACAAGAGCGGCAGCAGTTGCTCATCCTGAAGTTCGTCGAGCAGATGTCCAATGCCGAGATCGGGCGAATCATGGGGCGCAGCGAAGGTGCCGTGAAAAGCTTGTATCATCGCACGCTCCTGGTCATGCGCGATGAGTTGAACGGGTTGCTCCTGAACCTGGAGCAAGTGGAGAATGAGAACGGAGGTAAAGAGGGCCATGTTTCGGATTGTAATGGATAGCGCTGGGGATGCCCCGCCGGGATGGCTGGCGCAGTATGATATTCAGGTCATCCCAATCAACATTCATTTCGGCGAGCACACATTTTTACAGGGAATCGACCTGAGCAATTCCGATTTTTACCGCATGGCAAACGAGAGCGGTACGATCCCCAAGACTTCGCAGCCCACTCCCCAGCAGTTTATCGACCTGTACCAGCGGATTGCCCAGGGCGGGGATACGATTCTGTCTTTGCACGTTACCAGTAAGTTGTCTGGCACACTGGCCTCGGCTGAGATGGCCGCCCGCGATCTGGCAAAGCGCTTTCATATCATCCCCTTCGATTCGGCCTGTGGTTCGGCCGGGATGGGTTATATGGCGCGCGAAGCCCGCCTGATGGAACGCGCTGGCGCCACGCTGGAGCAAGTCTTAGAGCGCCTGGATGGGATCCGCCGCAACATGCAGATCATCCTGACCTTGAATACCCTGGAATATGCCCGCCGGAGCGGGCGCGTCCGGGCGTTACAGGCCGCCCTGGCCTCGCTGCTCAACGTGAAGCCGGTGATCACCTTGCGTGAGGGCGTTCTGGAACTAGGCGACCGGGTGCGCACGCGCAGCAAGGCTTTGGAGTTCATCCTCAACCTGATGAAGGAACGTATGGGCGAGCGCTTGTTGAACGTCGCAGTCGTGCATGCTGAGGATATCGAAGCCGGGCAGATTCTGATGGAAAAAGTGCGCCAGGTATTGAATTGCAAAGAATTGATCATGACCGAGCTTTCTATCGGCGTTGCTGCAAACCTGGGACCGGGGACGGTTGGCATTATTGCCTATCCGGTAGAAGGAGGCTAAAATGAAATTCAGATTCGGGCGGCGCGAGGCGGTGCAAGATCACCAATTAGCCGATTTGGAGGCCTGTCTGCAATCTTACCTGACCCCCATCGCACCGCGCCCGGCGTTTATCAGTGAGTTGAAGGGGCGGTTGATGAACGCGCCAACTCCCGAGCGCACGTTTGGCCTGTGGCATTACGCTGCATTCGTGGCCGCCGGTGCGCTCAGTGGGATCGTTATCGTTGCTACGGGCGTGCGCCTGACGCTCACGCTTGCTGCTGCGCTGGGTCTGCTCAGCCGGGCGCGCCAAAAGTCGCCTGCGCCAGTCAGGCCAGCACTCTAGCTCAAAGGATACGCGCACTTACCTGAGTTTCGCTTGGGGCTGTCGCCTGGGTAAGTTTTAGCGACCGTAGTCGCGTCCCATGATGTAATTCTCGAGGCTGTCGATGCGGTCTTGCTTGATCGAGATCATGGCCTCCATGACGTCGCGCATGGAAACGATATCCACGAGATGACCGCTCTCCTCGACCGGCAGGTGGCGGATGTGATGGTGGGCCATCAAATCCAGGCAATCTTCCAACTGCTGGTCGGGTTGGATCGTGATCATGTTCTTAGTCATAATCTCCTGGACCTGGGTGCTCAAAGATGAGCGCCCCATCAGGATGATCTTGCGGCAGTAGTCCCTCTCGGTGAAGATCCCTACCATCACATCCTGTTCGCAGACGACCACCGCCCCAACGTTTTTCTCGGCCATGACCTGCAAGGCCCGGTAGACGGTATCCGTCGGTGCCACGGAAATGCTTTTGTCACTCCCCTTGATCTTCATGAGTTCCCTAACAGTGATCATCGCCGTCTCTCCTTATACGGAACAGTTTTTTAGTTTGAATTGGGTAGATAACCGGGCAAGAAAAGAACGCCGTGCATTTGCCTTAATTATACTGATCTCTTGAAGAAAGTAAAGTAGTGGACCGGGCGATTCACCGTTCACCTGGGTTATCTGGCGCCCAGCAGCCCCTCGCTCAGCCGGCGCGCCTCGGCAATCAAATCAGCCTGCACGGGCAGGTTATGCTCGGGTGTGACGCGCAGCAGCAGATGCTCGACACTTTCAACCAGGTCGGGTGGCAGGCGCGGGTCGAGGCGCAAGTTTTTCAGGCGTTCGTAAGCGCTTGGCTCGCCGGTGGGCATGCCCTGGCGGCGCAGGTATTCGCCAATGGCGATCCCGGCGGCGCGCCGGGCGCAGACGCGCGCCATGCCCTCGTTGCCATCCGCCCGGGCGTCCTCGGCGTGGTGGATTTCGTCTTCGAAACGCACTTTCCAATCGGTGGTATCATTCGACATATCGTTATTTTACGCTATTTTTGCCAGGATGCGATAAGATCGAATGAGAAAGGAGGCAGGTATGGGGCGAGATTTGCGGCGCTACGCCCGGCAAACGAATATCCGCCTGCTCGTGGGCGGGATTGTGCTGCTCTACCTGGTAGGCGACGGCCTGGTTTACTGGATCTACGGGCGAGGCGCGGCTGTGATGGGTTTGATCTGCCTGACGGCCGGCTTGGCGCCTTTGGTGCTGATCTGGCTGGTCCTGGCGCTGATGGAATGGGTGGTGAAGCGCATCGATCGCGCCTGAACTGTGGAGGCAGGTATGCTGAAGGATACTTCACAATTGGTGGAGATAGATGGTTGGGTGATGCGGCAGCACCGCCCGGCAGGGGATGGCCCCTGTTCGCTGATCGTTATGTTGCATGGTTGGACGGGTGACGAAAACGCCATGTGGGTGTTTGCCTCGCGCCTGCCGCAGGATGCCTGGCTGGTCGCGCCGCGCGGCCTGTACCCCGCGCCGACGGGCGGTTATGCCTGGCATGCTTACAAGCCGAGAATGTGGCCCTGGGTGGATGATTTCCGCCCGGCGGTGGAAGCGCTGCTGGAATTGTTGACCCCCGAGAATTTTCCAGGCGCCGATTTTTCTAAATTGCGCCTGGTAGGTTTCAGCCAGGGGGCGGCGCTGGCCTTCACTCTGGCGTTGCTGCACCCCGGCCGGATTTGCACCCTGGCTGGACTGTCGGGCTTTCTGCCCGATGGCGCTGCAGCTTTGGCGGCGGGGCAGCCTTTGCGCGGGATTCCCTTGTTTATGGCGCATGGCAGCCAGGATGCACTGGTCCCGGTGGAGCGCGCCCGGCAGGCGGTCGAACTGTTGGAGCAGGCTGGGGCGCAGGTGAGTTATTGCGAAGACGATGTCGGGCACAAATTGAGCGCCGGGTGCTTCCGCGGCCTGGAAGCTTTCTTCCGGCGCATCTGTGCCTAGAATTCGTTCTCGACCGTGCGCAGCTTGAGCATCAGGTGCACCACGTCGCGCAGCTCGCCATCGGGTAAAATGAAGTAATCTTCGAAGTTACACACAGTTTCGAAGCCAGCAGTTTGCATGGCTTTGATCACGTCTACATGGTCGCTGACGATCTGCACCTCGATGAAGTGCATGCCGCGGCGGCGGGCGTGGTCGATCAATCCCTGGATCAGTTTATTCCCCAGGCCGCGCCGGCGGAAATCCTTGGCGAGGAAGATGCGCAGTTCGCAGCGATGGCGCGCCGGCCCTTCGGCGAAATGCAGGGTGCCGATGCCCACGATGCGCTCGCCCACTGTAGCCACCAGCGGGAAGATCGTATCGTAGTTGATGTTCTCCGTCCAGGCAGAGACCACGTCGGGGTCATTGATGTTGTGGCGCGTATAGCGCCGGTCTTCGAAGGCGACGGGCAAGAACAAGTCGAGCAGCGCCTGGCGGTCTTCCTTCAGGAGAGGCCGGAGCAGGATGCGGGTGCCATCACGCAGTGTAATCACTTGTCTGTAGATCAGATCTTCTTTTGTGACCATAGCCAACCTTTCTCTGGCTCTTTCTCGGGCTGGGGTCAGGCCCAGGCGGCAGCCAGTTGAACTCGTGTGTAGGCCAGGCGTTCCATCAACCCTTTGGTGAGCTGGTGCATGGCCAGGTAGCCCATTTGCGGGTCTTTTTCGAATAACGCGCGCAAGGATTTGGCGTCGATTTTGACGATGCGGCAGGCCTGCGCCGCGCGCCCTGTCGCGTTTAGCACGTATGGATCGATCAAAGCGCTGAAGGCGAAAACTTCCCCGGGGTTGATATCGCCTACCGAAAATTCCTTTTTCGATTTGGGGTGATACTCTTCCTCGGACTTGTAGAACAATTCGACCGCGCCTTCTACCAGCACGTAAAGATAGTCGGCTGGCTGGCATTCTTCGAACAATTGCTCGCCTTCCTGGGCGGAGAATTCTTCCGCGATCATGGCAATTTCGCGCAGTTGCGCTTCGTTCAATGGGGCAAAGAAGGGGAAACGACGGAGTAATTCAGGGGATATCATATCTGGTCTCCGAAAAATCTTGCGAATGCAGGTTGGGCGTCCACTGGCGAAGGACGGTGATAACGGCCTGGGCGGCCTCGGGCAGAGCAGACGCTACTGGGGGCGTCAGCGTTTCGCTGAAATCGTAAACGTAGGGCGACTCGACCGCCACAACCACGATCTGATCGGGCAGGCGCGCCCCCAGCCTGCGGCCGACTTGCAGGGCGTTTTGCAGGCTGGTATCGTGAGCCGAGCTGAGATGGCCGTATGCCTGGGCGGGCAACTGCTCCAGAGGGAAAACCTTGACCGTTCCGACCGGGTTTTGCCCGCTGTTCATGGCGTCGATCAGCACGACGCGCTCGTAATCCACCAGGCGTTCCATCAGGCTCAGCCCCCCGAGCGAAAGGAAATCGAATTCAACGAAATCGCTGGCCTGGCTGGTCAAAGCTTGTTGGACCACTTCGGCCACGCGCCATCCCAAACCATCATCGCCCAGGATGGGGTTTCCCAGGCCAATGACCAGGATGGGGGGGTGAGGGGAGCCTGGGCCGGGGCTTCGGCTCCCCATCTGGTTTGATTCTACCATCAGCAGTGCTGTTTGAGCACCTCAACTGGGTTCCCGTCGGCGTCGTGAATGGTGACTTCGAGCGGCATCTGTCCCGGCAGCGAGTGCGTGGCGCAGCCGAAGCAGGGGTCATAGGCGCGGAAGGCCATTTCGACCATGTTGAGCAGGCCCTCGTTGACCACCACGCCTTTGTGGATCAGGCTCTGGGCGGCCTTCTTGATCGACATGCTGATCGGTGCATAGTTGTTGGTGGTGCCCACGATCAGGTTGACTTCAGTCAAAACGCCGCGCTCGTCCGTCTTATAGTGGTGGGTGAGTGTGCCGCGCGGCGCTTCAACGATGGCAACGCCTTCGGTGGGTTTTTCAGTGGGCACGCTGTGGAAGTTCGGCGAAGTGATCTCCGCATCGGTAGCCAGCTCGACGATGCGCTCAGCGGAGTAGAGCAGCTCGATCAGGCGCGCCCAGTGGGTCGCCAGGCGCTGGTGCACCGGCTTGCCGCCCAGTGTGGCGTAGAACTTCTCGTAGTGCTCCTGCGCCAGGGGGGTGGCCATCCCGTCGGCGGCATTGAGTCGTGAGAGCGGCGTGGCGCAGTACACGCCAGAGTCCTTGCCGTCCACGAAGCCCTTCCAGCCAACTTTCTTGAGATAGGGGAACTTCAGATAGGTCCAGGGCTCGACGCGCTCGGCGATCCAATCGGCGTACTCATTGGGGGCGTACTTGCCGATGCGCTCGCCGTCCGGGGCAACCACGCTGACCTTGCCATCGTAGAAGTTGACCTTGTTGTTCTCGTCAACCAGGCCGATGTAGTAGGTCTTGTGCGTGTAGACATCACCGACGATCAGGTCCAGGTAAGTCTGGTTGCTCAAGACCAGGTCGTTGAGTAGCTGCAGGCTGAACTGGGCAAAGTCAATACCCCAGCGTCCCATCTCTTCGATCTCTTTGCGCTGTTCTTCGGTGATGCCCTTGGTCAGGCCGCCAGGGATGGAAGTGCAGGGGTGCACCTTGCGCCCACCGATGATCTCGACGATGCGATGGCCGTACTTGCGGGCCTGGATCACTTTCCCGCCGATTTCGAGCCCGACCTTGTGGATGATGCCCAGGATGTTGCGTTCGGCGATGGGGGCATCCGGGCCCATGACGAAGTCTGGCCCTGCCAGGGCGTAGAAGTGCGTGGTGTGGTCGGTGAAGTAGAACCCCGAGTAGAGCAGTTCGCGCAGCTTCTTGGCGGCGGAAGGTGGGTCTACGTGGTAGACGGCATCGGCAGCCTTGGCGGCGGCCATGTGGTGCGCTTCCGGGCATACGCCGCAGATGCGGTTGGTCAGCAGGGGCATTTCCTCCACCGGGCGGCCGACGCAGAAGCGCTCGAAGCCGCGCAGTTCGGGGATCTGGAAATAGGTGTTGGCGACATCGCCGTCTTCGTTCAAGAAGATTTCGATCTTGCCGTGACCTTCCAGGCGGGTAATGGGGTCGATCGTAATGCGTTGCATGTTTTATATTCTCCTTACGGCCCCGTTACTTCTTCCAGGCGGGTTTGGCAGCCCGCAGCAGGGAACCGGCCAGGTTGAAACGATAAAACTGGCCGGCAGGATCGGGAATGCCGTCCAGGATGCGCTCGATTTCATCCGGATCGTTGCTGTCGATGACCGAGGCGAAAGCGGCGATCAGGCGAGCGCCATAATCTTGCACGCCTTCGGCCGGCCCGTAGCAGCCGATGCACTGGGCGCCAGCTTGCGGGCAGAGCGCCCCGCAGCCCTGGCGCGTGGCGGGCCCATTGCACGGCACGCCCTGTTCCAGCAGGCACAAGTCTGGATCGATGGGATCCAAGTCCTGGATGCGCACAAACTTCTTGACCATCTTGACGTTGCGGGTGCGCGGGCAGTCGTCGCACACGGTGGAGCCGCCTGCGCCGATGACCGCCCCGGCGGGCGGCAGGCTGGCCTTGCCTTGCAGCACCTGGATCACCAGTTCGATCACTGCGGCGATCTGGTGCGACTCGGGTGGGCAGCCGGGCATGTAGTAGTCAACGGGCACAACCTGATCGAGTGTCTTCAATACCGGGTAGAATTCGGGGATGTGGATCTCGCCCTCCGGCATGGAGTAGCTATAATGCGGGCGAATATCCTCCGGGTTCTCCGAGGATACGCTCTGGTAAGCGGCTTTGAAGATATCTTGGGTGCTGCTCAGGTTGGCCAGGCCGGGGATGCAGCCTTCGCAGGCGCAGGAGCCAAAGGCCACCAGGATCTGCGATTTGCGTCGCAGCAGGTGCGCCATCTCTTCGTTCTCTGAGTTGCGGATGCCGCCATTAAACAGGGTGAGCAGGATGGACTTGTCGGGCATGGCCTCGACGTCTTTGTACTTGGCGTCCATGGCCACGGGCCAGAAGACCACTTCGAAATTGGCATCTACGTCCAGGATCTTCTCGTGGATGTTCAGCACGGCGATTTCGCAGCCGCCGCAGGAAGCGGCCCAGTACATAGCGAACTTGGGTTTACCATTGGCGCTCATGCTGCCACCTCCTCTGCGGCCATCTCGGGTGCGGTAACGTGCCCGTTGCCAGCCTTCCATTGCGGCCAGTTAAGGGGACCGATAGCCCTGACTTCTTCCACCATCTTGGTGATTTCCTGCGCCAGTTTGACGCCTTCGGCGGCGCTGGCCCATACCAGCTTGACGCGCTGCGGCTCAACGCCCATCTGCGCCAGGGTGCGCCGCATCAGCAGGAAGCGCCGCAGCGCCTTGTAGTTCTGTTCGAGATAGTGGCATTCTCCCGGGTGGCAGCCGGTGATCAGCACACCGTCCGCTCCGTTGGCCAGCGCCTTGAAAACAAAGCTGGGGTCCAGGCGCCCGGAACACATCATGCGGATCAGGCGGATGTTGGGAGGATATTTGACGCGAGCTGTGCCAGCCAGGTCAGCGGCGCGATAGCTGCACCAGTTGCAGGTGAAGCCGATGATGACAGGTTCGAAATTTTCAGCCATTTTTGCCTCCAATCCTCAGGCCGGCTCGGCGGCCAGCTCGGCCACACGTCCGTGCTCGAAGTTGACCATCATCAAGCCCTCGATCTGGGCGAAGATTTGCTCGTTGCTGAAGCCTGTGCCGGAGATGGCTCCAGCCGGGCAGGCAGCCACGCAGGTACCGCAACCCTGGCACAGGGCCGGGTTGATTTCGGTGACCATAAGATCTTCGTGGAAGAGGATGGCGTTGAACGGACACAGGTTGTTACAGATGCGGCAGCCGGAGCACTTATCAGGGTCTACGGTGGCGCGTACCGGCTCCAGGGCGATCTCGCCTTGCTGGATGCGCCCCAACACACGGGCTGAGGCAGCCGCGCCTTGCGCCACGCTGGTGGGGATATCCTTGGGGCCCTGGACGCAGCCGGCGATGAACACGCCTTCGGTCATGGTCGCCACGGGGTCGAGCTTGGGGTGTTTTTCGATGAACCAGCCGTTGGCGCTGCACGAGATGCCGAAGAGCTTGGCGGTCTCTTTGGCGTCGTACCTTGGGATCATGGCCGCGGACAGGATCACCATGTCGACCGGGATGCGGCGCTGTTTGCCGGCCAGGGTGTCTTCGACCTGGACGATCAGCTTGCCTTCCTCGCCAGGCAGGCGAGCGGCGTCGGTGACTTCGGCGACTTTGCCGCGCACAAAGAGCGTGCCTTCTTCCAGCACGCGCTGGTAGAACTCGTCGTACTCCTTGTAGGCAGTGCGCATGTCGATGTAGAAGTTATACACCACGGCCCCGGTGCGTTCGTGCACCAGGTGGGCGAACTTGAGGCTCTGCATGCAGCAGATCACCGAGCAGTAGTTGTTGTAGTTGCGGTCACGGCTGCCGACGCAGTGGACGATGCCGACCGCCTTGGGTGTGGTGACGCCATCGCGCAGGACGATGTTGCCGTTGGTCGGGCCAGCGGCGTTGGTCAGGCGCTCGAACTCCAGGCTGGTGAAGACGTTTGCCAGCCGCCCGTAACCATACTGGGAAACCTGGCGTGGATCGAACAGATCGTAGCCGGTGGCCAGGATGATGTTGCCAACTTCCACGGTAATCAACTCGTCTTCCTGGTCGAAATCGATGGCGTTGGTGGGGCAGAACTTCTCGCAAGCCTTGCAGGTGCCCTTCTGGAAGAAGGTGCAGTTGGGCTTGTCGATCACGGGGTACTTTGGCACGGCCTGTGGGAAGGGGGTGTAAACCGCTTTGCGGTAGCCCAGCCCGGCTTCGTAGATATCATCGATGACTTTCTTCGGGCATTTTTCCTGGCAGATGCCGCAGCCCGTGCACAACTCGGTGTTCACGTAGCGAGCCTTCTTGCGGATGGTGACGGTGAAGTTGCCCACGTAGCCATCCACGCGCTCCACCTGGCTCCAGGTGAGCAGGGTGATGTTCTTGTGCGAGCCGGCCTGTACCATGCGCGGGGTCAGGATGCAGGCGGAGCAGTCCAGGGTGGGGAAGGTCTTGTCGAACTGGGACATGTGCCCACCGATGGATGGTTCGCGCTCGACCAGGTAGACCGGATAGCCCGCGTCGGCGATCTCCAAAGCGGATTGGATGCCGGCGATGCCGCCGCCGACCACCAGGGTTGCCGGGTGGATGGGCACGTGCAGCGGCTCCAGGGGCTCGTGGTGGATGACGCGCTCGACGCCGCCGGAGATAACCGCCTTGGCTTTTTCCGTGGCAGCGACTTTGTCGGTGTGCACCCACGAAACCTGCTCGCGGATGGAGACCAACTCGCACAGGTAGGGATTCAGGTCGGCGTTTTTGCAGGCGTTGCGGAAGGTCTGCTCGTGCAGGTGCGGCGAGCAGGCCGCCACCACAACGCGCGTCAGGCCCAGTTCCTGGATGTCTTTTTCGACCAGTTCCTGGCCCAGGCTGGAACACATGAATTTGTAGTCCCGGGCGATGACCACGCCGCGCTCTTCGAGTTCTTTGCCGGCCCACTGGGCGACGTTCTCTACATCGACGATGCCGGCGATGTTGCTGCCGCAGTGGCATACGTACACGCCAATGCGTTCCTTGTTTTCAGGGGTGTTGGCGGTCATTGATTCACCTCCTCTTCCTCGCGTCCTGGCATGACGGGCATGGGCAGCCCAGTTTGTTTTTTGCGCTTGGGCTGCTTGGCTGCTTCCGGAGCAGGTACTTCGATGCCAATGCGGCCCATAGCCTGGCTGGCATCCACCAGTTCAGAGCCGAAGCCGAGCAACTTGGGTTCGATGCCAAAGGCTATGCCCATTAACTGGGTGAAGAAAAGGATTGGCATTTTATAATTCGTATGGAAATGTCGATTTGTTTCGCCCTGATAGGCGTCCAGGTTCATCTGGCACATCGGACATACGGTGACCATCAGGTCAGCCTTGTACTGGTCGGCGGCATGCAGCAGGCGGCGGATCAGTTCGAAGGCAGTGCTCGGCCCGATTTGGGTCATGTGACCGCCGCAGCAGTGGGTTTTCAGTGGGAAATCGATCACCTCGGCTCCCAGCGCCTTGAGCAAACGATCCAGTTCGTCTGGGTGCTCGTAATCGGACCAGTGATGATTGTAATCTGGCCGGGGCACCATGCAGCCCAGGTAGGGGGCCACGCGCAGTCCCTTGAGCGGTTTGACGACTTTGCTGGCAACTACATCCAGGCCGATATCGTTGATGATCACATCCAAAAGGTGGCGGATCTCCAGCGAACCGGGGTCATAGTGTAAATTACCGGCTGCCAGCGCCTCGTTGACTTTTTTACCCAGGATCGGACGCTCGCTCATGTAGTGGTCGGCCTTGGCCAGATTCAGGTAGCACGCGCTGCAAGGCGCAACCACGCTGCGAGAGCTGTTGGCCTGTTTGGAAGCCAGGGCCAGGTTGCGGCTGATCAGGGCATAGGCTGGGATCAGGTTGATGCCCAGGTACTCGGTCGCGCCGCAGCAGTTCCAATCCTGGATCTCTTCCAGGTTGAGTCCCATCGGGCCCTTGATCGCCATCAACGATTCGTAGTAGGCGTGGGCGCTGGACTCCATTGAACAGCCAGGGTAGAGTAGATATTTAGAGTTCATGCTACTAACTCCAATTCTTTGGCGCGCTCCAAGATTTTCTTGAGCTGATCGATGCCATCGATGCGGTTGGGGGTAACGTCCATGCGGCGTTTGCTGAGCATGCCCAGGCCCATCGGGGCCATGGAGGGCAAGCGCAGCGGGAAGTGCTTGAGATAGTGCCGCGTGGCCAGTCCAAATTCGAAGCTGCGCCCGTAGTTTTCGACCATATCGACGAAGGTCTGGGAGAAATCGGGAGCAGTCGAATCTTTGAAGAGCTTGGCCTGGATGGCCATGCCCTTGAGTGTGTACATCACGTCAGCGATGTGCACGTCTTGCGGGCAGCGTACTACGCAGTGATAGCAGGATACGCACATCCAGGGTGTGTTGCTGCGCAAAGCTTCGTCGCGCATGCCGGCGCGGATCATAGCGAAGAGCATGCGTGGCGTGTGATCCATATCCATAGAGGAGGGACACGAACCGCCGCAGGTGCCGCACTGGATGCACATTTCCAGGCGCGACACACCTGCTGTTTTCGCGCTAACCTCTTCCAGGAAGCGGAGATTGGGATTGGAATCTTCAGGGGATGCAGGTTGTGATGTCAAGAGCCACCTCCTTGTGAGTGCGAACGGGTGTTGGAGGGAACGGATAAAACAACGTGCGTTTATTCAATAAAGCAGGGAACGGGGGGTTGAAGTTTTCGATAGCGCGGACCTCCTCCGGAATCCAAATAGGAATGGGTAGAAAATGCTACCTTACTATTTTCTGAAATTACGAAGTAATGTGATAGTAACAAAAAGCACAACTGTGCGGTGACAAACGTTATAAGCATCTCGGATGCTGTAGTACAATAGTGGTGTTGGATGCCTACACTCACCAGGAGTAAACATGACGAACTCGAAAACGCTTCAGGAACGTGCGATTAACACGATCCGATTTCTATCTGCGGACGCAGTCCAGAAAGCCAATTCGGGCCATCCCGGCCTGCCCATGGGGGCGGCGGCGATGGCTTTCGCTTTGTGGACGCGCCACCTGCGCTTCAACCCGCGCAACCCGGCATGGGCGGGCCGCGACCGGTTTATCCTTTCCGGGGGACATGGCTCCATGCTGCTGTACAGCCTGCTGTATCTGACAGGTTTCGACTTGAGCCTGGAAGAACTGCAGCAGTTTCGACAGTGGAACAGTCTCACACCCGGTCATCCGGAGTATGGCCTGACGCCTGGTGTAGAAGTGACCACCGGGCCGCTGGGGCAGGGTTTTGCCAACGGCGTGGGCATGGCGATTGCAGCCGAGCACCTGGCGGCGTGTTTCAACCGCCCCGGGCACACTATCTTCAACCATTACATCTATGCCATCGTCACAGACGGTGATTTGATGGAAGGGGTTTCGTCTGAAGCGGCCTCTCTGGCCGGGCATCTCAAGCTGGGGCGGCTGGTTTATTTGTATGACGATAACCATATCTCGATCGAAGGCAGCACCAACCTGGCCTTCACCGAAGACCGCCTGGCGCGCTTTGCGGCTTACAACTGGCACGTGCAGAGCGTGGCGGACGGCAACGATGTGGAAGCCATCGACGCTGCTATCCAGCGCGCCAGGGAAGACCCGCGGCCCTCGTTGATCGCGGTGCGCACGCACATCGGCTACGGGCTGCCCACGCGCCAGGATACCGAAAAAGCACACGGTGAGCCACCCGGCGATGAAGAATTGGATGGCGCCAAGCGCAATCTCGGTTGGCCGCTGACGCCGCGCTTTCTGGTGCCTGAGGATGTCCTGGCCTTCTTCCGCCAGGCTGTGGAGCGCGGCGCTGGTTGGGAAGCTGAATGGCAGGCGCGCTTGCAGACCTATCGCCAGGCCCATCCCGAGCTGGCGGCTGAGTTGGAGCGTCGCCTGGCAGGCCGGTTGCCGCAAGGCTGGGACGAAGATCTGCCTATTTCCCCGGTGGATGCCAAAGGCGTGGCGACGCGCAACGCCTCGGGCAAGGTACTGAATGTGCTGGCTGGGCGCCTGCCTGAATTGATTGGCGGCTCTGCCGACCTGGCGCCTTCTAACAAGACCTGGATCAATGGCGAGGCGGCTTTCGAGCCAGGCGCTTACCAGGAGCGCAACTTCCATTTCGGGGTGCGCGAGCACGCCATGGGTGCCGCCTTGAACGGCATGGCAGTACACGGCGGCGTGATCCCCTACGGTGGCACCTTTATGGTATTCGCCGACTATAACCGTCCGGCAATCCGCCTGGCGGCCCTGTCGGGCTACCATAGCATCTGGGTTTTTACACACGACAGCATTGGCGTGGGCGAAGACGGGCCGACTCACCAGCCAGTCGAGCACCTGGCTGCGCTGCGCGCCATCCCTAACCTGGTAGTGATCCGCCCAGGGGATGCCAATGAGACCACCGAAGCCTGGAAAGTGGCCATCGCCCGGCGCGATGGGCCGACGGTGCTGGCTCTCACCCGGCAAAACCTGCCTACCCTGGACCGCACGATCTATACCCCGGCCAGCGAGCTGCAGCGCGGCGCCTACGTGCTGGCCGACCTGGGAGATCGCTCGCCCGAGTTGATCCTCATGGCAAGTGGTTCAGAAGTCAGCCTGATCGTCGAGGCGGGTTTGCGCCTGGCGATGGAGGGCGAGAACGTGCGCCTGGTCTCGTTCCCGAGCTGGGAGTTGTTCGCCGCGCAAGATGCCGAGTACCGCGCCGCGGTGCTGCCGCCGCAGGTGCGGGCGCGCCTGGCGGTGGAGATGGGCGTGTCCCAGGGTTGGGAGCGCTGGGTGGGGGATGGCGGCGCAATCCTGGCGCAGGACCGCTTCGGCGCATCCGCGCCCTATCGCACACTGCTGCAGAAATTCGGCTTTACGGTGGATCATGTTGTCGCCCAGGCCAGGCGCTTGCTGGCAGGATGGTAGCGCCATGAATTTGGATCCGCTCGTTCAGCTCGAGCCTTTGGATGTAGAACGCCTGGATGACGCCGGCATGGCGGCAGCCTGGAAAGCGGCGGAAGCCCTGATTTCTTCCGACCTGCAGCAGCGGCGCCAGGGCATGGAACAATTACTGGCGTTGCAAGTCGCGCCAGTTTCACCGCTGGTGGCGTACCTGTTGTACACGCGCCTGGTTGAACCGGACCTGGACCTACGGCGGCGGGTAGTGCAGGCGTTGGCGGGCATCCTGGAAGCTGGACCAAGCGAGAGCCCGGCGCGCCAGAACCTGGCTGCCCACCTGGGACAGATGCGTACGCGGCAGATTTACGCGTTGCTGCAACTGGTTACCTATGATGCAGACCTGGAGTCGCCAGTTGTTCTTTTATTAAAAACCTGCTCGTATGCGGGTAGCCAGTTGGCCGCCATCCTGGCCGACCGGCAGATGCCTGTGGGAATCCGTACGCAGGCGGCGCGCATGGCGGGCAAAATCGGGTATATGGATGCGGTCCAATCCCTGGAGCGCGTCCAGACCCGCCTGGAATCGCGCCTGCCACCGCAACAAAACCTGGCGCTGCTGGAAATAGACGTTGACGACGAGTTGAACTTATTGCCCGTGGTGCGGGAAGCGTTGCTGACCCTGCGCGCTCCTTAGAGAGCGTGCTTGCAATTCGGGCAAACCGCTTCGAGCTGCCGGACCACGAAGCCGCAGTTTGGGCAGGTGCGCGGCTGCACCTTGCCCAGCGGCGCGCCGCAGGCCAGGCAGGTGGCCTCGCCAACCGGATTGGCGGCATGGCAGTATTCGCAAACCAGGCGGCGCAGGCGTTCGGAGAGCTCGAAAGACGCCCCCAGGGTCGTGGCGGTGCTTTCGATGACATCCCAGACGCGCTCGGAGAGCTGCAAGTTGTTGATATCCTGGGCCAGGTCGTCCAGGCGATCGATCAGGCTGAAGGGGTTGCGCCAGGCCCTCAAGGCAGTTTGTCCCAGGCTGGCAGCCACGCCAACCCAGTTCTGTTTGCCGATCTGAACGGCGACGCCATCTTCAACGGCGCGCAGGGAGATGGTCAGAGCGGTTGGGCCTCCCGAGCGAGGGTAGTCGCGCGTGACAATCTGAACCATGAGTTCATCTTCGTCGCCCAGACCCTGGGCGCGCAGTTCACCGCGGTCGAACTCGGCGATCAAAGCCCTGGCAAAATCAGCGGGGGAGAGCTTCCCGTGAAAGATGCGTGTTTGCATGACGGCCTCCGTAAATGGATTATAATCGCTATTTGGAGTGTGGTATGGTTAGAATCAGATCAAGCTTGAAAACGACATTTGCTGTGCTGGTGGGCCTGGTGTTTACGGTGGCTCTGCTCTCGATCGCTCCGGGAGCGCGGGCGGAATTCGCCGCGCAAATCCCCACGGTGGCGATCCCCACGGTTACCGGTACGCCAGTTGGGGCGATTGCCACGGTCCTGGATAGCGAGCAGGGCTTCATTAACGTGCGCTCCGGGCCTTCCTCGGTATATTACGATATCGTCGGTATGCTGACCGAGGGCGCCCAGGTGCCGGCGCTGGGTCGCTCACCGGGCGGCGAGTGGATTCAGATTGCTTACCCGGGTGTTCCTGGCGGTGTGGCCTGGATTTGGAAGGATCTGGTGTCTGTACAGGGCAGCCTGCCGGTTGTGGATACCCCGCCGACGCCGACACCACGCGTCACAGCGACCATTGACCCGACCCTGGCGGCGCAGTTCCTGGTGGATGTACCGCCAACGCGTATGCCCACCTTCACTGAGCCTGCGCCGATCTCGATGCCGACCTTCTCCGCGAACGATCCCATCACCAGCTCAGGGCGAGTGCCCATGGGCCTGGTGATCGTCGGCATGGCGGTGATTGGGTTATTCGGCACGCTGATCTCTTTCTTGCGTGGGCGGTAACCCGGTAAAGCAAAAAAGACTGGCTGTAAAAGCCAGTCTTTTTGATCTTATCGGTGATTGTGGTGGGTTATCCGCAGCCGCTGCAGCCACCCTGGGCGCTGGAAGACGAGCTGCTGCAACCACAGGAGGGCGCCACGTTGGGGTTGTCGATCTTGAAGCCGGCGCCCATCGGGCCATCGACGTAATCCACCGTTGCGCCTTGCAGATAGTTGATCGAGACTTCGTCCACGACCACCCTGACATCCTCGAACTCGCTGACCAGGTCCTCGGGGCGAATATTCTTCTCCAGGGCCATGCCGTATTGCAGGCCCGAGCAACTGCTGCCGGCCACGAAAACGCGCAGCGCGTAGCCTTCCAGTTCGCGTTCTTTCATCAATTCACGCACAGCTTGAACCGCCGTGGGAGTCAGGATAACGGTTCCGGTTTGGATTTGTTCTAGGGTCATGCTTTACCTCTTAGCGCCAGGATAAGTGTGAAACTTGGTAAATTTTATCAAGATAGCCTGCTCGCGTCAATGCTTTGACATTAACGTTTGATAATTCTCCGGGAGTTACGCCCTCACCAATCGCAGTCCGAGCAGGTGTTGACGTTGGCCGGTTTGCCGATCTGTTTATACATGGTCACGTTGGTAAAGGGTTCCCCCAGCAAGTTGTCGTGGATGGCCCAGGAGCGCAAGCGGATGCTGTTGGCCATCTCGGGCGTACGGAAGGGCGTGGAGTTATCCAGGAGGGCGCGCAGGTCGCCCTGCGGCGAAAACCCCTGCTGGATGCGCTCCATCAACCTGCGGCCCTTGGCGTAGGTAAAACCGTAGCGCTCGAAGATGACCGCGTTGTGGTAATACAGCGGCTCGACGAAGTACAGCTCGTTCCCCAGGCTGGCCACGAAGTTTTCGAAGGCCTGGATGGCGGGGCCGAGCAGGCGCAGGCCGCGGCGTACCTGTCCGGGAGATAAGCCGAAGTTCATGGCCGCCAGTTCCGCTTCCAGGTTGCGGTATTGTGTGCCAAAGCGGGTGGGACGCCCGTCCGGCAGGCGGTCTACATCGAAACGCGGCGAATCCGGGTCGTTGAGGATGTACAACAGCACGTGAATCTGGCCGTTGATCGTATCGGTGATCTGGCCATACAAGACCGGGTCGGGGAAACCGGCCTGGTGATATAGCTTCGTCTCCAAAATCGGGCTGCCAGATGGACAGCGCAGCTCCAACAGGTCACACCCGCTGGCGTCATGCAGGTCGGGCTGCAAGTTGAAGCGCTCCAATAACTCTGGGGGGATCAGGCGCGCGTAGATGCTGCGTTTTTCTTCGATGGGTAAATGGTTGATTCCGTTTACCGTGTGGGCGTGCATCCTTATTCCCTCCGCTGGTAAGCCCGATCGATTTCGCGTTCCATGTCGCGCTTGGCGATCGCCTGGCGCTTGTCGTACAGTTTTTTGCCCTTGGCAACGGCGATTTCTACCTTGGCGCGACCCTCTTTAAGGTAGACGCGCAGCGGGATGACCGTCACGCCCTTTTGGCGCACTTGCTCCCATAAATGAAGGATCTCCTTGCGGTGCAGGAGCAGCTTGCGGGCGCGGCGCGGTTCGTGGTTGAACGCTCCGGCGTGCTCATAGGGGGCAATGTGGGCGTCCACCAGCCAGGCCTCGCCATTTTCCACGCGCACGTAGGCCTCGGCCAGGCTGATCTGGCCGGCGCGGATGGATTTGATTTCACTGCCCTGCAGAGCAATGCCTGCTTCCAGGCGCTCTAAGAGAAAGTATTCGTGGCTGGCTTTACGGTTGGTGGCGACGACTTTGACGTTCATAGCGGGAAGATTGTAACATAAGGGCCGCGGGCTGCGCGGTGGAATCTAGGGCCCGAAAATGGACTTGACCAGCGGGTTGATCAGCTCCCAGTTGGGGTCCAGCACGTTCGCGCCGGCGTCTGTGAAGAAAGGCGTGGTCATCTGGCGGGTGATGATGTGGTTGTCGATCTGGCTCGGGCCGACGCGCAGCAAGGCGAATCCCAGCCTGGGCCACATCCAGGCGGGCAGGTTGGTGTCAATCGATGCCAGCGCGGCGCGGGTGACAGCCGGCCAGCGCAGCCAACTGCCGGGTCGGAGCAACTGCTTGAACACGGCTTTGAGCATGAATTGCCCCTGTTCCATGCGGAAGAAATCATCTGTCCCGGCGCGGTTGCGCACGAAAGCCAGGGCCTTGTTGCCGGTCAGGTGGTGCCGCCCGGCGGGGTACCCCGCCGTGGGTTCGCTTAGCTCGATATCGACGCCGCCCAGGGCATTGACCACCTCGCGAAAGCCTTCGAAGCGCACCCGGGCGTAATAGATGACATCAACCCCGAAGTTGAGTCGCACGGTTTGCAAGGCCAGGTCGGGCCCGCTGCCGGGCTGCTGGCTTTCTGCGTAGAAGTGGGCGGTGTTGATGCGGTTCTGGCCGATGCCCGGGATGACCACCCACAGGTCGCGCGGGATGGAAAGCAAACCGACGTAGGGCCTGGAGGGGATGACCGTCGCCAGCATGAGCGTGTCGCTGCGGGAGGTGGTGCTGCCAGGCTCGGCGTAATCGATGCCCAGCAGCAGGACGTTGGTGCGCCCGGGGAAGAACAGGTAGATCGCCAGGAAGATCACCGCCGGGAGGCTGGCTAAGACCGTCCAAACCAGGCAGCCCGGCACAGCCGGGCGTGGCCGGCGGCGGCGTGCGGCGCGCTGTCTCGCCGGGCCTACGGGAGCGTAATGGGTGCGGGTAGGGACCGTCGGGCCCAGGGTCTGCGGGGGCGGGCTGTGCCTGGGTGCTGTCCTACGGGCTGGCCTGGTAGGCATGTCCGCTCAGGGCTGTGGGAAACAGGCCTGGATGGCAGCCTGGATGAATGGGTCGATGGCCGCCGCATCGCTGGCCGGTTCCACCAGGATATCGGGTTGCAGGCCCGAACTGCCCACGGGCGGTTCCAGGCCGGGTATCCACCAGTGCGCTGAGGTGATGTGCAGACTGGAGCCGTCTTTGAGTTCGAAGACCAGTTGGATGGTATCCTTGCCGTAGCTGGGCGTGCCGATCAACAGGGCGCGCTGGTGCACCTGCAATGCCCCGGCGGCGATCTCGGAGGCGCTGGCGCTGCCGTGATCGATCAACACCACCAGCGGCAGGTTGGCCAGTTCACCTGGCTTTTCCACTGAGTAAGTTTCCACATCCCGTCCGCGGTACTGTTCCTGGATGATCACGCCTTCTTTGAGGAACAGGCTGGCGATATCCACGCCGGCGGTGAGCAGGCCGCCTGGATTGTTGCGCAAATCCAGGGCGAAGCAGGTCGCGCCGCGTCCCTTCAAATCCTCCACGCCGGTGACCAGTTCTTTCGTCGTGGTGGCGGCGATCAGGTTGACATCCAGGATGCCCAGGCGCGGGTCTACGGGCTCCAGCCGCCAGGTGACCGATGGGAGCGGGATCTCGGCGCGCTCCATGCTGATTTTCTGCGGCGTATAATCCGGCGGGCGGCCGATTTCCAGGGTGACCCGGGTGCCTACCGGGCCGCGCACGCTGGATTGCAGGCTTTCCGTGCTGGTTTCGGCTGTTATTGCCTGTCCTTCAATGCTCAGCAGGCGATCGCCCTCCTGGACGCCGGCGTCCCTGGCCGGGCCCTCTGGGAAGGGGAAGAGCACCCAGTATCCCTCGGCGTCCTTGCCCAACTGCACGCCGATGCCGCCGAACCGGCCTTCCAGGGCGTTGGTATCCAGTTCGTGCTGCACCGGCTCGACGAAGATGGTGTGTGGTTCGTTGTAAGCTTGCAGCATGCCGCGCACCATGCCGTATTCCAGGGCTGGCGCTGGCGGCGGGTCTGTCAGGCCGTGTTGGATCAGGATGCTGTAGGCTTCTTTCAGGATGGGAAAGCTCTGGTTGCTGCCGTCTTCCCGGTCGCGCATCACGTAGCCGACCATGAAAGATGACATCATCAGCAGGCTGACCGTGAACGTAGCGAGTAAAGCGCGTAAGAAAATCTTCATGCTGGCTGTAAACTCAGGTAAGTTGTTTAGGGATGTGACTGGCGTTCCGGGGATGTTCTCAATCCTGTCCCTCGGTGCTGGGGCAGGGTTGGGCTAACACCCGGGCGATTGGGCGCAGGTCCATCCACCACTGTTGCTTGGGGCGCTGTTTGACCAGGTCGCCCATGCGGTCAAAATCTTGCAGGTTGTGGAATTTGATCTCGCGCCCCTGCAAGCCGATGAAAGCACAGTCGAGTGACTGCGCCTCGACCTGCTCGATCAGGTACTGGATGCAGCGTGTGGCCAGCCGGGTGGCCTGGATGCGGTCGAAAGGCGAAGGATGCCCGCCTTGCTGCAGGTGGCCCAAGATCGACTGGCGCACATCGAACAGGTTCTGGCCTTCTTCTTCGAACAGGGCGCACATGAAAGCTGTGTTATATACCGGGTTAGCATACTCATTGCGGATCATCAAGCCCAGGCGTTTGCCGTGGCTGAAGCCGTAATTCAGGTGATCGACGTCCGCCTGCAAATCTTTCAGCGAGACGCCTTCTTCATCCATGTACACGCGCTCGGCCCCTGTTGCCAGGCCGCTCATCAAGGCCAGGTAGCCGCAGTGGCGGCCCATGACCTCGACCACGAAGCAGCGCCGCAGGGCGACTGCCGAGTCCTTGATCTTGTCCACGGCCTCAGCGATGTTGTTCAGGGCTGTGTCCGCCCCGATGCTCAGATCGGAGCCGGGCAGGTTGTTGTTGATCGTGGCTGGCAGGCAAACGATGGGCAGGTTGAATGCCGGATAGTTGCTGCGCATCTTGAGCAGTTGAAAGGCGGTTTCATACCCGGCCCAACCACCGATAATCAGCAGACCCTGGATTTCGTTCTTTTCGATGGTGCGGGCGATGGCGTAGAAATCACTGCCGCTGGGAATTTTGCGGCTGGTGCCCAGTTCACAGCCGCCCATCGGCGCCCAGCCATTGACGCTCATCCAGTTCATTTCCTCCACTTC
The DNA here is from genome assembly GCA_040752025.1 of Chloroflexota bacterium. Classification (GTDB taxonomy): domain Bacteria; phylum Chloroflexota; class Anaerolineae; order Anaerolineales; family UBA4823; genus JBFMFR01. The sequence goes on along the minus strand of JBFMFR010000003.1, from coordinate 214,899 downwards.
ACCTTCAGCCAGGCCGACGAAGCCGTTTCGCACGCCCAGGATGGTGTGGCCTTTGTCCAGGCCAATACGCACGGCCGCGCGCACGGCAGCGTTCATGCCGGGGGCCGGCGCGCCGGCATGCATCACCGCCAGGCGGAAGCGCTTCTGGCCGGGCTGAGCGGGGTGCGGCAGAGAACGTAGCATGGTGCGCAGGGTTTGGAACGATTCTTTAAAACTGCTGCCGCGCAGAGCCATGGCAGTCTCGTAGTCGTGAGCTTCGATGGCGGTTGCTACGGCGTGAGTCTTCTCCACGCACTCCATCAGGGGCGAGTGCATCAGGCGGTTGCCGCGCAGCCCGATCAACTGCGGTTCGCTCTCGGGCGTGGCATTGAGCAGGGTTTCAACGGCTGCGTGTCCCAGCAGGGTGCCCAGGTTGCGATCGAAGGCGCTTGGCGAGCCGCCGCGCTGCACGTGGCCCAGCACCGTTACGCGCACTTCTTCGCCCATGGCCTCTTCCAGCACCTTGGCGACCTCGGTGCTGCCGATGTAGTTGCCCTGGCGATCGCGCGCCCCCTCGGCCAGGATCACGATCGTATCGCGCCGCCCGGCCTTACGCCCGGCCTTCAAGCGCTCGCACATCACCTGTTGCCAGTTGTCTACATCCGGAGGGTTTTCGGGGATCAGCACCCAGTCTGCGCCGCTGGCCAGGGAGCCCATCAGGGCCAGGTAGCCGCAGTTGCGCCCCATCACCTTGACGACGAAGGTGCGTTGGTGGCTGGCGGCTGTGCTGCTGATGGCGTCAACAGCTTCGGTGATGCGATGCAGGGCCGAGTCGGCTCCAATAGTCATATCTGTGCCGAACATGTCGTTATCGATCGAGCCCACCAGGCCGGCGATGCGCAGGTACGGGTGGCGGTCGGCAACTTCGTGGCTGATTTGCCCGCTTTCCACCAGCTCGCGCAGCAGGTCCGGCCACTCCTGGCGGAAGACGTTAGCGCCGGTCAGGCTGCCGTCGCCGCCGATGATCGCCAGGCTGTCGATCTCGTGCTCAAGCAGGTTGAGCGCTGCCTGCATGCGCCCGGGGCGGGTGCGGAAAGCATCGCAGCGCGCCGTGCCGATGATCGTGCCGCCGCGGTGCAGGATGCCGCCTACCGAGTCCCAGGTCATCTTCTGGATGCGCTCGCCGCCGTCTACCATGCCCTGGTAGCCTTCGTAAATGGCGTAAACCTCGATGCCGCGATCGAGCGCGGTGCGGACGATAGCGCGCACGGCAGCGTTCATGCCCTGGGCGTCGCCGCCGCTGGTGAGCACGCCAATGCGCGAGGTATTTGCTGTGGTCATAATAGAGTCTTGCTCCTCATGGTTTCGCTTGTTTCGTTCGATTTGCGCCTAAGTATAAACGCATGGGCATACACCGTCAATCGGCAGAAACGGGTAAAATAAGTATGTTGAACCGATGGATAAGGAGGCCTGAAATGTATATTGTGCATGTTTACGTACACGTCAAACCCGAACATATTGAAGCGTTCCGCCAGGCCAGCCTGGAAAACGCCCGCAACAGCGTGCAGGAACCAGGCATCGCCCGCTTCGATGTCATCCAGCAGCAAGACGACCCCACGCGCTACGTTCTGGTGGAAGTCTACCGCACGGCGGATGACCCCGCCCGCCACAAAGAGACTGCCCATTATGCCGCCTGGCGCGACGCCGTGGCGGAGATGATGGCCGAACCGCGCAGCAGCACCAAGTATTTCAACGTTTTCCCGGATGAAGGCGGCTGGTGATGGCCAGCTTCGAATTCGCCACCGCCTCGCAAATCCTGTTCGGGGCGGGCTGGCTGTCCCGGATTGGCCCGCTGGCCGCCCAGGCAGGGCAGCGGGTGCTGGTGGTGAACGGCCGGGGCGCAGGAATGGCCGGGGAGCTGTTCGACATCCTGGCACAGGCTGGCGTGCAGGCGCTCGAGTTCGAGGTGCCTGGCGAACCGACAGTTGAGCTTGTCCAGCAGGGCGTGGACTACGCCCGCCAGGAACGCGCCGACCTGGTGATCGGCTTTGGCGGCGGCAGCGCCCTGGATGTTGGCAAGGCCGTGGCGATACTGCTGACCAACCCGGGCGAGGTGTTGGATTACCTGGAGGTGGTCGGCAAGGGTCGGGCGCTGGTGCCGCCGCCCCTGCCCTGTTTCGCCGTGCCGACCACTGCCGGGACCGGGGCCGAAGTGACGCGCAACGCCGTTTTAGGCGTGCCTGAGCAGCAGGTCAAGGTCAGTTTGCGCAGCGCCCACATGCTGCCGCGCCTGGCCTTGATCGACCCGCAGTTAACCTACAGCCTGCCACCGGAAGTGACCGCCAGCACCGGCCTGGATGCCCTGACGCAGTTGGTCGAGCCGTATTTCTCCAACCGGGCCATGCCCCTGACGGATGCTATCTGCCGGGAAGGCATGCCCCGCGCCGCGGGCGCTCTGCGGCGCGTTTACGAGAACGGGCAGGACGCAGCCGCCCGCGAGCAGATGTGCCTGGCGAGCCTGTTCGGCGGCCTGGCGCTGGCCAACGCCCGCCTGGGGGTGGTGCATGGCTTCGCCGGCGTGTTGGGCGGGCTGCTGCAAGCCCCGCATGGCGTGATTTGCGCCGGCCTGCTGCCCTTTGTCCTGGAGGCCAACCTGCGCGCGTTGCAGGCCCGCCAACCGGACAGCCCGGCGCTGGCGCGCTTCGACGAAGTGGCGCGCCTGCTGACTGGAAATGCAACGGCCACTGCCAGCCAGGGGATCGCCTGGGTTCAGGACCTGTGCCAGGCTTTGCAGGTGCCCCCGCTGGCGGCTTACGGCCTGCGCAGAGAACACTTCCCGCAGGTGATCGAGAAATCGGCGCGGGCCAGCAGTATGCAGGGCAACCCCATCGTGCTCAGCGAGGCAGAGCTGGGAGTTATCCTGGAGCAGGCAATTTAACCTTGCGCTTGCTTACCCTGCCGGCTTGATGGCAGAAAGCACGTGGAAGCGCCCGGTTTCCAGCGGGCACGCCACGCTGCCAAAGTGGGCCTGCATCATGCGGTCGTAGCGGATGAAGCGGTTGGCCACCAGGCGCAGCTCTCCGCCGGGTGCCAGGGCCTGCCAGCTCTGCTCGATGAAGGCCTGGGCGATGTGGTAATCGGTGCCCTTGCCGCTGTGAAAGGGCGGGTTGGACAGCACCAGGTCGTAGGCCTGCCCGACTACCGCGCTGAGCACGTCGGAGGGCAGGGCGCGGGCGTTCTCCAGGTGCTGCGCCGACAGGTTGCGCTGGCTGCTGGCGACGGCCAGCAGGTTGGCGTCAACCAGGTCGACCTGTGCAGCCCCGGCCTGCGCTGCTACCATGCCGATGATGCCCAGGCCGCAGCCCAGGTCGAGCACGTGCCCGGTGAGCGGGAGCGCCAGGCTCTCCAGCAGTATCTGTGTGCCCTCGTCCAACTGATCGTAAGAGAAGACCCCCGGCAGGCTGTCTAGATGGTAGCTGGATTGAGCGACTTGCACGTCCAGGGAATGCCAGGTGCCTGGCGCGATACCAGGTTCGTGCTGCCAGGCGGCCTCGATGGCCTGGCCCGGGTCCTTGCGAAAGCGCAGGACGCGGTTGCCTTTCTTGTAATCCAGCACCGTTGCCTGGCCGAAGAGCGCCTGGGCGTCGCGTACCGCCGAATGGATGCCCAGGTCGTTGGCGCCTGCCAGGTAGAACTGCCCGCCGGGGCGCAGCGCCTGCCAGGCCTCCAGCAGCCAGCGCTGCGCCAGCTTGCGTCCCTTGGGCAGATCGATAACAACCGTGTCGTAAGCCTGATCCCCTTCCGGCAGCACGCTGATGCCCGGGTGCAAATGGGCGTTCTCGATCGAGTTGGCCTGCAAAGTCAACTGTGACATCTGCACCGCCAGGTAGTTGGCGTCCAGCAGGGTCAGCCGGGATTGCGGGAAGCGCCGCGCCAGGACTGCCGCTGCCGCGCCGTGCCCGCACCCCAGGTACAGCAGGTCTTCGCCCGTCGTCAGTTGGATGTTCTCCGCTAGCAGTACGTTGGAAGGCGCCAGGCGGTTCCAGTCCGGCAGGCCGGGTTTCGAGAAGTAGCGCACTTCTTGCCCGTGCAGCTTGGTGGTGAACTGGCGGGGCTGCGTGTAAGGTACAGATGGGTTATGTTTTTTCATTCAGTCACCTGCCGGAAAACGGTGATCCCGTCCCGGCGATCTTCGATGATCACTTCCGGCGCCATGAAGAGCAGACGCCCGACCACGAAGACGTCTGCAACTGCGCCAGTAGCGTTGGTGAGCAGGGCCAGCAGGACCAGGGGCAGCCACTTGGCCGGCACAAAGAGGATCGCCAACAGGCCCAGGGCGGTGATCACGACCAGTGGGGCCAGGCCGATAGCGATGAAAGGGTTGCGCGGGAAGTACCAGCCCGGGGCCACCGCGTAGGCGTACAGCCAGGTCAGGCCGAACGTTGGGCGCTCGCGCGTCACGATCCAGTAGAACAGGCCGTGCACCAGCTCGTGCAGGATGATCGTCACCGCGAAGGTTCCGATGATCGCCAGCAGCCATACCAGGCTGAGGTTATCGAACTGGCCGTTTATTTCCAGATCGGGGCGCACTGCCAACGCGTAGACCAGGAAGCAAATCCCACAAGGGAAAAACAACCCCAAGGCGAGCAGGTTCAGAGCCAGCACCAAACGCGAGTCTTTGAGGCGCATCGACCAGATTGGATGGTAAGTAGGTGGGAGGTTACGGGTGGGCTGCATGGGTGGAGGATGACCTATAGAGTGTATTTCGTCCTGGCGGCGGGATCTCGCTCCGGTTGCAAATCCACAGCCTGGTCCTTCCACAGGCGGTACAGCTCAACGGCCCGCCCCAGCAGCCATTTCTGGTCGCGCGGCACGATCAGCCTGACCTGCGGGTCAGCGATCTCATCCAGCCGCCACCAGCGGTACTGGCTGCCTTGCATATCATCTCCCGGAAGGATTTCTCCGCCCTCGTAGATCAGCAGATAGCAGGTCGTCAGCATGTACTGCACATTGTCATCGTAGCGAAATGTGTAGGCGTGCACCGTACCTAATGGGCGCGCCTGCACCGCCGGGCCGGCTTCTTCACGCACTTCGCGCAGCACGCCTTCGAGGATCGTCTCGTTGGCGTTCAGCGCGCCATTGATCACTTCCCACTCGCCCTTGCGGTGCGGGTGGGCCAGCAGCAGGAGGCGCTCCTCGGCATCTACAATAAAGGCCAGCACCGCCGCCGGCGAGCAGGCAAATTTTCTGCGCCCATCTGCTGCGGTGATAACGGGCTGTTGGTTGGGCATGTCAGGTTCCTTTCGCAATCGATCTGGATACTCCAGGCGTTACTCGCTGCGCCTATTATAACGTGAGTGCCGGGCAAGGTCCCTAATTAGGGGAAACCCGTAATCGTTTTGGATTCGCGCCTGCGTGAAAATCTGCGAAGGTATTGACGAAAAGTGATAAGACGGCTAAAATTCAAGGGCTGAATTGGGCCCCCGCGGCGGGGGCGTTTTTGTGTGTGTTGATCTGTCTGGAGGCGAAAAATGGACGAACCCATGACTGAACCGCAGGAGGATTTCGAGGAGCAGATCAAGGCCGAGACGGTGAACCTGTCTCAATCGTTGGTTGGCTCAGTGCAGGCCGAGATGGCGCGTTTGAACCAGACCGCTGTCCAGAGCCTGGCGGCGAACGAGATGGAAGTGCGCCAGAGCATCGCAGACCGGGTGGCGGCCCAGGACCTGGATATCCAGGTTGGGGCGGTCTTGTCCGCCCAGGCCGGCACGCTCAACCTCTCGCAGGGCCTGGCTGGTTTTATGCAGGCTAACGATGTGGTCATGAATAACAGCCAGGCCGTGGCGGTATATGCCCAATCTGTCGACATGACCGAAACCCAGGCCGGGCTGGTCGTTGCCAACCAGGTGCAGGGCGGGCCAGTGCACACTGCCATCTTGCTGGCTGGCAAGGTGGAAGGTCCTGTTGAGACTGTGCTGGATACGCCCCGGGCAGCCCTGTTTGGCCTGGTAACAGGTGTAACGATCGGGCTGGTGATGTTCGCCACGCGCCTGTTGAGCCGCCGCAGAGGCTGATCATTCATTCGTAAACATGGCTGCAGTTTTCCTGCGGCTTTGTCATTACCACCGGTGGAAGCCGGAAATATACCAAAGGAGCGAGGGTAACCTGGCAGCGACCAGGTGAGAGGCGCTCCGAGGAAGGATGTTATGGAAGAGATCGTTTTGAAAGCCGAGCCGCGCACGGTAATCGGCAAGCAGGTGAAGGCCCTGCGCCGGGAAGGCAAGCTCCCCGCGGTGATCTACGGGCATGGATTTGCGCCGATGGTGATCGTGCTCGATTACCGCACCGCCACGCGTTCCTTGATGAGCGTGTCTTCGTCGCACCTGATTGCGGTGGAAGTGGAAGGCCAGCCGCACAATGTGCTGGTGCGCGAGCGCCAGTTCCACCCCGTTTCTGGGGCCATGCTGCACGTCGATTTCCAGGAAGTTTCGATGACCGAGCGCCTGCGCACTTCGGTGAGCCTGGTGCTGGAAGGCGACGCGCCGGCGGTCAAGAATTACAACGGCGTGATCGTTACCGGGCAGGAAGAAGTGGAAGTGGAATGCCTGCCGCGCGATCTGCCTGAGCGCATCGAGGTCGACCTGAGCGTGCTCAAGGAGATCGGTGATGCGATTTACGTGCGCGACCTGGTCATTGCCCCTGAAGTCGAAGTGCTGACGGATGGCGACGAGATGATTATCCTGGTCACCGCGCCCGCCGCTGAGCCCAAGGTCGAAGGCGAAGAGGCGATTGCTGCCGAAGAAGAGCCCGAGGTGATCGAGCGAGGCAAGAGGGAAGAAGGCGACTTCTAAAACTTCTGCAGCTTCTGGGTGTAAGACAGAGTGGAGCCAACCGACTCCACTCTGTTTTTATTTGTTACCGTTCAACTGCAAGGTGTCTAAGAGGTTCAAAGTGATGTAGGCGCTGGCGCCCCACAGCACTTCACCATCGTAGGGCTTGTAGTAAATCACCGGGATGCTGTCGAAGGGGGCTGGCAGCGTGCGGATGCGCTTTTCGCAGTTGGATCGATCCGCCAGCCACGCTAACGGGATGGTGAAGGCCCGGCTCACCTCGTCGGGCGAGGGTTGCAGTGGGTAGGGCCAGGGCATCACGCCCACCACTGGCGTGACCAGGTAGTTGGTGATGGTCATGAACTGGCGCAGGCGGCCCAGCGGGCGCACGTCTGCCGGGTTCAGGCCGATCTCTTCGTGCGCTTCGCGCAGGGCGGTCTCTTCCGGTGTACGGTCCTGCGGGTCCATGCGCCCGCCGGGGAAGGCCACCTGCCCGCTGTGTTCGGCCAGGCCGGCGTTGCGCCGGGTGAAGAGCAGGTGCCAGCCGTCTTCGCGCCACAGGAAAGGGATCAACACGGCTGCCAGGCGCGGCGTGCCTTCGTGCAGCACCAGGCCTTCGGGGAAGAGCGGCCCCTGCGGAGCGATATTTAAGTCCAGCTTTGCCAGGTAGTGCTGGATTTCCACCTCGGAGAGGTTGAGCTTGGCAGTCAATGAAATCGTCAGTGCTTGTCAGCAGGTTATTCTTCGGATTGCACCGAGCTTCCGCAGTACGGGCACTCGGCGGTGGTTTCGTCCAGCCATTCGACCTCGTTCGGCCGGATCGAGCCGCCGCAGAACGGGCACTTGGCGGGGATGTGCCGCGGTCGGGCCGGGGCGGCAGCCTCCAGCGCGGCCTGTTTGGCCTCGGGGTGATCTTTGATGGCCGCGTCGATCCAGGCTTGCACCTGCTCGGCTTCTTTGGGGTGGCCTTGTTGTTTGAGCCCTTCCACGGCGCGCAGGCCGGCTTTGTACAGGTGCTGCCAGTGCTGCGTGTCAGCCAGTATTTGCAGTCCCTTGTACAGCAGGTCCAGCGCTTGGGGCACCTGCCCGGCCAGCATGCGGGCGCGCGAAGCCTGGAAATAAAGCTGGGGGGCGCGCGGCAGCATGCCGCGCGCTTGCGCTTCGCTGGCCAGGCGCTCGAACACCTGGGCGGCCTCGGCGTAATTGCCGGTTTCCATCAAGTGGTGGCCGTGCATCAGGGCACGGCGCGCGGGTTCTCCCAAAGGAGGCCGACCCATTATGGCGCGGCGCAGGGGGCGTCTTCGAAACATGATTTCACTCTCCTGAACGATCGTCGAATGCTTTCTCTTCGCCCGATTCGTCTTCGCCGAGTGGAGCTTCAAAGGGAAGCGGAGCATCTGCCGGCCGCTCCTTTGCCAGCAGCATCGGACGGGCGAAGATCAGGTAGCCGGTGTGAGCCACCATGCGGTCGGTGGGGCGCAGGCGCTCGGGGACCGGTTTGTAATAACGCAGCATGATTTCGCACACCTCGATAAAGGCGTAGCCATACGGGTAAAAAGCTTGCAGCAGGCGCGAGACCTGGTTGGTGGTGGGCAGGATGCAGCCGAAATACCCGCCCGGCACCAGCGCCTGGCGCACCTGCTCCAGGTAGTCGTAAGGATTGGGCACATCCAGGAACAGGGCATCCACGTTGCGCTCGTCGAAGCCTTCGGCGATGTCGCGCAGCTTGAAGGTCACCCGCTCGGCCAGGCCTACGCTCCCCAGGTTCTTGCGCGCCAGGTTCTGCATTTCCTGGCGCACGTCGTAGGAGGTCACGTGGCCCTGCGGGCCGACTGCCCAGGCCAGGGCGGTGGTCAGCGCCCCCGAGCCGGTGCCAGCCTCCAGCACGTGCTTGCCGGGGCCGATGCCCATCGTCACCAGCACGTAGCCGATCTCTTTAGGGTACATGATCTGGGTGTTGCGGCGGATTTCTTTGAGCAAATCGCTGAGCGAAGGCCGCAGCAGGAAATAGGCGCTGCCCAGGTGCGAGAACACCTGGCTGCCCCAGGGCTGCCCGATCAGGTCATCGTGAGGCAGGATGCCGCGGTGCGATTCGAATTTGCCGCCGCTTTCCAGGCGGATGATGCTGACTTTATTGTTGGGGCTGACCAACTGGGCCAGGTCGCCTTCTTGGGCGCAGGCGCGCGGATCGTCGTGTTGTGGGTCGGGTTGCATAGCCATATCTTACCACGAAGGTTGCAGGATGAGCGTGCCAGGTGGGCAAACGGGTGCGCTGGGCCTGCCAGCTATCTATGCCGCGTGCCGCCTGACCGCCGGTAAGGCTCCTCGGCCTCCTTGGTCTCGACCAGGCTGAGCCAGTAGCCAATCCCGATGAATGCCAGGCTGCCCATGCTGGCGAAGAAAAAGTGCACCGGCCCGATGCTGCCCAGTGTCCAGCCCATCCATTCGGCCAGGAGTTGGCCGGCGGTGAAGCCGATCCAGCTCAGCACCGTGTAGAGTACCAATCGCCCGGCGCGCCCGCCGCGCAGCAGGTGGAACACGAGGCCGTAAAGGGTGGCGATCAAAAAAGCGAAGATCAAGGCAGGTAGGGTCATCGTTTCCCTCGGTTTTTCTTATTGAATGGTGCCGCCGCCCAGGCAGGTCTCGCCGTCGTAGAATACGACCGCCTGGCCGGGGGTGATGTCGCGCAGCCGGCGCTCGAAGCGCACCTGGGCGCGCTGCCCCTCCAGGGGAGTGACCTGCGCCCACTCAGGCTGGGCTTTGTAGCGGATCTTGGCCTGGGCGCGCACGGGCTGCTTGGGCGCCTGTCCGGCGATCCAGTTGACTTCCGCAGCGGTTAATTCTTGCCCGCCCAGTTCTTCCAGTCGCCCGACGATCAAGGCATTGCGCTGCAAGTCTTTTGCCAACACGTACAGCGGCTGGGGCGCCGAGAGCCCCAGGCCTTTACGCTGGCCGATGGTGTAGAAGGCCAGGCCGCGGTGCTCGCCCAGGCTTTCGCCGGACTGGGTCAGGATCGTCCCGGGCGCCTCCACCTGGGGGGCGTGGCGGGAGAGGAAGCTGCGGTAGTCGCCTTCACCCAGGAAGCACAGGTCCTGGCTGTCGGGTCGCTCGGCTACCGGCAGCCCGAACCGGCGCGCCATCTCCCGCACCTGCGCCTTGCTGTAGCCTCCCAGGGGCAGCAGGGTGTGCGCCAGTTGCTCCTGGTTGAGCATGTGCAGCACGTAAGACTGGTCTTTGCCTTCATCGCAGCCTTTCAGCAGTTGCATGCGCCCATTCCCGTCGCTTTGCAGGCGGGCGTAGTGGCCGGTAGCCAGGCGCTCGCCGCCCAGGGCCTGGGCGCGCTGCCACAGGAAGCCCCAGCGGATGCGCCGGTTGCACACCAGGCAGGGGTTAGGTGTAGCGCCTTGCGTGTAGCCGTCAATCAGCGCCTGCACCACCTGCTGGCGGAAGATCTCCTGGGCGTCGACGGCATAAAATGGGATGCCCAGGATCGCTGCCACCCGCCGCGCCTGCGCCATGGCATCCGGCGTGCAGCAGCGGTTGTGTTCCTCGCTGCCCGGCTCGTTCCACAGGCGCAGCATCACCCCCACCACCGGGTAGCCTTGCTGGGCCAGCAGGGCGGCGGCCACCGAACTGTCCACGCCGCCGCTCATCGCCACCACCACGCGGGGGAGGGCGCTTGTGTTATCGCTCACCAGCCACCTATTTCAGGGCGCGGTTGCGCGCCGCCAGCTCCGGCAGGGCTTCCAGGAAGGCCTGCACCTGTTCGGGCGTGCTGCTGCTGCCCAGCGTGACGCGCAGCGAGCCCAGCGCCCACTCGCGCCCCAGCCCGATCGCCAGCAGCACCTCGGACGGCTCCGGGTCGCCGGTCCTGCACGCCGAGCCCGACGAGCAGGCGAAGCCCGCCGCGTCCAGCATGTTCAGCAGCAGGTTGCCGTCCACGCCCTGGAAAGCCAGGCTGGCGTGGTTGGGCAGGCGCTGGCTGGGGTGCCCGGTCAGGCGGCAGTCGGGGATTTCTTCCAACGCCCTGCCGATGATCTGGTCGCGCAGCGGCGTCAGGGCTTCCGTGCGTGCTGCCCGTTCGACCTGCGCCAGGCGGAAGGCCTCCGCCATGCCCACGATGTAAGCCGTGTTGTGCGTCCCGGCCCGCAGCCCGAATTCCTGCCCGCCGCCGGTCTGCGCCGGCACGATGGGCGTACCTTTGCGCACGTACAGCGCCCCCACGCCCTTGGGCCCGTAGAATTTATGCGCCCCCAGCGAGAGCAGGTCCACGTTCAAGGCCTGCGTATCCACCGGCAGGTAAGCGGCCGCCTGCACCGCGTCGGTGTGGAAGGGCACGCCCTGCGTCTGGCACATCGCCCCGATCTCGGCGATCGGGTTGAGGCTGCCGATCTCGTTGTTGGCGTACATCACCGAGACTACCGCCGTGGTCTGGCGCAGCCGCGCCGCCACTTCCTGCGGATCGACGCAGCCGAACTCGTCTACCGGCAGGTATTCCACCTCGAAGCCGTGCTGGCGCGCCAGTTGCTGGGCGGTGCGCCACACGGCGTGGTGCTCCACCGGGCTGATCAGGATGTGGTCGGCGCCGCGCCCTTTGCGCGCCGCGAAAGCTGCCCCGCGCAGCGCCAGGTTATCGCTCTCCGAACCGCACGAAGTGAAGATCACCTCGCCTGGCTGGCAGTTCAGCCCCTCGGCCAAAGTTTCACGGCTGCGTTCCAGCGCCGCTTCCGCCTGCTGCCCGAAATAGTGCACCGAAGAAGTATTGCCGAACACCTCGCTAAAATATGGCAGCATCGCCTCCACCACGCGCCCGTCCACCGGCGTGGTCGCTGCAAAATCCATGTAAACTTTTTCTTCCATAGCGGATCACATCCCTCGAATCGATTGACAATGACATATTTCTCATCCGCAGATTACGCCGATTTTCGCAGAGGTGAATTCAACACGGAGATCACGGAGAAACCACAGAGTTCACAGAGTATTCTCAAAAGAGCTTTGTGACCTTCGTGTCCTTCGTGGTAAAAGCAAAAACCTGTCAATCAAAAAAATATCTGCGGAAATCAGCGAAAATCTGCGTCCTATTTAGAAACAAAATCTGCGTCCATCTGCGTAATCTGCGGATAAACTCCCTATTTATACGACGAAACCAACCAAATTGCAACACCAATAATTCTAGTGAAAAAGTCTGATTTCTGCGATTCCCTACCTCGCGGAGATATCCCTTGATATAATAAGCCGGTACTATTCACATTTTCCCGGGAGGATCGATGACACAGATTATATTTGGAACGGATGGCTGGCGCGGACGGATTGCCGAAGATTACACTTTTGCCAGCCTGCGCCGCTGCGCCCAGGGCTTTGCCAGCTACCTGTTGAGCCAGGGCCAGAAGGGCGAGTGGGTGGTGGTTGGCTACGACAAGCGCTTTCACTCAGACAACTTTGCCGCCTCGGTGGCCGAGGTGCTGGCTGCCAACGGCCTGCGCGTGCACCTGACCCAGTCGGACACCCCCACGCCGGTGATTTCCTATTCCGTGGTTGATAAAAAGGCCGTGGCGGCGGTCAACATCACCGCCTCGCACAACCCGCCCACCGACAATGGCTTCAAAGTGCGCAACCAGTACGGCGGGGCCATCGACCCGGATGGTCTCAAAGATATCGAGGCGCGCATCCCGCCCACCGAAGACGGCGTGCAGCGCATGCCCATCGAGCAGGCCGAGGCCCAGGGGCTGGTCGTGCAGTTCGACCCCGCCCCGGCCTACATCGCCCAGATCCAGCGCCTGATCGACCTCCAGCCGGTCAAAGACGCCGGCCTGAAAGTCCTCGTCGACCCCATGTGGGGCAACGGCATCGGCTGGTTCCCGCGCCTGTTGGCTGGCGGGCGCACGCAGGTCAGCGAGATCCACAACCTGCGCAACCCGATCTTCCCCGAGATGAAGCGCCCCGAGCCCATCCGCCCCAACGTGGACGTTGGCTTGCAAACTACTGTGGAGCAGGGGGCCGACGTGCTGATCATCACCGACGGCGACGCCGACCGCCTGGGGGTGGGCGACGAGCAGGGCGTTTTCATCGACCAGTTGCGCGTTTTCGGTTTGCTGGCCTATTACATGCTGGAAGTGTGCGGCCTGCGCGGGCCCATCGTCAAGACCCTTTCTACCACCACCATGCTCGACAAGCTCGGCAAGCTCTACAACGTGCCGGTCTACCCCACCGGCGTGGGCTTCAAGTATGTAGCGCCCAAGATGCTCGAGACCAACGCCCTCATCGGCGGCGAAGAGTCGGGCGGCTACGCCTTCCAGGACCACGTCCCCGAGCGCGACGGCATCCTGGCCGGCCTGTACCTCCTGGACATGATGGTCAGGCTGGGCAAGAAGCCCTCCGAGCTGATCGACCTGCTCTTTGCCAAAGTCGGCGCCCATTACTACGACCGGGTCGACACCTATTTCGAAGGCAGCCGCCAGCAGCGCGAGCAGCGCATCCTCAGCGCCCAGCCGCAGACTTTTGGCGGCCTGAAAGTCACTGGCCTGGATACCACCGACGGCTTCAAGTTCAACCTGGAAGACGGCGGCTGGCTGCTGATCCGCTTCTCGGGCACCGAGCCGATTATGCGCGTCTACACCGAGACGACCAGGGAGGACCGGGTACAGGCCATCCTGGAGGACGGCCTGCGCGTGGCGGGGCTGAAGTAATTGCTGGTAGACACGCACTGCCATTTGAACTTTGACAGCTTTGACGGCGACCGGGAGCAGGTGCTGGCCCGCGCCCGTCAGGCGGGCCTGGCGCGCCTGCTCAACCCCGGCGTTGACCTGGCTTCCAGCCAGGCGGCGGTCAACCTGGCGGGGGCCAATCCGGAAGTCTACGCCGCCGTGGGCGTGCATCCCAACGACGCCCTCTCCTGGAACGCCGCTACGCTCGACGAGCTGCGCGCCCTGGCGCGCCAGCCTAAGGTGGTTGCCATCGGCGAGATCGGCCTGGACTACTACCGTGAGCGCGCCCCGCACCCCTTGCAGGCGCAGGTCCTCGAAGGGCAGTTGGCCCTGGCCGCCGAGTTGGGCCTGCCCGTCGTCATCCACATCCGCAACGCCAGCCCCGAGGACCGCCGCGCCAGCGCCGACGCCCTGGCCATGCTCTCCGCCTGGCGCGCCGGCTTGCAGCAGCAGTCGCCCGCCCTGTGGGCGCGCCCGGGCGTGCTGCACTCCTTCAGCGACGGCCCGGAGATGGCCCGGCGCGCCGTCGAATCCGGCTTTTACCTGGGCATCAGCGGTCCGGTCACCTTCCGCAAAGCCCTCGAGCTGCAAGACGTGGCCGCCGTCGTCCCCCTGGAGCGCCTGCTGATCGAGACCGATGCGCCCTTCCTGACCCCGCACCCGCACCGCGGCCAGCGCAACGAGCCGGCCTACGTGCGCTACGTGGCCGAAAAGATCGCCCAACTCCGCAGCCTGCCGCTTGGCGAGATCGAACGGCAGACCGCGCAGAACGCAGCGCAGCTATTTCAATGGTGAGTACTTCTTTGGCTACTGTGAATTTCTATGCTCCTATTCAAGATTTGATGCTACAGGTCGAGCAGCGCCTGCGCTCGCAGGCCGACAGTCACCACCCCGACCTGGGCGCCGCCCTGGATCATTTGCTCTCCTCCGGCGGCAAGCGCATCCGCCCGGCGGTGACTTTGCTGGCGGGCACGATGCTGGGCGCCGACACCGACAGCCTGGTGACCCTGGCCTCGGCCATCGAACTGCTCCACACCGCCACCCTGGTGCACGACGACCTGATCGACGGCGCCGTCCTGCGCCGTGGCATCACCACCCTCAACGCCCGGTGGTCTCCGGCCGCCACCGTCCTGACCGGCGATTTCATCTTCGCCCGCGCCGCCCGGCTGGCCGCCGAGACCAACTCGGTCACCCTCATGCGTATGTTCGCCGAGACCCTCGCCACCATCGTCAACGGCGAGATCACCCAGCTCTTCGCCAGCCGCGGCAACGCCAGCCGTGAGAACTACGACCAGCGCATCTATGCCAAGACTGCCTCCCTCTTCGAGCTGGCCGCCACCTCGGTCGCCATGCTCAGCCCGGTGGGCGAGCCCGTGGTCGAAAAAATGCGCTGCTTCGGCTATGACCTGGGCATGGCCTTCCAGATCGTCGACGACATCCTCGATTTCACCGGCGAGCAGGCCACCGTTGGCAAGCCCCTGGCCAGCGACCTGCGCCAGGGCCTGGTCACCCTGCCCGCCATCTACTACCTCGAAATGCGGCCCTCCGACCCCGACATGGACGCCGTCCTATCCGGCGATCCCGGCGCCCCCGTGGACATGGAGCGCCTGGTCTCCGCCATCCGCGCCAGCGGCGCCGTCGAGCGCGCCTTGCAGGAAGCCAGCGACTACATCGATCAGGGCCTGGCCTGCCTGGCGGAGATGCCCGACAACCCCTCGCGCCGTTCCCTGGAAGACCTGGCGCGCTACAGCGTCGAACGGCGGCTGTGAAAAAATATCGCCGAATGCGTTGACAAAAAGCGCATTGCATAGTAAGATTTTGCCGCTCTGAACAGTGGCGAGGTAGCTCAGTTGGCAGAGCAGAGAGCTCATAATTCTCGGGTCGTGGGTTCGATTCCCACCCTCGCCACCACCAAGACAGAACGGTCCGCACTCAGCGGGCCGTTTTTGGTTTGGGAGGCTGGCCCGGACGAATTGCGCCGGGCGCTGAATTCGTGCCAGAATGCGCCGCACAGCCAGGGCAGGCCTTCTTCGGTGAGCGGGGATTTCTTGCGAAACAGAAGATAGATATCCATTATGATTTTGGGTAAGTCGGGATAGAATCGAAATATGATGATGAACCAGAATCTGCACCGGAATCGGCTCGGATTGACGTGGTGGCGCATTGAACCGGGTTTTGACATTGGCTTAACCTCCACATCAATCCTTATTAGGCCGTGCCCGAATCTATTCGCCCATAAGGAGATTTTTCACAATGGACATACCACGGATATTCAACATCACTGAGAGTGCTCACCGCATCCACAACCCGATCACACCTGAAAAGCTCGCCACTCTCGGCGCGGCGCTGCGTCTGGAATCGGGGGCCCGAGTGCTCGACCTCGGCAGCGGTTCGGGGGAGATGCTGTGCACCTGGGCACGCGATCACGGCGTCACCGGCACCGGCATCGACTTGAGCCGGTTGTTCACCGAGCAAGCGAAACTCCGTGCTGAAGAACTCGGCGTTGCCGATCAAGTCAAGTTCATCCATGGCGATGCTGCCGGCTATGTCTCTGACGAGAAGGTCAGTGTGGCAGCCTGCATCGGCGCCACCTGGATCGGCGGGGGAGTCGCTGGCACCATCCAGCTTTTGACGCAGAGCCTCCGCCCCGGGGGGATCATCCTCATCGGCGAGCCCTACTGGAGGCAGTTGCCGCCGACGGAAGAGGTTGCCAGGGGGTGTCTTGCCAACTCGATCTCCGACTTTCTCATGCTTCCAGAACTTCTCGCGTCTTTCGACCATCTTGGCTACGACGTTGTTGAAATGGTTCTGGCTGACCAGGACGGCTGGGACAGATACGAGGCAGCCAAATGGCTCACCATGCGCCGATGGCTTGAAGCCAATCCCAACGACGAGTTCGCAAAAGATATTCGAGCCAAACTGACCTCGGAACCCAAGCGCTACGCCGCTTACACGCGTGAATACCTGGGCTGGGGTGTGTTCGCGCTGATGCAGCGGTGATGCGTTGGCGCATTCGGCGGATCGTCAACGGCGGTGCTGGACGGGGAAGAACTCTGGAACGAATTGCGGCGAAATAAAATGCACAAGTATTACGTATCAATCCGGCGGACGCTGGTACACTGACATGTTCACGATCGATCCAGACTCGGTGTGGGGTGACAGCGGTTCACCAGTGTACAGACCAGAGATCAACTCAATGGCTAGCGTCACTGGAGTTGGGCGCGGTCGTGTAAGTGGGGCAACTTGTATGAACGGCTGGGACACGTCTGCTTCAAAATGGCACAATATACGCGACTATTGGAGTCTAACATTGATAACTGACTATGTCTATCTCCCCCTGATACTAAAATAGATAGCAAGTAGCGAAGGGTGCAGTGGATCCAAAAATTGGACGGTAGGTAAAGAAAGTCTTGTGTACAAAGGAGGTCAAGATGAAACGTTTCATTTTGGTTGGCTTTCAGTTATTCGCTGTAACCGCAGGTCTTCTCTGTTTGACAGTGGGTTGTACGACTGAGGGTGGTACCGGGACGACCCCGACTCACACTTACATTGTGCCTGTGACTAGCGAACCAGATCCGCTGGACGGCACACGCTGGGAATTGGTGGTCTTTGAAAGCGAGGCCAGGACACCTGCTATACCCGAGCAACCCCGGTTGTTCATTGCATTCAATAGAGGCGAGTTAAGCCTGCAAGGCGGTTGCAACGCTGTCAGTGGGTATTACCGGATTGAAAATAACCGTATCACAATTACATTTGTGGAAGCAACCCAGGTTGACTGTTCGGATTCAATGCCAGGGATTAATGAGATAGAAGATGCATTTTCCAATGCCCTGCCAACATTCGAGTCGTACATGATTGATGGTGACCAGCTTCGTATCCGCTATGCTGATGGTGAGTTATTATTTCGCCGTGTTTCAGAATAAACTCCAGGTTAAATATGAAAACGAGAGTTGAAGAACAAAACAGCCCAACATCCGGCTGAAGGCTGACGGGGCTAAGGCGCCGCGATTCAGGCGTTCTGAGGCAGAGAAGGCTGTTTTGGTGAAGGCGAGTCTTGCCAGAGTCGCCTCGCAGCTTAGCCGGGGCGTTAGAGCGCTTATTTGAGTTAGCATATAGTGTTTGGTGTCTAGCATAATGTTAGCGGCCGGGTTTTTGTGCTAAAACCGGTTCGTTCACTCGGCTGAATAACTTGGGGCCTGTAAAGATAGAATGAGGAGACCGGTTGAGGTCTCCTCGAAAACTCTTGAACTATGGACTGGTGATGACCTCTGAACGGCGGATGCCCGGGTAGAGCATCTGATCGCCATCCTGGATGCCATCCCAGGCAAAACACTGCTGGCCTTCGCGCGGCACAACCGGCGGGAAAAGCCAAGGATTGTGGGCAAATTTCTCTGCCAGCATCAACCCCATTTTGTGCCAGTAGTGTCCGGAGCCGCCTTTCAGGCAGCGCCAGCCAGCGCCGCGGCGTTTGCTGGAAAGTTTGGGCTCGTAAGCCGTTTCAGCGCCACAGATTGGGCACTTTGCCGGGTGAACCGGGTAGTATCCGGGGGAGGATCGGGGGCGCGCTCGCCGCCAGCTTCCAGGTAGGAGCGCACGGCCTCGACTGCCGGGCAGCATTCAGCCAGGTGGCAGGTGCACTCAGCGTTCTTGCCCACGCGATGGTGCTGTGGCTTTACGCCCGGCCCCAGATCGACGGCATAAAAATAGCCGCTCAATGCTAGAGAAAAAACAAGTGCAACAAGAAATAGACTCGTAATATTTCTCATCGTTTTCTCCAAAGTAGCCGTCGAACTGGTTGATAACTCGACATCTTAATTTGTGTATTAGTGAAATATTGGAGCTTATCCATTATCTTCAGGATAACGGATTATATCAATATTTCATAACCACTTTAATGAGATAGAATTGTACAGAAATCCAATACCATGTTGAACCCCACTTCCGCCCACAAAAACCCCTGGGAAATCGCCGAAGTTGTCTTTGGCCTCCCCTTCCTTCTGGGCCTCGCCCTGCACTTCCTCGTCCCCTTTTCCCTGCCGCCGGGCCTCCTGCGCCAGGCGCTCCTCCCTGCCGGGGCCATCCTGATCCTCCTCGCCTTGGCCCTGGTCGTCTCGGCGCGCCGCGAGCTGGCCCGTTTCCACCAGCCCACCGATCCGGGTCACCCCACCAGCCAGGTTGTCACAACCGGCGTGTTCGCCATCTCCAGGAACCCGCTCTACCTCGGCGGCGCCCTGCTCTTTGCGGGCATGGCCCTGGCCTTGAACCTGCCCTGGGCGCTGGTCACGCTCCTGCTTTCGCTCTTTCTTTGCCATTACGTGCTGATCCTTCCTGAGGAGCGCTACCTGGCAGCCAGGTTTGGCGAGGAATATCGGGCATACGCTGCTTCGGTTCGCCGCTGGCTTGGGCGCATGTGACTGACAAAAAAGGAAATGGCTTATGCCAGATAAGGATTGTTTCGTGAAAAAGTACATCTTTGCTTTCTGTGCAGTTTTGCAAATGCTTCTACTATTTGGTTGTAGAGATCCTCGCAACATAGCTGTTACCCCAGCTTATACAAACACCCCTCATCAAACACCTACGACCATACCCATTCCAACCGTTTCTCCAATAAAAGCGAATTTCACGCCCGGTTGGACTACTTTTACAAACGCCAATGAATGGATTTCTGATTTGGCCTTTGATAATGATGGGCACTTGTGGGTAGCCAGTCAAGGAGGGTTGGTGAAGTGGGATATCGTAAGCAGCACATATCAAAAATACACAACGGCCAATGGCCTACCATCTAACCGAATAGACGCTGTATTTCTTGCAAAGGATGGTACGCTTTGGATAGGAGCATCAGGTGGTATTATCAGTTTTGATGGTAATGAGTGGAAAACGCACAGGGGGTCTGAGGGGCAAAGTTCTGGCACAAAAATACTGCAAGACCATCAGGGGAAATTATGGTTCGTGGGGAGCGGCGCAACTACTTACGATGGGGAAATATGGAAAACCTACACAATGGATGATGGGATGGGAGCAAATGCTGTTGCATCCATTGCCGAGGATGCCGAAGGTAACATTTGGCTTGGAACATGGTTTCTCTATTGTGGTTGCGAAGGTTCTCCAGAATATACTGAGGGAATTTCCCGATTTAATGGCCAAAAATGGGATGTCTTAGGGAAAGAAATCGGGCTTGACGATAAAGATCCCTCGAGTAGTATCCGAGTTAACGCTATCGCGTTTGATAACAAAGGTGGCGTTTGGTTTGGCACTTCAGGATTCGGGGCGATATATTATGACGGAAGTAAAGCTACAACCTACACCATGTCAGATGGATTATCGGATAATACAATTATGGATATCCATGTTGGAGAGGATGGCATCATTTGGTTCGGCACCTGGAATGGAGTGACAATGTATAACGGCGAGGAATGGAAATCGTTTTCTACATTTGATGGGTTAACAGGTAACGTGATTTTTTCAATCGCAATGGCGCCTGATCACTCTATGTGGTTTGGTACATCCTATGGAATTTTATCCTTTGATGGCAAAGAGTGGCATCCGTATATAACGGACGATAAGTTGCCATCAACATACGTAACCGACATAGATTCCACAGAGCAGGGAACGGTCTGGTTAGGTACAACTAAAGGCGTAGTATACACAGATGGTAATAAGTGGCAGATTCTTGATGAAGATGATGGTTTGCCTGCTAATCAAGTTGAGATTGTAAGAATAGCGCCAGATAAAACCTTATGGATTGGCACAGAGAACGGACTTGCTCATCTTGTTGATGGAGATTGGACTGTGTATCATGAAGGACGTTTTGATCATGAATTATATGATCTCGCTTTCGATGATTTTGGCGGCTTGTGGGTAGGCACTTATGGAGCATATTACTTTGATGGCGATAAATGGACTGGGTATATTGCTGAAGGTAATTATTGGGTAGTGAACTCAAATAAACTGACCTATTCAACAATCAGTGGAATTTGGACAGGAGGCTGGGGGGTCCTTTCAAACTTCGATGGAAATACTTGGGTATCATATGGTCGTGGGGAAAAAGCTGGCTGGGATATTCGTGCTTTAGCAACAGCCCCAAATGGAAGTGTTTGGGTTGCATCAGATATTTCAGATGCAACATTTCATACTGAGACCGGCTTCAAGAGTTTCAATGGTTCAAAGTGGAACCTTGAAACCAAACTTGATCTTCGAGATGTAACAGATATGGATTTTGCATCAAATGGGATGCTTTGGGTAGCTACTCGCGATGGCGCGTATATGTACGATGGTACAAAATGGACACATTACACTATTGAAGATGGACTGGCCGGAAATGAGATCACCACAATTCATGTTGCTGGAGATGGAGCGATTTGGTTTGCTACTCATGACGGATTAACGCGCTTCGGTCAGTAACAGCCTAACGACCGCTTGAAGAGAATACCATGATGGAGAATATCAGCCAATCCAACCGGCGCTACTGGGATGCCCTGGCCTCTGATTGGCAGTCCTTGCGCGATCAGGATCAGTTATGGCGCAGGTGCCCCCGGCAGCCCGAGCTGGCCTTTGAGGGAGAAGCGCTGGCCTTCATCCACAAGTTTGTGGGCAGCCTGCAGGGCCGCCGGGCCCTCGTCATCGGCAGCGGGGATAACTACGTAGCCTTTGCCCTGTCCGGCCTTGGGGCCCGGGCCACCTCCAGCGACATTTCATCTCGCCAGTTGGATATTGCTCGCCAGCGGGCCGGCCAACTGGGGCTGGAAATTGAGTTCGTCTGCGCCGATGCCGCCGGATTAGAAGGCATTCAGGATAATTCATTTGATCTGGTGTGTTCGTCGAATGGCTTCTTTGTCTGGATTGCCGACCCGGCCCGGGTTTTCCAGGCAGTGCAGCGCGTGCTCAGGCCCGGCGGGTTCTATATTTTCTACGATATCCATCCTTTGATGCGCCCCTGGAAAAACCTGATCCCTGCGTTGGAGATGGAAAAGCCTTACTCCGAGACCGGGCCGTTTGAGCATCGCGACAACGAAGAGACCAGCTATGAGTTCCACTGGCGACTGAGTGATCTGTTCAACGCCATGTGCGACGCCGGCCTGGTTCTGCGCCAGGTTGCCGAGTCGCCCGCCCAGGACGCCCGCTTTTGGGAAGGCCACGCTTATCCCCCTGGTCTGGATCGAAGCCTGCTCGACTGGCGCGCCAACCCTCGCGCCGGCCTGCCTGTCTGGCTCACCGTCGCTGCCTGCAAACCGGGTTAGCGCTGCGCACCTCTGTATTTTTTGCAGAAGAGGATGTAGAATTGTGCCAGTCAATCGGAGTTTGAACAAGCCAGGCTTTTCACCGCAAAGTCGCCAGGAACTCAAAGAAATGCAAGTCATTGACTGAGGATGCCAGAATCTCAGTTCCGGCTTGCTGCTAAAAGCTTCTCCTGCCTTTCTTTGCGCTCTTCGCTGCTTTGCGGTGAATAGGCTTTGTGCAGGTTGTATCTGACTGGCATAAAAAGGATGTAGAATCAGAGCGCCGTAAGTAAAATCATATTCCGAGATGGAATGAAGTTGCCAAGTGATCAAGAGGACAGAATGAAGACAGTCAAATGCCTGGTATGGGTTTCATTCATACTCGCCCAGTTTGTCGTCGTTTTTCCAGCCGCGAGCAGCCCGGCGATCGCCTGCGGGGATACGATCACCAGCGATACCACCCTCGCTGCCGACCTGGTTTGCCCTCCAGACGCGGATTATGCCGTGATCATCGGCGCGCCGGATATCACCCTCGACCTGGGCGGGCATACGATCTCCGGCCACACGCCCAATGTGGGCGTGTTTTCCGTAGGCCAGGGTGGCATCACCATCCGCAATGGCGTCATCGAAGGCTTCAACGTGGGCGTGTTTGTCATCCAGGCCGACCAGGCGACGATGGAAAACCTGACTGTCAGGAACCTGGATATCAGCGACCCGGATCACATGCTCTTTGGCATCCAAATCGATGGCAGTCAAAACGTGGTGGTAAGGGATTCGTACTTCGAGTTCATCTCCGCAGCCCACAAGGAGGCGGTGGAGATTTACAATAGCTACGTGGAGGTTCGGGATATCGAGGTGCAGGGCGGCGGAGCGGGCGTCAACTTCAGCTTTGCCGGCGCCTGTGACCCGGCAGCCAACCCCAGCAACGGCAAAGTCCTCGACAGCAGGTTTTCGAACGTTTACATCGCCGGGATAGAAGTTGCTTGCAGCAGTTATGCCTGGATCGAAGGCAATGTCTTCACCGCCTCGCCGGCCGTTGGCATCGGCATCCAGAGCGACGCCTGGGTCTCGGGTGATGTGACTGGGCTGACGGTGAAAAATAATTTCATCTACGATACCCTGCTCGGCATTGAGTTCCGGGGCGTCATCGATTCGGATATTCTCGATAATGAGATATTCGACAACCAGATTTGGGGCATCGCCATCCGGCAGTCCCTGGGCTGCCTCGTCCCCGAAACCGGCCTGGATTGTTTTGATTCGACCGCCAATACGGTTACGGACAACGAGACCTGGGGGAATGGCATAGACCTCTACCATTATGAAAACAGCCTGGGGAATACCTGGGAAAGCAATACGTGCGAAAACAAAGATGGGGTTGAGATTCCGGAATGCACGCCGCCAGCGGCTGCCCTGGCGATCAACTATACCAGCGGCAGGCCTGGGAGTTTCTTCACCATTGAAGGGTTTCATTTCCCGGCGGACAGCACAGCCGCCATCACCCTCAATGGCCATGCACTGGGATCCGTCCCTACCGATGAAACTGGCAGCTTGAAGTTTTTACTCGACACGCAGCAGGCCGATGCCGGGCTGTACACGGTAACTGCCAGTGTGAACCCCAGCGCCTCGCTCGGGTTTTTCCTGGATGCGAGCAGGCGCATCCATCCGCAAGAAGGGCAGGGGACGATCTTCAACGTGCCCGGCGGGATCAGCAGCCGACTCTATTTGCCGCTCGTGAGTAGATGAATTTCTCGGCCAGTGAAGTGAGATGGCCGGTAACCAGGCCGGAGTGCAAAGATACTACGGTTATGTAAGGAGAATATCGATGGATGAAGCGAAAAGCCCGTTGCGCTCTGCTCGTCTCTTAGTCTTTGGTCTGACGGTCGTGATCGTTGTACTGGGCGCGGCGCCGGCATGGCTGCCCTGGCCACGGTCATCAGCAGCGTCCTGGATCACGCCCGCACGGATTTCAGCAACCCCTGGTTGTGGGTTCCCACTGCGGTGGGCGTTTTTACCACAGCGGTCGCCGTCATGGCCGGCGCCACTGAGCCGTTCCTGGCCCCGCTCTTGTTCGCCGATATCGGCGGCATCGGCCTGATCGCCTTGCTCGATCCGGTCGAGCGCCGCCCGGCTGAAGAATAGCATCCACCGAACCAGCCTGAGTCAAGCGCTTGTTCAAGCTGGCCTGGTCATTCTAGGAAATCAACTGGCGGCAAAGTTCGGGACAAATCAGGCGAAAATGCACACCGATCAAGCTCCTCAGACTGAAGGCTGCCAGCCTCAGGTTGTCTCTGTCCGCAGCCTGGTGGAATTTGTATTGCAGGCGGGGGATTTGACCCCGGGCGGGTTCCAGGCGCGCGCTAGCGCCCGAGATCGCGCCCAGCTCGGCACGCAGGGCCACCAGCGCGTGCAGCGCTCCCGCCCCGCAGGGTATGAAAGCGAAGTGGAAATCGCCTACCAGGTCGAAGGCACAGACCCGCCCCTGGAAGTGCGCGGCCGCATCGATGGCCTGTATGCCAATGCAGCGCCGGTGATCATCGAGGAGATCAAAACCACCACGCTCAGCCTGGACCTGGTGGGCGAGGAGCACAACCGGCTGCATTGGGCGCAGGCGCAGTGCTACGCCTATATGCTTGCCCGGCAGCGTGATCTAAGCCAGGTCAGGGTTCACCTGACCTATTACCACCTGGATACCCGTAAAGAAAAAACCTTCGAGCGCCATTATCCGCTGGCCGAATTGGAGACCTTTTTCGGCGACTTGATCACGCCTTATCTGGATTGGTTTCGGAAGATGCGTGCCTGGCAGACCAGGCGCGACCAATCGATCCAACAGATCGATTTCCCTTACGAGGCGTATCGCCCGGGCCAGCGCGAGATGGCCGTGGCAGTCTACAAAACCATCCGGGCCAACCAACGCCTGTATGTACAATCGCCTACGGGAGTGGGGAAGACCATCGCCGCCCTTTTCCCGGCGGTGAAGGCCCTGGGGCAGGGGTTGGCTGCCAGGATCTTTTACCTGACGGCGAAAACGCCTGGGCGCCTGGTGGCAGAAAGTACGCTGGAGGATATGCGCCAGGCCGGCCTGCATTTGAGGAGCGTGACCCTGACGGCCAAAGAAAAGATCTGTTTTTGCCCGCCGGTCAACTGTGACCCGGAAGTGTGTGTGTTTGCGCGGGATTATTTCGGCAAGGTGAAAAGGGCGCTGCAGGAAACCGACCGGCATCAGGCTTTTACCCGTGCGGTCATTGAGCAGATCGCCCAAGAGTACCAGGTCTGCCCTTTCGAGTTTTCGCTGGACCTGGCGTTATGGGCCGATTGCATCATCTGTGATTACAACTACGCCTTTGATCCGCGTGTCTACCTGCACCGCTTTTTTGACTTCGATACGGAAGCGTATGTCTTTCTGATCGACGAAGCCCACAATCTTCCTGACCGGGCCAGGGCGATGTATTCGGCTGAGCTGGACAAAAAGACGGTGCTGGACGTGCAGCGCGCCCTGAAACCGCATTTGCCTGCGCTGGCCAAAAAGCTGGGCGCGGTCAATAAGATCATGCTGGAGAAGCGCAAAGCCTGCCAGGCGCAAGGTAAGCCGGCGCTGGTCGAGCACGAGCCCCCTGAAAATCTGCTCAAGGCCGTCCGAGAATTCAGCCAGGAGGCAGAAAACTGGCTGGTCTTGAACCAGGCCGCTGCGTTCAGGCAGGATTTATTGGAGTTTTATTTCACCTGTAACAACTATCTGCGCACGGCTGAATATTTCGACACTTTCTACGTGTCCTACTTCGAGCGCCAGGGGCAGGCGGGTCTCAAAGCAAAGTTATTTTGCCTGGATCCGGCCCCCATGCTGGCCGCCCCGCTGGCCCGCAGCCAGTCGACCGTCTTTTTCTCGGCGACGCTGCTGCCGTTGGATTACTTCATGCAGCTCTTGACCGGCGCCGAGCGCCATCCCAGGCGCATCTTCCAGTCCCCTTTTCCAACCGAGAATGTCAGTTTGCTGATCCACAATGGGATCGCCACCAAATATGCGCAGCGGGCCGATTCCTACGCCGCAATTGCCTCTGCGATTGAAGCCACGTGCAGCGCGCAGGTGGGCAATTACCTGGTTTTCTTCCCCTCCTATGCGTATCTGGCGGCGGTGCTCGAACTGCTCCAAGAAAGGCTCCCGGAAAGGCAGCTTCTCGTTCAGGATCGGGGCATGACGGAAGCCGCGCGCGAGGCCTTCCTGGCCCAGTTTTCGGCCAGCAATCCGGAAACACTGGTCGGGCTTGCCGTCATGGGGGGCATCTTTGGCGAAGGGATCGATCTGGTGGGAGAACGCTTGATTGGCGCCGTGGTGGTCGGCGTGGGGGTGCCCCAGGTGTGCCTGGAGAGAGACCTGATCAAAGAGTATTTCGATCGCCAAAACGAGAGTGGTTTTGCCAGGGCTGGTTTTGCCTTCGCTTACCAATATCCAGGTTTCAACCGGGTGCTGCAGGCGACTGGCCGGGTCATTCGCACGGAGGCGGACCGGGGCATCATTGTATTGATCGATGAGCGTTTTACCCAGGCGCGTTACCGCCATTTGTTCCCCGCACACTGGCGGGGATTTCAAGTCGTTCAAAACACCGGCGAGATCAAAGATAAATTGGCGCGCTTCTGGCAGCGGGCTTAACTGTACGGAAATTTCTAATCATAAAAACCCGCGAAAACCTGTATAATTCTACCAGCATCATTTGCCAGGCAACACACCAACCGCGCGGAATGCATTCGCCCATCAGCGCCCGGTATGGCGCAAAACATCCAGCCGCCGATAGACCGTCTTCGGCGGTTTTTGTATTCCCGGGGGACTGGCAGTCCTGGCCTTTTGTAGCGCAGGCATCCTCGCCTGCTATCGGAGGTGAATTATGTCTTGCAATGAATTGAGGAACAAAGTTATCGAGGAAATCACCAGCCAGATGCAAGAGATCAGGCGAAAAGCCGAGGAGGAGCGCAAGCGGCTCCAGGACGCCGCCGAAAACGCAGGGTTTGGCGCGCCCGAGCAGGCTGCCTGGGGCCGGGTGTTCAAGTACGATCAAGAAGAGTTCTACCCCGCCATGGAGCGCGCCAACAAACTGATGCAGCAGATCTATGAAGTCGCTGCAATGTCCTGTGAAGAGGTCGAGAAGCTGGCGGGGAAAATGGGCATCCCGGTAGATTCCTGTCCGGATGGCAATGCGGGTGGTGAAGGCGGGTATCGCCATGAGGCTCCCTCGTCGGGTGGGGAGGCGCCCCAGGTAACATTTCCAACGCAGGCCGGCGATTACGCTCCTGGCAGTGGCAGCCCGACCGTCGAACGCCCGCCCTACGCTGAAGCGCCGGGAGGACCGGCAGAACAACCCAAGACGTTCGAGGAAATTGAGCGAGAACAATGGCTGCAGGTGCTGGAGGAGCTAAAAAAGAAAGTCCAGAATCCCATCCGCTTTGAACCCCACGCGCCCTGTGGAGGTGGCCCCGTGGAAGAACGCATCCAGGATCTGGAACGCATTCGTCAAATTGAGCAAATGCTGGGGATTTCTGAGGGCCAGGGAGGCCAGGGGACCCAGGTAGGCGCAGGAGCAGGACCCGGGGGATCCGGCGGCGATTTCGGTGGGGCAGGCGATCTCGGCGGGATGGGCGAATCTGGCGGGGGGGCGGCCGGCTCGCAACTGGAGACGGTCATTGGGGACCTGGGCCAACCATCTGGCGCCCGCGCCAGGATGCCCCAGCAGGGTAGGGCGACGCCGCAGGGTGGGGCTACACCACAGGGCGCACCAGCCCCGCAGGCAGGCCAGTATCCGCAGCAGTTCGAAGAATGGTACCGTGGCTGGCAGCAGCGCAACCAGGGGAACCAGGCTTTGCAGGAGCGCAATGCCGGCTTCTCCGCAGCACAGGTCAAAGAAGGCGCTTACGGCATTTACAAAGCGACCTACCAGACCGCCGATCAGAAGCCGGGCAGCTATGCTGAGAAATATGCACAATCTGTGCGCACCTGCCTGGGCAGCCCCGGCCATAGAGTCGACTACGCCCCCGATGGCAGCTCGTACAAGCAGTTGAGCCCTGACGGGACGGTCTATTTGTACGAGCGCCAGAATCTCGGCGCCCAATCCACCAATGTGGTCGAAAACTGGATGTCGCCGCGAGGCCAGGAAATTACGCGCACATGGACGCTCGAATGGGACCGGGACTCCAACTGCGTGAACGTTTTCGCCGAAACCAGCACGGAAGTTCTGGGGGGCAGCCAGGCCAGCTCTCGGAGTGCCTATACCAACAGCCTGACGCTGTCGGCCAGCCAGGGTTATGACCTCTCCTCCGTTGAGTCGGTACTAAGGATCGCCCAGGCCCGATTGCGATCGCAATGATGTATGAGACGAGCTCCATCGGGTTTGTGAGCCGGGCCTCGCCGGGCGAGGATGCGAAGGAAACGTACTTTTCAGCGGGCGACAAAAGACTCTCTATTGCATTCGGGTTATCGCTGGCTTTCAACTGCTAATAAACGGGTCTCTGTTCTGATTCAGGAGGTGAAAAAATGGATGAAAAAACCAGGAAGCAAATGGCGAAGATGGTAGACGCGCTCCAGCCGCACTGCGACGAACCGCTCCTCGCCGCCATGACCTGCAGCCACGCAGGTTCGATGAAATCCTTGTTAGTTTCCAAGCTGCTGGGTGGAGGTGGAGGGATTGTGCGCTCTGTCAAGCTTCCCAACCCGGTCTTCATCGCTGTGGGATCGAAATCGATTTACGCATTCGATTACGCCCCCAGGGGTTTCAACTTCAAGATCAAGAAGGAAGTTGCCCGTTGGGCTCGGGATGAGGTCAGTGTGGAATGCGAGAACACCGGCGCAATGGCAAACTTTGTCCTAACCATGCCCTCAGGTGAGAGCTACCAGCTTGAAATCCCCACCATGATGGGCGGGAGAGAGCTTGTAGACGCTTTCTTCGCTGCTTTGAGCGGCCCACCAGGCCAGTAGAAATATTTTATCCCCATTTACCGCCTCCCCCAAAGAGTTAAACTTCGGGTGATTTTCCGGTTAACCCTTGCGCTCTCCGGGCATCCATGCTAAAACCCATTCCGAGGAGCTTGAATGCCAACTGACCAGCAACGTATTGCCATGATCACCGGTGGGAACAGCGGGATTGGCTTTGCCACCGCCAGCAAGCTGGCTGCG
Source organism: Chloroflexota bacterium (assembly GCA_040752025.1). Lineage (GTDB taxonomy): Bacteria > Chloroflexota > Anaerolineae > Anaerolineales > UBA4823 > JBFMFR01. The sequence continues at coordinate 186,014 of JBFMFR010000003.1, read as the reverse complement.
GGAGGGTTTCACGTCATCCTGGCCTCGCGCAACCAGCACACCGCCGCACAGGCCATCACGAAGATTCGCTCCAGCCATCCGCACGCCAGCCTCGAGACGCTGCCGCTCGATCTGGCCTCCTTTGCCGCCATCCGCCAGTGCGTGGCGGCTTTTCAGGAGAAGGGCTATCCGCTGCATATCCTGATCAACAACGCTGGCGGGTCGGTTCCGGGGAAGCAGGCCAGCTTCACCGCCGATGGCTTCGAGATGACCTTTGGCACGAATCACCTTGGGCATTTCCTGCTCACCAACCTCCTGCTGGGCGACTTGAAACGCTCTGCCCCGGCGCGGGTCATCACCGTTTCCTCGCAGTTGCACATTCCGGGCTACGCTGGCGGGCCGCCGCCGGATTTCGATTATGACAATCTAAGGGGAGAGAAATACTACCATCCTCAGATCTTCTATCGCAACTCCAAGCTGGCCAACATGTGGTTCGCCTACGAGCTGCAGCGCCGCTTGGCAGGCGCCGGCGTGACTTCCAATGCCGTCTGTCCGGGCTTCGTGCCAGAGGCCATCGGGGCTCGCCGGAAGTCGCCGCTGGCGCGCTGGATGTACCGGCAGGTCCTGGCACGCATGCCCTTTGCGCGCTCGCTGGAGCAGGCTTCCGACTCTTATCTGGTGGCTGCCACCGACCCTCGCTATGCACAGGTTGGCGGCAAGTTCATCGTCGATGGCAAAGAGCGGCTCTCGAGCGAAGAGTCCTACGACGAAGGCAAAGCCCGGCGTTTGTGGGAGTTGAGTTGGGGGTGGTGCGGCCTGGATGGACAGGGTTTCGCATAATTCAAAACAGGAGAGCGAATCATGTTAGATACAAGGATCGTACTTTCTGGGTTATGGGTTGCCACCATGCTGACCTATCTTTGGGGGGATGTGCTGCGCATCATGGCCGGCGACGTGGAACCGGGCAAGTTTCAGGGCGGCGTGCAGGCAACCCAGGGCATGTGGTTGATGATCGCCGCCATCATGTTGGTCCCGATTGTCATGCTGGTGCTGACTCTGCTGCTGCCATATCCCGTTGTTCGTTGGGTCAACATCGTCGTAGCCATCATTGTGGTTGTCTTCAATCTCATCGGCCTGCCCTACAAGGGCGCCTATGACAACTTCCTGATCATCGTGAGTTTTGTCTTCAATGCTCTGGTGATCTGGTACGCCTGGAAATGGATCGTCTGAGTTATCGGAGGAAACGCATGAAAGCCATGATCTACACACAATACGGACCGCCGGATGTTTTTCGGCTGGCAGAGGTAGAAAAGCCTGCGCCCCAGGATAATGAAATCCTGGTGAAAGTATGTGCGACAACAGTTTCATCAGGGGTGTTGTGGGCTCGAACAGGCAAACACCCGGATTCTAGATTGTTCACCCTCGCGGTGCGCATCATGTTTGGTGTCACCAGGCCCAGGAAGACTATCCTGGGGTATGAGCTGTCCGGGGAAGTGGCAGCCGTGGGCAAAGATGTAACCCTGTTTGCGCCGGGCGACCAGGTTTTTGGCACCACCACCGGCTTGCGGGCGGGGGCTTATGCCGAGTATATCTGCCTGCCTGAAAAATGGAACCAGGGCGTAGTCGCCAAAAAACCTGCCAATATCATCTGCGAGGAAGCCGCCGCCGTTCCGATCGGGGGCATGACCGCCTTGGATCTTCTCAGGAGAGCCAACATCCAGCAGGGAGGAAAAGTCCTCATCTATGGCGCTTCGGGAAGTGTGGGTACCTATGCGGTGCAGATTGCCAGGCAACACTTTGGGGCCAACGTAACCGGGGTGTGCAGCACTTCGAATTTAGAGTTGGTAAGCTCCCTGGGAGCCGGCAAAGTCATCGATTATACCCAAGAGGATTTCACCCAGGCCGGTGAGACCTATGATGTGATTTTCGACGCCGTGGGCAAGATTTCACCTGCACGCAGCAAAGGCTGTCTGAAGGAAAACGGGCAGTTCCTCAGCGTCAAATCCCCGACCAGCGAAAAGACCGAGCATCTACTCTTGCTCAAGGATCTGGTCGAGGCGGGGAAGATCAGGGCGGTCGTTGACAAAAGCTATCCGCTGCAGCAGCTTGCCGAGGCGCACCGCTATGTCGAACAAGGCCACAAAAAAGGCAACGTTATCATCACCGTGGTGCAGGATAGCCAGATCTGATAGGGGTGAAGGGCTATGGACGAGAAAGGGTTTCGACAATTCCTGAAGAAACTCGGTAAAAAAGAGCACGTCGTTGAGGGGCTGATCGGCCAGGTGCAGGCGTTTGAGACCTACCTGGCCGGCGAGCGGCAGATCGAGGTGGAAGCCGCTGGCGAGCGGGACGTTCGCGATTACGTGGAATCCCTGGCCCCGGCGCAGGTCAAGGAGCGCCTGCGCGCCCTGGCGCTGTACTACCGTTTCATAGGCAGTGCTCCCCTGGCGAAGCTGGCAGGCGGCATCCGCGAGCAGCGCATTGCCAGGACCCGGCAGGCCTTCAAGCTTGGCGAGTTTCGTGGCGTGAGCCTGGAAGCGGTTGCCAAACTGGAAGCCATCGGCATCGTCACCGTCGAGCACATGCTGGCTGCCGGACCCACCCCCGAAGCCCGCCTGCAGTTGGCTGAGCAAACCGGCCTCTCCTTGGAAACCATCCTGGAACTGGTCAAGCTCTCGGACCTGTCTCGCCTGGGCGCGGTCAAAAGCGTGCGCGCCCGCCTGTACTACGCTGCCGGGTTGGATACGCCCGCCAAATTCACCCAATGGGAGCCGGAGGCCTTGCGGCAGATGCTGGTCGAGTTCGTCGAGCGCACTGGCTTTGACGGCATCGCTCCGCTGCCCAAGGAACTCCGCAACGCCATCACCAAGGCCCGGCAGCTTCCGCAAATCATCCAGTATTAAGCCAGGCTGTCCAGCATCATGATCAAGGAAAGTGAAAGCAAAACATCCTCCCCGCTGATTTTCTTTGGACTGGCATTTCTTCTTACCTGGGCCTGTTGGCTTCCGGCCGGATATTTATCGCAAGGGCCATCCGGTTCGCTCTCGAGTATCTTGCACTATGCCGGGGGCATGATGCCCACGCTGGTAGCGCTGCTACTGCTGTACCTTTGCAGCAGTCCTCGAGCGCGTAGGGATTATTGGCAGCGGCTGGTTGATTTCAAGCATATCAGCAAAGCCTGGTACGCCGTGATCCTGCTCACCGCGCCAATCCTGACAGCAGCAGGGATTGTGATGGATAGGACCCTCGGCGGCCCAGGGGCTGAACTGGAAGCTGCTTCAACGATCTTGTCTGATTCATGGTCAATTTCGTTGGTGAGCTGTTTGCTTTATCGCTCCGAGCCGAGACGATCTACATCGCCTCCTGGTGGATATCGGCTTTGATATTGATCGCCTTATTGCCGGTTTACCGTTTACCTTATCCGATCACGAGTGACCGAGCACTGGATGCGGTTGGTAGGCTTCTTCCAGGCGCCGGATTTCATCTGGAGTGAGCCGGACAGAGACGGCGGCGACAGCATCCTCCAGGTGATGCGGCTTGGTGGCGCCGATGATCGGGGCTGTGACGACTGGTTTGGAGAGCATCCAGGCCAGGGACACCTGCGCCATCGGCAGGCCGCGTTCTTCGGCCACATCGTAGACCCGCTGGGCGATCGCAAGGTCATCGTTCGAGTACAGTTGTTTGCCGTAGGCGTCGGTTTGGGCGCGCAGCGTTTCGTCGCGCTCTTTCGACGGTTTGCGCGCCAGCAGCCCGCGTGCCAGCGGCGACCAGGGGATCACGGCGAGCTTCTGATCCTGGCACAGCGGCAGCATCTCCCGTTCCTCTTCCCGGTAGACCAGGTTGTAATGCGGCTGCATGGAGACGAAGCGCGCCCAGCCGTGTAGTTCGGAAGTGTAAAGGGCTTTGGCAAACTGCCAGGCGTGCATCGAAGATGCGCCGATGTAGCGCGCCTTGCCCGCCCGCACCACGTTGTCTAGCGCTTCCAGGGTTTCCTCGATCGGGGTGTCGTAGTCCCAGCGGTGGATCTGGTACAGATCAACGTAATCCGTACCCAGGCGCTTGAGGCTGGCGTCGATGGCGCTGAGGATGTGCTTGCGGGACAGGCCGCCGTTGTTGGGCCCCGGGCCCATCGGGAAAAACACCTTGGTGGCGATCACCACCTCATCCCGTGAAGCGAAATCCTGCAGAGCCCGGCCGGTCACGGTTTCGCTCATCCCGGTTGAGCCTAATCGAACGTATTCCATTTTCGTTGTCTCTGAATTCTTCTGAAAAGAACTATGAGCCGGTTTATCGCGGCACTAATTTGAGCGTTGCCGCGCGCACATCCGGGACCACCATGGGAGCAACGTACTGCGGGTAGCGGGCGTACTTGGCGAGGTAGGCGGCGTCGATCTGGTTGTTGATGCCGGGTTCGGTTTCCTCCTCAAAAGTGACATCTTGCTCCACACCGCCAGCCTGGATGCGCCCTGCGTGGCGCGTCTGCACGCCGCGGAACCATGCGCCGGAGCGTCCATTCACGCAGCGCACATACAGATCGTTGCCAAGGCGCACCACCCAGATAATGACCGGCTTGCGCAGGGTGCCGTCGCGCCGCATTGAGGCGATCAGCAGTTCTTCTGCTGCTCCAATCTTATTGAGCTCTTCGCTCGTCCAGGATTTCATAACGCCTCTCCTTTCACTCAGGCTGAATTTTAGCTTGGTATTGTTCATCGCTGACATGTTCCATCCAGTCGGCGGCCTTGCCGCTGAGCCATTCCGCGATGGCGATGTGGGTCATGGCCGTGGTTGGCGCGGCGCCGTGCCAGTGTTTCTCACCCGGTAGGATCGAAACCACGTCGCCCGGGCGAATTTCCTCCTCTCTTATCTCCTAATACCGGTCTCCGACCACCGTGATCTGCGACATGGCCTTTTCGATTTCGCCCAGGTCACCGGATGTTAATTCGATATCGACCGAGCCGATGTTCTCGTCCAGGCGGTGGAGCTTTCGACTGCCCGGGATGGGCGCGATCCAGGGTTTTTGCGCCAGCAGCCAGGCCAGGGCGATCTGGGCCGGAGTGGCGCCCTTCTGCGCGGCGATCCTCTCGAGCAGGTCGATCACAACCCGGTTTGCTTGGATGGCTTCTGGCGTAAAGCGAGGATTGTGGCTGCGGATATCCGAGCTATCGAAGCTGGTGCTTTCGTCGATCTTGCCGGTCAGGTAGCCGCGTCCCAGGGGGCTGTAGGGAACCAGCCCGATGCCGAGCTCCTCGCAGGTAGCCAGGACATCGTTTTTTTCGATGGCCGTCCACCAAATGGAGTATTCGCTCTGGAGGGCGGTAACCGGCTGCACCGCGTGGGCGCGGCGGATAAGGTCTGCACTGGACTCGGAAAGCCCGAAGTGTTTGACCTTTCCCTCCTGGATCAGATCCTTGACGGTTCCGGCTACATCTTCGATGGGCACGTCCGGATCGGGCCGGTGTTGGTAGAACAGATCGATGGCCTCGACCCGCAGGCGTTTGAGCGATTCCTCGGCGACCCGCCGGATCTGCTCCGGGCAGCTATCCACCCCGAACCTGGGATGCGGCCCGGTATCGGGACCGTGTTTCCATCCGAATTTAGTGGCGATCACCACTTGCCGGCGAAACGGCTCAAGCGCTTCGCCCACCAGTTCTTCGTTGGTGAAGGGTCCATACACTTCAGCCGTATCGAAGAAGGTGATGCCGCGCTCGACCGCCGCATGCAAAAAAGAGATCATCTCCTGCCTGTCTACCGGGTGATCTCCAAAGCTCATACGCATGCAGCCCAGCCCGAGGGCCGAGACTTCCAGTCCGCTGTTTCCAAGTTTACGTTTGTGCATCGTTATTTTTCCTTATCTAAACCTCTATGGGAAGTAATTCCTGCTCTCTCTTGAGAACAGCGTTTTCGTACACTTCGATTTTGTGATCTAACAATAGTTTACCACTTAGAGTTAACTCCAAGTCAAGGGTTTTTGATGAGAAAACAGGTACGATGGGGTATGGTTTTTCTGTATAATACAGTTATCAGCGCAATGTTGAGAAACCGGGTTTTTCGCTCCTCAGGCAGGGAAGTTTTGCAAATTTGGTGCAATGATTGCAGGCTATTCTGGCAAACCAAAAGCCCGGTTTCTTTTGATGAAGGTATTGATGTTGAGAAACCGGGTTTTTTGCTCCTCGGGCGGGGAAGTTCGCGAATTGAGTACATCTTATACGGGGCTATTCCCGAGAATCAAAAACCCGGTTTCTTTTGGCGATGATATTGGAGACAGATGTAAGCTGTAATGCCATATCGGCGCGTGCAATTTAGAGCAGAAAATTATTACCATCTGTATAATCGAGGCGTTAATCGTCAGCAGATTTTCTTGTGCGATGATAACTGGTTGTTTTTCCTAAAGCGTTTGCGTGAGTTCTTTACCCCGGATTGGGCCGTTATTTCAGGGGCCATTTCGAGCAGCATTGGTGGATGTGGAAACTCCACAATCGGGGGAATTCAGCGGTATCGAGCATCTATTAATTGATTGATCGATAAAGAAACCAGGTTTTTGTCAAAAACCTGGTTTCTTCGATACTTAGAGTGGCATTTGACCTCAAGCTTGTTTGTGCCAGACCAGTGAATAGCGCCACAGCAAGTGCTTCTTGACGCTCGCCTCCGGCAGGATGCCATTACAAATGCGACGGGCTTCGGATATGGGGAGATAGGTGTCGTGGACCCCATGCTCCGCCCAAGCCGCTCGGACTTGTTCTGTCTCTTGTAATCGTCCGGTGTTTTTTAGTCTCAAGATGGCTGAAACCGGAACCGCCACCATTCCTCTCGCCAAATCGCTGATGCCCTCTGCTTTGAACAGGTCCAGCAGGATCAGGACGCCGTTTGTTTTAAGCGCTGTTTTCATCTTCTGCAAGACGTATTCGAGCGGCAAATGGTGCAGGGTGGCGATGGAAACGATGCAGTCGAAATATCCTTCGGGGAAGTCCCATTTCAGTACATCTGCAACCTGATAATCGATATTGGTGTATTGCAGCGACCGTTCTTCGGCGATCCGGATCATTTCGGGCGAAAGGTCTAATGCCAGGATGTGACCGGCGCGCCGGGACAGGCATCGCGAAAAAACGCCTGTGCCGCAGCCGATTTCGAGCGCCTCGTGGCAGATAGGTGGAAGCTGCTTGAGCAGGAAAGCGTGATAATGGCGGTTGTGATCCCATCCATCCGCATCCAACAAGGCGAGCTTATCAAAATCCGACTGGATGGTTTTCGTTTCCATCAGCGCGCAAATGCCCGGAAAGGATTGGTGTGGGTCAGTTGGCGGATTGTGGCTTCATCCACCCCAGCGCCCCGCAGCTTGGGGAGGAACTGCTCTGGCAGGTAGGTGAAGGGCTTGGGCACGCCGCCGCCCGGCAGCGCCGGGTCGTACCAGCCCCGGTCTTGACTGAGCAGCAAGCGGTCGCCCAGGCCGGCGTCTAACAGGCGTTGGATGTTCTGGATGTAGTATTCATCGTTTTCGAGGTCGGCATTGCCAATGGCGTCATACTCGAGCCAGGCGCCACGCCGCCCCATTTCCAGGTGCAGCTCGAAATCCGGCTCTGCCCAGGTATGGATCCAGATGAATCGCTCCGGGGGATAACCCATCGCCTCGATGATGTCAAGCTGGTCGCGCACAACCCGGCCCCGGATGGTATGGCTGCCGATCACGGCGTTTGTCTCTCGCGCGGCGCTTACCGCCGCCCGCAAGATTTTGGTTTCACAGGCGGTCAGGCCATCGTCCCCGGCGCTCAACTTGATCCAGCCGGCCTGCACCTGGCTCTGTTCGATCTCGCCCTGCAGCTCGCCCAACATCCATTCGGCCAGTTCAGCCTCGCTGGCAGCATGCGCCCAGGTGGGCACCCACGGCTCGCGATAGATACCCGTTGGAACCACCAGGGGCAGGTCGGTGGCCTCGGACACAGCCCGGTCGATATCGGCCCGGCGCCCCACGCCGACGGTGCTGCATTCCACAATCGCGCTCACACCCGCTTCTCGCGCCCGTGCAAGCTCTGGAGCCATGAGCCGGATGACATCATCTGTTTCGGCTTGCGCATAGCCAGGTATATTCCAGGTGCGTAAATCCACGAAGATGTGCTCGTGTGGCAGGATCATGCCCAAATCGTCTGGAAGCTTTGGGCCGAGGGTGGTGATCAGTTGGGTGATAACACCGGTCATAACATTATCCTTTCGCTGCAGTTTTCAAGTACAAAGCCTCAAGGCCCGCAGGGCCTCCAGAGTCGCATGCACATCGTGGCCTGGTCCGTCCTCGCTAATCCAGCGCCCATCATTCTGTTGGTTCCGTTCGATGAGCGCGGCGGCGGCGCTTACCAATGGATGGTCGCCGGGAACGCCTGTATTACGCAGCGTGATGACGAGCCAGGAAAGGTTGCTGGAGGCAAGCTCGTGGAGGTGTTGGCGGAGGTAAGCGAAGACACGTCCCGCCGGTTCCTGCCAATCCAGCCGGCGCCACAGCCCGCCTGCCAGCCAGTGGGTGTGAAAGAAACCCGGCAGGCGCCCTTCACCGGGATCGAGATAGGTTTGGATATAGCTGGCTGCTTTTCCAGCTCCGCGGTGTGTGGGTTCTAACAGCGCCAACCATAGTCCACAGTTGGCAGTCAGATAGAGCCTGGCAGAAAGATCGCCGGGCCTGACCCACGCAGGCGCGAAGCTGGCGACCTTTTCGTCTTCTTCCCAGCTTCCATCCGGGGACTGGCGTTGGGCCAGAAAGTGAGCGGCGCGCGCCAGGGCTTCGTTCGAGGCCGGGATACCGAGCTGGTCGGCCTGGGCCAGCCGGAAACAAGTTGCGTCCAGGGAAGTGTAATCCTGCGCCCAGAACGGCGACCAACCGCCGTCCGGCCGTTGTCCGGCGAAGAGTTTAGCAACCACTACTTGAGAAGGGCGCTCGCCTGCCAGCAAATACTGCAGGCGAGCGCGTTCTACTTCATCGCCTTTACTATTGATAAACTCGACTGCTTTCTCGAATTCGTGCATGATATCTGCAGTTTAACTTTTCGCCTTCTGGTCGCTTTATCTCGAAAGTGCTTGGACTGAAAACATTTTCGTTCCATAATGATACTAGATAATCCAGGAAGAAGCGTTAAATATTTCCGTAATGCGAATATCTTCAAATCACTTACTTAGTATCAGGTAGGTAAGTGCGAAAATAGCGTATAATTAAGGCATGAGCAAACAAAAAGCGCCCAGGCGTACCCAAGCAGAGCGAACCCAGCTACGCAAAGAACAGCTAATCCGGGAAGCGATTCACTTTTTTGGACAGAGTGGCTATCGCGGAGCCAGGCTGGCCGAGATCGCCAACGCAGCCGGGATCACAGAGCCAGGTCTGTTGCATCATTTTCCCAGCAAAGAACACTTGTTGATGGAGGTATTAGCAGAGCGTGACCGGATCGACCGGGAGCGCTTCGATCCATCCTTACATGGCGAAATGCAGGATCCGCTCACCGTCATCCAGAAATTGGTGGAATACAATGAGACCGTTCCAGGGCTGGTACAGCTTTTCACGGTATTGGCCGCCGAGAGCCTCGACGAGCAGCACCCCGGGCACGAATTTTTTATGCAGCGATATCAGAACATCCGGGAGCAGAGCATCGATGTCCTGGAGAAAGCGCAGGCGCGGGGCGAAATTCGCAGCGATATTCCCGTTGAAGATCTGGCGATCATGCTGTTTGCCATGATGGATGGGTTACAAATCCAATGGCTGTATGAGCCAGAAAAAGTAAATATGGCCCGCATATTTGCCCAGTTCCACGGGCTGCTGAAGGGCAAGTAGGGCAAAGTTCCACTGATGATCCATACCAGAAAGGTCCAGCACTGTAAACGAATATGGAAAATGACCCAATGATCTCCAAAACCAATGCGCTCCCTCGCTTGAAAGTAAACCTGTTATTCCTGGCGTACATTGCCTTTATCACCCTGGGACTGCCCACTGGCCTGCTGGGCGTGGCCTGGCCTACGATGCGCGGAGAATTCTCGCTGCCGCTGGATGCCATCGGCCTGCTGTTTATTTCTTCGACAATCGGGTACCTGACCTCGAGCTTTATCATCGCCCGGCTGATCAACCGCTTTGGGATCGGGGCGCTGCTGGTATTTTCCAGCCTGGCCTCGGCGGTATCCTTACTGGGCTTCACCATCGCTCCTTCGTGGGGCCTTATCATTGGGATGGGCGCGATTGGTGGGTTTGGATCGGGGGTGATGGACGCCGGCCTCAACACCTACCTGGCAGCCGAATACAACGAGAGCCAGATGCAGTGGCTGCACGCCTGTTTTGGCATCGGCGCCACCCTGAGCCCGCTCACGATGACGATCGGTCTGGTGCTGTTTGCTTCCTGGCGCCCCGCCTATATCTTCGTTGGCCTGGTGATGGTGGTTATGGCGGTCGGTTTCGTGCTCACCCTGTCTGCCTGGAAGCGGCCGAAGCGCAGCCCGGTCGAGACGTCGGAGGCCGAAAGCTCTGAGCGCGGCTTGATGGATTACCAGACCTCCTTGTGGGAGACGATGCTCCGCTTAGTCACCTGGGTCAGCATCTTGATGTTCTTGCTCTATACCGGGGCGGAGCTCACCCTGGGCAACTGGACCTACACCCTTTTCACCGAAGGCCGTGGGGTCAGCCCGCAGTTAGCCGGGCTGTGGGCCGGCGGGTTTTGGGCCACCTTCACCATCGGGCGCATCCTGGCCGGGATGTATGCGCATCGCATCCGCCTGAACACACTGATGATTAGTGAGATGGTGCTGGCCTTGGTGGGTGCTATCCTGTTCTGGTGGAATCCGTCCGATCTGGTCAGCGTCTTGGGCGTGTTTATTGTTGGCTTTGCCATGGCGCCGATTTTCCCGGGCCTGGTTTCGAGCACCAGCCAGCGTACCGGCCCGCGCCATGCGGCCAACACCATCGGCATCCAGATCAGCGCGGCCGGTTTAGGCGGCGCGCTCTTGCCTTCCCTGGCTGGCTTTTTGGCCCGGCGCATTTCACTGGAAACCATCCCGGTGATGCTCTTCGTTTCCATGCTTGGGCTGCTCATCCTGTATTTGTTTTCGGCGCGTGCCGAAAAAACTAAAACACCGGGTTTTTGATTTGTGAGAATTGATATACACTCAAAGGAGATTTTATGAACGAAACAAAGAATACCAAAACGGCCACATCTATTCCGTCGGAGGCTGAAGTCGCGGGGCGCGTCGAGGCGCTCCTGGGGCGCATGAGCCTCGAGGAGAAGATCGGCCAACTCAACCAGATCGGCGGCGCGTCCTTTATCCCCGGGCCCAAGCCCGAGGATGTCATCCGCCAGGGCGGGGCCGGCTCGGTCCTGTGGCTCAATGACACGAAGCAGTTCAACGTTTTGCAAAAGATCGCCTTCGAAGAGAGCCCTTCGAAGATCCCCCTGCTCTTTGCCCTGGACGTGATCCACGGCTACCGCACGATCTTCCCAGTGCCGCTGGCTATGGCTGCCTCCTGGGATCCATCCGTTGCCGAACGGTCGCAGTCTGTGGCGGCCAAAGAAGCCCGCGCTGCCGGCCTGCACTGGACCTTCGGCCCGATGCTCGACATCGCCCGTGACGCCCGCTGGGGGCGCATCGTCGAGGGCGCTGGCGAAGACCCCTACTTGGGCGCGGCCATGGCGGCTGCCCAGGTGCGCGGCTTCCAGGGGCCGCATCTCGGCGCGCCGGACCACCTGGTCGCTTGCGCCAAGCACTTTGCCGGCTACGGCGCCGCGGACGGGGGACGTGATTACGACCCGGTCTACCTGCCCGAGGCCCAACTGCGCAACGTCTACTTCCCGCCTTTCCGGGCGGCGGTGGAAGCTGGCGTCGGCACGTTTATGAGCGCCTACATGGACCTCAACAACGTGCCTGCCAGTGGGAACCGCTGGCTGCTGCGCGATGTTCTGCGCGGCGAGTGGGGTTTTGCAGGCTTTGTCGTCAGCGACGCCATGGCCGTTGGGAACCTGGTCATCCAGGGCTTCGCCCGCGATGGGCGCGAGGCTGCCTTGCGCGCCCTGAGCGCCGGGCTTGACATGGACATGGCCAGCAATACTTACCCGCAGCACCTGGCCGGGCTGGTCGAGGCTGGCGAGCTGGCTCTGGCCGATATCGAGGCGGCCGTGCGGCCCATCCTCGCCATCAAGGTGCGCATGGGGCTCTTCGAGCGGCCTTACATCGACGAGACGCTGCTGGACCAGGTGGTTGCCCTGCCTGAGCACCGCCAGGAAGCGCGCCGCGCCGCACAGCGCTCGATGGTGCTGCTGCGCAACGCGGGCGGGCTCTTGCCGCTGTCCAAGAATTTGAAGAACGTGGCTGTGATCGGTTCCCTGGCCGATTCGGAAGAAGCCACGGAGGGTTCGTGGATGGTATTCGGCCATACGCCGGCCGCCGTCACAGTTCTGGAAGGCATCCGCGCTAAACTGCCGGAAGCGCAGGTCGAGTACGCCCCCGGCCCTGAGATCCGGCGGGATATCCCATCCTTCTTCGAAGACATGTTCCCCGGGGACAAGAAGCCTGTCCAGACGCCCGAGCAGGCGGAAGCGGCCTTCCAGGCAGCCGTGGCCACGGCGCAGGGCGCGGAGTTGGTCATCATGGTGCTTGGCGAGAACGACATGATGTCCGGTGAAGCAGCCTCGCGCGGTTCGCTTGACCTGCCGGGACGCCAGGAGGAGCTGCTCAAGGCTGTGGTGGCCCTGGGGAAGCCGGTGGTCCTCGTGCTCTTGAACGGGCGCCCGTTGAGCATCAACTGGGCGGCAGAGAACGTGCCTGCTATCCTCGAGGCGTGGGAACCCGGTAGTGAAGGTGGTCACGCCGTCGCTGATATCCTCTTCGGCGAGGCGAACCCGGGCGGTAAGCTGCCGGTCACCTTCCCGCGCAAGGCCAGCCACACGCCGCTCTACTACGCTCGTACGCTCTCCCACATGCCCGAGGATAGCCCAATGTATCGCTCGCGCTACTGGGATAGCCCCACAACGCCGCTCTATCCCTTCGGCTTTGGCCTCAGCTATACAACCTTCTCGATCAACAACCTGAAGGTTTCGGCGCCGCAGGTGCAGGTGGGCGGCACGGTGACGGTGACTGTTGATGTGACCAACACTGGCCTGCTTGCGGGCGACGAAGTCGTGCAGCTCTACATTCACCAAAAATTCGGCAGCGACTCGCGCCCGCTGCGCGAGTTGAAGGGCTTCGAGCGCGTTGCGCTCCAGCCTGGCGAAACAAAAACGGTCACATTCCGGCTTGGCCCGGCCGAGTTGGGTTACTGGAGCACGAGCGCTGGGAGCTGGGTGCAGGATGCAGCCGCTTTCGACATCTGGGTCGGCGCTGACTCCCTGGCGACGCTGCATGCTGACCTCGTGGTGGTCAGCTAAGAGCAGATAAGGAGACATATCTTGAAGGTCGCATTGCTCTACTATGATGGATTCTCTGAATTTGAAATTGTCCTGGTCTGCCTGATTTTCAGGCGCTTCGATCTCTTTTCTGTTGCCTTGGAAAACAGGGAATATCGCAGCGAGGAAGGCCAAAGATTCTGCGTGGATCAAACCATCCAGGATGTTGACGTTGATTCGGTCGATTTGTTCGTCATACCTGGCGGAGAGCCAGATGAATTGGTCGACGACCCCGAATTGAAGAGCTTTGTCGAAAGTCTCATCGCCAGAAATAAGAAAGTGGCTGGAATATGCGGGGGAGCCTGTTTGCTGGCTGGCCTTGGAGTGCTGAAGGGGAAAAGATGTACGGGATTATCTTCGGGTAAAGATCCAGACATCCCCAGCTATCGATATTTCTCCGAATCGATCTTTTTAGACGACCACGTGGTTGTGGATGGAAATTTGATTACCGCCCAAGGATAGGCCTACGTGGAATTCGCATTTGAGCTGGCGCGCCAGATGAATTTGGGCGAGAACGAGGAAGAATACCAGGCTGGTATCCGCTGGTTCAAGAATATCCGGTGACAGTTTGCAAATCCGGATTGTAAGATCGCCCGGGGCGCCTGGCGCTGTAACTAGATGAAATATTCGCTTGTTTTGTTCGATTACGATGGCACTTTGGCAGATTCTTTCCCCTGGTTGTTGAGCGTTATCAACCAGGTGGCCGATCAATACCATCTTCCGCAGGTCGAACCGGATGATTATGAGGCTTTGCGCCGCCTCGACGCCCGTCAAATGGTCAGGCGCATGGGGTTTTCGTTTTGGAAGATTCCCTTGATCGCCAGGGACATGCGCCGGCTGGCTGCCAGGGATGCCCATAAAATCCCGCTGTTCCCGGGAGTAGATCACCTGCTACATGGTCTCTCCAGGCAGGGCATTAGGTTGGGGGTGGTAAGCTCCAACTCGTCCGGGAACGTCCAGCGGGCGCTTGGCCCGGCGCTTGCTGCGCTCATTCAATATTACGAGTGTAACGTGTCGATTTTTGGCAAGGCTGCGCGCATCCGCAAGGTCCTCCAGCAGAGCGGGGCCGCGCCCCAGGGTACGATCTTCATTGGTGATGAACTGCGCGACCTGGAAGCAGCTCAAAAAGTGGGCGTTGCTTTCGGCGCGGTGGCCTGGGGCTATACAGATGTGAGCGCCTTCCTGGAGCGCTCACCACAGGAAATCTTCATCAACATGGAGGATTTGCTGGCGAGGTTCGATTTATCCTGACGCATGCTGTGTTCGTTGCCTGGCAATTATATGCGGGCTCTTTTACGGCGCAGGCGTTTTTCCACGTCCTCACGATGCGTGTATAATTGTTGGCAAATGCAAATCGATAATCCCGCGGTAAAATTCTGTATCGAAGGCACACAGGCCGAATTTCAGGGGATATTTGTGGTATATTTCCAGCACGAAGCCTTTGCTGAGTTCATTGTGATGCCACATGTCTGAAAACCAGCCCGAGAGTAATCTGCATGGCGCGTTGAAAGCCTGGCGCGCCTATTTGTTGTTGGCCGCCGCGCAGGGCCTGGAGGTAGCCTGGCTGGTGGCTGCCAGCCCTTCGGAGCCGGGCCGGGCTGTGTTGGGCGGGCTGTCCTTACCCCGTTTGGTTTTACTGGGGCTGGTGGTGCTGGCCGAAGCGCTGTTGCTGGCTTTGCTGGTGGAGACCTGGCGGCGGCGGGAGCGCGCCGAACGCCGGCTGGGCGCCATCCTGGGCTGGTTGAGGCCGGAAAGGCGCTGGAAGATGCTGCTATTGGCGGCCGTTCTGGCGCTGGCTGGTAGCTTGTTCCTGGTGACGCTGACCCCCGAAATTGAAGAACCTTTCACCCGGGCGTTTTTCGACCGCATGCTGCCTCTGGCATTGTGGGCGGCCGGGTTGAGCGGCCAGACGTTGATTTTTGGTTTGTTTTGGGGCAGTGGGCGCTGGCAGCGCATCCCCTGGCCGGTGGGTGCACCTTTTCTGTTGGCGCTGAGCGCGCAGGTCGGTGTGCTGCTGGCCTGGGCGCTCGTTGCCCGCCCGCATATCCCCCAGGTTTCCTTGCGCACCGGCTGGAACGCTATGGGCGCGCCCTTACTGGCCGGGCAGGTGCTGGTCGCCTGGCTGGTCGGGCTGTGTGCCTGGAGATGGCTGGCCAGAACCGGCACGCCCGAACGCAGGCCGGCCTGGTTGGATGTCAGGAAAATCGATATCCTGCTGGCTGCCCTTATCTGGTTGGCGGCAGTGATCCTCTGGCAGAGCCAGCCGGTTTTACCGAACTGGTTCGTCACCGAACCGCATTATCCAAGCTTCGAGTACTTCCCCAGTTCGGATGCGCGCGCTTACGATGGCGTGGCGCAGGATGTCATGGTCGGTGCTGGTTTTCGCTTCGCCCGTACGCCCTTCGTGCGCCGCCCGTTGCACGCCCTGTATTTGCTGGTGCTGCACGCTTTGGGCGGGCAGGATTACGAGGTTGTGGCCTTTTTACAGGTATTGGCGCTGGCTTTGCTGCCGGTGGCCTGCTATTTTCTGGCGCAGCGTCTGCACAGCCGCTTTGCTGGCGTGGTTACCGCCTTGTTGATCATATTCCGTGAGGCCAACGCCTTGGCTTTGGCTGATATTATCACCACCTCGAACGTCAAATTACTGATGGTCGACCTGGTTTCGGCGCTGCTGGTAGTGATCTTTGCATATCTCTCAGTGCGCTGGTTATCGGAGGGCCACCAGCGGCCTGCTCTGGCATTGGCCTGTGGGGGAACGTTGGGCCTGTCGATGCTGGTGCGCCTGGAGACCTACGCCTTCATCCTCCCGTTGTTGGGTGTGGCCGCGGTGCAGTTCTTCGGGGAGAAACGCCCGGGTTTGTGGGTAAGGCAGGCGCTGGTGTTTGCCCTGGGGATCGGGCTGGTGATTCTGCCCTGGGTGTGGCGCAACTGGCATTTGACGGGTATGCTCTTTATCGATTCGCCGGGGCATCGCCAGACCTTGATCCAGCAGCGCTATGGCCCCTTCCCTACGCCGTCGCCGAAAAAGCCTACCCCAACTCCGGCGGCGAACGAAGCTCCAGGCGCACAGATCGCCGCGCTGCGCCTGGATTCCGCGAAAACTGCCTCACTTGCTTCAGCTTTGCCGCTGGCTCTCCCTGCCCTCGGCCAGCAGGTCGATAAGGATTTTTTCATATACTTCCTGGCGCATTACCTGAACAGCCACATGCAAACCATGCTGGTCTTCCCAACCACCTGGCGCGCTCCTGACAGCCTGGTGGCCTTCGCCGGGCATCATTCCTTGGAGCGCCTGTGGGAGGATTGTTGTTCGCCGCGCAGTTATGTACGTCGCATGCCTTATTGGCGGAAGTGGGCCGGGGATTTTCCGAGCCAGGCGATTGTACCCATGCTATTCAACCTCCTGGTGCTTTCAATTGGCGTGAGCGCTGGCTGGAAGCGCCAGCGCTGGGCCGGAATTCTGCTGCTTCTGTATGGAGTCTTCTATCTGGGGGGCAATGCCTTGTTCCGCAATTCGGGCGGCCGGTATTTACTGCCAGTCGATTGGGCCAGCCTGGTTTATTTTGGCATCGGGTTGGCGCAGCTTTCGATGGGGCTGTACGCCTGGCTGAGCGGGCGGCAGGTGGGCGAGCCTGTAGAGGCATCTTCTTCACCGGCTGCTTCGGCAGAGCTCAGGCGCGGATTGTACTTTGCCGTAGCCCTGTTGATTGTGGGCATGATCTTGCCGGTGCTTGAAAACAGCTTTCCGGATCGTTACACGCAGGCGCGACAGCAAGAGATGCTCTCGGCGATGCTCAATTCTAACCTGTTGAGTTCTGTGCAGCGCCAGGATTTGCAAATTTTCCTGGCGCAGGGTGCTGTGGCCTATTCGGGCAGGATCCTCTACCCCCAGTTTTTACCAGCGGACGACCTGGAGAGCGAGGCGCAGTACGGGCCTTTCGATGCGGCTCCCTCGGCGCGGCTGGTGTTTTTCCTGGCCGGGCAGCACAGTGGCAATTATTTGCTGCCGCTCGAGCAGAAATTCCCGGCGTTTCCAAACGCATCGGATGGCGTGGTGATCATGTGTCCGGAGGCAGAAAAAGTGGAGACGCAAGTTTTGGCGGTGGGGGTGTTCGCTGCGGACGGTGCGCCCAGGGTGATGGTTTTACGCGCTCCTTTCCCGCCGGGGCGAGCTTGCCCCTTACCTGGGCCATAGCCGGTCGGTTCAGGCTTTCAACAAAGCGCGGTAGATTTCAAGCAACTGCCAGTTCACCGTTTCATCTGAGAAGTTCTCTTCGATCAGGCGGCGGCCCGAGTTCCCCATTTGCGCTCTCAGTTCGGGATCGAGGATCAGCTTTCCCAGCCTTTCGGCCAGGAGATGGGGTTCGCCAGTGGGCACCAGGTAGCCGGTTACGCCAGGGATAACGACTTCTTTGCAGCCGGGGACATCTGTGGCTACGATGGGTCGCCCGCAAGATGCCGCCTCCAGCAGGGCTTTTGAGAGCCCCTCTCCCATGGAAGGCAAAACCACGATCTGGCACTGTTGGTAGACCGAGCGCATATCGGATTGCCAGCCCCACCATTCTACCAGTCCCTCTGCCACCCATTTCTGGATGATCGATTCTTCGATTGACTCGGGATTGCCCGGGTCGGGCTTACCTACCAGGACGATGCGTACTGCGTGGCGCTCTTTCAGGATCTTGGCAGCTTCCACCAATGTACCCACGCCTTTGGCCCACAGCAGGCGTCCAGGGAAGACGATAATGGGCGGCTCGCTGTGTATTTCGGGCTGGTAGTCGAAAACCTGGGTGTCCACGCCCACGCCGTTGACCAGGTATACATTGCGCATAGGCACCATGCCCGCCTGGACGAAATAATCCAGGTCGGCCTGGTTTTCGAAGGTAGTAGCAACGTTGAGATTATGGTAGCTCAGGCTGATCAGGAACTTGACCAGTGGGCGCAGATAAGCAGCTCTGGGGCTGGAACCCAGGAATACAAAGCCGCGCCCGGTGATCGAATTGATCGTGGCAGGTATGCGCGCCAGGCGGGAGGCCAACGAGCCATAAGCAACCGGTTTGATGGTGAAGTGGTGCACCAGGCCGGGTTTTTCCTGGTGGTAGATACGCCGGAGCGCCAGGATCGAGGTGAGTTCTTGCCAGGGGGCCGTCGTCTGGCGTTCCAACTCCCACTGCACGGTGCGGAAGCCGTGCGCCTCGATTTCTTCGGCGTATTCGTCGCGCGGAAAGACCATCACGACCTCGAAGCCTTCCTGCGACAGGCGCTTGGCCAGGGATAATCGAAAGTTATACAGGTACCAGCCTGTGTTGGCGACGAGGATGACCTTCATTATCTAGATCTGGCGATACAGTTCGATCAACTTTTGCTCCATCACGTGCCAGCCGAAGTGCTGGTCGTAACTCTGGCGGGCGCGGCTGCCAGCCTGTTGGCGGAAACCTGGGTCCTGCGCCAGGTGGGTGAAAGCGGCCTCGATCTCAGAAAGATTTCCGTATTGTACCACCAGCCCGAAATTGTGTTCCTCAACCAGACGATCCATATTAGTGTCTCGAGCTACGACAACCGGTTTGCCCAGCAGCATGGCCTCAAAAAGCTTATTCGGGCTGGAAAAACGATGATTGGGTATGGCTGGATCGTACAATGCGAACAGGACGTCAGCCTGGGCGCTGAGCGCCAGCGTGGCTTGGTAGGGCACGCGACCGTGCCAGTTCACGTTGGGCAGTTGTGCGGCAATTTCCAGGATGCGCGCCTCATCGCCGCCGAAGCCGGCCAGATCCAGAGTCCACTGCGGGTGGCGGCGCAACACTTCCAGCACGTCCAGCAAGCCGCGTTCTACTTGCAGCAGGCCGATGTAAGCTAGGCGCAGTTCTACCCCGGCATGCGCGGCTGGAGCGGGCTGGTCTCCTGGATCTTCCGGCGAATTGTAGATCACCGCCAGGCGGCGCGGGCTCGGCCCGGCGATCTGTTCGCGGCGAGCGTCATCGACCAGGATGACAGCATCGGCGCGGTTGATGGCCCACAGGTCCACGCTGCGGATCAGGCGTTTGATCCACCCCGGGGTGGCCCGCAGGTGATCGGCGTAGAAATCGAATATGTCATAAACCACCTTTTTCCCGAACAGGATCTTGCACAGCAAAGCGGGCAGGACCGTGTCGAAATCGCAGGAGTGGAGGATATCGTAGTCGTTGCGTTTTCGCACCAGCCAGGCCAGCAGGCCCACCTCCCAGCGCAGCAGAGGGAAGAAGTTCATCAATCCGCGGGCATATTCAGAGCGGATCGATAAGCGCTGCACCAGCACACCCTCCACATTTTCCTGGGTGGGCAGGCTCCCGCTGCGATCCCAGCCCAGCACGCTCACCGGGTAGCCAGCCCGGGCCAGGCTGCGCGCCTCCTTCTCGACGCGCGGGTCAGG
The DNA here is from genome assembly GCA_040752025.1 of Chloroflexota bacterium. Lineage (GTDB taxonomy): Bacteria > Chloroflexota > Anaerolineae > Anaerolineales > UBA4823 > JBFMFR01. The sequence continues at coordinate 166,241 of JBFMFR010000003.1, read as the reverse complement.
GGCGATGGGGTTGGAGCGGGTGATGAGGATGCGGGGATGCAGGCCAGCATCCTTATCGCTCATTGTTTCTGACGGTAGCGATGCGGCGTCCAGGTGATACCCCATTTCTCTTCGTATCTTCGTTTATTTTCTTCGAAGATTTTGTTATAGGTTTTTTCATCTATTCTGTTGAAGCTTGTTTTGCCCCAGTGGTGCACGAAAATGTCTTCTGCACAAACTACGCGCAGGCCACGATTGCGGACGCGCATTGCCAGATCGTCATCTTCGAACATGCCCACGGCAAAACGCTCGTCGAGGCACCCAATTTCATTGAACTCATTCCGGCGCATCGCTGCGCAGTATAGAGCTACAACTGGGATATCGAAAGCCTGGCCAGTGAAATCCTTAGCACGCTGTTCTGCAAAATCGGCCATCTCCGACAAGTTTTTATACCACACTGGGATCTTGCTTTCATTTCCAGACCAGTTGGTGACGCATCCAACAAGCCCAATGTTGGGTTCTTCTAGATGCCTGAGCAGATTGGATAGCCAGGCTGGTGGGACAACTGTATCGTTATTCAAGAAAACCAGGTATTCGCCTTGTGCAGCCTGGGCTGCCTGATTGTTCCCTGCGGCAAATCCAAGATTGCTTTGGTTGTAAAATACCTGCAGGTTTTTGTGCTCTTTTTCCAGGCATTTTAGATATTCAACTGTGCCATCGTTAGAGGCATTATCGACAACAATAACCTCAAAGTTAGGGTAGGCTGTATTTTGAAATACACTGTCAAGGCACAGACGTGTGTAGTCTAGATTATTGTAAGTGAGAATCAGGATCGACGCTTGTGGGTAAAGCGATTGGACTGCTTGGTCGATTCTGATTACTCGTTCCTCCCAGGTATTTTCTCGGGCAAAGTCCATCCGCATCTGGATTTTCTCGGGTGAATAATCTTCCAGGGCTTGCTGGATGGCTGCCATCCATTCCCCAAGGGAGCTTGCCAGGCGAATGTGATCCTGGTAAAAGCCTAATTCATTCAGATCGGTGGCAACCACTGGCTTCCCCGCGCTCAAGAATTCAAACAATTTCACCGGGTTGGTTGAATCTGTTAGTGGAGTTTTTTTGAAGGGGATGATGCAGACATCGAACTGGTGTAAATAAGATGGCAGTATTTGGTAAGGCTGTTCACCAAGTAAATGTATGTTAGGTAAATCAGCGATTGGGGCAAGATTGGAGAAGCAGGTATCCCCGATGAGCACGATACTCCAATTCGGTGCTGCTTTTGCGATTTCGGCGATGAGATGTGTATCGAACCAGTCGGCGATGGCACCGTAGTAACCAATCACAGGGTGGGGGATGTCTTTGATCGCAACGGGCACACCTGAGAAGGGAAAACGAAAATGATCGAATTCGCTTGCATTAGGCACAAAGATGCAATTGGTGTTATGTTTCGATTGTTCTGTTAGCAGGAGACGGGATGTGGTAATTACTAAATCGCTGCTCTGGCTCAAAGCAGTTTCCAAGGCTAATATTTCGGCCGTTGTGTTCGAGAAACCGGCGATGTGATCCATACAATCGTAAACCAATTTCCATCCGAACAACTTTTTTAGTTTGAGGGCCAGCGGTTGCCAGAATGGTAAATCAATCATGCAAATCGCCTCTTGGATAGCGAAATGAGAGCGCAGTTCCATTAGGGCAATTTCAGTTTGTTCCAGTGATGCATTGTCCATGCATTCCTGGTAGATGTTGAATGATCTGGGTGCAGGCAGTGTGATTTCGTAAATGTTTTCAGAGTGGATAGTCCGAACGGTCATCGAGCTTTCAAATTTCGTTTTGACATAGAAGATTCGATGACCTTGTTGTGCTAACAATCTGGCGATTTGCTGAGGCCGTTGAAAACGAAAATCCCAATCGATGATGGGAAAAACAATAACATCGTAGCTTACCGGCTTTGAAGCGGCGGGCAACGAGGGTGTTGATGTCGGAATTGGTGTGTGTACTACGGGGGGCGCTAGGTTATCGTTGGTAGAAGCTAGGCCTGGAGAGTCGCTATGCACCTTCCTCGATTCAATTGATGGCAGATGAGCTGAAATCTTCTCTTGTGTGGTATCTAACGCTCGTTTCGGCGATTGGCGCGGCCGTAAAGATCGCGTGGCAGTTTGGATCAGGCGCTCTCGGGCGCTGTGGTGTGGTGCGATTTTCAATCGCAGTCGCCACAGGCGTTGTATCAATGTCCAGGCTGCGCTGCTATAAATTTCCTGGAGTTGAGCTTCCAGGTTTTGGGCCAGTTGCTCTTGATTTTGCAGCGACCGGCTTTTATCCTGCAGCACTTGTATGGTTTGGGCCAGTTGTTGTTCTTTGCTAAGGTTTTGCTGCTCAGCCTGTTGTAACTGCTGTTGTTTACCTTCTAGTTGATGTTTGGCGTCTTCTAGCTGTAGCTGAGTATCTTGCAATCGTTGATTGGTCACCACCAATTGGTGTTCGCCGTTTAATATCTTCTGATTTTGGATATCTAGCAGACTTTTTTGAGCTTGGTATTCTTGTACTATACGAGCCAACTCTTCCTGGATCTGGGTGATTTCCTGTTTTGCCTGAAGGTTTTCGGTGTGTTGAGTCTGAGCAGCCTTACGCGCCCCAGCGAGCTCTTGTTCCAGCTTCAAGGCCTTTTCGGACCACACTTCTCCGATCATTTGCACAAATAAATTCAATGCTTGTAGATGTATTGCTTGTTCGGCCGGGCTAGGTGAGATAGGATGGCAAAATTTTTCTCTTAACCCGCTGACATTAGCATCTTTGCTGGCTACAATTATTTTTCGATAGCTGGGCTCCTGGTTATCCAGATCGTAGAAGTTGGCATTGTAATAAGCGTTTGCCAGGGCGCTTAATTTGGGATCGTGAAAGCGCCATTGCAGCAAGAAAAAAGCCGAAATTGCTACCAACCATCGGTGCAAGTAGCCATTGGGTAAGATGGCTGTTGAGAAAGCATGTTTCTGGAGAAGCGCCTGTGTTTGTTCTAAATCTGGAAGCCCGTTAGAGCGATGTTCCTCGATAAAGTTATAGCCTTCGCCGTAACGCGCCCAAATCATTTCCTGAAAAACTTCCTCGGCTTTTACAACCAACTCATCCTCGAATGGTGCCCCCAAGATAATGCAATTGCGCGCCACTCGTAAAATCTCCTTGATGAACTTTTCTCTATTCTGAGCTGGAATATGTTCAAGTGTATCTATGGAAACGATAACATCAAAAGTGTTTTCGCTAAATGGGATTGATAAGCCATCAGCTAGAATATCCAATCCGCCCTGGTCAGCGCGATCCACAACGAATATCAAATCTTCGGGCAGAAAACGTTTCAGAGTTGCTGGTGAGCCGCCTATATCCAGGACGCGCAAACGTTGCTGTTCTTTTCGTAATTCAGTGATTACTTGCTGGACAATTTTATAGCGTTGGTACTGATCAAAGGGCAGTTCGAGTAGTTGATAGGAATTAAGTTCGTTAATTTCATCCATGAGACTATTCTATAAGCGCCAGTCCTAGAGGTCTAAGGGCAGATTTGCCCTTCCACAAAACAAAGATCATCAAACCAGGCGGTGCGGTCGCCGTTGACATTGGCAAAAACTTGGGCGTAATACGTTCCAACTGGTGCCATTGTGGTCATTTGGTACCAGTTCCAACCCGACTGCGTTTCCTTCCATTCGGTTTGATCACCGATTTGCTGGTGATTCTCATCTAGCCAGTAAATCTGCAGGGATATTATCACGGGTTCTTCCGAAAAAGTCCAGTATCCCACAGTGTAGGTGATACCTGCCTCGACCAGTACATCCTGATAGACGAAACCGTAGGTTTCTGGTGGTTCTGGCCCATGCAGTTTGAGGCTGAATCTCCCGCTATGAACCAAGGTTGTCTGATTTTCCAAAAAAGGGAGGCCATAAATTTGCCAGGCAGTTGGATGCCCGCTGGCATCGACTTGCTCGAAGCCGTTATTTTCGAGAAGATTCTGGCTGTAGCTTTGAACTTTTCCTTCCGGAATCAATCGGTACAGAGAGATGTCTTGCTCCGTATTTGCAACTTTGGTAAATTGGCGTAAGAATTCCTGCGATGGGACGGCGCGTGTATAGAGTGTGGGACGGGCGAGGACTTCGGGTTGATCGATCAAGATATAGTCATACCCTTTTTCCCAGAGCAACTGAGCCAGGTCCGCGGCAGAGGCAGCGTTTGCTACGAGATCGTAGATTCGGGATTCATCTTCGCTGGCTGAGATCGTCGCGGGAGTGTAGAGGCGAAATTCGTTGCCGAGGGATAGGATTTTCTGCGGCGAGTCTTCCAACCGCCCCAGGAATTCGAAGGTTGAATAGATTCTCAGATTTTGTTCCAGAAATTCATTTTTATTTTGAAGACCCAGAGCATATTTGAGTGGATAGCGTTCTGGGTAGATCATTCGTGGAACCGTGACAGCCAGGCGGGTAGAAAAGATATATGCCAACATTAGCAGAAAACCAGATAGCAGGGCGCCGTTGTAACGTTTTCCTCCTTGGAGAAACTGGCGAAGCGCTTCAAAATTTAATCCTGCGCCGATCGCCATCAGGGGGAATACTGGTGAGATATAACGCACCAGGCTAAAATTAAACAGCACGGACAGGCTGGTCGCTGCTACGATCTGGATAAAAAGCAAGAAGAATCGCTTACGCTGGCTAATCGGGTATTTTATCCAGGTCAGATAGAGCCAGGGCAGTGCGAGGAAAGGCAGAGCGCTGAGGATGCCACCAGGGGATTCGATATAATATTTTTGTGAGTTGAAGACGATGTCCCAAAGATAGCTGGCAAGCTTCCGAAGATTATTTGATAAAACGACATTGGGATTGGAGGCGATTCGAGCGACAAATTGGGATGAACCCTGATACCAGCTTGCCTTATAAGGGTAGAGAGGCGTTCCGCTCCAGAGCCAATCTCGGATCATCCATGGGCTGGCAAAGAGCAACACAAGGAAACCTACCCAGCACACACGAATTGTCCGCCGCTTCCAACTTGGTTCACGTACTGTTATTAGGATAGTAAGAATCACAATATACGTTACCAGGGTCGGTGCGGTTGTCAACTTCGTGCCCAGAGTCAGTCCTGCAAAGATCCCAGAAAACGACAGCCAGCGGTTTTCTAGGCTTTCCCACCACATAAAGCCACTGTAGATCGCTGCGAAAGCATAAAAACAGGTGATGAAGTCGATGTAAGCTGAGCCAATTTCGACACTGACTAATGGAGTCGATAAGAAAGCTAGCGCCGCAATCAACCCCACATAACTGTTACCCAACCGCTTTCCGAGGGTATAGGTTAATCCGGTCGCCAGCAGTCCGAAAACAAGATGAACCATCCCGGGCAAACGCTCTCCCGCCAGTAGCATGCCGTAGGTATAGAGCATGCCGGCGTAGTGTACCAGCATCGTGTTCATGCTCTCAGAAATTTTAACCATACTGTGGTGGCGGATGTAGATTTCCGGTGCTGCAATTTGATAGGTCAAAGTGTCGAACCGCACTGGGGGGGCAAACGACCACAAATAAGCGCCCAAGATGAGAACAAGGAGCAAGCTGGCCCCCAGAGCTGCCAGGCGTAGGTCGCCTTCTCTCCAGGAAACCTGTACTTGCTTTATCCCGGGCTGTACCGCGGGGAGAAAGTTTTTTCGGAAATAGGGGACTAATGCAACTGTGAGCGCCAATAAAATCGAGTAAGCAGCCGGGGGATAATAAAGGCCCGCTATGCCAAGTATCAGGCCGAGAAGCATGAAGACAGCGAAGCCCAGGCCTATCCCAAAGCAAATGAGTTCGAGGAATGATAAATCACTGTGTAGTTCGAAGCGAATCAATATCCAATGGCCGATCCCTGCACAAACGAGTAGCCACCAGGCCAATACCGCCATGGCTGTTGAAAGGTCAGCTTTTAGGGCCGGAACGAAGATTAGCGCCATAAGGCAGAGCAGGCTGACTACAAGCAACAAACGGCCGCGCCAAATCCTGAAAGTCGCGCCAATTCCCAGGATTGCTAGGCCATAGAACCATGCCCAGGAGATGTCAATTGGTGAGAGCCTGAAAGGCGCTGGATTTAGAAATATGGCCAGGCCGATCGTTATCCCCAGGATAAGGCTTGCGATCAGGAAAATAGCTCCTGCCCAGTAGCTAATTTTTCGGATTAGATTGGCCTTTGAGGAAGACATTTTATCCTGTAGCTGTGCCATCACTCTATGATGACCTCGGTTGGCAGTCGCATTTGGGCGAAAACAACCTGCTCAGATAATATTTCCAGGGCCATCATCGCTTCAATACAATCGCACATCACATATTCCAGATAATTGCCATCTGAGATGCCGATCGTCAGGGAGTAAGCCCCGGGCGCCAGGATGGGCAGTTGTACCCGAAAGCGTACAGTTTGGATGGCTCCTGCCTCTGCTGGAGGTAAATCGCAGCCCTCCATGTTTGTGTTGGTACTGGCAATATCCAGCCCATGCCGGTTGCGTAAAATATATCCAAAAACTGGGGACTCAACCCGCTCTTTATATCGCGCCGAAATCCGGATTTGGATCGTTTGTCCTTGCCCTGCGCTGGCGATCCTGATATTGTTGGCACCGTAGATACCAATGCCGCATAGTTCTGCTCGCCCGTCTCCATATCGGCGGTTGATATTGGGGATCACCGATTCGGGAATTGAGAAAGACGCTGGTGCCAGGGCCTCTCCCGACTCGTGCGCTTTCGGTTGGTCAGGAAGTAATGCTTGTTCCTCATAACCGAACAGAAAAGATAGATAGCGCGTTACAACCGATTCGGGCTTCCCGCTGTCTTTTATCTGCCCGGCTTCCAACCATATTGCCCGATCGCACAAACTTTTTACTGCACCAGCATCGTGGGTTACAAAGACGATCGCTTTGCCTGCGTCTTTGAATTCTTGCATGCGCTGGTAGCATTTTTGCTGGAAGTAAACATCTCCTACAGCCAAAGCTTCATCGATGATCAACACTTCGGGGTCTAGGCTGGTGGCAATCGCAAATGCCAGGCGCACGTACATGCCGGAAGAATAGAGTTTCACGGGTTGGTCGATGAATTCACCTATTTGGGCGAAATCTATGATTGCATCCAATTTCTGCTGCATTTCTTTCTCGCGGATGCCCAGGGTAGAGCCATTGAGGAAGATATTCTCGCGACCGGTAAATTCAGGGTTGAAACCTGCGCCTAATTCTAGCAGCGCGGTTAGCCGGCCATTTGTGTGTACGCTACCTTCCGTTGGTTGTAGCGTACCTGCAATAAGTTGCAATAATGTACTCTTGCCGCTGCCATTCCGCCCGATGATCCCCAGCACTTCCCCGTTGTGTACATCAAAAGAAACCTGGCGCAACGCCCAGAAAGTGCGCGCATAATTCTTGCCCAACCGCCAGAATAGGCTTTGTTTCAGGCGGTCTTCTGGGTGTTGGTAGAGCAGGTACATCTTGCCCAGGTCAGTGGCGGAAATCGCGACTTCAGGTTTCATATCACAGGATATCGGCGAAGCCCTTTTTGGTGTGTTGGAACCAAAACGAACCAGCTAAAAACACCACCAGGCTGGTGACAACAATTGAGAATAACTTATAGCCATCCGGGAAAGTGCCTTCCAGGATAATTTGGCGGTAGATATTGATCAGGCTGGCTAGGGGGTTTAATGATATCACTGCAAACCTGGCCCATTCTGGTACGATTTCTGCGGGATAGAAAATCGGTGTCAGGAACATGCCCACAGTTATTAGAAGGGGGGTGATTTGCTTCAAGTCGACCAAATAGACCGAGAGACTGGCCCAAAACCAGCTTACGCCAATGTATAACAAAGTTTGGATGATAAGTACAAATGGGATGAGGAGAAGTGTCCAGTTTAGGTTACCAGTAACCCACCAGGCCAGTGGTAGCAACAAGATCAGTCCGATCATTTGCTGGAGCAAGCTGACCAGGACCATTGTCACAGGCAATATTTGCAATGGGAAGACCACTCTCTTCACTAGGTTGGTGTTCCCACGTATCAAGCCTGTTGACATGGTGACGGATTCTGAGAAAGCGGTCCACGGAAGCAGGCCGCAGAGAAGGTAAACAGCGAAGGCATAAGGCGAATCGCTAATACCAAATCTTACTTGAAGGAAGCTGGAAAAAACCAGCGTATAGATGATCATCATGAAGAATGGCTGTAAGATTGACCAGAATATTCCCCCAAGCGAACCTCGAAAGCGCGAAAGAAAATCGCGCCGGGTCAGGCTCCAGATCAGTTCGCGGTGTTTGCCGAGGTCCTGGATGACAGCGGGCAAGTTGATAATCTCTCTGGCGTAAGTAAGCAAAGTTTGCATAAACGGTGCCACCAACAGATTGCCTGTCTGAAACTACGGTTTACTCGCTATGTGGCAGAGCTGGTCAATGAAGAAAGTCACCTGATCGCCCTCTTTGACACTCATGATGATTTGCAACGAGGCGATTTCTTCGGAGGATTCAAAAGATTGCCAGGTAAAATCAGGCTCTGTATTTTGTGTAGGGATGAACGACAATGAAATCCTTTGGTTGGCTGGCAGCGAAGCAGCCGGTTTGTTGTTTACCCAGGCCTGAACTGGTTTGCCATATTGATCCATCATGTAAATGTAGATAGATTTCAGGTTTTGAGGTTGATCTATCCAAAAATCAAAAATCGCTCCAGACGATTGTGGCCAATCGATTTCGACGCCGCCATAATGGATGTCGGCTACTCCTGTTGATTGTACATCTACCTGGATCGATCGCACGCCATCGGACGTATAACTGGCATCCGTGTTGACTTGGAGAGAGGTGTTGGTATTGTGTATCCAGGTCTCCCGCAGACCTGCTGTGCTTTCCTCGAAAGATGTGCAACTTTCTTTCGCAATTGTATGCAACTTGCGGAATTTGTAATTTTCCTGCATTTCGAATACCAGTGCTCTAGGCCCTGGATTTTGATCCTTAAGAGTTGCCTGGTCGATAGGCTTGATGCGCAGATCTATTGGCTTTGAGCTCAGCAGCGCTCTGAGCATGGGTTGGTTATCTTGGGGGGCGATGACATAGCGGGTAAAATCTGCTTGTTCCTGATCGGGAGTCAGAATGGTCAATGAGTCGATGCGTTTGTAGCGGTTGGGCAAGAAGATTTGCTCATTGATGTTCTGGGCCACATCTGCCACCCATCGCCACGCATATACTTCGATATGTTGGTTGTGCACCGCGCCATTCAGGCCGATCACCAGCAGTAAGGCGATCCAGGCGTTCCGGAATGCCATCTGCTGGCGAAATTCCTGATCTAGCGCAACAGCTAATAGGATCGCCAGCGCAGCTATGGATTCGTAGGCATAATAAGCCACATTGATCCCAATGACTAGCGTTGGGGCAATCATCACAATTCCCCATACCAGGCCAAAGAGAGCCCATTTGCGTTGCTTGATGAGAAGATAGGTTGTGATTCCGAGCAAAATCAGACCGCCCGACAGCACAATTGCCTGGTAAGCGATATTGACGCTGGCGCTATCCGTGAAGAGAGTGGACAGATCTCCGTAGCCCATGCGCATCTGGATAATGCCTTTATAGGCCGGGAAGAACTGGGAAAGCGATAAGTTGAATAGATTTCCCAGGAAAACCACACTGTTCCTGAAAATAAGTCCCGGATTCAATTGGATGGCATATTCCGAGTTGGGGTTTTGCGTGGCGCTGATCTGTGACAGCCCTAGCACAGAAATGCGGGCGATGAAGTAGACAACTAATAAAGCCAGGAACGGCGAAATCTGCAACCACAAGCTCTTCGAATTTTCGAAACGAGCCTGGTTTTCAAACTGGTAGAGCAGGAAAAGTGTAATGACAACCAGTGCAAAGATAAAACTGTAATCTCTGGAACTGATTGTCAGCGCGAAAAAGATCAGTGCCAAAGCATAATCTATTTTTTTGTTTTTTTGTAGATAACGGATGATAAATAAGATCGTTCCCAGAGCATGCAATAAAGTATAGTTTTGATCTACGATCCCAATCCAACCGATGACAGTCAGGTGAATTTTTGTAAGCACGAACAGGGTTATCCCCAGCATCCTGGCAGCCCGGGAGCGAACGAGCAAGAGCAATATCTGGTGCAGGAGGAAAATATTTACCAGCGTGAAAGCAAAATTTCGGAAGTGCTGTAATGCGGCATCCCAGGGCAGTAAAGTTGCTGAAAGCGTAGCCCAGCCGATAATCGCGGGGCGGAAGAATGGCCCATAGGATGTAAACATGGCGCGCAGAGGATTGCCGCTGGCTTTCAGATAGATCGAATACCAGGCGAAATCTTCGCCCATGAAGAAGCCTGTGAAGGCTTGCTGCGCATAGATGATGAGAAAGATCCCTGTCACGATCACAATAGCCAGGCTCTCTTTGATGCCAGAGTCAAAGACGTCATTCAGAGCGCTGCGGGCGACGGCGCCCAGAGGTTGGGAAGGGGTTACCCCCAAGAGGAAGAAACTGGCAAGAGCCTGTTTCCTGATCAAGTAATCGATGCCCAGGGCCAGGTAGATAGACAGTGCAGACAGGGGCAGCCAATAGGTGTTGCCGCCCGGCGGGACCAGTTGTTGCACCTGGCTGCCAGGGACAATCTTGAGCGCATAGAAGAGGATGAAGACCAGCTTCATGGTGAAGAAGTGGAAGACCAGGATGGAAAGCGTGCGCATGCCGATGTAGATGCCCGTCAGCCTGGTGTATTTGTTGAGCAACAGGATGCGAGAGGCAAGGTAGGTCAGGTAAATGCCTGCCAGGGAAGAGAGCACATTCGGGATGGGGCTGGGGGTGAAGGCGCGCGTAGGCCAGTTCATAGGAGCCCAATTGACCTTGACGAAGTAGTACATCAAGATCAGAGCGATAGGCAGGAGCACAGGTGTCAGGCGCTGCGACTTTTCGAACAAGGCGTATCGCCGGAAGAGGATGCCTGTGGAGAAGAAGAACAAAGCGTTGAAGCTGAGATCCAGCAGGAGTGGGTAGGTTGTGTGAGTGTTGTACAGCCTGTAGCCAAAGGCGATCGCCAGGATGGAGAGTGCAAACAAGAGCCAGAAGCGCAGGTTGGCGTTTGAACTGGGAAGCCGACCAGCCAGAGAGTGGATCAGCTTGGCCAGGATCGAGGCAGTGAAGAGCACGATCAGGAACCAGGTCGCTCCCCCAAGATCGATGCTGCTGGCTCTCAGAAGCAGGTCTCTCAGCAGGCTGGGCAGTATGGCGGTATGGATGGGAGAGGACAGCAGAACCCGGTCCCATCCCAGCAGGGTGACCAGGTAGCCGAACAGGATGAAGAGCAGGTTGATGCTGAGATAGGGGATGATCAACTGCCTGAAGCGCTTCCAGAGGAACTTCAGGAAGGGGTCTTTTTCGAGGTCGGTTACAAACCCCGAGATGAAGAAGAAAGCCGGGACGTGGAAGAGGTAGAAGTAAGCCGTGTAGGTGGATGCGGCATGGCCCAGGACGATCAGTACGATGGTGATCCCTTTGAAGATATCCACCCATTCGATACGCCTTGAATCCCGCTGGTTGTTTTCAGTTATCATTTTGGCGTTTGGGATTGAGTTCGACTTGCGCTTAGAGCCTGCATAAGCTGGGCGGCTCGGACATCCCAGGTATTTTCTCTCGCTACAAGATCGATCACGCCTAGATATTCTTTATTAGATCGTAAAAGCATGGCCTGATCTAATTGATGTGCAAACTCCTGGGGTGTGGCGCCAACCAGTACATTGGGATAAGACATACTTTCTTGCATTGGGGTGATGACGACTGGTTTCCCACTGGCCATGTATTCGAACAATTTCAGCGGGGAAGTAGCGTGGGTGATCTCATTTAAGATAAAAGGGATGATAGCAATATCCCAGTAGTGTAGGTAATCTGGCAGTGCTTCGTAGGTTTTGGTGCCTAACCAGCGCACATTGGATAGTTGGAAAAGCGGCTGTCCGTGGAGGGTGCCATCATGATCAGGTCCGATCAGGACGAAGAAGTAATCTGGCTTCAGGTTGGCTACTTGGGTGAGCAATTCGTAATCTAACCAGCGCGCCAGGGCGCCATAATAGCCGACGATCGGCTTTCCAGTTGCCAGAATCGGTGCTAAATCATTGGGCGGAGGAATTTGCTCGCGGCTCCGGGCGCGGGCAAAATGTGGATAATCAACCGCGTTTGGGCATAGGATGGCATCAGGGCGTAGTGATTGGATTTGCTTGTAAAGGCGTGTTGCTGTCACTGTGATGATGTCAGCTTTTTCGAGTAGTTGTGCATGCCCCTGGGCGATTTGTTGCCTTTCGCCGTCAAAGACTGCGATTTCATCGATGTAATCATACAGGATTCGCGGCGACTTGAAACTTTGGATATACTCGCTGTTCCAGCTTAGGCAGTAGACTGTTGGCGATGGGATATCCGCGCATGCTGCCGGAGGCAGATTGCACAAATACGTGCGCTCTGCAAGTTTGCGAAATTGCCTTTCGAATAAGCTAAAACGCGATTGCAGGTAGAGTACCAGGGCTCCCTGGCGGGCCAGGGCTAGGGCTAGGTGCTGCGGGCGTTGGAACAATGGAATCTCCCAATCGACACTGGGGGCGAAAATGATGGACTGGTGATCCTCGTGCTGGTGGATTAACGATGAAAGCGCACTTTTCTGCCTTTTGATAATTACATTCCTGAGGAACGCGGGTATTGTAGACCAGGCAGTACGCCCGCTCGTTCGCAGTGGAGCCTGGCTAAGATCGCGCGAATACCTCCTGAGGCGCTTTCGCCACGTTTGATTATCTGGTTTTAACTTGGTAGATGCGAATCGTGACACCTTGTGTTTTCCATGGCTCTGGTCGAGCGCTGAAGACCAGCTTTCCGAGTTCCATTATAGCCTCATATTTTTCAATGATTTCGGGATGGCTTTTTGGCGTTAACAGGTAGCGATCATAAAGGTTGCTCATCACGATGAAAGCAATGTCTTGATCCTGAATTGATTGGAGATCATTGATATCTCCAAGTTTCCCATAAGGCGTATACAGTTTTTTATAGTAATTTTGGGGATCGAAGCGCACCAGGTTCCCCAAATCATTGATATAAAAGTAGTTGAATGCTTCTTTAGGTAATGAGGGGGAATACCACTCGACAGCAAGATTACTTCCAGGGGGAATATTGTTCAGAATCCATTCGGCGGCGAGCGTGCGGGTATCAGGAGTTGCCAGGGTCACACTATCTTTCAAGCTGGAGACGAAGAGTGGGATGATTATGATCAATAACCAGGCTGCATATACCCAGCCAGAGGGCATAGATCTCCAGCGTTGGCTAATCCATTGTACTGTCTCTGTAGCTGCATAAGCTAACAAAGTGCTTAGAAAGGGTAATGCAATGATTACCCATCTTTCCCAATAGAGTTTATTGGATGAGATAAACAGCAAGAAAATTATCGGGAAAGAGGCGAGAAGGTATCCACTTTTTTGTCTTTGTCGAAAGCAGAGGATGATCCCTGTTCCAATCAGGATCAGACCGATCCAGGTGAAAGATTTCGCTAAGGGAACCTGTAGATACCACACCAGATTCTTGAAGAATTGTGTGTTTCTCTCCGCAGCGAGAGGATGGAAAATTATTTCATCTGAGATATTGCTCAGGGTGGTGCGATAGTCCAGGAAAAGGTATGGTGAGCTGGCAAACATGGCGGCAAAGCTTGCCAACCCACTGGATATTAGCTTTATTTGGTGAGATGGATCCCAATTTCTGATCAGTAAATGCGCGATGATTATCGATGCGAAGATCAAAGCCGCTGGATATTTGGTAGCTGTGGCGATTCCAGTCATTGCTCCTGCGAGTAGATAATCGCGCCAGCAACCTTTTTCCACAATGTTGAGGCAGAACCAGAAAGCCAACACTACCCAGAAAGTGGCTTGAATATCTGTGCGGACAAATTTAGAGTAATGAACGTGCAAGGGTGTGATTGCCAGTATCCCCGCAGCGAGAAGAGCTGTATTGTGAGAAAACAGGCGCCGCGCCAGCAGAAATACCAGCAGAACTGTAACGACGCCAAAAACCAGCATTGTGCCGCGACTGAGCAAATAGATAAGGGTCGGATCCTGGTCGCAAAACAGGCGCAAGTCCCATGTGGTTTGGAAATTGCCCGCTAGATAGCCGATGATGAAGATGCTGGCATAGAGAATGGCTAAAAGATAGATCGTTGTCGAGCCTGGGTGACCGAACCAATGTGGATTCAGGTCTTTGTTCACCACAATTTGTTCTGCATACCACATGAAGATGGGCTCATCGGGATCATAAACATAAGGTAGGCCATGTTGAATGCCGCCCAGTCGCAGCAATAGCCCGAGGATCAGGATCAAACCAATTTGCCAGCGGTTTGTCTGGTGTGGGTTGAAGATTGCGATATTGGCGATAGATGTGTAGATTCTCGTCATGCCAGTAGTCTGACAACCTTAGAATCTGGTAACTTCAGGATGGTAATCTGCCAAGGTTAGATTGGTAGAACTGCAGTCGTCCAGATGTTCCCTGCAACCATTCCATCGTTGATTGAAACCCGAGGACGAAATCGTAACGAGGCTGCCAGCCCAGTGCTTTTTGAAGGGCCCGGTTATCCGCCACCCAGATCGAAGTATCCCAGGCGCGATCGAGCATCGAGCCCCACTCGGGCACAGCGGTAACCTTCAGGATACGGCGCGCTACCTCGACCACTTCTCGTAGGGAGGTGGCGCGGCCTGTGCCGACGTTATATACTGCGCCGGGCTCCTGGTGAGGAGTATCGGCAGCCAGCAGGTAGGCATCGACCACATCCTCGATGTAAACGTAGTCGCGCTGGATCTCGGGATTGACCAGCGGCGGCAGTTGGTTCTGCAGGCCGCGCACGATCAGGGTAGGGATCAATCGGGTGGGCTCTTCGTAGGGGCCGTAGACGGAGTACAGCCGCAGGGTGGGGATGTGCAGGTGGTGCTTCTGGGCGGTGAAGCGGCAGTACAGGGTGGCGGCGGCCTTGGTCACGGCGTAATGGCTGTTGGGCTCGATCCACTCGTTTTCGGCTGGGGCGTGGTCTTTGAAGCCGTACTCCGAAGACGAGCCGGTGTTGACGAAGGCGGCGAAGCCAGTTCTCAGGCAGGCTTCCAGCAAGTTGGCCGTGCCGGAGATGTTGGCAGCGATCATGCGCGGCAGGTCGGCCTGAGAGGAATACGCCCCGTAGGCGGCCAGGTGGAAGATGTATTCAGGCCGGATGTGCTCCACCGCGCTGGATACGGCCGGCGCCTCGCTCAGATCGAGCATGTGCACCTGCGCATCCTTCAGGATATCCTGCAAGCGCCACTGCGAATCGCCGGGGCGCAGCAGCAGGTGAAGCTGGTGGCCTTCTTGCAGCAAGCGGCGCGCCAGGTTTGCCCCAATAAAGCCTGCTGCCCCGGTGAGGATCGTCTTTTTCATCCGGCCAGGTAATTCCGGTAGTCGAAGGCGTCCAGGTACTGCCAGGTGTACTCACGGATCTGCTGGCGTTCCTGGTCGGAAAGTTCTTCGGCAGTGGCGCGGTTGGCCTGCGGAGTGACTTTGCGCAGCGTGCCCCATGGGTAGACTTCTTCCAGGGCCGCGCCGTTCCAGGTTGGCTGGCGCAGCGACTCGGCCGGCTCCAGGCCGATTTTCTGGCAGATGGCCCCCAGCGTTTCGTAGGGGTCCGCCATCACGTCTTCGGCGCGCACGATGTGCACCCGCTGCGGGTACAGGCTCTGGAAATACAGGGCGAAGTACTGGTTCATCGTCCAGCCCAGCATGTAATGCGCCAGCGAGAGCGGCACCGGGCGCTTTTTCGTGTCAGCGTAAGCCGACCAGGGGTTGCGTACCACGTGCAGCACGTGCGCCTCGGGCAGGTCGGCCAGGATTTTGTCGGCGTCGACCACGATGATCGGGCTGTAGCCCACGTAAACGCTTTGCTCGCTCGTGCGGCGGTAATCCTTCCAGGCTTCGAAGGTCGCCTGGAAGAAGGCGGTCACGTTGTTGGGGCGTGATTTGCCCCACGCGGCGATCTTGCTCTCATAGATTTGCTGGCGCTCCTGGTCGGAGAAATCGAAGGGCATGTGGCGGAATTTGCTCACCTGGGGCGTGCGCGCCCGCACCTTGCACTCTTCGTCGATGATGGCCTTATAATCCTGGGCGGGGCTGGTTTCCAGGGCAAAAACCGGCCAGCGGTATTTGACGGGATACATGGACGAGATGTGGTCGATCACCAGGCGAGTGCCGATTTGCGACTCGAAAGGATAGACGAACATCTGCGGATGTCCGTCCAGGAATCGGTGGGTGGTGTTCCCGCCGTTTTCGTACATGGCGCTGAGCATCAGCAAACGGAAATCTGGATTCATGCGTGTAGATCCTTTTCGTAGTTGGAGGGTAGAAAGGTATAGAAGAGCGTTTTCGTCCGGCTGGCGGCGCCTTTTGTGCCTATTTGAAACGGGAAGCCGGTCGTCATGCTGCCGGGCGCCAGCTCGATGGCGAAGATCTGGTTGCCGTAAGGCCAGGTCAGGCTGCCGAGCACTTCTCCAGAATGCAGGTCGACGGCGTGCAGGGCGCACTGGCTGCTGTCCAGGTCCAGGCCGGGGGCGTATTGCTGGAAGCGAGGCAAAACTCGTGAAGTGCCCACAAAAGCGAATTCTCCGTGCAGGCGCAGGCCGCGCGTCCAGCCGGGCAGGCGCGCCAGAGGCGCAAACTGGCCGGCTTCGATGAAGCCCAATTCGCCGTAGCCGCTGTTATCTACCCACAGCTTCCCCTGGTGCAGCCGGGCGGAGTGCGGGCGGGTGAGGCCATGGGCGATGGGCTGGCGCGTGTCGCCGGCGAAGATCACCCCGCGCCGGTCGACGGGGAAATTTTGGTGACCCGGACGGCGCGCCGACAGCCTGTCGGTGGAGGCCGAGAAGTAGGAACTGGCCAGGTCCACACCGGCGGCGATGGAGTTGAGCTGCAGGTGGTTTTGGCCGAAGACCGGCCCGTCACGCGTTTCGATGCAGCGCGGCCACCAGGCGCGCTCGACGCTGCCATCCGGGTCGAAGCGGATGACGGCGTTTTGCCCCACCGAGTTAGCGTGCAGTACGCCGCCTACCAGGGCCAGGTCGTGCAAATAGAAGCAGCCGGGCAGGAAGCGCGAGCGCACGGGCAGCAAGGGACGGGCGATTTCAGGCGGCAGGGGTTGTGTCCGCACATCCAGACGCGGCATCTGGCCGCTGACCGGCGCAAGCTCGTAGATCTGGTTTGGGTTACGGGTAGAGGCCAGGTAGACCACCTGCCGTTGTGTATCGATCGCCAGCCCGGAGGGATGCGGCACGCTCATGTAAGTCAGGCTGGGCTTGCCAGCCTGAACGTGTATGGCGACCGCCAGGTGTTCGTACTCGCGGGTGACCAGCAGGGTGACGCCGGTGGATTCCAACACCTCCCACCAGGCGCCGGTTGCCTGGTGTTGCAGCAGGCGCGGCTCGACCCGGGCAGCGTCCTGCCACTGGCTGGCAATCTGGGCCGGGTCGCGCCACTCGGCGTGGTGCTGTGACCACAAATCGCTGGCGTTACCTTGCCGTGGTTTGCTCATTGGCTTTCTTACGAACGGTGCGCCACATCTTCAGCACACCCAGGTACATGCGCATTGCCGACTGCATCCCGGTGGTTGATTTGCCGCTGCGGCGCTGCGTGGAGAGGATCGGCACTTCCAGGACGGGGTAGTTATTGCGCCGGCAGATGACGTTGAACTCAACGTCAATCAGGTCATCGTCGCGAGTCAGGCCCAGCAGTTTCTCGTACGCCCGCGGGAACACCTTGGGGGTACCATTGATATCCCAATAGGGCAGATCGAACAGCAGGCGGCACTCCAGGTTGTAGAGCAGCGATCCGAACAGGCGCACGTAGTTCTCGCGTATTTTTCGGTTGGCCTTGATCACTGTATTCGGGTTGGCTATGGCGTATAGCAAGGCCAGTTGCAAATCCGGGGCAACAGTGCGAGCGGAGTTGGTGTAGCACAACAGGTCGCCGCGGGACTTTTTCAGGCCCAGCTTGACTGCCAGACCCCAGCCGCCTTGCTGGCTGTGCAGCAGGCGCGTGTTGGTCAGGCGCTCCGCCAGCGACTGGCAGACTTCCAAAGAATTGTCTCGGCAGTTGTTGACGATCAGCAGGTTTTCATGGGGGCAGGACAGGTGGCTGAGGGCGTTTTCGTAGCTCTCGACGACTGCCTGGATGTGATCCCCCTGGTTATACACGGGTAAGATAATGGAGATTAACTGATAGCTCATACGCCGGGTGTTTCGGGTAAATTTTTTAGAAGCTGTAGGGTGGTTTCGGCCAGCTTATCTGCCGAAATGCCGTGCTGGTCTTGCAGGTAAGCCTGACTGCCGCTGATGCCTTCCAGGCTGCGGCGTACGCCGCAGCGTACGATGCGGCTTCCCATCCCGTGCTCGGCAGCGATTTCCGCCACCAATGAGCCCAGGCCGCCGTTGATCGAATGGGCTTCCACGGTCAGGGCCAGGGGGAAGCGGGCAAGTAAGGCCAACAAATCGGCCTCGGGTGCAGGGTTCACGCTGGCCAGCACGGCGACCGTGCAGTCTACCCCTTGCGCTTCCAGCAGTTGCGCCGCCGCCGCGGTTTCGCTGGCGATGCCGCCCAGGGCGATGAGCAGCAGGTCGCTGCCCTGGCGCAGGATTTGCAGGCGGCCCAGCTCGAATTTGCCTTCCAGGCCAGGCACGAAGGCTTTGTCGTTCTTGCCGATGCGGTAATAGATCGGACCGGGCAGGTCCCAGGTGGCGCGCAGAGCGCTGCGGGTCTGGTCTGGGTCGGCCGGGGCGATGATCGCCAGCCCGGGCTGGGCGCGCAGGATGGCGATATCTTCCAATCCATGGTGGGTTGGGCCGGCGTGGCCGTATTCCAGGCCTCCACCCACGCCCACGATGCGCACCGGCAGGTGGTGCAGCACCGGCCCGTTGCGGATGAACTCGTAGGGGCGCAGGGTGGCGAAGGTCACGATAGAATACACAAAGGGGATGTAACCTGCCTCAGCCAGGCCGGTTGCCAGGCCAACCATGTTTTGCTCAGCCACGCCCATGTTGAAAAAGCGCTCCGGGAATTTTTCCATGAACGGCTCGAGCGCCATGAAGCCCAGGTCGCCGGTGAGCAGCACGATGCGCTCGTCCTGTCCGGCTAGTTCAATGAGGGTGGCAACGAAAGCGCTTCTCATTGTGCTGCCTCCACTTCGGCCAGCGCCTGTCGGTACTCGGCGTCTGACATAGGCAGGTAGTGCCAGC
This sequence comes from Chloroflexota bacterium, assembly GCA_040752025.1. Taxonomy (GTDB): domain Bacteria; phylum Chloroflexota; class Anaerolineae; order Anaerolineales; family UBA4823; genus JBFMFR01. The sequence continues at coordinate 147,019 of JBFMFR010000003.1, read as the reverse complement.
GGATCTGGCTTTCCATGAAGGAGACTCCCTTACCGAAAATAGTGTGGGCAATCAGCACGTGCGGCGGGCCGGAGTGCGTATCCAGCGATGCGATGGTCTGCACCATGCCGGGACTATCGTGCCCGTCAAGGCTGTGTACATCCCAGCCGAAAGTGCGCCAGTAATCCTCCAGAGGCTGCATATTGAGTACCTGGCGGGTGTAGCCCAGGGCCTGCTGCCCGTTGCGATCGACGATGACGATCAGGTTGGCCAGTTGGTGGTGAGCGGCGAAGGCCGCCGCTTCCCACAGCGAGCCCTCGTTGCACTCCGCATCGCTGACCAGCACGAATGCTCGCCGGTTGGCGCGCTGCATGCGGGCTGCCAGGGCCGCACCGGCGGCGATGGATAGCCCGTGCCCGAGCGACCCGGTGGAAAAATCGACGCCGGGCAGGCTGCGCTCCGGGTGGACGCCCAACAGGCTGGCATCGGCGCAATAAGTGTTCAATTCCTCCGTCGCTAAAAAGCCCTTCAGAGAAAGGGTGGCGTACAGCGCCAGGGCGGCGTGCCCCTTCGAAAGGATGAAGCGGTCGCGCTGGGGGTGGCGCGGCGCAGGGATATCGAGCACCTGCTCATACAGCGCTGCCAGGATATCTGCCACAGAAAGCGCCGAGCCGATGTGCCCGACGTTGGCGCGTTTAGATTGCTCTAAGATGATGCGCCGGATGTGATAGGCGAAGCGGTTAGAAGGGCTCATTCAATGCCACCATAAAACGGTTTTTGGGGGTTGAAGCGTGAAATCTGCATGGTAGGATGCCAGCGGATTCCCCGATTCAACAGTCGGATATTGTAACATGAGTTGTTGGATGCGCGGTGAGGCCTTCCAGGGATATTTTAGCGGAGCGCCTGCTTCTGGCAAACCAGACCGGTCGTTAAGGCCCAGGTGCGGTATACTTATGTCTTGCGTTGTTCCCCCGCCAATGAATTCGGAGAAGCGGTAGATTGTCTGGCTTTGAAGGGATTTTTTCAGGATGGATTCGCGTTTACCGGTAGTGTTTATTGCTTGTAAAGTGTTCCAAGGATTGCTTGAGAAGCATATACCAGATGGGTTGGCTGCACAGGTGACCTTTCTGGATTACGGTCTGCACCAGGTGCCGCGCAACTTGAAGTCAGCTCTCCAGGTTGAGATCGAGCGCATCACCCAGCCCAGCCTGGTGGTTTTGGGATATGGGCTGTGTGGCAACGGCCTGGATGGCATCCGTGCGGGGGTGCATACGCTGCTGGTTCCACGTGTGGATGATTGCATCGCTATCCTGCTGGGCTCCTATCGGGCCTATCAGCACCAGTTCGATACTTCCTCGGCTACTTATTACCTGAGCAAAGGTTGGCTGGAATCGGGCAGCAACCCGCTGCAGGAATATGAAACTTACGTGGCGAAGTATGGTGAAGGCCAGGCGAATTGGCTGATGGACCAACAATATCGCAATTATAAACGCCTGGCTTTCGTGGCGCACAGCCTGAATGATTTGCAAAAATACCGTCCTAAGGCCCGGCAGGTGGCGGCCTATTGCGAGCGTTGGGGTATGCAGTATGAGGAAATCCAGGGCTCTGATGCTTATGTGCGCCGCCTGGTTGAGTTGGCTAGCGTGCTGGAGCAGGCTGACAAAGAGTTTATTGTTGTGCCTCCGGGCGGCATTTTGCAGCAGCAGCAGTTCTTGCGCATGGTTTAGTGTTTTCGGAGAAATTGGCGTGCCTACGGTTGATGTTGTATATGGTGAGCAAACCAAGAAAATCACTGCCCCGGCAGGCAGTTTGATTGGAGACGTGATTGCCCAGACGGGATTGCCTTTAGAGCAGCCCTGCGCCGGGCGAGGCACCTGTGGGAAGTGCAAAGTTCTTGTGGAGACGGGCGTAGCCGAGCCGGACGAAGTGGAGCTGGCGCAGTTGACGCCGGGTGAGCTGGCGCTGGGCAACCGCCTGGCCTGCCGGGCGCGACTGGAGGGGGAGGCGCGCCTGGTGTTGGCGCCGGTTGTGGTGTATTCGAATAAAATCTTTCGCGCCAGCCATCGCTATAAGCGCGTGGACGTGCCCCTGGGATTGGCGATCGACCTGGGGTCAACCACGGTGGCAGCTTTCTTGACGACCCTCGACAATGGCGAAGTGTGCGCAGGCGGGGCCAGCCTGAACCAGCAAAGCGTGTACGGCGCTGACGTGATTTCGCGCCTGGCGGCCGCCCAGTCCAGCCAGGAGACTGCCGGACGTTTGCAGCGCCTGGCGCTGGCCTCGATCAACCAGGCGGTTGATTCGCTCAAACTGTCGGAGCATGTTCGCAAGCGCATCCAGCGCGTGACGGTGGTAGGCAATGTCGCCATGCACCATTTGTTGAGTCACCTGCCGGTGCATACGCTGGCAGAACGGCCTTTCCAGCCTTTGCAGTCTGGCCCCCGGCGCGATGCAGCCGCGCTGATGGGCGGCATTTTCCCGCCCCAGGCGCAGGTGTGGCTGCCGCCGCTGATCGGCGGCTTCGTTGGCTCGGACGCCCTGGCCTGCCTGGCTTATTTCGGGTTCGACCGCCCCGACGGCCCGATGGCGGCGATCGACCTGGGCACCAACGGCGAAGTGCTGGTGACGGATGGGCGGCGCATCCTGACTGCCTCAACCGCCGCCGGGCCGGCTTTCGAGGGGGTGTTCATCTCGTGCGGGACGCGGGCGGTGGATGGGGCCATTGTAGCAGCGCATCTGGAGGGGGAAGAGCTGTCGTTCGAAACGATTGCTGACGAAGGGCCAGTTGGCCTGACCGGATCGGGTTTGCTCAGCCTGGTGTACGTTTTGCGCGGGGCGGGGGTGATCGAGCCCAATGGGCGCATCGCCCCGAAGCCGCCTGTGTTGGGCGAGCGCATCGAAAGCAACGCCCACGGCCGCCGATTACGCCTGACTGCGGATGGGCGCTTGGGCCTCTCACAGTGGGACATTCGTGAACTGCAGAAGGCCAAAGGCGCTATTCGAGCAGCTATCGATACCTTGATGGGGCAGTTAGGCCTGGAGCCGCAGGATTTGCAGCGCATGATCTTGACGGGTTCGTTTGGCGGGCAGGTGGATATTTGCTCGGCCGTTGAACTGGGGATGATCCCGCCCGTGCGCCTGGAGGTGGTCGAGACGGTCGCCAATGGGGCCGGGCTGGGCGCGGCCATGTTCCTTTCTGAGGAAGGTTTTGCGTTGGGTGAGGCGTTGGCGGCCCGGGCCGAGCAGGTTGACCTGGACCGGGACACCGGGTTCATCGGTCGTTATATCGATGCCATGAGCCTGACGGCGAAACAGGGCCGAACGGCGGCTGCGCTCACGCTCGGAAGTTCGGAGGTTTCGGCAGAGTTAGACGCAAGGAAGAATCACCATTCCCGAACGTAATATATGTCACTTTACAGATCAAAAAAGGTTTGCTATAGTTTTCTAGACTACGCAACTGTGCCTGAGTATAGTTTTCCCGTTCAAAGATTGTGCTGCTCTTGCCCAATTGCATCGAGTTTCGCCAATTTAGGAGTTCTTTTTCGTCAGGAGATTTGCTCTGCGCATGAACGCGGAACAGGAAGTTCCCAGCCTTGCGTCGAAGTGGCGCGGTTCGTTCCAACCCAGGAGGCCTGCCTCGATCACGCGTTTGTTGGTCGGGTTAGGCCTTTTTGCATAGAAAGGAGCACCGGAACATTATTGCGATACATTTGGGTGCCTTTATCATCGTCCTTATCCTAATCGATGGCGGAACAGGGAGTTCCGGTTGATAGGTAAGAATACGCCAAAGAAGTGGAAAAATAAAGTAGAAAGGAAGGAGCTTATGAAAACGGTGACCTATGAGGTTCCTGCGATGTACGGAGATCATCACGTCCTGGAAGTGCGGCGCATGCTGCTGGAATTGGCTGGTGTGAGTGAGGTTTACGCCAGCAGCGCGTTCCACGCTGTAGAAGTAACGTACGATCCCGAGAAAGTCAGCGATGAGGAAATCGAAAGTAAATTGGAAGAGACTGGTTATCTGAGTGATTGGATGCCTTCAGTGGAAGCGGATGTATCTACTTATTTGCAGGCAGACCGTTCGCAGTCTTTCTTCCGGCATACGGCGGTCTTCGAGACCAACCGCCAGGTAGTCGGTTTTGCGCAAAACGTCAGTTATTCTGGTAGACCTTTGTGGAATTGCCCGGGTATGGGTGTGATTAAGAAGGTAATGGAGGATTAAGCGATGGCTAAAGGTAAGCGAAGTCAAGAAGAACGAAGCATTGATCCCGCCGCGCAGGAGATGCTGATCCGGGCTGACGAGCTGGGTATCGGCACAGCGTTCAGCCGGGCGGAGGAGATGGTGCCCTGCAATATTGGCGGCGCAGGCATGTGCTGCAAGATCTGCGGAATGGGACCCTGCCGCTTGACCAAGGATGGGCAAACCGGCGTGTGCGGCGCCACGATCGACACGATCCAGGCACGCAATTTCATCCGGGGGATTGCTGCCGGGGCCGCGGCGCACTCGGATCACGGCCGCGACATGGCCTTCACGCTCAAGGCGGTGGCCAATGGCGAGGCGGAAGGTTACATGATCCGCGACGTGGCCAAGCTGCGCACGGTGGCGGCGCTCAGCGGCATCCCCATCGAAGGCCGTTCGCCCAACGAGATCGCCAACGACCTGGCTGACCTGTACATTTCCCAGTTCGGGCAGCAGAAGGGACGCATTATCGCAACCCAGCGGGCGCCTGAAAAGCGGCAGAAGCTGTGGGAAGAAACCAAAGTGATGCCGCGCGGGGTGGACCGCGAGGTGGTCGAAGCGCTGCACCGCACGCACATCGGCGACGATCAGGATGCTGAGCACATCCTGGTGCACGCGGTGCGCACGGCTATCGCGGATGGCTGGGGCGGCAGCCTGATCGCTACGGACATTTCCGATATCCTGTTTGGCACGCCGGCGCCGATCCTGGGGCAGGCCAACCTGGGGGTGCTCAAGGAGGATATGGTCAACGTGGTGGTGCACGGGCACGAGCCAACGCTGAGCCAGATGATTGTGGCGGCGTCTCAAGACCCCGAGATTATCGAATATGCGCGGGCAGCGGGGGCGCAAGGCATCAACCTGTCGGGGATTTGCTGTACGGCCAACGAGATTTTGATGCGCCAGGGCATCCCGGCGGCGGGCAACTTCCTGCAACAGGAACTGGCGATCCTGACCGGGGCGGTGGAAGCCATGGTGGTGGATGTGCAGTGCATTATGCAGGCGCTGGTGGAACTGGCGAGCAACTTCCATACCAAGATCATTACCACCTCGCCCAAGGTGCAACTCAAAGGGGCGACGCACATCGAGTTCGACGAGCACAAGGCGCTGACGATTGCGAAGCAGATCCTGCGCACGGCGATCGATAACTACAAGGAGCGCGGCAAGACGCACATCCCGCAGGTGCGCGAGGATTTGATCCCGGGCTTCTCGCACGAATATATCAATTACATGCTGGGCGGCTCTTACCGGGCGTCTTTCCGCCCGCTGAACGATGCGATCATGTCGGGGCGTATCCGCGGCGTAGCGGCAATTGTTGGATGCAATAACCCACGCAGCCGCCATGATTACCTGCATACTTACGTCACGGAGCAACTGCTGAAGCAGGACGTTTTGATCGTCGAGACCGGCTGTGGGGCGATCGCCAGCGCCAAGCTGGGGCTGCTGCTGGGTGAGGCCGGATTGGATAAAGTTGGACCAGGACTGCGCGAAGTGTGCGAGACGGTGGGCATCCCGCCGGTGCTGCACATGGGTTCGTGCGTGGACAACTCCCGCATCCTGACGGTGCTGACGCAGATGGTGGAAGAAGGGGGGCTGGGCGATGACATCGACCAGGTGCCGGCAGTCGGGCTGGCGCCGGAATGGATGAGCGAAAAGGCGCTTTCGATTGGCACCTACTGCGTGGCTTCGGGCGCGTACGTGATCTTCGGCGGTTCATCGCCGATCAGCGGTATGCCCGACCGGGTTTCGGACAGCGACCTGGTGCTGCGCTACATCAGCGAAGGTTGGGAGAAGCTGTACGGCGGCAAGATGGAATTCATCGCGGATGTGGACGAAATGATCCGCCGCACGCTGGAACACATCGATAAGAAACGCGCCGCCCTGGGCCTGCCGGTATACGAGGCGGAGCGCTTCGGACGCAGCGGCGACGCGCGCATGCTGGAGCTGGAAGCGCTGCCGCTGGCCGAGCGCCGCCAGGCGCTGTACGGCGTGGCGGCCGACTAGCTGAAAATTGCGGAACAACGGCTACGTTCACGTTCAGAAGTTCCGAAGGAGTTTACTTATGTCACGTTACATTGCTACTCGAGCGATCCGCGGGGCGAACTCGCTGGTCATCGAGGCCGAACTGATGTTACAAAAGGCCCTGGCAGAGAAAGGGCCAGACACCAAGATCGGCTTCCCCAACACGGCTTATTACCTGCCGCTCACCCTGGGGATGACCGGTCAATCTGTGGAAACGCTGGGCCAGTTGCAGCCCATCCTCAAGCAGGCGCGCGAACTGCTGCACCCGGTGCCTTCGCAGAAACACTGGACGCCTTACCTGGGCGAGACTCTGGACAGCGGCATGGCGACGCTGTTCGCGGCCGAGGCGATCGAGGCGATCCGTTACGTTTACAATTTACAGCCCGAGCCGATGCCCGGCTTCCAACTGGCGGGCGGCACGGCCTTTACCAGTCCCGACAACGGGGCGGGTGGGAACGGCCTGGACGGGCACCTGAACGGGCCGATTGACGACATCCAACTGCGCTCGTGGGGAATCCAGCTCGTGGACGGGCGTATGCCGGGCTTCGCCGCCATCGTAGGGGCGGCCAAGTCCAACGAGGTGGCGGTCAAGATCGTGCGCGAACTGCAGCGCCGCAATATCCTGACGTTCCTGTCGGGGAATGTGAACGGGCGCAGCATCATCCACCAGTTGATGGAAGAGGGCGTCGAGCTGGGCTACGACACCTACACGGTGCCGTTCGGCACGGACACGATCAGCGCCATCTACGCGCTGGGCTTCGCCACACGCTCGGCGCTGACTTTCGGCGGCATGAAGGGCGGGCAGGGGCGCGACATCTTGATGTACAACCGCGAGCGTGTGTTTGCCTTCGTGCTGGCGCTGGGCGAAGTCGATGACTTGAAATACGCCGCGGCCGCCGGGGCGATCAACTTCGGCTTCCCGGTGATCGCCGATACGGTGATCCCCGAGATCCTGCCGACCGGCGTGACGCGCTACGAGCACGTGGTGAGCATGCCTTTCGAAGAGATCGACGGGCAGGACGACCTGGAGCGCGCCGAGCGCCTGGTGCAGAAGTGCATCGAGGTGCGCGGCGTGAAGGTCAAAGTGGCCGACGTGCCGGTGCCGGTGCCTTACGGCTCGGCCTTCGAAGGCGAAGTGGTGCGCAAGGCCGACATGCGCGTCGAGTTCGGCGGCAAGAACTCGCGCTGCTTCGAGTACCTGCACATGGCTCCCCTGGACGAGGTCGTGGACGGCAAGGTGGAAGTGGTCGGTCCGAACTTCGAGGCGATCCCGGCCCAGGGTCACATGGATATGGGCATTGTCGTCCAGGTGGCCGGGCGGCAGATGCAAGAGGACTTCGAACCGGTGCTGGAGCGCCAGATCCACTACTTCGTCAACGGGGCCTCGGGCATCCAGCACATCGGCCAGCGCGACATCGCCTGGATCCGTATTTCCAACGCGGCTGCCGATAAGGGTTTCAACCTGGAGCACTTCGGCAAGATCCTGCACGCCCGCTTCAAGACTGACTTCGGCGCGATTGTGGACAAGGTGCAGGTGACGGTCTACACCGACCCGGACAAACTCCATGATTGGTTGGGGAAGGCGCGCCAGGCCTATGATTTTCGTAACAAACGCCTGGCCGACCTGACCGACAACAAGGTCGAAGAGTTCTATTCCTGCACGCTGTGCCAGTCTTTCGCTCCCAACCACGTGTGCGTGGTCAGCCCGGAGCGCCTGGGCCTGTGCGGGGCGTACAACTGGCTGGACTGCAAGGCTTCGTTCAGTATCAACCCCACCGGCCCCAACCAGCCGATCAAGCTGGGCAAGGTGATCGACCCGGCCAAGGGTTACTGGACCGGCACCAACGATTACGCCAAGGTCGGCTCGCACGGCGTGGTTGAGGAAGTTTCCATGTATTCGATCATGGAGAACCCCATGACCGCCTGTGGCTGCTTCGAGTGCATCGTGATGTTGATCCCGGAGGCCAACGGGGTGATGGTGGTGAGCCGTGAAGACCCGAGCATGACGCCGGCAGGGATGACTTTCAGCACGCTGGCGGGCATCGCCGGCGGCGGTTTGCAGACGCCGGGCGTGATGGGCGTGGGCAAGTTCTACCTGATCAGCCCGAAGTTCATCTCGGCCGATGGCGGCTTCAAGCGCGTGGTGTGGATGAGCAGCGTGTTGAAGGAAAGCATGGCTGAAGAATTCAAAGCGGTAGCGCAGCGCGAAGGCGACCCCGAACTGATCGAGAAGATCGCCGATGAGCGCAGCGCCAGCACGGTCGATGAGCTGCTGGCCTGGATGGAAGAGCACAATCACCCAACCCTGGTCATGGACCCGATGTTCTGAGTGCGGAACAGGGCCGAACGGCGGAACAGGAAGTTCCGATTGGCAGCCAGGAGGCGGCGAAGAACCGGCCCCTGGCTGTCCGATTGGGAAAGGTGGAACGACTTCGTTCGGAAGTTACAATGGGCGAAACCCGTTTCGAAGGAACAAGTGCAGGAAGCCCTGGCCGCGCTCCGGTGCTGGTCAGAGACTTGATGACTGTTGGGGTGCCTACCTGCGCGCCGGAAACCCCCCTGGCGGATATCGCCCGTTTTTTTGTCGAGAGAGGCCTGGAGGCCGTGGTGGTGCTGAACCCTGCGGATGGGCACGCCCTGGGCGTGGTCAGCCAGGAGGACCTGGTGCGCGCCTACGCCCATCCACAAGGGCAGTCGCTGACTGCTGAGCAGATCATGCGCGATGGCATGGTGCAGGCGCCTCCGGATATCCCCCTGGCGGCGGCGGCTCAGATCATGCAGGATAATGGGGTCAGGGCATTGTTCCTGGTGCACCATTCTGGCGGCATCGAATACCCGGCTGCGATGATCACCTACCAGCATATTTTGCGCCACATGGCGGCGCGTGACCGGGAAGAATTGCGCGACCTGGGCATGCACGCCGAACGCCAGTCGCCGCTGGAGACCTTTATCCAACGGCGTGAGGCGGCGCGCAGCCGCAATCTGCGTCAATCATAGGCGGAACAAGTTCCGCATGACTTCGAACCAGGTATGTGACTGGAGAGGCTGTCAAAAAAGGAGAAAACTATGCCAATAGAAATTCCTGTGGATAAATGGCCCGGCACTGTCCGGGAAGTCACCCTGGGAGCAATGGCTGCTGATGGTGGCACGCGCACCCAGGTGGTGACTGTGGGCGGCGAAAAAACGCTGCCCTTCATGCACTTCGAGAACCCTATGCCCCACCGCCCGGTGGTCGCTGTGGAGATCAAGGATTGCCGCCCCGAGGATTGGTCGCCGCTGTTGTTGCAGACCTGGGGCGAGGTGGTCACTGATCCGGTGCAGTGGGCCAAGGCGGCTGAGGCGGCCGGGGCGGATGTGCTCCAGCTCCAGTTGAGCCTGACGGACGCAGCGGGGAACCCGCTCACCCCGCAGGGCGCTGTGGACGTGGTCAAATCCGTCCTGGCTGCCAGCGGGCTGCCGCTGATCGTCTTCGGACCTGGCCAGGCCCAGGTGGATAATGATCTGCTGGTGGCGGTGGCCGAGGCCACCAAGGGCGAGCGCCTGCTGCTGGGAATCTGCGAGGATAAAAACTATCGCACGATTGTCGCCACGGCCATGGCCAACGGGCACCTGGTGAACGCTCGCACGCCCATGGACGTCAACCTGGCCAAGCAGTTGAACATCCTGATCAGCGACATGGGCATGCCCTTGGATCGCATCATCATGGATCCCACCACCGGCGCGCTGGGTTACGGCATCGAGTATGGCTATTCGTCCATGGAGCGCCTGCGCCTGGCGGCTCTGCAGGGCGATGCGATGACGCAGCTTCCCATGCTGGTCACGCCCGGCTTCGAGGCCTGGAAGACCAAAGAGGCCAAGGTGAACGAGGGCGTGCCCGAGTCGTGGGGCGACTGGATGCAGCGCTCGATCAACTGGGAGACGCTGACGGCGATTACGCTGCTCGAGTCGGGCGCCGATATCATTGTCTTGCGCCACCCGCAGAGCGTGCAGCGCGTCAAGGCCGCCATCGAAGAGCTGATGGCAGTGGCGTAGCTCGCCAGAGAGAAATTGGATTTTTAGCAAAAATCCAATTTCTGGATTGGCCTTAGCCTGGAATCTATTCACTCAGATACGGAGGTCGAGATATGGCTCTGTCTGGTATTCAAATCTATAAATTATTACCCCAAACCAACTGCAAAGAGTGTGGTTTCCCGACCTGCCTGGCTTTCGCCATGAAACTGGCTGCTAAGCAGGTGGAGCTTTCGCTGTGCCCTTACGTTAGCGATGCATCCAAAGCGCAACTGGCCGAATCGGCTGCCCCGCCGATCCGCCTGGTGGCGCTCAAGTCTGACGGGCACGAAGCGAAGGCTGGCAACGAGGTGGTGCTTTTCCGCCACGAAAAAACCTTCTATAACAAACCGGGTTTGTTCGTCAAGGTGCGCGACGTGGATGGCCCCGAGGCGATCAAAGCCGCAGTAGCTCCAGCCGAAGCTTATTCGACCAACTACGTGGGCATCGATTTGACCCTGGATGGTTTCGCCGTCGAGGCTGCCAGCGGTGACGCTGGGCGCTTCGCTGAAGCGGTGAAGGCTGTGCGCCAGGTTTCCAAACGACCGCTGATCCTGGTGGGCGGCGATCCGGCGGTGCTCAAGGCCGGGTTGGATGCGCTGGCGGGCGAAACCGCCCTGATCTGCACCGCAGATGCCGGCAATTGGGAGGCGATGGCTTCCCTGGCGGCGGGGTCCAAAGCCGCTCTGGCGCTGTCTGCGCCTACGCTGGACGAGATGGCCGAACTGACCGAAAAGATCAAGGCCAAGGGCATCGAAGATATGGTGCTCAACCTGGCCGGGCTGAGCCTGGGCCAGTCCCTGGCGATGAGCACGCAATTGCGCCGCCTGGCGTTGAAGAAGAACTTCCGTCCGCTGGGCTTCCCCATGCTGGCCTTCCCGACCACCCCGGAGAGCGCCGCGCAGGCCATTGCCAAGTACGCCGGCTTCATTGTGCTGGATCACTTTGCCCCGGAGCTGGTTTACCCGCTGCTGGTGCTGCGCCAGAATATCTACACCGACCCGCAAAAGCCGATCCAGGTGCAGCCTGGCATTTACGAGATCAATAACCCGAAGCCGGAAGACCCGGTGTTGGTGACCACCAACTTCAGCATTACCTACTTCAGCGTGGCCAACGAGGTGGAAGGCTCGGGCCTGCCCGCCTGGCTGCTGGTTACCGACGCCGAAGGCATGAGCGTGCTGACCGCCTGGGCGGCTGGCAAGTTCGACGCCGAGCGCATCGCCAAGTCGATCAAAGAGTTCGATGTGGCCGACAAGGTCAGCCGTAAGCGCGTCGTGCTGCCCGGGCATGTAGCGGTGCTGTCTGGCGAACTGGAAGGCGAAATGCCAGATTGGGAGATCCGCGTCGGCCCGCGCGAGGCTGTGGACCTGCCCAAGTTCATGAAGCAGGCTTTGTAAACCGTGGAGTCGCCGGGCCTCGCCCCGGCGAACGTGATCTGGTCGTTGCAGTGTGATGCCTGAACGTAACGTGATTTTCTCCATGCCGGATGGGAAGACTGCCTCTGTGCAGGTTCCCGAGGGCGCGCTGATCGCAGATGCGGCGCGCCAGGCCGGCATCGAAATTATGCAACCTTGCGGAGGGCAGGGTCGCTGCGGACGGTGTACAGTCCGGGTGTTGGAAGGGACTGTACGCCGCCGCAGCGCGTTGCGCCTTTCGCAGGCCGATATCGAGCACGGCTACGCCCTGGCTTGCCAGACGGTGGTGGAAGGCGACGCAACTGTCTTCATCCCACCTCAGGAGAAGATCGAGCGCCGGTTGACCACCGACAAAACCGTCGGCGAAGTCGGCGTCCCGCAGGGCTACGACTACAACTACGACCAGACCATACGGCGGGTGCGGCTGCAACTGACGCATCCCAGCATGGACGACCAGACGGACGATCTCAGCCGCCTGGTGACGGCGCTGCGCCAGCAGGCCGGTTTCACCAACGCCCTGATCTCGCTGCCCGTGCTGCGCAAGCTGGGCGCGGTGCTGCGTGCTGGCGATTGGGAAGTCACGGCTATCTTGAACGTGGAAGAGACCACCGACGGGAACTATTTGCAAGAGCGTGTCATAGACTTGCTGCCCGGCCTGCGTCACGATGATGATCCCCTGTGGGGTGCGGCGATCGACATCGGCACCACTACGGTCACCTTGTGGCTGGTCGACCTGGTGACCGGCCAGGTGAAAGCGCAAGCCTCGGAGTACAACGGCCAGATCGCCCGCGGTGAAGACGTCATCTCGCGCATCGTCTACGCCAGCAAGGATGGCGGCGAAGAGGAGATGCGCTGCCTGGTGGTGGATACGCTCAACCGCCTGCTCGAGACGGTCTGCCAGCAATACAACCAGAGCCTCGATGAGTTCGAAGAGCGGGTCAGTCCGGAGCAGGTGGTCAAGGCCACGATTGCTGGCAACAGCACCATGATCCATCTGCTGCTGGAGATCCCGGCGGTCAGCATCCGCCTGACCCCCTTCGTCACCGCCGCCAACCATGTCCCGCTGCTGGTCGCCAGTGAACTGGGCATACACATCAACCCGCAGGGGGTGGTAGACTGTCTGCCGGGCGTGGCCAGCTACGTAGGCGCTGATATCACCGCGGGTGTGCTCTCGTCTGGCATGGATGATACCAGCAAGGTCACCCTGTTCATGGATGTGGGCACCAACGGCGAGATCGTGCTGGGCTCGCGCGAGTGGCTGGTGACCTGCGCCTGCTCGGCGGGACCGGCTTTCGAAGGGGCAGGCGTGGTTTGCGGCATGCGCGCCACGCAGGGCGCCATCGAGGAAACCTGGATCAACGGGAGCACTTTCGAGCCGACTTACCGGGTGATTGGCAATACCAAGCCGCGCGGCATCTGCGGCAGCGGGCTGATCTCTCTCCTGGGTGAGATGTTCATGACCGGGCTGGTGGACAAGGCCGGCAACTTGAACACGCAGTTGAAGTCCAAACGCGTGCGGGATGGCGAGCACGGCTGGGAGTACGTGCTGGCCTGGGCCAAGGAGACGGGCCATGGCAAGGATATCGTTGTCACCCATGTGGATATCGACAACCTGCTGCGCGCCAAGGGCGCCATCTACGCCGGTTACAGCGTGCTGGCAGACAGCGTGGGCGTGCCGATGGAGCTGATCGAGCAGATGCTCATCGGCGGCTCCTTCGGCAAGTATATCAACGTCGAGAAGGCGATCCAGATCGGCTTGCTGCCCGACCTGCCCTGGGATCGTTTCCAATTCCTGGGCAATACCTCGGTGCGCGGCGCTTACCGGGCCTTGCTGGACCGCCGGCAGCGCCAGCGCATCGGCGAGATCGCCACGCGTATGACCTACATCGAATTATCCGCCGACAATTCTTTCTACGATGCTTTCATGTCGGCGCTGTTCCTGCCGCACACCGACCTGGGGCGCTTCCCCAGCGTGGCCGCGGCTTTACTTGGGAACGCCGAGACCCAGCCCGGCGCATAAACCCGCGGGCGCGCTGAGCGCCTTCAGACACACGGGTGCACGGCGTGCACCCTCCGATATAAAATCGAAAAAGGATGGCAAATATGTACATCATTGGCGAAAATATTCATATTATCTCGGAAAAGGTCAAGGAAGGCCTGAAGAACAGGGACCGCGAGTTCTTCATGGAACTGGCCATCAAGCAGGTCGAGGCTGGCGCTCAGGCGCTGGACTTGAACCTGGGGCCGCGCAAGAAGGATTGGGAAGAGGTCTTCCCCTGGATGGTGGAAACGGTGGAAGCTGTGGTGGACGTGCCTCTGAGCTTCGACAGCACCAACATCCTGGGCATCGAAGCCGGCCTTAAGAAGATCACCAAGGCTCAGCCGATCATCAACTCCACTTCGGCCGAGCCGGAGCGCCTGGAGAAGGTGCCGCTGCTGGCCAAGCAGTACAACGCCCGCCTGATCGCCTTGACCATGGGCACCTCCGGCATCCCCGTGGCTGCCGACGACCGGGTCAACATCGCCGTGGAAACCCTGATCCCGCGCATGATGGAGATCGACTACCCCATGGAAAACCTGATCATCGACCCGCTGGTGCTGACTGTCTCCGGCTGCCAGGAGTACTGCCCGCACCTGATCGAAGCCGTGCGCACCCTGCAGTACGCCTGGGACCCGGCCCCGAACATCTCGGTGGGCCTGTCGAACGTCTCCAACGCGGTGCCCAACGAAAACCGCTCGCTGATCAACCGGGTCTACCTGGCGATGCTGATGGGTGTGGGCCTGCAGATGATGATCGCCAACCCGATGGACGAAGAGCAGGGCGAGGTGATCCGCGTGATCGAAGAGCGCGACGAGAGCGACCCGGTCGGGCGGCTGTACCTGAAGATCGCCGACCGCATCGCCGCGATGGAAGAACCGTCCATCGAGGATGTGGACATGAGCGACCCGCGCCAGGCGGCGATCTGGAAGACCTCGCAGATCTTGCTCAACAAGGTCATCTACGCTGACTCCTACCTGGCGCAGTAAGGACCTGCGGGCAAAGTATTCTTTGTCATCGCGGAACGAGGACATTGCGGAACAGGAAGTTCCGATGTCACTATTCTTGTCCGAATAGGTGAGTTTCAATTAACTAATCAAGTCGGTATCTACTTAAAGGAGTGTTCTATGCCTGGATTTACCCCTGGTCGACGCTGGCAACCGCCATTTCTGCCCTTCAAGCGCGAGCCGCTGGGGCGGCGCACGCTGGCTGCCGTGGAGCGCATGGTCAAAGGCCCGCTGTGGGGCTGCCGCATGTGCGGCAACTGCCTGCTGCAAGAAACGGCTTTCATCTGCCCGATGGAATGTCCCAAGGGCGTGCGCAACGGCCCGTGCGGCGGCTCCACCGAAGAGCACTGCTACGTGGACGAGACGCGGCCGTGCATCTGGTATAAGATCTACGAGCGCGCTTTCAAGATGGGGCGCGAAGAGATGCTCCTGGAGGTGCTGCCGCCCCTGGATTGGGACAAGACGGGCACCGAGACCTGGGGCGACGTGTTCCGCCAGGTGCGCAAGCTGGGAACCGGGACATTCTTCAGCGGCCTGGCGTCGCGCGACCCGGCCCGGCGAACTTTCGTGTGGGACGCGGTCTTCCGCCCGGTGCGCCAGCCGGAGTGGTGGCAGGGCGATTCGGAATATCACGCCCCGGCCTACACTGAGCCGGTCTCAGAGCTGGAGCGGCGCTTGAAGGCGGGTGAGTTCGTGGTCACTTCGGAAGTGGCCCCGCCCATGACCACGGCAACCAAGAAGCTGGTGCAGAATATCGCCATGGTCAAGCCTTACGCCGCGGCGATCAACTTCACCGACTGCCCCTCGGCCACGCCGCGCATGTCCAGTTGGGCGTGCAGCACCATCGCGGTGCAGAACGGGGCCGAGCCGGTCATGCAGATCGCGGCGCGCGACCGCACCCGTACCGGTTTGCAGGCCGAAGTGCTGGGCGCCAACGCCCTGGGCGTGCGCAACATCCTGTGCCTGTCCGGCGACAGCATGAAGATGGCTCCCGACCCGCGCGGGCGCATGGACGTGATCGACATCGACTCGATCCAGATGCTGTGGATCCTGCGGCGCATGCGCGACGAGGGCAAATACCTGGACGGGCGCTCGATGAAGTTCCCGCCCAAGTATTTCCTGGGGGCGGCAGCCTCGCCTTTCGCCTCCGAGCCCAAGTTCCAGGCCATCCGCGAGCACAAGAAGGTCAACGCCGGGGCGCAGTTCTTCCAGACCAACCTGGTCTTCGACGCCGATCATCTGGAAATCTGGCTGAATGAGCTGGCCAAGCGCAACATCCTGGACAAGGTCTACATCCTGATCGGCATCACGCCGCTCAAGACGCTCAAGATGGCGCAGTACATGCACAATGAGGTGCCCGGGGTGACCATCCCCGAGAAGCTGCTCAAGCGCATGGAAGCCGCTGGCGATGGCGCCGAGGAAGAAGGCGTCAAGATCGCCCTCGAATTGATCGAAGCCGTCAAGGGCAAACAGGGCGTCAACGGCATCCACCTGATGGCCGTCGGCTGGGAGGAAATCGTGCCCCGCATCGTCACCGAAGCCGGCTTGCTGCCGGAAGGCTTTGTCCCGCCCGCCCCGCCCGAGGAGAAGAAGAAACCCAAGGCTGATGCGCTGCCTGCATAAGTTGAAGCGCCCGGGGTGTTTTCGGAATTGCACCGGAGACACCCCGGTTTGTTTTAAGCATCTGTTCGTAGAAAGGTAGACAGATGAACGCCGCTCCTGATCTGGTTGAGCCTGAGACAACCATGCCCACAGTCCTGGTTGTTGAAAACAATCTCTCTGACTTAGATATCCTATCCAATTATCTCCAAAAAATTGGCCTGAATATGCTGGCAGTTCAGGATGGCGAGAGCGCGCTGGAAAAGGCTCAGCAGGAACATCCTGACTTGATTCTGTTGGCCGGAGCACTTCCGGGAATCGATGGATTTGAAACCTGCCGCCGCTTGAAGGTGATCGATGCCCTCCGGGGTATTCCGGTGGTCTTCATGATCACCTTGAGCGACCCGGCAGACAAGGTAAAAGTGTTCCAGGCAGGGGGCGAAGATTATCTCACCAAGCCATTTCAGGTTGAAGAAGTCCGGGTGCGCCTTGCCACACATCTGCCCTCACGTGCATTGGGCGACCCGCGTGAAGTGCCAGAGGCGTGGTTACAGTCAGAAGAAATTTACCGTACTCTGGTGGAGAACATCAATGATGTAGTGTTTTCTTTAGACGCCCAGGGTCGTTTCACTTACATCAGCCCGGCTATTGAGCGCTTTGCTCTTTACAAGGTAAGCGAAGTCATTGGACAGCCTTTCATCCACTTCGTGCACCCCGATGATCTTGGCGGTTTATTGTCCAGTTTTGAACGGACATTGGCCGGCGATCTGGAGCCATACGAGTTTCGTGTGTTCGCCAAAGATGGTGCTGTACACTATGTGCGCACTTCCAGCCGGCTATTGCTGGAAAGTGGGCAATTGGTGGGGTTGACCGGTGTGATGACCGATCTTACCGAACACAAACGGGCGGAAGACGAAATCTTGAGACTGAATGAAGCGTTGGAGCAGCGGGTGGAGGAGCGTACAGCAGAATTGGTGCAATCCAATACCAGGCTAAAATCAGAAAATGCCGGGCGCAAACGGGCGGAGCAGGCGTTGAGGAGGCGCAATCGAGAACTCACCATTCTATACGAGACTGCCACAGCCATTAGCTCACACCTCTCTCTAGATGCAGTTCTTCAGGCAGTGGCCGAGCTAATCACCCAGGCTCTGGATACGAGTGAATTTGCCCTTTCGTTGTGGAAGCATGAGCAGGACCAACTCGAAACCCTGGCCGACTACAGTATTGTAATGCCTGAAAAGGTGGAGCAACGCGGCACAACCTATGATCTGGCCGATTACCCGGCCACCCGGCACGTGCTGGAAACAGGCCAACCGCTATTGATCCAGCGCAGCGATCCGCAAGCCGATCAGGCAGAACAGGCCTTGTTGGAACAGTTTGGAGCGCATACGCTATTGATGATCCCTCTGATCGTCAGTGATCGGGTAATCGGCCTGGTAGAGTTGATCAATAAAACCAAAGAACAAGATTTCACAGCGGGAGAGATTCGCCTGGCTGGCAATTTGGCCTCCCAGGCTGCAGTTGCCATCGATAATGCCAGGCTGTACGAGCAGGCCCGGCAAGAAATCCGCGTGCGTAAACAAGCCGAAGAAGCCGAGCGCGAACAACGCCGGTTGGCTGAGTCCCTGCGTGATACGGCTGCTGCGCTCAGTCGTACGATCAAACTGAACGAAGTGTTGGAACTCGTGCTTGCCAATGTCGAGCGCGTGGTGCCGCACGATGCAGCCGACGTGATGCTGGTCGAGCAAGGAGTTGCACGCATTGTCGGACAACGTGGTTATGCAGAACGTGAACTGAACCACGTTGTTTTAGCGTTACGTTTCAAGGTGGATGAAGTGGCTAACCTGAGGCAAATCGTCGCTACGGGCGATCCGCTTGTTATTCCAGACACGAGGAATTATCCGGGTTGGGTCATGTCGGAGCAGACAGATTGGATACGCTCATATGTTGGCGCACCGATCAGCATTGGGGGAAGAATTATCGGCTTTCTCAATCTAAACTCTGCCACGCCGGGGTTTTTCACCGATATCCACGTTGAGCATCTGCGGGCTTTCGCCGCCCAGGCGGCTGTCGCCATCGTGAATGCACAGTTGCACGAGCAGGTGAGGCGCCACGCCGCCGAACTCGAGCTGCGTGTAGCAGAGCGCACAGCCGAATTGCAAGCTGCATATGAACGCCTCCAGGCGCTCGACCAGGTTAAGGACGAGTTTGTTTCGAACGTTTCACACGAACTGCGTACGCCTATCTCCAGCATCCAGTTGTATCACGATCTTCTCGAGCTCGACCCTGCCAAGGCTGAAACGTATATCGCTACGCTCAAGAGAGAGACGTCTCGATTGGCGCACATTATCGATGGGCTGCTGTTGCTCTCACGCATGGATCAAGAGCGTATCAAAATCAAGTTGGAGCCAACTGACCTCAACCAGCTAGCCAGCCTGTATGCAGACGACCGCCTCCTGCTGGCTAAGAGCAAGGGCATCGCCCTGGTTCTTGAAGAGCAAGCCAACTTGCCATTGGTGCAGGCTGATCCGAAGCTCTTAGGCCAGGCGATAAGCGTTTTGTTGACCAACGCCATTAACTACACACAGGTGGGTGGTCGAGTGGTGCTCAAGACGTGGGCATCCCGCTTTGAAGGCGCGCAGTGGGCAGGGGTCAGCGTCATTGACGATGGGCCGGGTATTCCCCCGCAGGAGCAGCCACATCTCTTCGAGCGCTTTTTCCGCGGCAAGGTTGGGCAGCGCTCCGGCGTGCCGGGTACCGGGCTGGGGTTAGCCATCGCCAGGGAGATCGTCGACCGGCACGCCGGCCACATCCAGGTCGAGAGCCAGGGCGCCCCCGGCCAGGGAGCTGACTTCAGCATTTGGCTGCCGGTGGATGTTTCAACAGGCTGAACTAAGCTATGCCTCTTTCTCCGGGCCAGATCCTCAATAACCGCTACTGCATCGTCAAGTTGCTCGGCCAGGGCGGCTTTGTCGCCGTCTACCACGCCTGGGTTTTGCCATTCGCAGAAGTGGGGAAGTGAAAAGTAATTTTGATATAATGATAGTGAAGTTGGCTCTTGGCATTGATACTTTTGTTCGAAGATAGGGATTCCATGCCGCTTACACCTGGACAAATACTCGATAATCGTTACCGCGTCGTCAAGCTGCTCGGTCAGGGGGGTTTTGGCGCAGTCTACCGTGTTTGGGATACTCGCATGGAGCGCCCCATGGCGCTCAAAGAGAACCTGGACATATCACCGGAAGCTCAGCGACAATTCAAACGTGAAGCCCAAATCCTTTTCGACCTGTCGCACCCAAACCTGCCCCGGGTGATTGACAATTTTGTCATCCAGGGCCAGGGCCAATACCTGGTGATGGATTATGTCGAGGGCGAGGATTTGCAGGAAATGCTCCAGCGCGTGGGCGGCCCGTTGCCCGAGGAGCAGGTGCTTGAATGGATTGGGCAGGTCTGCGACGCGCTCATCTACCTCCACAGCCAGAACCCGCCGATAATTCACCGCGATATCAAACCCGCTAATATTAAAATCACACCGCAAGGTAAAGCCATGCTGGTGGACTTCGGTATTGCCAAAGTATATGACCCGAGATTGAGCACTACCGCCGGGGCCAAGGCTGTCACGCCAGGATATTCGCCCCACGAGCAATATGGTACGGGGACGACAGACGCCCGTACAGATGTTTATGCCCTTGGGGCCACCCTCTATCACTTGCTAACCGGTGTTCAACCAGTTGAGAGCATCCAGCGCATGGTGCGCGATCCACTTACGCCATTGCAGCAGCTAAAGCCGGACATCGCTGTGCAGATAGCCGAAGCTGTGCAGAAGGCATTGGCTATGGACCCGGAGCAACGCTTCCAAAGCGTGACAGCTTTCAAGCAAGCGCTCTCGGGGAACGAAGGAACTGGTTCACAGTTTCACACGGCGCGGGTTTCAAGTGGCCCCCTCCGCACACAGTTGGTGCCTTCGCAGCCTGAAGTTCAGCAAGCTGCTACTGGAATTTCTCCTATCGGGAAACTGCGTGACTTGCCGTGGAGTTGGATTGGAACGGCAGTAGTGTTGTTGGTTGTTGTGATGTTGTTGGGGAACTGGCTGGGTGGCAAAGTTGGAAGATCCGAAGCTACTGCTACGCATACTATCATGGCACAGTTAACGCAATTCTCTTCACCCGCAACCTCTGCGCCCATTATCCATACTGAAACACCATCCTCCCCGACTGTCACGCCACCCGCCAATCTTGGCATGGTCTTGATCCCGGAGGGGGAGTTCAAGATGGGCAGCGATGATGAGCGTGATAGCGCAGCCCCGGTGCATACCGTATTCCTGGATGCCTATTATATAGATGTTTATGAAGTAACCAACGCTAAGTTTGCTGACTTCCTCAATGAGATGGGCAACCTGCGTACAGACGGCATAATCTGGCTAGATGCTGACGATAAGGATGTCCGCATTTACCAGAACGATGGTTTATGGAAGGCTGTTCCGGGATATGATGATCACCCGGTGGTAGCCACCTGGCCCGGGGCGAGCGCTTATTGTGAATGGCGGGGGGCGCGTCTGCCTACTGAAGCGGAGTGGGAGAAAGCTGCTCGCGGCGGGTTGGAAGGGGCGGTTTTCCCTTGGGGAGATGATGAACCGGTTTGCATTAAGGGTAGCTACAATGGGGCCAAGATAAACGATTTTTCCGGTTGCGCCGATACTGGTACAGCCTCGGTAGGCAGTTTTGACCCTAACGGCTACGGGCTCTTCGATATGGCCGGGAATGCATGGGAATGGGTCTGGGATTGGGACAAGGATGATTATTATGCTGAGTCTCCATTTGCAAACCCGACTGGACCCACAGAACCAAATCTAACTAGCCATCGCGTAAGAAGAGGTGGGTCATGGGACGACGCGTCCTCTCACGCACGCGTAGCTAATCGTAGTGCACAGAGCACCTTTCTACCTAACGGTTTCCGCTGTGTTCGATCAGTTGAGGCCATTGAAGGCCTCTTACTCACGGAGACAGCGGCTACTGCTGAATTGCCCACCCCAGTGCAAGTTGAAACCTTATTACCACCTACCCTGATTCCTGAATTACGAACAACGATGGTGCTGATCCCCGCTGGGGAGTTCGAAATGGGATCAACAGACTCTGACCCGAACGCCTATAGCGAAGAAAAGCCGCAGCACACTGTATTTTTGGATGCTTATTATATTGATCCTTACGAAGTGACCAACTCCAGGTTCGCTGTGTTCCTAAGTGCTCGGGGCAACCAAAGCGAGGATGGAATGACATGGCTGGATGCAGAAAGTCCTGATGTGCACATTCATCAGAATGGGGGAGGCTGGCAGGTTGATAGTGGATACGATAGTCATCCAGTAGTGATGGTGAGTTGGTATGGAGCGCAGGCCTACTGCGAATGGCGCGGTGGTAGTTTGCCTACCGAGGCGCAGTGGGAAAAGGCAGCTCGCGGCGGCCTGGAGGGCAAGCTGTACCCGTGGGGAGATGATGAGCCGCAATGCCAGAAAAGGTCACGCAATGGGGCCAAGTTCGATGATGATGCGGGGTGTGACGATACGGGCCCCGAGCCAGTGGGGAGCTATGCTCCTAACGGCTTTGGCCTGTACGATATGGTGGGTAACGTCAACGAGTGGATATGGGATTGGTATTCGCAAACCTTTTATAGTAGTTCGCCTTCTCGCAATCCCACTGGTCCTGAGAGCGGCGACTTTCGGATGCTGCGTGGGGGTGGCTGGAGTTCTCAATCGAGTAATCTGCGTGTTGCGCTCCGAAACATCGGTGGTGGTCGTCTCAATTCTGTTGGTTTTCGCTGCATTTTGCCCTTCGACTAGAATCCATGATAAGAACGCACCCCCCACGCTCTCGTAAATCTTCCAACTTGGCCGCGTTAGGCGGGCTAATCCAGGTTTCAATCGCCCTGTTCCTGTTCCTCTTTCCAGTTTTCAAGTCCTGCATCTACCTCGAATCCTACCTGCCCATCCTGGTCTCCTGCTCCAGCAGCACCTACATCGAAACAATCGGAAACCTCCAAGGCGCCCTCTTGCTGGCGAGCATGCTCCTGGCCGGAGCGCTTGCCCTTTTGAGCGCCCGGAACCCGAACCCATCCACGGCGCTCTTGCTCCGCTGGTCTGGCGTGTTGCTCTACATAGGTGCTTTTTTCTTTGCAGATGAGTTCTTTCGCCTCGTGTTTCTACCCGGCATGCTGCTCATCCTCTTCTCCGCCGGGCTCACACGAAAAAATCGAGATCTGACCGCGCCTCAAACTAATCGCTGACAATCAGTCGAATAGCGCTTATAATATTGCTCTGCTCACCATTAGCGACAAATCTCTAAAAGGAGTGACACAATGGCGAACAAAGGCAAAGGTACCGGAAGCAAGGACAAGGGCAACAAAGAGCAACGCAAGAAAGCCCAGCATTCCATCAAGGAGAAACGCAAGCTGAAGAAGCAAAAAGGACAGACCGATACGATCCTCTCCCAATAACCGCGAGATGGATGCTCGGCTCGCGGGACAATTTAATTCACACTGGGAAAAGTATTTCAGGGGTGCCGGGTGGCCGCCCGGTTTACGATTAGAGGTTGTCCATTCAAGCCGTTTGTGGCCTCCAGCCATCCCTGCCCACTGAATTGACCGGCCGAATCCTGACGTATCTTGGCTGTGAGAGAAGGCCGCCTTCGGTCAGATACCTCAACCAACTCGTCCAGGCTTACGTCCGGCGCGTTCCCTGGGAGAGCGCCTCGCGCATCGTCAGGCGGCGCCACACAGTTCGGACGGCTGATTGCCCGCGCTGGCCGGAAGAATTCTGGGCCGAAGCGCTGGCCTGGGGCGCCGGCGGCACTTGCTTCGAAAACAACCTGGCTTTCTTTGCTCTACTTTATTTAACAGGAAGTATTGCTCGATCCAGGGCGCTTACCCCTCTTGCTGGCAGAGCGCTTTGGCATATCTGAGGCCGTGGTGGCTGCTGCGCTGTCTTATGTGGCTAAACCTGTTGGTGCGCCAGCAGGGTAAACAGTTTCTCGACTTCAGGGAGGCAATAAATGGGTTGAGCCTTTATATATTTGCCTTTCCACTGCGGACATGCTAAAATAAAATCAGTCTGGACTCCGCACAAACAGCCTCCTGAAGGTGAGACCTGTGTCCACGCCTCTGCTTGCCACCAAGTTCTACTTTCCGGTTCCCCGGCCCAACCTGGTGCCGCGGCCGCGGCTGCTCGGACAGTTGGAAGCCGGTTTGTCTCAGGATACCCGCTTCTCCCGCAAGCTTACCCTGGTCTCCGCTCCGGCCGGCTATGGCAAGACCACCCTCGTCGCCGCTTGGTTGGGCGGCGGCGTTGAGGGCAAAGCCCGGGTTGCTCTGTCGTCCAGGGTCGCCTGGCTCTCCCTGGAGGAGAGCGACAACGACCCGGCGCGTTTTCTGGCTTATTTCATCGCTGCGTTGCGAGGCGTGGAAGAGAGCCTCGGTGGGGCGGTGCTGTCCACGCTCCAATCGCCGCAGCCGCCTCCCTTCGAGATCGTCCTGACCATGCTGGTCAACGACATCGCTGCCCTGGCCGAGCCCCTCATCCTGGTGCTCGACGATTATCACGTCATTTCCACCCCCGCTATTCACCAACAGTTGACCTTCCTCTTAGACCATCTCCCGCCCCACATGCACCTGGTAATCCTGACGCGGGAAGACCCGCTCTTGCCTGTGGCAAGGCTGCGCGCCAGGGAGCAGGTGCTCGAAATCCGTCAGGATGATCTGCGCTTCACAGCCGGCGAAACCGCCGATTTCCTGGAGCGTGTCATGGGATTGGCGCTGGCGCCTGAGGAAATCGCCGCCCTGGAGCGCCGCACCGAGGGCTGGATCGCTGGCTTGCAACTGGCGGCGCTTTCCATGCGCGGGCGCCAGGATCTACCTGGCTTCATCCAGGCTTTTACCGGTTCCTCCCGCTTCATCCTGGATTATTTGATCGAAGAGGTCTACGAGCGCCAATCTTCTGAGATCAAGGATTTCCTGCTCAAGACTTCGATCCTCGAGCGTTTATCCGGTCCGTTATGCGATGCATTGGTTGAGGAAACCGGCAGCCAGGCGCTGCTCGAGGGCCTGGAACAGGCCAACCTGTTCATTGTCCCGCTGGATCAATCCAGGGGCTGGTATCGTTATCACCGTTTGTTCGCCGAGCTGCTGCAACATCGCCTGCTGGCATCTTCCTCCGAGCTTGTCCCCGAACTTCACCAGCGAGCCAGTGTCTGGTTCGAAGCCGAAGGCCTGGAGGTCGAAGCCGTTCGGCACGCCCTGTCTGCGCGTGACTGGGAGCGGGCGGGCAGCCTCATTCAGCGCGCCGGCACAGAATTCCTCAAGCGCGGCGAAGTGCTCACCGTGCTGGGCTGGTTCCAATCCTTACCTGAAGAAATCCTGCTTTCCAATCCCCAACTGTGTTTCAATTACTGCTGGCCCTTGCTCCTGGCTGGACAATTCGACCTGGCGGCCCCGCTGTTGGAGCGCCTGGAGCAGGCCGCCCGGGAAATCCCTGCCTTCCTGGGGGAGATCTATTCCGCCCAGGCCTACCTGGCGCGCGGCGCAGGCGATCACGCTCGCATGGTCGAGCGATCTCGGCGCGCCTTGGAACTGCTGCCGGAAAGCTCGACCAATTCCAGGGGCATCGTTGCCATGAATTTGGGCATGGCCTACTGGCACATGGGTAAAATGCGTGCGGCTGAACAGGTTTTAATGGAAGCATTACACGCTGCTCAAGCTACAGGTAATCATTACGCCGCCCTGACCGACCTGATTTTCATGGGGCGTGTCTTCGCCGTGCGCGGGCAGCTCTATCAGGCCCTGGAATATTCTCAACGCGCTGCCCGGCAGGGCGGCCAGATGCCGGTCAACGCCTTGGCCTATATGGATTTAGCCGCTTTGTATTACGAGTGGAATGCGTTGGACGAGAGCGATGCGCATTTGCAGAAGGCCATCGCCATCAGCCAGCGTTCGCAAGATGACGAGTTCCTGTCTGGCTGCTGGGTGCTGTGTGTCCGTCTGCGCATCGCCCAGGGCGATTTGGCTGGCGCCAGCCAGGCCCTGGAGCATGCCAGGGCGCTGGCCCGCGCCGGCAAGGTCCCTGCGCCGATGGTCGAGCGCATGGACGTGGCCCAGGTGCTGCTCATGCTAGCCAAAGGCGAGTCCGTTGAAGGCTGGAGTGATCGGCTTTCGACGCAGTTGGACGGCCACTCCTTTTACCGCTTTCTGGGTGTTACCAAGGCGCGTACACTGCCAGATGTTCAGGCCAGGGCTTATCTGGAAAGCCTGGGTCAGATCGCCCAGGCCAATGAGTGGGGCTATGGGTTGATCGCAATCCGCGCCCTTCAGGCTGCTGTCGCTGAAAAGCAAGAGTCCGCCCTGGCATATCTGACCGAGGCGCTCCACCTGGCCGAAGGCAGCGGATTCGTGCGCGTCTTTGTCGAGGCCGGGGAAAAGCTGGTCCCGCTTTTGCGCCAGGTGGCGGCCCGCCGTGGAATGCCGGATTACGTCAGGCGCATACTGGCTGTGATGGTGGGGGAGACCGGCGGCAAACCGGCCAGTCTGGCCTCCCTGGTCGAACCGTTGAGTGAGCGCGAGCTGGAAGTCCTGCGCCTGGTTACATCCGGGATGTCCAACCGCGAGATTGCTGAGCAACTGGTCATTACTACCGGGACGGCCAAATCGCACGTGCATAATTTGTGCGGGAAGTTGGGAGTGCGCAACCGCACAGAAGCGGCCATGCGGGCCAAAGAACTCGGTCTGTTGTAAGCCTGCAATCAACCTCGTCCGTCCTTTTTTCAACCCCCTGATCTACTCTTCGGTAGATGCGCACAGGGGGTTGATTGTTATATAGTATGTACGAAGGTTCGAAAGGAGTAGAAAATGAATTCTCGTACACGTTTTGTGCTTGGTATCCTCTTATCCGCCTTGAGCGGTGTGTTGTTGCTGCTGTCTTTCCCGCCCTATGGCACCTGGTGGCTGGCCTGGTTCGCTTTTGTGCCGGCCATCTTTGCGCAGTACCGGTTGCTTCCCCTGAAGCATGCCAGCCTGGCGCCGGCGATCTATCTGCTGGTCTGGCTAGGCCCATACCTGGCGCGGCTGTTTGGATCGGAAGCGGGGCCGTTCTTCACCTATTTGGGCGTGCTGGTCGCGTTCATCGCTTTTTTCGCCTATCGCGAAAGGGCTTTCATCGAACGCACTCGCTACCGCTGGCTGGTCTTGCAAGGCGTTGTGGGCTGGGTGGGGTTCGAGATGGTGCGCGTCACCTTTATCCCGGTGATTGCTACCAGCGCTTTCATCGGTTATTCTCAGGCAACCCAGGCCTGGTTGATCCAGCCCGTGTCGATTTTCAGCATTTTCGGGCTGAACATCCTGATCATGCTGGTCAATTATGCCCTGGCGCAGGCGGTGATTGCCCTGGTTGACCTCAGGCAGGCTGTCCCGGTCGAAGCCAGGCTAGATATGCGCCTCTCCCGGAATTGGTTGGCGGTGGCAGGCGGTTCCCTGGCTGTATGGGTGGCCCTTAGCCTGGTGATCCTGAATCAGTCGCCAGCCGGAGCAACCACAGTTCGTGTAGCCACATTACGCTCTGGTTTTTCGCTCCCTGCTCACCATGATGAGGTGAATGACTCGCAGGTACGCTTCGATACCTTTGCTCAGCAGGCGCGCCAGGCCGCTTCCCAGGGAGCGCAGGTCATCTTCACTTCGGAGATGATGTTCAACTTCGACCCGCAGGAGGAATACACGCAAGAGTTCCGCCAGATCGCCAAAGAAACCGGCGCATACATCTTCATCTCGTATTCGGTCCTCAAAGAAGGTGAACTCAGGCGCAACCAGGCGGTCTTGCTCAGCCCGCAGGGCGAGTTCTCTGAAACCTACCAAAAGACTCACATCCCGGCAGGTGAATTCTATGATGTTCAGGGCGGCGTCTTCCCGGTCTTCGAGACCAGCTTCGGCCGCATGGCCACCCTGATCTGCGCGGATGGCAACTACACCGATGTTGCCCGCAAACTGGCCCAGGGCGGCGCACAGTTGATCGCTGCGCCTTATAAAGAGTTCGCCGGTTTCGGTGAGCAGCTTTGGCAGAATACCACCTTCCGCGCCGTAGAAAACCGGACCGTCGTGGTTGTCACCGGAGCATACAGTGTAGCCGCCGTCATCGACCCTTACGGCCGGCAGCTTGTCCTGGATGTTGACATCGATGGCTCTCCGTTAGTCCTGGTCAGCGATGTGACCCTGGGCACCGGCAAGGGCACTTTGTACACCTCTCTGGGAGATATCCTGGGTTGGGCAATGCTGGCAGGGCTCGTGGTTTTCATGATCTACCCTGTTGTGGAGCAGCGTTTGGCCAGCAAGCAGACCCAGCGCAATTTGGTTGTTGAGATTTCAGAAGCATAAGCAAGAAATAAGAATAATAGAAATAAGAAGAAAAGGAGAATATATGATGAACAAGTCGAAACTCATCTGGGGGATCATCTGTCTGCTGATTGCTGGGGGGTTGACCGTAGCCAACCTGGCCCTCCCGCCCGAGAAACTGATGTTCATGGTCGGCGATATCAATATGCCCTGGGTCCCGCCCATTATCCTGGGAATTGTCGGCATCGTCCTGCTGGCAACGATGAGCCAGCCTGAAGAGAAGAAAGAAGAAGTCATTGAGATTCAACCCGAGAAAGCCGCTCTCAATAAGCGCCTCGAAACCATGGCCTGGGGCGCTTTCCTGGTCCTGCTGGGTGGCTTCATGTTTGTCCCGGAGGAGATCGTCAGGGGCGGCTGGTGGTCCATCGGCGTTGGATTGATCTTCCTGGGCCTGAATGCCGCCCGCTATTTCAACGGCCTACGCATGAGCGGGTTCACCACCTTCCTGGGCATCCTCTCGGTCATTGGCGGCGTACTGGACCTGGTTGGAATGGAAGGCGTCAACGGCGCCGTCCTGATCATCGTCCTGGGCGCCTACCTGATCTTCAAGCCCTATTTCGAGAAGCGCCAGCTCTTTGGCAAAGCCGAGCAGAGCTGAGCAGCGCCCGAGGTTCAGGCAGGCCTCCTGTCAGAGGCCTGCCTGAACTTATTTGGAGGATATCGATGCAGCGAGTGGAAATCCGTGTCAAGGGTCACCTGGACGAGAGTTGGGCCGAGTGGCTGGAGGGTCTCAGCCTGACGCATGTCGGCCAGGAAGAAACCATCCTGTCCGGCCAGGTTAGCGATCAGGCCGCAACATACGGGTTGATCGCCAAACTGCGCGATTTAGGGGCCAGGCTGATCTTAGTGGACATCCGGGAAATTCAGGATAGGTGAACCATGAAGTGCACAAAGCAGAAAACTTTGTGTGCTTCAACTGTATCCCAATGTTGTCACAAGGAATTATCGCAAACATACTGTGTGGTAAACTACGCCCTGTGAGGTAACAATGGGCGTTTTATGTATCTCTCTATTGGGTGGTTTGGTGATTGCTTGGGGTGACGTTCCCATAGATCCTATCCCTGGAGCAACGACTCGCTCGCTGTTGGCTTATTTGATCGCTAACCGCCAGCGTCCGCATACCCGCGACCTGCTGTCGGGCATCTTCTGGCCAGACCTGCCCGACGAGGTTGCCCGCCGCCGCCTCAACCAGGCGTTATGGCGCATCCGGCGCACTTTTCAGCCGCATCCCATCCTGCTCGCCGAAGCTGGGTGTGTCCAATTGAACCCCGCCGTGTCTATCTGGGTCGACAGTGAAGAATTCGAAAAATCCTGCGCTCAAAGTGCTGAACGCGCTCAGTGGAGTTTAGAGTCTCTTGAGCACTGCATTGCTGTGTATCGCGGCGAGTTTATGGCCGGCTTCTATGATGATTGGGTCTTACCGGAGCGCGAGCGGCTGCATAACCTCTACCTGGCGGCGTTGGGGCAGGTGGTGGCGGGTTATAAGAGCCGGGGCGCGTACGATAAGGCGCTGGTCCACGCCAGGGCATGGATCAGCCAGGATCTCTATAATGAGGAAGCCCACCGAGAAATCATGCGCCTGTACTACCTGCTGGATCGTCCTGCTGAAGCCCTCAGTCAGTTCGATGCCTGCCGGCGCTTGCTCAGGGATGAGTTGGGCGTTCCGCCCGACCCCGAGACCCAGGCTCTGGCTAACGAGATCGCTGAGCGCTTCGGGTTGGACGCATCCCCCTGGTTGCCGGCCAGCGCCCGCCCTGGTCTGTCTCCACTGCTGGAGCGTCCCAATCGTTTACCCCTGGTGGGCCGCAAAACGGAGTTGGCTGAATTATTGCGCCTGGCGGAGGCCGCCGCCCGCCATTCTGGAGGAATGGCGCTGCTCTACGGCGAAGCTGGCGTGGGCAAGACGCGCCTGCTGGCAGAATTGGCCCAGAACGCACACTGGCGCGGGCTGCGCGTCGCCTGGGGGCGCAGCTATGAGCTGGCGGGCCCGCCAGCCTACCAGCCCCTGGTGGAAGTCCTCCGTTCGAGCTTGCCTGTCCTGGATGAAAAGTTCCTCGGGCCTGTGTGGTACGCAGAACTGGCCCGGCTGCTGCCTGAACTGGCGATCAGCGCTTCCCCGCCCGAACTGAAGCCTGAAGAAGAACAGCGCCGCCTGATAGAAGCCGTGGGACGCGCCTTCGTGGCATTGGGCCGTGCAGCCCCCTGTCTGGTTATCCTCGAAGATGCTCACTGGATGGATCGGGCCAGCCTGGCTGCCTTGCGCTACCTGCTGCCGCGCCTGGCGGATACATCATTGCTGGTCGTGCTCAGTGTGCGCAGCGAAGAGCTTTCCCCACAGCACGCCGAAGCCCTGGCGGCTCTGCAGAATACGCGCTTGCCTCGTCGCCTGGATCTGCCTCGCCTGGATCAGGGCGAAACCGCAGAACTGATCCGGCGCGCTCTGGCCCTGGAGCAGCCGCCGACCTTGTTCAGCGCCCGGTTGTACCAGGAAACCGAAGGGAATCCTTTCTTTCTCACTGAAACTTTGCGTTCCCTGGTGGATGACGGCTTGCTTTACCGCGATTCTACCGGCGCATGGAGCACCCCGTTGGATGACGCCGCCGACGATTACAGCGCTTTGCCCTTGCCTGGCAGCGTAGTGCAGAGCATCCAGCATCGCCTGGAGCGCCTGCCTGCCTCGCTGGCAGACGCCCTGGGGCTGGCGGCGGTGATTGGCCGCAGCGTGCCTTTCGATGTGTGGCAGCGAGCCAGCGGTTTGCCGAAGCGGGAACTACTTGCGATCAGCGATGAACTGTGCAGCCATGCATTGCTTCTGAGTGCGGGCGGCAGAGACCTCCCCGCTTTCGAAACCGGCGCAGATTACGTCTTTGCTCACGACCAGATCCGCCGTGTTGCCTACGAGCGTCTCTCCCCGCCGCGCCAGCGCTTCAATCACGCCAGCGTGGCCGAAGCGCTGGCTGCCCTGTCGCCGGAAAATCCCGAAGCGCTGGCCTATCACTGGAGCATTGCCCAGGTATGGGATCAGGCGGCAGCCTATCACCAGCAGGCTGGCGAGCGGGCCATGCGGGTGTATGCCCTGACGGACGCTTTGATTCACTATACCCTGGCGCTGGAGGGGTTAGCGCGCTTGCCCGGAGCGCCGGATTTGATGCGCCAGTACGATCTGCATCTGGCGCGTGAAAAGATCTACAATTTACAGGGCGAGCGCCAGGCGCAAAGCCAGGAACTAGACGTTTTAGCTGGTCTGGCCGAGACTCTCGCTGATGTCCGCCGGCAGGCGCAAGTCGCCCTGCGCCAGGCCATCCAGGCCGACCAGACCAGCGATTTTCCCAGCACCATCGTCGCCGCCAGGCGGGCGGTTGAACTGGCCCGCGTCGCCGAGGATGTGACCATCGAGACCGAAGGTCACGTGGAATGGGGCTGGGCGCTGTTGTTGCAGGGCGAACACGCTGCCGCCCTGACCCAGTTTGAAGAGGCGCTGTCCCTGGCTCGCCCGACCGGCCTGCGCCGGCTGGAAGCCGACGGGTTGCATGGCTTGGGTACAGTTTACTTGGTCACAGGCGAGTATGCCCAGGCCAACAGTTTTTTCCAGCAGGTCCTGGAGATCGCCGCTCAGGTGGACATCCGTCCCAGGCAAGCCAGCTCCCTGTCCAACCTGGGCTACATCGCTACTGCCCAGGGGAATCACGCTGCCAGCATAGAGTATAACCAGCGGGCGTTGGAGATCCATCGCCAGACCGGCGACCAGCGCGGCACAGCGTTGGTGATCGAGAACATGGCCGGTGAGTTCTTGAACTGGGGTGACTATGCCAAAGCCCGTTCTTACATGGGACAGGCCCTGGAGATCCAGCGGGCGATCCAGGCGCATGAGAACGTGGGGGTGACTTTGTGCAACCTGGGTATCCTCTACCAGCTCCTGGGCGACTACGACCGGGCCAAAGCATACTACGAAGAAGGGTTATCGCTGGTCGAGGAGTTGGGCATTCGCTGGTATCAGTGCCAGGCGTTAGCCTATTTGAGCCTGTTGTATCATCACCTGAGCGATAATCAGGCTGCCAGGCAGCTCAGCCAGCAGGGCCTGGAAATCGCTCGAGAAATCGGCGATCGGCTGGCCGAGGGCTGGCTGTTGGATTCTTTGGGCCATGCCCTGGCCGGCCTGGGTCAGGTTGACCAGGCTGCACAGGCCTACCAGCAGGCCATGAACATCCGGCGGGAGGTGGTCCATTGGGATAAAGCCCTCGAATCCCTGGCAGGGTTGGCGCGCATCGCCATGCGCCGCGCTGATCTGTCCGCTGCCTTGCATTACGTTGAGCAAATCTTGGAAATTCAAGATCGCAAAGGCCTGAGCAGCGGCAACGAGCCGTTTCGTGTCAACCTGACTTGCTATCAGGTGCTGGAAGCCTGCCAGGATCGGCGTAGTGGTGAATACCTGGCACGAAGTTATACTGAGTTGATGCGGTTGAAAGCGAACATTGAGGATGAAGCCCTGGAGCGCTCTTTTGTGGAAAATGTGGCCGCTCACCGGGAATTGATCGCTGCGTATCACGCCTGTCAGGGCAAAAAGATTCGAGTCAGCCTGCCCAGGGCGGGTGTTCCCGGCGGGAGGCCGCTGCGCCCAGATGAATACGTTGAAGTGGCCTGGACGGTTGCTGCGCCGGAAGACGAGTGCATTCCCGGCAAAGCCAGGCGCCGCCGGCAGCGCTTGCTGCGCTTGCTGGAACAGGCCCGGGAACAAGGCGCCGCCCCCAACCACGATCACCTGGCGCAGGCTTTAGGCGTCAGCTCGCGCACCATCGAGCGCGACTTGCTCGCCTTGCGCCAGCAAAGCGTTGCTACCCCACCGGGTGAAAAAATGTCGGCATAGTTCCCCAGGGAATCTTCCATCACGAGATTTTTGCGAGATAGCGCCATGCTATGCTGTCACTAGTTTCTAGTGGCAGTTTTTGTTTTTATGGAGCAGAGCATGGCACAAACAGCGGTTCATCCCAGGGACTCATTCATCCTGCGCATCTGGCGCGCCGGCGAGGGCCAGGCCTGGAAAGGTTGGGTGCAGCACGCCAACAGCGGGGCAGCCGCACCCATCCACACGCCAACCGAGCTGCTGGCCTTTATCGAACTGCACACGGGCAGGGAGATTCCTGGCAACGTACACCGCCATGGTCGTGCCGGCGGCAGCGCGGACGAAAAAGCATCCGGGCTGAAATAAAAAATTTGCCCGGAGGCGTCATTCTCGTTCTTCGAGTGTGATGCGCTTGCCACACCCGAAAGGTGAGTAACCAAAAAGGAGAAAAAGTGATGAAACACAAAACTTCAACCCAAACCCTGTATAGTTTTTCCCTGGCCTTGATCCTGGTTCTGGCCAGCTTTGGCCTGCAACCTGCCCATGCCCAAACACAGCCAGTTCCCGGCGCGGCTTCGCAATCTGGCATCTCAGGCGATTGGTGGAGCCAGGCCCAGGAATATATCCGCCAGAGCGAATACCATCTCTCCTGGGTCGATGAGCCGCTGATCCCAGGCGCGCCGTCCAGCTTCCAGGCCCCCAACCGGGCGCAGAACCTGCGCTTCTACTTCCAGGAGCACGGTGTGCAGGTCATCCAGCGCACCGAGATAGAGCCATCCTGGCTGTGGGGCATATCCCTGGCAGGTGTGGGCAGCGCCGGTGAACTGGCAGCGCCCCAGCCGGCTGGCCTGAACGTGGATGCCAACCGCATCGTTTATCAGCGCGGCGAACTGGTGGAGAGCTACGCCAACACCGAACAGGGCCTGGCGCAGGCCTTTCGAGTCGCCTCTCGCCCGGCAGACCAGGCTGGCGGGCGGCTAACCCTGGCGCTGCGCATCACCGGAGACCTGACCCTGCACCACCTGGCAGATGGCAGTTTGGAGTTCCGCCACGCCGGACAACCGGCTCTTCACTACGGCAGCCTGCGCGCTGCCGATGCCCGGGGGCGCGCCCTGATGGTGCAGGTCGCCAGTTTGGAGTCTGTGGTTACACAGGCCGGCGAACCGGCTTACGATCTGCAACTGGCAGTCGAGGATCAGGGTGCCAGCTACCCTGTGGAAGTTTTCGCGGTAATCAGCGGAGTTTCACCTGCGCCTGATTGGCAGAAGATGGGCGGTCAGGCGTCCGCTCATCTGGGGGTTTCGGCAGCCACTGCCGGGGATGTGAACGGCGACGGTTACTCGGATGTGATCGTCGGCGCGCCGCACTACGATCATTTTTATGCCAATGACGGCGTTATCCTGGTGTACCTGGGTGCCTCTGGCGGCTTACCCGCCACATTTTACCGGCTGTGGAGCGGCGAGCATGCCGGCGATACCTTTGGATACTCAGTGGCCACTGCAGGAGATGTCAACGGCGATGGTTACTCGGATGTGATCATCGGCGCGCCTGGCTATGAGTCAGAAGTATCGCAAGATGGGGAGGGAAAAGTTTATGTATTTCATGGCTCGGCAATCGGGCTTTCGGAGGCATGGCAGTTCCAGTTGAACCAGGCTGGCGCCGCATTGGGCCAGGCCATCGCCACCGCTGGAGATGTAAATGGCGATGGCTACTCGGATGTGATCATCGGTGCCAGCCATTACAACAGTTATGATGGATATGTCGCAGTGTTTTATGGCTCTGCAAGCGGCCTGGCCGGTTCGCCCGATTTTCCTAAAATCGGGTGGAGCGGGATTCACTTAGGTGAGGCCGTGAGCACTGCTGGGGATGTCAACGCAGATGGTTATGCAGATGTGCTGTTCAGCGCTCCCTACCAAACAGGGGTAAATGTCGAAGGAGGTTTGGTTAATATTTATTATGGTTCCGCCTCAGGTTTGTCGCCTTCTGATTTTGATTCGGTGAACGGCTATGATTACTTGGAACACTTTGGCATGGCGCTCTCCACCGCTGGAGATTTCAATGGGGATGGCTATAGCGATGTGATCATCGGATCGCCGGAGCGATCCTCCACTCCAGGGCTGTATCAAGGCAAGGCCGATGTGTTTTTCGGTGGCTCATCCGGCCTGAACAACTTCCCGGGCCAATCCTGGTATGTGACCAGCCAGGAAGATTATAGCGCCTTAGGTCGCTCAGTTGCCACTGCCGGAGACGTAAATGGTGATGGTTATGCTGACATTATCATTGGACAGATGAGTTATGATGGCATGGGTAGCGATCGGGGGCGCGCCCTGCTCTGGCTGGGAAACAGCACACGGGCAGCCGGCAGCTCTACGCTCGACAGCGCCGACTGGCAAGGGACCGGAGCAGATGGCTCACTATATGGCTGTTCAGTTGCCGCTGCAGGGGATGTGAACGGCGATGGCTATTCGGATATCATCGTAGGGGCGCCGTATCATACCGGTAGCTACACCGAGGAGGGCCGGGTATATGTATATCACGGTGGGCCGGATGAAGTGGATGTCGCCGCCAACTGGAGCTATACAGGCGATTTTCCTGGCGACGAACTGGGTTTTTCCGTTGCTTCGGCTGGCGATGTCAATGGCGATGGCTATGCAGATATCATCGCTGGCGCGCCGTACTACGATGTTGGCATGAGCGACGAAGGCGCAATTTTCGTCTGGCATGGCTCATTGTCTGGCCTGAATCATTTATACAACTGGTGGGGGCGCAGCGGGCAGGCCGATGCCCGGCTGGGCTACTCGGTCGATTCGGCTGGCGACGTCAACGGCGATGGCTACGACGATATCATCGCTGGCGCGCCATTCTACAACAACGGCTCGTTCGACGAGGGCATGGTGTTCGTCTGGCTGGGGGGCGTCTCTGGCCTGGGCAGCCCCGGCGACTTTTCCAACGCCGACTGGAGAGCTGAGAGCGATTCGTTCAGCGCCGCTCTGGGCTATGCTGTGACGGGCGCAGGCGATGTCAACGGCGATGGCTACGCCGACGTGGTCGCCGGTGCGCCGTACTACTCGTCGGGCCATACCAGCGAGGGGATTGTCCTGGGCTGGTATGGCGAGCCGGGCGGCCTGGGCGCTAACGGATATCTCTACAATGTCGATTGGATGTATGAGGCCAATCTGAACAACAACAACCTGGGCCTCAGCCTCGCCGGGGCAGGCGACGTTAACCGGGATGGCTACAGTGACCTGATCGCCGGGGGCCTGGGCTGGGCTTACGTCTGGCACGGCTCGCCCACTGGCTTGAATTCCACCTGGAACTGGAATTCCGTCAACGCAAGCGCCCACCTCGGCGCCAGTGTGAACACCGCCGGGGATGTCAATGGCGACGGCTACAGTGACGTGATCGTTGGCGTGCCCTGGTACACCGGCGGCCTGGGCGTCAAGCAGGGCGCGGCTTACGCCTTCTGCGGCGCGGCTGGCGGCCTGGGCGCTTCACCCTGCTGGAGCGATGCCGGTGGGAGCGCCAATGCCCAGTTTGGCGCCTCCGCCGCTACGGCAGGGGATGTCAATGGCGATGGTTATGCCGATATCCTGGTCGGCGCGCCAACCCACTCGGGCAGTGCCGCCGAGGCGGGCAGCGCCCGCCTGTATTATGGCGCGGCCTACGGCCCCGTGAGCAATTCCGGGGGCGATTGGCAGGTCAATTCGCCAACCGCCTACGCCAACCTGGGCGCCTCGGTGGCCTCGGCAGGTGACATTAACGGCGATGGCTATGCCGAAATCCTGATCGGCGCTCCTGGAGCGAGCAGCGACAGCGGCCAATTGCAACTGTTCTATGGCGCTGGCTCTCCAGGTAAAACCATCAAGCCTCGCCAGCTTTCGCTCAGCTACACGCCACTGGCGCACCTGGGCCTGGCTGGCTCCACCGGATTCGTGACGCAAGCCTTCGCCGTCAATCCGGCAGGCAGAGGGCGTAGCATGTTGCAGTTGGAGATCAAGGAACTGCAGAACGTCTTCAATGGCACAGGCCTCACAGTCACGCCCTGGATAGATACCCAGTTGGGCGGCGGGGCAATTTACCTGACCTACCCCAGCTTAAGTGTTGCGAAGCCATATCACTGGCGGGTGCGTTTCAAATACAGCCCGGTCACCAGCCCGTTCGCTCCTCCTCACAGCCGCTGGTATCACCTCCCCTGGGATGGCTGGAACGAGGTTGACCTGCGTGCAGCGTATGCCCAGATCTATCTTCCCTTCTTGAACAAGTAGGTTGCTTGTAAAAGTAACTTCAGGCCCGCCAGAAATATTTGGCGGGCCTGAAAGCGGGGTAAGCCAAAACCATTCTCAGGACGATTTGCGCTTCAGCGTTACCGGTTCTGGTCGGCGTGTTTCCACCAGAAATAGGTCGCCAGCATCCCCGCCAGGCAGGTGATGAGTACCATCCCATAACTGGCTGGCAGCAGCGAACCTGGCCCCTGGGAGAATAACCCCGGCACCGCCCAGGGATACAGTTCGCCCCATCCCAGGAGCACCACCAGGTTGGCCGACATCAGCGCCAGGATCGCCATGCCCACCGGCAGCAGGTAGCCGCGCCCGGCGCTGGCGAAGAAGGCGAACGGCAGCACTACCGCAATCGTCAGGCCGGCACAGCCCGCCAGCAGCCCTGCTCCTTGCAGCAGAACGCCGGGTGAGCCGCCAGGCAGTCCGATGGCTACTCCTGTGATCAGGCCGGCGATCAGGATTCCCGCCGCCAGCGCCACCGACCAGCCCGCCGCCACGATGAATTTCGCCAGCAGGATGCTGGTGCGCGGTACCGGCACGGCCAGCATGTCCTTCAACGTGCCATCCACGAACTCACGGCCAAAGGTCCAACTCACCACCAGCACAAACAAGAAGAAGCCCCCGGCCGCGATCAACATGGCGAACAAGGCCAGGTAGGTCGGCCAATCCGTGGCCGCATACTTGACCAGGTCCGCTTTGGCGCTGATCAGGCCAAGCTGCTTGGAAATCTCCGGGTTCCTGGATACGAAGATCAGGAAGGCGATGCCCAGGGGCATGAACAGCGATCCCAGGGCCGTCCCCAGGGGCATCCTGGAGCGCATGGCTTTGCGCCACTCGATCCAGATCATATCTACCAGTATCGATGCCGGGTTATTCATGCTATGAACCTCCATTCGTTCCAACCAGCCGGAGGAAGTACTGTTCCAGTTCTTCCTCCTCCACCATCAATTGCGTGGGCGCTGCTCCGGCTTCCACCAGCAGCCGGTTGATTTCATCCGGGCGCTCCACTGCCGCCTTGCTCCTCAGCACGATGCTCCCGTTGCCCAGCGTTTCGGCCGGCTGCCCGGCTTTCGCCAGCGCAGAGCGGGCTGCGTCCATCTCCCGCACCCGCAGCAGCAGCCGCCGTCTGCGGTTCTTCTCCAGTTCATCCGCGCTCAGTTCCTGCAGCAGCCGCCCTTCGTGGATGATCCCGATCCGCCCGGCCAGGCGCGCCACCTCCGCCAGGATGTGACTCGACATGAACACCGTCACGCCCTGCTGGCGTGTCAGCTCCAGCAGCAGTTCGCGGATCTCGACGATCCCGGCCGGGTCCAGGCCGTTGGCCGGCTCGTCCAGGAACAGCAGCCTGGGGTTGTGCAGCAGCGCCTTGGCTACCCCCAGGCGCTGAGCGTTGCCTTGCGAAAGGTTGCCCGCCCGCCGGTTGGCGTAAGTCCCCAGCCCCAGGCGTTCGATCGTCCGCCCCACGGCCTCTTTGGGCGTGCCCGGGTGCAGGCGCCGGGCAACTTCCAGGTTCTCGTACACGCTCAGCTCCGGATAGCAGTGGGGGATTTCCACCAGGTAGCCTACCGCCGCCCAGGGTTCCCGGCTGCCCAGGCGCACCTGGGTTCCCAGCACCCTGGCGCACCCGCTGCTGGGCTTGATCATCCCCAGCAGCATACGGATCGTGGTGGTTTTGCCGGCGCCGTTCAGCCCCAGGAAGGCGTAGATTTCGCCCTCGGTCACTTTCAGGGACAGGTCTTCGACCGCCCTTACGTCGCCATAATTTTTTCCAAGATGTTCTGTTTCGATGGTCAGGTTCATTGTGAGCTTTCTCCTTTTCGACCGGATGCGAGCTTGTCTGGGTCCTGGAGCTGCAATTCGACTTCGCCGAGGCAGTACGCCGCCAGCAGTTCCAGCAGCACGTTGAGATTGCCGCTCAGGTTGCTCCAACCGGACTCGTCACTGTGCAGCATGGCCATCACGATTGGGTACAACACGCTGGCGATCTCACCCGGCTGCACCTGGATGGGGATGCCCGACCTGTGGCAGCGGGCGATCAGATCGTTGAAGAAAGCCTGGTCGCTGGCCAGGTGTTCTTGCAGCTTTTCTGCCGGCACCCTGCGGAAGAGCAGGTCATAGTCGCTGCCCGTGAAAAACTGCAAGATCGGGATTTCTTCGAAAAGCTCGAAAGCCTTCTTCAAGATTGCATACAGCCGCGCCCGTGGGGAGGGCCCCGGCAGGTCGACCACCTCGAAGATTTCCTGGCGCAGGCGCACTTCGGCCTCTTCGATCACATCCATCAGCAGCGCCTCTTTGGATTCGTAGAAGCTGTAAAACGCCCCTTTCGAGATGCCCGCTGCTTTGGCGATGTCTTCCACGTTGGTCTTCTTTAGCCCGTAAGTCGAAAACAGCTTATAGCCTTGCTCCAGCAGGCGCTCGCCGATCAATTCCTTTTCTTGCTCCGAAAAAGCTCTGGGCATGTACACTCCTTTGACCATATGACTATTATCCGTATTCGGTCATTGCGTATTATACTACAGATTCCTTTGTGAGTAAATAGCCTTTTTCTCACCTGAATAGACGCTGGAAGAGACGCCTGAGCGACGGTTGTAAGACACCGGTATGCTATCGTTATCCATATCTGTTTTTATTCATGTGATATGTGGTTCAGGTGAAAAAAGAACCTGTATTTTCGTCAGACCCTAACGCTACTCGACTGCATATTTTTTCTTTTGTGGTCAAGATTTTCGTGGAAGATGAAGTGGCCTTGAATCGTAAGAAGAAGCTTGAAGGCATCATCACTCATGTCCCGAGCGGAGAACGGAAGCATTTTCGGGACCTGGGTGATATTGTCGATTTCATTGATGTTTATATCGACGATGCGGTAGATGACAAACCAGCCGGACCGGCGCATCGAAAGGATTGATCCGAGAAAAGTTAACGATGAGCGATTACACCATAATCCGTCGGGTAAGTGAGACGTTGAAGAATTTGCTCAAAGAGCATTTCAAGGGGGATCCCACGCTGCAGAACGCCGTGATCGATTTGGGTTCTCCCAAGGAGGTTGGCCCAGCGACGGATGTCCCGCACGTATCGTTATGGTTGTACATGGTGAGGCGGGATCCCGACCGGCTGAATGACCTGCCTCGCCGCCTGAGCACCAATCAGTTTGCGCCCCAGCCCTTGCCGCTCAACCTTTACTACCTGGTAACGCCCATCGCCAAGGATTCTATCGGAGAGCAGATTCTGCTTGGCCGGGTGCTGCAAGTCTTCAGTGACCATGCCCGCATTGTGGGGACCGTTCAAGGGATCAGCGATCTCGATCCAGGGGATGGGGAGCTGCACATTAACCTGGAGCCGTTGACCCTGGAGGAGATTACCCGAGTGTGGTCAGCTTTGCAAGAGTCTTACCAGCTTTCAGTTTCTTACCTGGTGCAGACCATCCTGGTCGATTCAGCTCGCCAACCAATGCTCATGGAGCCTGTGCTGGTGAAGGAGGCGCAGTTTGCTCAAATCGTCAGGGTTGATTAAGGCGCGTGGAGAAGAGGCTGGTTGATGTCTTATTCAGTCGAAACCAACAATCGCACGTATTGGGTGGTGGATGATATCCGCTCGATCTACCAGGCCTTGATCACCGGAGCGGTCACCGATGAGGCGACGGGCAAGCCATTGACCAGGAACTTTCGCCTGGAGTGCGATCATCCACGCCTGAAACCAAACACTTCGCGAGATGGCCTTTTTGCCTTGACTGGTGTACGCCAGTTGGTTTTCCCTGATTCTGCACAGGCTTATACAGTGCCGGCCAGGTTTTCCGCAGATGGATTTCGCCCGGAAATGTTCCAATTCGATGTCCCGGTGAATCCGGTCTTTCCGCTGGCTGCCTCACAGGCAGTGGCGTTGCGCCGTTTGCCGGTGACATTGCAAGGCCGGGTGGTCAAGGATGTTAGCACAGCCGATCCCATTTCCGAAGCGCTCGTGACGGTTGCCAATCTCCCGGGCCCGCGCCAGTACCTTTTGCTGCGAACGCCGCTTTATTTCGATCATGCGGACGGTCAGCAGGTGAACATCCGCTCGCTGGCGCCGGAAGCGCTCGACCGCCAGTTGATCGCCCCAGTTGCAGCCGGAGCGCGCTCGATTATACTGCAGCAGACTGGCGGCTTACTGGCCGGCCAGGTTCTACGTTTGCAGCCGGCGCCTGCCGCTGGACCGGCAACCAAACAAGAATTTGTCCAGGTGGGTGCGTTGGGGCCGGCTTCGAATGAGGTCACCTTGCGCAGCGCGCTGTTCCATCGCTGGGAGGTTGGCAGTGAAGTCAAGCGCGTGAACGTCGGCGCGCCCTCCGGTATCGCCAACCTGGTTGGCAAAGCGCTGGCTGGCGAAGGCATCCTGGTCCTGACGGCCAACCTGAGCGGGGCCGGGATCGAGATTACTGACCCACAGCCGGGGCGGGTGGAGTACCACGCCGTTGGCGCGCTATCTGGCCTGGATGGTTATTATGCGGCTTCTGGTTTGGGCCGTGGGGCGTTCTTTCAGTTGAAGGCCGGTAAAACTGGGTTTACCGGCCAGACTACGATCTGGACATTGGATCATGCCCAGGCAGTGAATGAGGTCAATTTTCGTTTGAGTTAGACGCCGGAGTGAAACCGGTCGCCTGGCCACGTTCGTTCGCAAATTTTGCATCCTTAGGAGGTTCTGATATGCCTGAATACCTTGCTCCTGGCGTTTATGTCGAAGAAATCGACGCAGGAACCAAGCCCATCGAAGGGGTCAGCACGAGCACGACCGGCTTTGTGGGCTTGACCGTGCGCGGCCCAGATTCCGGCTTGCCGGAACTGGTGACTAGTTTCGCTGAGTTTCAACGCAAGTTTGGTGGTTACTTCGACTTCGGCGCAGCTTTCAAAAACCACAATTTCTTGCCCTATGCTGTTGAAGGTTACTTTACCAACGGGGGCAAACGGCTGTACATTGTCCGGGTGACCGGCCAGAACGCAGCCGCTTCCAAAACCACCGCCCAGGGTGGGATCACCACGCGTTTACTTACGGATGCCCCTATCGCCCAGAAGAAGCTGACGCCCACATCGGTGCGCGGCATCGAAGTGGGCACGAAGCTGCAATTGCGCATGATCAAAGATGGCGTCGTGACCGATTCAAATGTGGTTCAGGTGACGGATATCAATCGCGCCAGCCAGGAGATCACCGTAAACAACAATCTGACTGCCGCGCCTGCTGGCCCTACAACCTTCGAGGCCCGCTATACCACTGTGTTTACCGATGCGGCGGGTATCAATGCCGCCGGCGCACTGCAAGACCTGGCCACCCCTCTCGATCCCCGGCCCAACACTCTGGTGATCAACGCCAGGGATAAGGGCAGTTGGGGCGATAAGATCGTCATTCAAACTTATCCAGAGTCGGCTGCGCGGGCAGAACTGGATGCTTTCGTCAGCGGCGGAGTGGATGCGAACAAGATCCGCCTGAAATCGAGCGCCGGGTTTTATGCGGGCGCCTGGGTGGAAATCGACCGCGGCCAGGCCAAATTGTACCGCCGCGTCAAATCAGTGGACGGCAGTGTGCTTACCCTGGAAGGTCCAGCCATGAATGCCGCGAGTATCGCTCCCCAACTGGCTGCCCCTGACAATATCACCATCTTCTCAACCTGTGAGTTTCGCCTGGTTGCCACTTATCAAAGCGTGACTGAGCAGTATTCCGGCCTGACGTTGGAGAACGTCCCCGGGCGCTATTACCTGGACCGGATCAATAATTCTTCTTCGCTGCTCAAAGTGGAAGCGCCCCTGGCTGCATTGAATCCCCTGCTTTTCCCCACGGGTACGAACACCGGAATCCAGTTGGGCAGCGGCAGCGATGGCGCCAACCCGCCGGGAGACCTGGATTACAAAGGCAGCGACAATGGCCCCGGTAAGCGCACCGGCATTATGGCTTTTGAAGATGTGGACGAGATCAGCATCATCGCTGCTCCTGGCCTGACCTCTTCGACTGTCCAGCGAGCCTTGTTCGAGCAGTGCGAAAAACTCATGGATCGTTTCGCCATCCTGGATCCCGAGAACAAACCCCAGACTCTGCAAGAGATTCGCAACCAGCGCAAGCAGTACGACACGAAATACGCCGCCATCTACTACCCGCGCTTGACCGTGCTCGACCCGCTGACGCGCACTGAAATCTCTATCCCGCCCAGCGGGCATATGGCGGGCATTTACGCCCGCACGGATATCCAGCGCGGCGTGCACAAAGCGCCGGCGAACGAGGTGGTGCGAGGCATTTCGGGGTTGGATCTGACCATCAACAAATCCGAACAGGATATTCTCAACCCGAGCCCCGATAATATCAACGTGCTGCGCGATTTCCGCGCCGATGGCCGCGGTTTCCGCGTCTGGGGGGCGCGCTGCATCACCAGTGACACGAGTTGGAAGTACGTAAACGTCCGTCGCTTGTTTATTTTCCTGGAAGAGTCGATCGACCAGGGCACGCAGTGGGCGGTTTTCGAGCCGAATGATGATCGCCTGTGGGCGCGCATCCGCCAATCAGTGAGCAATTTCCTGACTCGTACGTGGCGGGATGGCGCTCTGATGGGCACCAATCCAGAGGAAGCCTTTTTCGTCGTATGTGACCGCACGACGATGACCCAGGATGATCTTGAAAACGGGCGGTTGATCATGATCATCGGCGTTGCCCCTGTCCGGCCGGCCGAATACGTGATCATCCGCATTGGCCAATGGGCTGGCGGTTCAGCGGTCCAGGAACTCTAATCGATCAGGAGAGATAAATTATGGCTACTGGAGATCGCATAGACCCTTATCGCGGTTTTAACTTCCGGATCGAACTCGACAACGCCACCGTCGCGGCTTTCCGCGAGGCTGGCGGGTTGAGCTTCACCACTGACGTATCAGAATACCGGGAGGGAACCGATATCCCCTTGCACGTGCGCAAGCTGGCCGGGCTGCGCAAGTTTGCTAACCTGACCCTCAAACGCGGTTTCACCGCAAACAAGGAACTGTGGAACTGGTATCGCAATACCTTGAATGGCATCGATGACCGTCGCAGTGGAGCGATTGTTCTGCAAGATGAACAGCACGCTGACGTTTTGCGATGGAACTTTGAAGCAGCTTTCATCACCAAGTGGGAAGGGCCAGCCTTGAATGCCACCAGCAATGATGTGGCCATCGAGAGCCTGGAAATCGCTGTCGAACGCGTAGAACTGGAGTAGCTGGCTGGAGCCGGTCAATCTCATGCCTGCTTACTTGGCCCCTGGACTGTACTACGCCAGCGTAGATGCCGGGCAGGAACGCATCGCTGCCCTGCGCACCGACATCGCTGCCTTCATCGGGTTGGCAGAGCGCGGGCCGCTGCACCAACCCGTGCTCGTGCAGACTTTCGAACAGTACCAGGCCCGGTTTGGGGGCTTTGTGAGTGGCGCCTACCTGTCTTACGCAGTCAAGGCCTTCTTCGAGAACGGCG
The DNA here is from genome assembly GCA_040752025.1 of Chloroflexota bacterium. Taxonomy (GTDB): domain Bacteria; phylum Chloroflexota; class Anaerolineae; order Anaerolineales; family UBA4823; genus JBFMFR01. The sequence continues at coordinate 102,694 of JBFMFR010000003.1, read as the reverse complement.
GGCGAGCCTGTTACGTGCTGCGCACCGCTGCGCCTGAGAAGGCCACAACCAGCAGTGGTTTACAGCCCGCTGATCGCCTGGCCTCAGGGGTCGCTTCGCTGGAAGGTTTTGTCCCCGGCGCAGCGGTGACCATTCGCCAGGGCGATCACCTGGCAGGTGACTATCTGCTCAAAGAAGTCGATGCCATATCCAAAAAGCTGGTCTGGTACCAGCCGCTGGATCCGGCTTTCGATCTGAACCTTTCGTTGGATTTCGCTACCGGGGCCGGTTTGGCCCAGGGCGTGCTGCTGGATGGCAATGGTAAACCAACCCTTCGCCTGTTGGCGAGCAGCCCTGGCGCCTGGGGCAATGGGCTGACTGTGCGCCTGGCGCAGACCAGCCGCCATGCCACGCGAACGGCCGGCCCTGGGGCGCAGCCCGTTGGTGGACTGGAATCGCAGGTCGAACGCGTTTTGGGCTTCGAGCCTGGCCGGCTGGTGCGCGTGGTACAGATCCAGCCCGCGCCCGTGACGGCCTATCGACGGGTATCCCAGGTGAACCCGGCGCGTAAGCGCATCACCTGGGATGCTCCTCTAATCCCCGCTTTCGACCTGGGGCAGCCCATCTCGTTCGAGACGGTTGAGTTCAGCCTGTCGGTCTACCTGAAAGGGCGCTTGCTCGAGACACATGCCAGGCTTTCGATGACTGCCGCGGATTGCCGCCAGGTTGGCGATAGCCCTTACGTAGTCTGTGCGCTGCAGCGTGATTCGCGCTGGATACAGGCCGAAGATCTGCACTCGCTGTCTGTTTATCAGAAACAACTGCCTGATCCTCAGGCCGCTAATCTGAAGCGCGGTGTGTTGTCTTTCCACGGCGGGCGAGATGGCCTGGCGGGCCTGCGCATGGAAGATTTTACCGGCAGCCAGGCGGGCGATGAACTGCTGGGTGTGCGGGCATTGGAGGAAGTGGACCCGGTCGCCATCCTGGCCGCGCCGGATGTGCTTATCCGGGCCGCGCCTGAGGTCATCCTGTCGCCGCTCCCGAAGCCGCAGATCGATCCGTGTTTACTTACCCTGTCGCCAGAAGAAGCGCCGTCGCAGCAACAGGTTTTCCATGAGCGCTTGCCGCAGTTTAGCCTGGATGAGATTATGTTGGTCCAGCAAGCTCTGATTGACCACTGCGAGAAGCTGCGGGATCGCATCGTGCTGCTCGACCCTCCGCTGTTCTCCGCTTCTGGGCAGCACATGGATGTTGCTGAGATCCAGACCTGGCGCTCGAATTTCGTCTCGAAGTACGCCGCCCTGTATTTCCCCTGGCTGCTGGTTCCCGACCCGCTTCCGGGCAGTCTGCGGGCCGTGCAGCCCGTACCACCAAGCGGGCACGTAGCTGGGATCTACGCCCGCACGGACCGGGAAGTCGGCGTGCACAAGGCGCCGGCGAACGTCGATCTTTTCTGGGCGCAGGGAGTAACCGCTGAGGTCAATGAAGCTATCCAGGCCGGTTTGAATCCCCTGGCAATCAACTGCATCCGGGCTTTCCCTGGCCGTGGGTTGCGTGTGTTTGGCGCGCGTACGTTGAGTGATGACTCCGCCTGGATCTACGTGAACGTGCGGCGTTTGCTGATGATGATCGAAGAAGCGCTCGAATTGTCGCTGCAATGGGCGGTGTTCGAGCCGAACGATTACATCCTGCGCGAGCGAGTCAGTTTGTCTATCGCCAGTTTTCTGGAGACGTTGTGGAAGCACGGCGCGCTGGCCGGCGATACGCCCGAGCAGGCCTTTTTTATCAGGTGCGACGAGGTCAACAACCCGCCCTACCTGATCGAACAAGGGCAGTTCGTCGCTCAGGTGGGCGTCGCCCCGATCTATCCGGCAGAGTTTGTAATCTTCAACGTGGGCCGCACCGAAGATGAATTGGAGATCAGTGAGCAGTGGAGGCAAGATGCCAACCGCTAAACGCAAAGACCCTGTAATGGGCTATAACTTCCTGGTTTCACTGAATGAGTCCAGCAGCCAACTCGCCACAGTGGTCATCGGTGTATTGGCTCCACCGCAGGCTGGCTTTAGCGAGTGCAGCGGCCTGGAGATGAGCCTGCAAGTTGAGGAGTATCGTGAAGGAGGCAATAACGGCACGGTGCTCAAATTTCCCACCCGGGCCGCTTTCGGCAATATCCGCCTGCGGCGCGGGCTGGCGATTTCGGATGATCTCTGGAAATGGCATTACAGCTTCGTGCAGGGTAAAGGTAAGCGGCGGGACGGCATGATCATTTTACAGAACGACCGCCACGAGCCAGTGAGAGTCTGGCGATTTGTGCGCGGCCTGCCGGTGAAGTGGTCTGGCCCGACCCTGAGCGCTGGTCAAAGCCAGGTGGCGATCGAAGAGTTGGAGATCGCCCACGAGGGGTTATCGGTTACCTCTGCTGGCGCTGTTGGGTTGATCAGCGAAGCAGTCGAAGCAGTTGGTTCTGTGCTCGGACTGTGAGGTATGGCGATGCAAGTAGAAATCAAGGATGCGAACAGCGTGCTGCTTAGCCCGGAGATGTTGGAGATGATCAAGCAGGAAGTGCTCACGCGTTTGCGCGAAGAGCAGGCCCGCGAGAAACGCGCCGAGGCCGATCGCCAGTTGCGGCGCAATGTGTCTGACGATCCAGACAGGCAGTGGAGGTAAGCGATGAGCCAACCGCTCAAAGCCCAGTTCCAACGTTTGAGACCCAACGGATCGCCCAGCGGCCCGCCGCTTCCGGTGATGTACAACCCTGCCGAGTTCACCTTGAACAAAAGCGCCCAGATCGCCGAAGTCGCTATTCCGGGCCTGGATTCGCCGGTCTTGCAGTTTGTCCGGGGCCAAACCGAAACGCTTAGCCTGGATTTGTTCTTCGATACAACCGAGTACGGCGTCACCGACAACGTGCGCCCGGTAACGCAAGAGACGGATAAGTTCTACCAGTTGGTCAAAATCGACAGCCAGACCCACGCACCGCCCATCCTCCTGTTTTCATGGGGTGGGCAGGATTTCCCCGGTCACCGTTCCTATCCCAGTATGGGCAACCAGCAGCGCTACGGCTTCAAATGTATTGTCGAGAATATCCGCCAGCGCTTCACGCTTTTCAGCCCCAAAGGGACTCCCTTGCGGGCGACGCTCTCCGTTACTTTACGGGAATACAAGACCCTTTCCGAGCAGTTGGAGCAGCTTAACCTGCAATCACCTGACCACACTCGTGACCACGTGGTGAGACAGGGTGAGACCCTCAGCCGGATCGCTGCCCAGGTATACGACGATCCGAAAGAATGGCGGCGGATCGCCGATGCCAATGAATTGGATGACCCGTTGGCTTTGCAGCCCGGCATGATTTTAGAAATTCCACCCGTCGAATAATCTTACAGATTGAGTCGGATTATGACACAGCAGGCGATACCGATCTACAAAACCGAAACTGGCGAGGAAACATTCTATATCCCCGCCTTTGAGGTGAAAATGAAGGGGCGTAGCCTGCCGCGCGATGTGCTGCGTGACGTAATAAACATTACCTACAAGGATAATGTTAATGAGATCGACTCATTTGAATTCCTGGTCAATAACTGGGACGCCGGCAAGCGCACATTCAAATACGTCGGCCTCCCGGATGATCTGTCAAGTGGTCCGAACTCCCCCTTCACCGGGATATTCAGCCCGGGCGAGAAGGTGGAGGTCTGGCTGGGCTACCAGGGGAACCTGCGTCGCATGGTAGTGGGCGAAATCACCACGATGGAGTTGGATTTTTCGGGGAGCAATGCGCCAACCGTGTTGGTGCGCGGTTTGAACACCCTGCACAATTTCCGTAAGAAACAGCATACCTGGTCATGGGAAGGCAAGCGCGACAGCGATGTGGCCAAAGAAATGGGTGGGCAGCCGGTATCCGATGATCGCCCAGGCCTGGGAGTGCCGGTGCGTATCGATTCCAACGCTGCCCAGGATGAGCCAGAAGAACCCATCCTGTTCATGAACAATCAATACGACATTTTCTTCTTGATGGAACGCGCCCGTGTGCGCGGCTACGTGGTTTACGTGGCCGAGGATGAAAAAACCGGCGAGAATTATATTTATTTTGGCCCCTCGCAGCATGTAAAACAGGTGACTTACAAGCTGGAATGGGGGAAGTCGCTCATCGATTTCCGCCCGGCGTTGGCCACCGCCAACCAGGTGTATGAAGTTACCGTGCGAGGATTGGACCGGCGCTCCCGCAAACCGATCGTCAAAACCGTCCATTGGGGCGACCAGGGTGTCGATATCAACCTGGATCAAAAGGCTGCCATACAGGCTGTCAAGGATCGCAAAGAAGTGATCACAGATCGCCCGGTGCACACCGCTCAGCAAGCCCAGGCCCTGGCGCGCGACATCCTGCTCCGCCGGCTGAAAGAGATGATCAAAGGCTCGGGCTCGGTGGTTGGGCTGCCAGACCTGCGCGCCGGGCGCAAGATTCATATCAAAGGCATCGGCCAGCAGTTCAGTGGAGAATATTTCGTGTTAGAGACTACTCACAGGATCAGCGATGCAGGTTATATCACCTCATTTACCGCCTGCCGGGAGAAAGGTTTGCCGAAATGAGCGAAGAGCGCGTTTATGGCGTTGTTCTTGGCCAGGTCAAGGATGTCAACGATCCGCAGGGCGAGGGCCGTGTCCAGGTGGAGTTCCCCTGGATGGGCGGTAAGAGCGATAACACCTGGGCGCCGGTAGCTTCGCTCATGGCCGGCAACGGCCGCGGGGCCTGGTTCATGCCTGAAGTTGGGGACGAAGTATTGGTCGCCTTCGATCATGGGGATGTCAAGCATCCCTACGTGATTGGTTTTCTTTGGAGCGGGAAGGATAACCCGCCATACGAACACGTGCGCGAGCGCGCCATTCGCTCGGTGAATGGGCACGCCATCCGCTTGCTGGATTCTACGCCCGAAGGCGGCAGCCTGGGGGCGGTGGTAATCGAGGATGCCCACGGCAACCGCATCACCTTATCCAACGGGAAGATCAAGATCCAGTCTGTGGCTCTGTTGGAAATTGAAGCCCCGGTGATCAGCCTGGGTGGTCCGGGTTACCGCCGGGTAGTTACCCCCAGCAACAACCCGATATAGAGGTCCTTATGCCGAAGTTAGACATCCCGGTGGAAGTCGATTTGCAGAAATCTTTCGATCTGCCCAAGTGCATCGATCTGAGCTTCAAGCCGTCCGCGCCGATGAAGGTCCAGTTGCCGACCGGCGGTTCCTTGCAGGCTTTCACCGATCTCTCGAAGTCGATCCCCACCGATTGCACCGTCACGTTCGGCCTGTTGATCCAGGTAGCGCCGCTGTTGGCCAGCATGGACTGCCTGCTGAAGATCCTCAAGCTGCTCAAGCCCTTGATCGATGTGGTCAACGGGCTGCCAGTGCCGCCTGTAGAGGCGATTATCGATTTCGGCAAAGCCGCCGCCGACCTGGCCCCCTGTCTGGCTATCCCAACCCCGGCTGGGACCATCCCCTTCGTGCGAGACATCCTGTGCCTGATCCTGAAGGTGCTGAAGTGTTTCATTGGTCAACTCGAATCGATTGCTGCCATCATGGGCGGCCTGTCGATCCAAATCAACCTGGCCCAACAGTCCGGGAACGCTGAACTGTTGTCTGCCTTGCAGTGCGCCCAGGGGAATGCCGCTGCTTCGGCAGCCAACGTGACCCAGGCCATCGAGCCGATCGGTGCGTTGCTGGCTCTGCTTGAACCGCTGCTGGGTATCGCTGGCGTCCAGCCGATCCAGTTGCCCGGCCTGGGCAGCCCGTCCGATGTTGCGGCGATTACTAATGTAACCACCACGTTGAAGTCGGTTGTGGAGACGATCGAAATGGTTGTCGATGCCCTGGGAGGCTGTCCATGAGCGGGCGTGATTTTCTGGGTGTGGGCTGGAGCTTCCCGATCAAGATCAACCCACAGGGCGGCCTGTCCTTTATATCGGCCGAAGAGGATATCCAGCAGGCGATTTGGATCATCCTTTCTACGGCCAAAGGCGAAAGGCAAATGCGGCCGAATTTCGGCTGTGGCATCCATGATTACGTCTTTGGCAACAACGACCCGATCACCTGGGGGAACATTGCCCACCAGGTGCGCCAGGCGCTGGTCGAATGGGAGCCGCGTATCGATGTCATTGACGTACAGGTGGAGGGCGACCCAAATGAGCGCGCCAAGCTGCTGATTCGGGTCGATTACCGCATCCGCTCGAACAATGCATTCCATAACCTTGTTTATCCCTTCTATATCCAGGAAGGTGCAGGAGCCTGACGATGCCTTTACAAGCCCCGAACTTAGACGACCGGCGTTATGCCGATATTTTGGCCGAAGCGAAGACCCTGATCCCGCGCTATACACCCGAGTGGACCGACCACAACGCCAGCGATCCAGGCATCACCCTGATCGAGTTGTTCGCCTGGATGACGGATATGCTGCTGTATCGCCTCAACCAGGTGCCCGAGCGCAACTATATTAAGTTCTTGCAGTTGCTGGGCGTTGAGCTCAAGCCAGCCCGCCCGGCCGGCGTCGAGCTGACCTTCACCCTGAGCCGGGACGATCTGGAAGTCGTAATAGTTCCCAAGGGTGCCCGGGTGGCGGTGGCGGACAGCGGGGGTGAGCCGTTGGTCTTCGAAACGGATGAGGCCCTGATCGCCCTGGGCGCTAAGCTGGTTGCCGTGCAGAGTTTCGACAGCTTTAGCTATTCGGTCGAAACCACCAAGAACCAGAGCAGCGGGCAATGGTACTATCCTTTTGGCAAACATGCCCGCCCCGGCAGCGCGCTGTTGCTGGGTTTCGACTCGCCGTTGCCATTCACCAGCCAACAGGTGAATCTGATGGTGTATATCAACACCGCAGGTCGCCAGGAAGAAGGCTCGCATTGCGATTTGGAGCTCGAGCAAATGCCGGCGCCGGCTGGATTGGTGTGGGAATACTGGGATGGGCGTTTCTGGCAGCCTGTCAGCCTGGATAAGGACGAGACCCGGGCTTTCACGCGCAGCGGTCACCTGTATTTTCAAGGCCCCGGCGCATCTTTACCCAAAACGAAATTGGGAAAGGTGGAGAACGCTTTATATTGGGTGCGCTGTCGCCTGGAGAGCGGGGAATACGAAACCGCCCCGCGCATCGACGCCATCCTGACCAGCACGGTACACGCAACCCAGGCGCTGACCGTGCGCGATGAAGTGCTGGGTGGCAGCAATGGCCGTCCGAACCAAGCTTTTCAACTGGCAAATCGCCCGGTGGTCACTCCCGAGCACATCGAGAGCGCGGTCGCTGCGGACGGTAAGCTGGCTGAAATCCGCGGCCTGCGGCTGGAGGTGGACGAGGGCAGCGGTTTCAAAGTCTGGCGCGAAGTTGAAGACTTCTATGCCAGTGGACCAGAGGACACCGTCTATACCCTCAACCGCACCACTGGCGAGGTGCATTTCGGCGGAGGACATGGTCGCATCCCAACTGCCAACCCGGCCAACAGCAGCGCCAACGTGGTGGCGCGCCAATACCGCTATGGCGGCGGCAAGCGCAGCAATGTGGGGGCCGGTACGGTGAGCGAGCTTCAGACGTACGTTGAAGCGGTCAAGACCGTGACCAACAACCGGCCAGCCGAGGGCGGCTCGGATGAAGAGACGGTGGCCGAGGCCAAGCTGCGCGCTCCAATGGAGATCAAGAGCCGCAACCGGGCGGTAACCGCCGAAGATTTCGAGTTCCTGGCGCTGCAAACACCAGGCGTGCGCGTCCGCCGGGCCAAAGCCCTGGCGTTAACCCACCCGCGCTACCCCGACGCGCAGATTCCCGGCTGCGTTACGGTGATTGTCGTTCCCGACAGCGACGCGCCGGACCCGCTGCCCAGCGAGAACACACTCAGCATCGTCTGCGCCCATTTGAACAAACACCGCTTGTTGACCACTGAAGTCTATGTTGTTCCGCCGCATTATCACCTGGTCAGCATCGAAGCCAATCTGATCGTTCGACCGGAAGCCGACCTGGCGGAAGTGAAGAAGGCGGTTGAGAAGAAGCTGGCGACTTATTTCCACCCATTGCTGGGCGGCGAGAATGGCACGGGTTGGCCTTTTGGCGGCGACATTTTTTACTCGGATGTATATCGTGTATTGCTCCAGCAGGATGGGGTCGAGCGCATCGAGAACAACGGTCTGTATATCTGGTTGGATAACGAGCGCCAGGCCTTCTGCCAGGATATCTGCATCGAAGCTGGGGCGCTGTTGTATTCCACCGCCCATACCATTCGAGTTTCATACCGGATGCAGGAATAGATGTGATGGCCGTTCAGGAGCAAACCTTCTTCTTGCTCGATCCGATCACTGGCTGGCAGCCGGCCGCCCTCCAGGCTGTTGCTCCAGACGTGGAGAGTGGCTGCTTGCGTCTGCGGCCTCTGCCCGGCACGGCTCGCCCCCTGGCGGACGAAGCTGGCAGCTTTGGTGGGTTGCAATTGCCGACCGGCCTGGCTCTGGACAATCAGGACCGCCTCTATATCCTGGATGGCCAGGCTGGTATCGTCAAGCGCTACGATCCGTGCATACCTGGGTTCGAGACCCTGGACTGCCTGGGTGGGAAGGGCGCTGCCCCGCGCCAGCTTCTCGACCCGCACGGCATCGCCATTTCCAGGCGAGGGGACCTGTACATTGCTGACAGCGGCAACCGGCGCGTGCAGGTGTTCGCTCTCAAGGGACTGGCCTTGCGTGCCATCTGGGGCCCTTACCGGGTGCTCGCAGCGGGCACGGGCTGGCGACTGGAAGGGGCCGCCCCGGTCACACCGCCTCCAGCCAATACCGGCGCGTGCGCTCCGCAAGCGGACTTCCCGGACAAGACCTGGCAGCCGTGGGACCTGGTCGCTGGACCGCATGGCCGCGTCTACGTCAGTGATTATGCCAACGGCCTGGTGCTGGTTTTCGACCGGCGCGGGGTCTATCGCGCTGCCTATTCTGGCGAGCCCGGCGCGCCATTGGAGCACCCCACCCACCTGGCTATCGACCGGGATGGGAACCTGTATATCGTCCAGGAGAATAAGGATTATATTACCGTCCTGGATGCGCAAGGCCAGTTCATCCGCCGGGTGGGACAACCGGATGAAGTTAAGGGCCTTTTCCGCCCTCTGGCTGTGGCTGTGGACGCCTCCGGCAACCTGTTCTTGAGCGACCAGGTGACTCATCGCCTGTACATGTACTGCGATGCCAGCCAGGCGGCGCCGGGATGGTGTACTGCCTGCACGGGATTTGAAGGACTGGGCGCGGCTCTGGTGTTCGACTCTGCCGGGAATTTGCTGCTGGGGGACAGCCTGCGCCAGGCAGTGGCGCAGATGGCGCCTGCCGCGCAGTACAGCCAGGAGGGCATTTACCTCTCAGCGCCGCTGGACAGCGGCCTGTACCGCTGCCAGTGGCACCGGGTGACCTTGCACGCCGACCTCCCGGCCGGGACGCGCCTGCGGGTGGAAACCTTCACGGCTGAGGCGACCAAGCCTGTTGAGGAAGTGCTCGGCCTGCCCGATAGCCGCTGGGCTACCGATCTGGAGGATAGCCTGGTTGGAGAACAGGATTGGGACTGCCTGGTCGCCAGCCCGCCGGGGCGTTACCTCTGGCTGCGTTTGCGCATCCTGGGGGATGGCAGCGGGACCCCGTCCGTATACTCCGCACGCGTGGAGTACCCACGCGCCTCATCGTCTCAGTACCTACCGGCAACTTACAGCAGCAGTCCGGCCAGCGCAGAGTTCCTGGGCCGTTTCCTCTCGATCTTCGATTATGTCCTCGAGGGGATCGGCGACCAGGTGACCGGGATGGCGGCCCTGTTCGATCCAATGGCGACCCCGGCTGGCAGCCAGGCTGGGGAGAAGGATTTTCTCTCCTGGTTGGGCGGGTGGTTGGGGATGACGATCGAGCGGCATTGGCCTGAGCAGAAGCGGCGGCTCCTGTTGAAGAACGCCTATCGCCTGTATGCGCTGCGCGGCACGCCGGAAGGGCTGCGCTTGCATATCCACCTGTATACCGGCGTGGAGCCAGGCGTCTTGGAGCACTACAAGCTGCGGCGCTGGTTCTACGTCAACGAGGCTCGCCTGGGTGAGAGCAGCGAAGTGTGGGGCAACGCTATCCAGGCCCGTTTAAAGCTCGATGAGTATTCCCAGGTGGGCGAGTTCCAGTTGATGGACAGCGGTGATCCTTTGCATGATCCTTTCTACCATGAAGCCCATCGCTTCACAGTCTTCGTCCCGCTGCCCGATAACCAGGACCAAGCCCAGCGGCAGACTCTGAAACGGATTGTAGAGATGGCCTCGCCCGCGCACACCCAGGGCGATCTCAACCTGGTTACCCCGCGTTTCCGGGTGGGCATGCAATCGTTGGTTGGACTGGACACTGTGATTGGAGCCTATCCAGAAGCGGCGCAAACCGGCGAGGGGCATCTGGGCTATGACACCGTTTTGGCGCATGCGCCTGAAGAAGACCAGCCTCCCAGCCTGCGCATTGGCAAACAAGCGCGCATCGGCTCAACGACTGTACTAGATTAGATTTTGGAGAAGCGAAGATGGCAAAATGCAATAAGCCCGAGAAGCATGAGAACTGCATCGTTTGCGATATCCCTCAGTTTGCCCGCAACCATTATTTCACCGGAAAGCTGCTGGTAGAACGGGATTTCACCGACGAGCAGCGATATTTTATGGGCAAGGACCGCCGCCATAACCAGCGCTTGCACGGCTGGGGGACGGTCTGCGGCCTGAAGGTTGTTCCCCATCCGAACCCGGACTGCCTCAGACAGTATGTAATCATCGAACCCGGTACGGCGGTCGACTGCTGCGGGCGGGAGATCGTCGTGGGCCAGGAAACCTTGTTTGATTTCCGCCAGGCGTTTCTCGAGAACTGGCAGAAACAATACGGTAAGGCAGAGCCGCTCGATAAACAGCCGCGCGACATGCAAATCTGCATTCGTTACGCTGAATGCCCAACCGAGGAAGTCCCCGCGCTCTTCGATGAGTGCAGCAGCGGCGATACAGCCTGCCAGCCCAACCGCATCCTGGAGAGTTTTGAACTGGATGTGATCCTGGATGGAGAGAAACACGCTCGCGATCCAATCGGAGTCAAGCTGGAATGGTCTACAACCCTGAATATCCCTCGCGCCGCCCGGGTGGCGGCCGATGGAAAAAACCAGAAGTTGTACGTACTGAGCGCTCAAGATGCCGTACTTTCAGCCTACAGCGGCGCATACCATCAATGGTCGCCCCCGGCTCCTTCGCTTTCCGACACGGGCCTGGCGTTGGCGGTTTCGCCGGCGCTCAAGCGAGTTTATGCAGCCGTTCACAAACAGGGCGCCAATGATCCGGAGATCGTGGTACTGGATGGCGAGACGCTGGACGAGCTCAATCGCTGGACTTTTGCCGGCGCTGCCAGCCAGGCAGTGGCGCTGGGCGTGGACCCAACTGGGCGCTTGTACGCTTTGAACGCTGCAACCAAAAACGTGGTGGTCTATGACCCGTCGATCAACAACTCCGGCGCTAACCTGAACAACATTGAGCTGAAACAGATCCCGGTCGGTGCCGGCGCGCAGGATCTGCTCGTGTCAGAAGATGGCGCCCTGGTTTTTGTTGCCAACCACGATGACGGGACGGTCAATGTGATCCAGGGCGGCGATCTGAACGCTGCCCCTCAAACGATTACGATCGCCGGCGCTTCTCCGGCCGCGCTTGCTCTGGCAGAGAGCCCCACCGATCCCCGCCTTTTTGTCCTCGATGCCAGCGCGGCGCAATCCCGCCTGGTTCTGTTTGGGGTGCCGTCTGTTGCCACAGACCCGTTTCCTGAACTGGCCTATATCGATTTGCCCGAGAGTTCGCTGGACCTGGCTGTCTCTCCCGCCGGGCGCTGGGTGTATGTCTTGATGCAAGACGCGGCCGGCAAGGGCTGGATTCAGGTGGTGGATGCTAAGCGGTTGGAAGCCAAAGAGGCGGAAGTACTGGGCGGGAAATTCCAGGCTGGCGAGCAGCCTCGCCAGGCAGCCATCGCCGGCGATGGGGGCTGGCTCTATGTCGCCTATGAAGGCGACCCAAATATCCCCAAGACAGGTGGTGTGGGCATTTATAAAGTCATTGAAGAGCCTTGTAAAGACCTGTTCAATCAGGTCCTGGATGCCTGCCCTGCCTGCGACCAGCATACCTGTCTGGTGTTGGCGACAGTCAAGGATTACGTTTTCGATGATCAGGTGACTGAAGACCGCCTGGATAACCTCATCGACCGGCGTTTGTTGCCCAGCACCAGTGTGCTGACCGAAGTTGTTCGCTGCATGCTGGATTGGGGCGGCATCAAGGGCGAGAAAGGCGATGCAGGCAAGCCAGGGGATCCAGGTAAACCAGGCGATCCGGGCAATCCGGGTGATCCGGGCAAGGGTATCGATGGTGTTGTAGCGAAATTTGTCAAGTGCAGCCAGGGCGGCTCGGCGCAGATCGTAGAAGCTAATAACGGCACGCGCACGCTGGATCTGACCATCCCCAGTGGGGCCATCGATCGGGTGGATGTGACCATGGTCGGCTGTGACCAGCAGGCTTCCGGAAAGATCGCCCAGGTCGGTAATGATTGCGTCTTGCAATTGACTCTGCCTTCGTCTTGCGCTACCGATCTGACGCACATCTGCGCCATCAATTGGCGGCACGGAGAAAAGGTTAGCATCGATGAGCTAAGGAATCTTGGTTTACGCATAGCCTTCGACCACTTCGTGCGGCGTGGTGACTTGCACTTCAATAGTTTTCAGGTGCTGAGGCACAACCCGGACATGCCAGGCTGTTGGTGTGAGATACAGGGGCGCCTCTCTGGCTGCCGCTTCAACGATTTCTGCGACCTGGATTCTGATTTTGAGCGTCTGGACGATCCAAACGAAAAGGTGAATGCTTTGATGTTCATCGGGGAGTTCGAGGCTGGTAACGAATACCGGGTGGTGCTCAAGGGCGATTTCGTCCGTGACGAGAACGGTCGCGGGGTGGACGCCGATCACCTGCCGAAATGGTTGCCAGCACAGCCGACGGGAGATGGCGTGGAGGGCGGCACTTTCGAAAGCTGGTTCTTCGTCAGCGATTGACGACCGGTGGATGAGTCTGGAAGGGTGATTTTATCCCAATGGAGGATCTTATGATGAGTAAACCGTATGAGGCGAAGACCAAATCGGAAAGCGCTGCTTGTTCTTGCCCGGTTTGCCTGGGCCTGGACAACCTGGAACGCCCACGCTACTTCGCTGGTCAGTTGTTGACCGAAGCCGAGTTGAACAGCGAGCAGGCGTACGTGCGCGCCAAAAACCGCCTGCATAACCGCTACTTGCATGGCTGGGGCGTGGTGTGTGGGCTGGAAGTGGTTTGTCACGAATGCGAAGGCTACATCACTGTACGTCCGGGTTACGCCCTGGATCCTTGCGGTGAAGACATCGTTGTCGGGCAGGAGCAGGAGATCAACGTGATCGAGATGATCGCGCAGTGCAAAGACTCCCGGCGCAGGCGCAGCCGGGACGATTGTGACCCACTTTCCTATCACCCCGATGTAGAGTGCAAGGATCAGGAAGAACACTGGTGCCTGACGCTCTCTTACCGGGAGCAGGAAACTAACCCGGTGGCTGTTTTGCGGCGGAGTTCTAAAACGAGCGTCACGGCGTCCAGTTGCGGCGGCAACGGGGGTGGGTGTGGCAGCAGCGATTCGAAATATGCCTCCCACTCTCAGAGTGCAACCTGTAATACAGGCATCCAGTCGGCTGGTGGGGCTTGCGAAACTACACGGATTTACGAAGGGTTTGCCTTCGACCTGATCTGCGACCCGAAGCAGCACTGTCGTATTCGTCCGCTGTCGGTGAAAACCACCAGTCTGGAGTTCTACCCGGGCCTGGCGCGTTATGCCAAGCGTTTCCCTCCGCAGTTGCTGCAGGGCTATGCAATGCTCCTGGAATTGAAGAAATATATCCCTGGCACACTCCTCGACCGCCTGCTCTGTTGTATCTTACCCATCCTGGATTCGGCCGCCCGGCGCATGAAGGAAGAAAGCCTGGACATTATCGTTGCTATCCTGGGCGGCGATATCTCAAAGATCGACGTCAATAACGAACAAATCTACAATGCTTGCTGCCAGTTCCGCAAAGTGATCAGCGACCTGTACCAGGAGAATCCTTCCGGTGTTCACTGCCGGCTTCCGATGGAATTTGCGAAATTGCAGTGTATCCAACCTGGCGAGGACCAGGAGCAAGCCGCTTACCTGGCGATGATCACGCCGGTCTTCAATGGCCTGGCGGCCATGCTGTTCCAGTACATCCAGGATTGCGTCTGCCTGGCGCTGCTGCCTCCCTGCCCGCCCGATCCGGCCGGCGAGCGCCTGGTGCTGGCCTGCCTGACGATCAAAAACGGCAAGATCATCGACATCTGTAACTTCGACTGCCGCCGTTACGCCGGCTCTTTCCCGGCCGTGAGCTACTGGCTTTCGGCGCTTCCGATTTCCCCGTTGATCCACTATGCCTTGCAGCAGGTGTGCTGCATGCGCTGGCCGGATCAGAAGGAAGCGGTTCCGGCGATCGCAGAGGCCCAACCCGCCGTGCAGCCAGAGGTCGGCAGCAACTTGTACAGGCTCCTGGCCCGTGACCAGTTCTCCAACCTGCGAATGGCATCCAGCCAGGTGGAAAACTTGATGCGAAACTTTTCTCTCGAGAATTTAGCCGCTCGCATCCGCCCGGTGGGTACCATCAACCTGGAAGAAATGCTCGTCAAGACGCCTAATCAGGCCAATAAGGCGCTGACCGAGGCCGGGGTGCGTGTAGTTGAGCGCCGGGTTGCCTCGGCTGAAGAAGCTTTGGATATGGAAAAACTGGCTGACTTGAAGGCCGTTGCTCCTGGGGAGAATGTGCTCTTGTATCGCACTGGCAAGCGCGTTATCGGTTTTCGGCGCTATGGCGTTCAGGAAGAGCTGGCCGATAAGGAAAGCGAGTTGAAAACCATCCGGAGCGAAATGGAAGAGCTGCGCAATAGTTTTTCCTCCCTGCGCAGCCGCCTGGATGATGCAGCGGGCAATCCGGAAGGGTAGGGATGCGCATGGCAACTGATGAAATTACACGCTTGCACTATTACCAGCGGCAGTATCTGGGGGCCGATGACTTCGAAGCTCAGCAGGAATACCACCGCGACATGCGCCGCCGTCACAATCTCGGCCCGCATACCTTGGGCATCGTCACAGGACTCGAACTGGTCGAAAGGCCGCAGGAGGGCAACCCGCAGAATGTGGACATCTTTCTGCAACCAGGGTTGGCCATCGATGGCTTTGGACGGGAAATCGTGGTTTTCTCGCCAACCAGGCTGGATACTTTCCTGTTTGTGCCCTTTGGGGCTGGCAATGTGGAGGTCTGGCTGGCTTACAATGAACAGAAAGCCGGCTTGCCTCGCGCCGGATACGAGCAATGTGAGATCGGCGGCCAGTATAGCCGCTTGCTGGAGGATTTCCTCATCCTGGCCGGGCCGCAGCCCACTCCTACCCACGATAACCTTTCCGTAGACGGGAAGAAAGGAGTGCCCCCGGTTGCCGGGGGGACCCTGGCCGCGGATGAAGTAGCTATCCCTGAGGATGAGTCCGTCCCTTACCAGGAGTTCCCCGATGATGCAAACAGCCCACGTTGGCTGGTGAAGCTGGGCATGGTTCACTGGGATGGTAAGCAGGAATTCAAACCGGCTGCCTCTGGTGTCCTCACCGATGGTCGGTCTTACGCCGCAGCGGTGGCCGCAGAGCTGCTCGCCTCAGCCGGCACACTGCGCCTGCGCCCGCGCCAAACGCCTGCTGATCCGGATGCGGCTGATTTTGCCAGCGTCGAGGGACGGCTGCGTGTGGATGGGCGCCTGGTCGCCAAGGATGATGTTTTCCTGCACGGCACACGACTATCGTTTCAGACCAATGGAGGAGAAGATAACAAATCGCCTCTCTGGCTGCAGCGCAGTCAGGGGGGCGCTGGCCAGGATCTACACATCAATATCGGCGATGGTACGGTCGCCTCTAGCCTCACTGTTGGACCGACCGATGGGAGCGCTCAAAAGACTTTTCTGGTTGTCAAAGATAACGATACCGTTCTAGTTGCGACTGGCGCTCTGGACTTCGGAAGCCAGACGCGTCAGATGATCAACCTGTGGTCGACCGCAGATGGCAAACACCACTACGGCATCGGGGTCCAGTCTGGGACGACCTATTTCCGCTCGCATGATCAGTTTTGCTGGTTCAAGGATGGTGTGCACAGTGATTCGGCCAGCGACCCGGGTGCCAATGGCTCTTTGCAGATGCGCCTGGATTCTCAAGCGCGCCTGTACTTCGGCAGCACCGTGCGCCAGATGCTAAACCTCTACAACCAGACTTACGGAATTGGCGTGCAGAGTTCGACGCTGTATTTTCGTTCTAACGCCGATTTCTGCTGGTTCCGTGGCGGCTCGCACGATAACGATCGCAGTGATCCGGGGGGCGGGTCGCTTGCCATGAAACTGGACAACCAGAATCACCTCACGGTCAACGGCAAGGCCTCGGTTGGGGACGATGTGGTCATCGGCAATAACACCAACGCCACGCTTACCGTCCGCCACATCAACGGCAAGCAAACCAACACGAACAGCAACGATAACCTGTACTTGAACTGGGGCACTGGTAAGGATGTGCATGTCGGCAACGTCTCTGGCGCAGCCAGCGACCTGGTCGTTAGCGGCGATGTGGATGTGCGCGGCGATCTCAAGTTGGCGCACCCAGAGAATGTGATCAAGGTCAGGACCTACGTTCGGGTGGTTGATAACCAGGGCCAGAACAACCCCGTAGAATGGACGGTCAACCACGCCGGGGAGTTTACGCAGATCTACGATCGCTTCGTGGTGTTGCAAGGGTTCAGCCTGTGGGGCAACAACAGTATCACCTTTAATAACTGGGGCCACGTGGAATCCGATGGCGCCATCCCGCAGCATGCTTTTATCCGCATCAAGAGTTCTTCACTAAGCAGCACCAGCGGCGAGGCCTATTGCTCGGAATCCGATGCTGGTCTGGAAAGTGATAACAGTATTTTGTTCACCCTGGTGGTCCTGGGAAGGAAAGACTAATGCTAACACTCAAGGTCATGAGCCGATTGCAAAACTTGCAGGAAGAATATAACCGGGGCCAGCGCCAGCTAGAAGCGCTCGACCAGCAGCGCCAGGAAGTGCGCGACACCTTGCTGCGCATCAGCGGGGCGATCCAGGTGCTCGAGGAGTTGTTGGCCCAGGCGGACAATGGCGCTGAGCCGGTTCCAGAGCGCACAGCGCCGCAGGTGACTGTGCAGGACGAGCCTGGTCAGTGAGCCTATCTACCGGCCTGGCAGCCGAGAGTCTTGGCCAAAATCGCTTGACGATCGAGCATCTGAATTGCGTTTACCTGGTGCCGCGCCAGCACCCCAATCCCGAGAGTGTGCGCCACCGCCTGGACGCTTTGGCCCAGAAGAACCTGGCCGCGGCCTGTGCTCAAAGCCTTGAGCCAAATCTCGACCCGCATGACCCCTCGGTATGGCTGATCCGCCGCCTGGACGTGCACCTGGTTCCCGAGCTGAACCGCATGCCTGAGGTGGCATTTGCGCGCGCCTGGGGCGAGCGCCTGGCCGGCCAGATCGTTGGCGCCATCCGCCGGGGGCCAGACGGGGTGAATGTGCTCCGCTTTCCCGATCGCGCCGCTTACCTGGCGTTCTTTATTGGTGACCTTGTTGCCGGCTTGGCCTGGAACCGTTGGTATTTCTCCGCTTTCAATCACCTGGCTGGCCTCGAAACCGGCCAGGTGATCGAAGCTGTGTTGTCGCTCGAACCCGAGCCGGCCCCGCAGGTGCTGCGTGTTTTACATGCACAGAACTTGCTGGAATCTGTCCTGGCCCTGTTGCGACCAGCCCAGGTCGAGACGATTGCTGATCTGTGCTCGGCCGGCGCAGGTGGGTCGGCTGCTTTGTATCAGGCTTTGGAGGGATTAATGGCTGTCTGGTCGCAAACTGGACTGGAGCGGGAAGCCACGCGCCTGCCTCACGATGCTCTGCGCCTGTTTGCTGCAGCTTATCATCACTCCCCGCATCTGTCGCCAGGAGCTTTGATCGTTTCCGCCCGCCGCCTTCTGCGCCTGGCAGTATGGCCAGCGCCAGCAGGCCGCCGTGGCAGCTTGCTGGCCGCGGTTGCGCAGGGAGATTGGCGTGCTCGGGAGTTGATCTTGCCGGAAGAATCCGGCCTCGAAGAGAGTTTGGATTTCCTGCGCGGCGTGGCCGGCGAAGATGCCGGCCTGGCTCGCCGCGCCCTGCAGGTCGCACTGGAGGTCCCCGTCGCTTCGGTTGTTACACAGGCCCCATCTGCTTTGGCCAGCAATTTCGTCTCAGTCTTATTGTGCGCAGCGGCCATGATCGACCTGGATTTGCCGGGAATACTGGCTCGCCTCTTCTATCCGGACCAGCCCGATTTCCCCAGCGAGACCGCGCTGCGGGTGGTCACGCTCATGAAATGCATGGGCGCTGAAAACGCTCGAGACGCGCTTGCCGACTCGGTTTTTCGCCTGTTGGTTGGGGCGGAGCAAATCCCTGAGCCCGAGAATTGGCCCAGCCTGGATGCTCCTGATGTGCACCAGCAAGCCATGCGCCTCCTGGCTGCCCGGCAGGTCGAGTTGGGCCTGGCTGGCGCTCGTTGTCTGCTGGCGACGGTGGAAAAGGATCCCCACGGGCCGGTTTTGTTGTTGCGCGACGTGGAAAGTGACCTGTGGCTGTATGCCTGGCAGTTAGAGCCTCCGGTAGATGACGCCGCGCTTGCCTCGGCTTTGCGAAGTGCGCTGGCCCTGCTGGACACTGCGCTCGGCCGGCCAGTTGAGTGCCTGGCGCTGGGCGAGGGCTTCCCCGCTGGCGAACGGCTCACCGATTTGGCTTTTTCGGGGTGTCTGATCTGGCTGCAAGCTGCTCCGGGTTTGCAGCCGCTGCGCCTGAGCGGGCGTAATGGCGCCGGGTTCGACATCTGGCTGCGCCCAAAGGATGCCCTTCCGGTCGCGTTGCATGTCCCCCTGGGTGCAGCCCTGGCCCGCCTGCGGCCAGCCGGGCCTGATCTGGACTTTTATTCTCTGGCTGGGGTGGTTCCGCTCACGCCGCAGGCCGATCTCACCTGGTCCCTGGCTTCCCATACTGTGCATCGCTGCGTCGCTGCTCGTTTCCCTGGGTTTGCCGGTAGCAGTGCTGGGTATCTCTATCGCAATTTTCTGGTCGGCCGTGGTAGGTTGGTTCGCCTTGGCGGCAGCTTTTACGCTCGCCTGCCGCATAGCCCGCTGGAGATTGTCATGCGCATGGCGGGCATTGATGGGCAGCGCCTGGAGTTGCCCTGGTTGGATGGCATCCTGGTTTTCCTGGAATTAAGTCAAGGTTGAGGCTGCGATGGATCCTTTCCGTGATGGTCATGAGAACTTGTTTGCTGAATTACAGTGGTTGGACGCGCTTCTGCAGCGCCAGATCGCTCGCATGCGCGCTGCCAACGTGCTCGTAGAGAATGCCTTCGCCGGGTTGTACGTTCCAGATGCGCAGGTGGATGCCCTCCTGGCGCATGCTGGTGGGCCTCAGAACGGCGGCAACGGGCGCCACGCGGCCCCCGAGCCGGACCTCTCTCCCATCGAGTTGCGCCGTTGGCTCGACCGCAGGGAGCGGGCCAGCCTCCGGGCGGGGGTGGACCTGCCGCTGGTCCGGGTAGCTGAGCGTTTTGGGCTGGATGGCTTCGAGCGCAGTGTCCTGCTGCTGGCGCTTGCCGTAGAGATCGACAGCCGCTACGAGAGTCTCTTCGCCTACGTGCAGAACGACGTGACCAAAAAACGCCCAACGGTGGACCTGGCGCTGCGCTTGTTGTGCGCCACAGTGGATGAAAGCCTGCGCCGCCGGCAGGTCTTCTCTCCCGCTGCCCCTTTGCTGGCTGGCGGGTTATTGAGCCTGTATGATGACCCTCAGGATCGCCAGCCCCCTTTGCTGGCACGCCTCCTGAAAGCCGATGAATGTATCACAACTTATTTGTTAGGGGCGCCGTGTCTGGATTCTCGACTGCTGCCTTTCTGCCAACAGCGGACTCCTGAGTCCAGTTCAGAGACCGAGACTGAAATTACTGTCGTGGTACGCCAGTCGTTGGAGCGTGGGTGTGTGCTCGTGCTGCATGGCCCACAAGACGCCGGCAAGCTGGCCGGAGCCGAGGCGGCTTGTGGGGCCGTTCAACGGCCTTTGTTGGTGGTGGACCTGGAAGCTGCGCTGGAAGCCAGCCTGGATGTGGATGCCCTGGTCGTCTTGCTTCGCAAGGAAGCCTTGCTGTCGGATGCGGCTATCTACCTGGACCGCTTCGAAGCGCTGTTGGATGGCCCCCGAGACAGCTCCAGGAGGGCCCTGGCGTTGGTGCGCAGGCTGGCGCGCCCGGGGCAGTTGCTTTTTGTGGGCAGCCGCAGTTCCTGGCAGCCAGGCGGCTGGCTGGAAGAGACCCCGTTGCTCACATTTACGTGTAGCCTTCCCGACTTCCCGGTTCGCCTGCAAGCCTGGCAGGCTGCGCTGGAAGCGGAAGCTGGCCCTGGTCATGGTTTGGATCCGACCGAGATCGCCAGCAAGTTTGTGCTCGGTCCTGCCGCCATCTGGGCTGCGGCGCGCGAAGCCAGCAGCCGTGCCCGCACGTGTTCACCGGGAACAGGTGCGCTTTCACTGGCTGACCTGTATACCGCCGTGCGGGCGCAATCTGCTTCTGGTCTCAGCCGCCTGGCGCAGAAGGTGGAACTGGTTTACGGTTGGGATGACATCGTTCTGCCGCCGCGCCCCTTGCGCCAGTTGCAAGAAGTTTGCGCCTCGGTTGCCTACCGTCACGTGGTTTATTCCCAATGGGGTTTTGAGCGCAAGCTCGCTTCGAGCAAAGGGCTCAATGTCCTGTTTTCAGGCCCCAGTGGGACAGGCAAGACCATGGCTGCCCAGGTGCTGGCCAGAGAATTGGGTCTGGATCTTTATAAGATCGACCTCTCGAGCGTGGTAAGCAAATATATCGGTGAAACCGAGAAGAATTTGAACCGCATCTTCCAGGAAGCCCAGGCCAGCAATGCCATGCTGTTTTTCGACGAGGCTGACGCCCTGTTCGGCAAGCGTTCTGAGGTCAAGGATGCTCATGACCGGTATGCGAATGTGGAAGTGGCTTATTTGCTGCAGAAAATGGAAGAGTACGAAGGAATCGCCATCCTGGCGACCAACCTGGGCCAGAATATGGATGAAGCCTTCACCCGGCGCATGCATCATGCTGTCGACTTCCCATTTCCGGAGCCAGCCTATCGCCAGCGTATCTGGCGCAGTCTATTCCCTCCCGAGGCCCCGCTCGGGCCGGACGTGGATTTCCCATTCCTGGCGCGCCAGTTCGAATTGTCTGGTGGGAACATTCGCAATGTGGCCCTGGCAGCCGCATTTCTGGCGGCCCAGGAAAACACTTCCATTGGGATGCCTCATTTGGTGCGCGCGGCAGCCCGCGAATATGTGAAGATGGGCCGGCTGCCGACCCGCGCCGATTTTGGGCCATATCTGGATCTAACCCGCGAGAAAGAGTAGAGGTGGCCTGACCACGCCACAGGAAAGTGATGACGCGCCGAAAAATCTTCGACCCTGGCGAAAAGGCGGCGGATGTTCACTCCGCGCTGGGCTCGCAGATGCCGGATCGGGCCTCTGCCGGTGCTGCACGCCCATCCCGGGCCCGGCTTCCGGGTAAGCCGCCTGAGCATCTGCCGGCGCTGGCTCACCCGGCGCTGGCGCGCTCCCGCGCCAGCCAGGTGCAGCAGATGCAGCGCCAGCGCGGGAATGGGTACGTTCAGGCCGCACTGGGCGTGATCAACATGCCAGAAGAGGTGATCACCGCCCAGCCCCCTCAGCCCGGCGTGATCAACATGCCGGAAGAGGTGATCACCGCCCAGCCGCCTCAACCCGGCGTAATTAATATGCCAGAGCAGGTGATTACGGCCAAACCGCCGCAGCCGGACGTGATCAACATGCCGGAAGAGGTGATCACCGCCAGGCCACCCCAGCCCGGTGTAATTGTCATGCCTGAAGAGACCATTACAGCCAGGTCGCCGCAGCCGGGCGAGATCGACATACCTGAGGATGTTATCACGGCTAAGCCACCCCAGCCTGGCGTGATTGTTATGCCAGAAGAGACGATCACAGTCAAGCCGCCGGGGCCTGGCGCAGCTAACATGCAGGCGCAAATCGACAAATCCGCCGGGGAGCCTGCTCGAGATGGCGCGCCTCCTACTGAGCCCGTTAAGAAAGCGCCCGGCGGCGGCCCGCCGGAAATGACCGTCGATCGCGATAAAGGCAAACTCAAGCCAGTTGGAGAACCGGCTGCCACGGGGGCGGCCCCTGGCCCGGCTGGCGGCTCGCCAGCAGCGGGCGGGGCCCCTGCAGGTGGCGTGCAACACTGGCAAGGTAAGGTCAAGCGGGCCACACTAAAGCGGGTGAAATCGCCCGATATGGGCGGCGTCAAGGCTTCGCCGGGCAAGTTGGCCGGGCAAGGCCAGTCTCTGGATGCCAGTCGTAAGGCCGCCCAGCCGGATTACAAGCAAGAAGCGCTCAAAAATATTCCCAAGACACCCCCTCCACAGGGCGAACCGCCGCTGCAAGTTGACCCGGTCCAAAAAGCCACCGATAAACGCATCGAAGGATTCGCCGCCAGGCGCTTGAGTGATCAGACCATGCCGGCCCTCACCCGCAGCCCTGGTCACCCAAAGATCCGTTCCCCTGAGGGACGCTACCCCAGCCTGATCCCGCTGCCGCCCCCCAAGCCACAACCTGAACCCCCAAAGCCTGATGCGCCCGCGTCAGTTCCTGTACGCGAAAAAGAAAAAGAGCAAAAGAAGGCCTTTCAGGATAAGCTGGACAAACCGGCCGAGCAAAAGACCAGCGTTGCGCCGCCGCCAGCCGAAACCCTGAAGGATAAGGGCCCGCCTTCCATGAAGCCAGCCTCCGCGGAGCTCCAGGTGGATATCAGCAAGGCGCTGGCGCGCCTGTCGGTTGGCGCTCAGCAGGAGGCCCAGGAAATCGTCCGGGATGCCGAGAAAGAATCCTATCCTCGCGATGCGTTGAAGGTGGTCGCGCCGAAGATTGCTCAAGATGAACAGGGTCCGGAAAAGGAAAAACTGGAGGGTGAGCTGCAGGGCATCCGCCAGGCTGCTGGCGTCTCGAAGAGCTTGCTTGACGAACACGTCAAACAAGAGCGCACAAAAACTCAAGAGACCGGGCAGCAGGCCGGCGCGGAATTAAAAAAGACCGACGAACAGGCCAAGAAGCAAACGGAACAGCGCGGTAAGCAGGCGCAAATGGAAATCCAGGCCGGAAAACAAACCGTCAAGGATACCCTGGCCCAGAAGCGAGCCGCGGCAGGCCAGCCGCCGGACCCAAAGTATATCGATGAGAAGAAAGCCAGCCTGATCGGCCAGATCGAGAAGGGCGCTGGCCGGGCGAAGGCGGTTTACCGGCTGGCTGGCGAAAAGCGCACCGGCGAACTTGCAGACGCAGGCAAGCGGCAAAGCGGCGCTTACAAGCTCACCTCCCAGCAGGAGGCCCAGGAGATCCGGGCGGCTTATACAGAAGAAACCGAAGGGCGGGTGCAGGCGCGCCCCAGCCTGAACTGGGGTGATGAGCGCGCTTTGTTCGTAGAGGGGGAAGTCAACCGGCTGAAGCGCTCCGCCGAGGCGCAGGTTGAGACTTTCCAGGGCGCGCTCCCCATGATGTCCCAGTTGGCCAAGGAATCCGTGCGCCAGTGGGCTGCTGATCAACTCGGTAAGAAGCGCTCGTTTTGGGACAGGTTGATCGATTGGTTGTTGGATATTTTCAGACAGTCAGAGGCTAATACCCAGGCCTGGGAGCAGGAGCGCAACCGCGCCACCAAGGACCAGATGGTAGCCGACTTTGAAATGTTGAACAAAGTGCGTGATGCCATCGTCGCCAAGAATGCTGATGAACTGAAAACCACCCTGGCCTCGCTCAGCGCAGAACAAAGGTTGATCCTGACCATTTTCTTTACCTCAGGCGGCGATTCGGTCGCTGCAGTGGCAGCCGGGTTGTTCCTGGCGATGAAACGCCGCCATACGCCGCAGCTAGTTGAGAAGTTCCGCCAGGAAAGCCTGAAGCTCGAAGAGTGGTACGATCTAAACCGGCTCGGCGCTGCCCAGAGTCGCGGTTTCGATGCGCTGCAGATTGCTGCCGAAATCCGTGCTTCGGTAAAGGGCATGGGCACCAAAGAAGAGAGGTTGTTCAAAGCCCTCGGCCGGCGCACGCAGGTGCAGGTCAAGGCCATCGAGAAAGCCTACACCTTCAAATATCAGCGCAACATGCGCGAGGATGTCGAAGATGAGTTCAGCGAGACGTTCAGCCCAGACGAACTCAAGCGGGCCCGCGCCGCGCTGGCCGCTGATCCGGTCGGAGATGACGTCTTTCGCTTGCATGACGCCTTAGATCGCATCAACACCGACGAGGCGGCGGTCATGACCGTTCTGCGCAATAAAACGCCTGCAGAACGCCAGGAGATCATCGCCCGTTACAAGCGTGAATATAACGTCGATCTCAGTGCACATCTTAAGAAAGAGTTGGATCCAATCGAGCTCCAGCAGGCCCAGGCTTTGATGGCTGGTGATGTCGATAAAGCAGACGCGGTAGCTGTGCAGGAAGGACTGCGCCGGCAGTGGTTCGGCAAAGCCGAAACCATGGACGAGATCTACACGCGCATCCGCAAAGAGGTGGAAGATTCGGCGGAAGCCCGTAATATGAGCACCGCCGAAGTGGAGGCTGAGATCAAGCGGCGCACGCAGAACCTGGAGAAGCATTTCAACCAGGCTTTTGCCGGCGGCAAGCCAGGCGGCCTGCAGCAGGCTTTCAAGGAGGAGTTGGACGAGCCCGGGCAGAAACTGGCCGATGCCCTGGCGAAAAATGACCCCACCCAGGCTGACGCCGCCCGGCTGCTCATCGAGCGGCAATCTTTCGTCACGGATGATGGCAAGGTCAACGCTGTGCTCAAGGCCCAGGGAGACCGAGCTGAAAAGGAAGTGCGCCGTGATCTGATGCTGAAGTTCCGCGAGGAAGCCGCCGCCGCCGCTGCTTCCGGCAAACCCTGGACGGAAAAGGAGTTCCAGTCCAAATTGCAGGCGGTGAACAAGGAGGCAGAACGCCAGATCGGTGAGCGTTCCCAGAAGTACATGCAGGGCCTGACCAAAGCCTACGATAAGATCGACCCGCTGGCTGGTTTTGGCCCCGGTGGATTGAACGTCCTGATCGAGTTCAACATGTCTGGCAACGACAGGCTCAAGGCCAAGGAGCTGGTCAAAAGCGGCGGCCGTCTCACACCCGCCCAGGAAGTATTCTTCGCTGTCTATGACCTGGGCACCGATGATCAGGCTTTGCGTAACACTTTGAAGGATAAAAGCCCGGCGGAAATCGCTGCCATCCGCAAGGATTACAACGCTCGCTACAAGGATCGGGATTTCGACAAAGATGTCATGGGCGAAGCCTGGGGCGGCCGCGAGCAGCATGACTACGCCAAGCTCTTGAAAGGCAAACCGCAAACGCCGGCAGAACGTTACCAGCAGTTGCTGGCGGATAAAGCCTTCGAACTCGGTTCGGGTTCGGGCCTGGGCAGCCTGTTCGCTGGTGAAGAAACTGAGGTGCTCGGGCGCATGACCGGTGAAGCCGGCAAAGCTTACCAGGATTACCAGGCTACTTTGAAAGCCAAAGGTCCCGACGACCCCGAGACGCGCAAAAAGCTCGAAAGATTTAACTCGATCGCCGGGGCCGGCGAGCGCAGCGTAGAGGAGTTCCGGGAGGCTGTCGATTCGATTACGGATGCCGCTGCGACAGTTGCGGCGATCGTCGTGGGGATCGCAGTAGCGGTGGCCACCGCCGGCACTGCCTCGCCGGCGGTGATCGCCGCGCTCTCGGCTGCTGCCGGCGCTGAGGCCGGCATTGCCACCAAGATTGCCATGAAGGGCCATTCCTACGGTATGGAGGACCTGGGGGGCGATCTGGCGCTGGCTGGCGTGGATGTGGCTCTGGCAGCGATGACTGCCGGGGTGGGTAACGCTATGCTGCGCTCCGGGGTGCTGTCGCGCCTGGCCGAAGGCCAGCTCGTCAGCCGCGTCGCCGCTCACGGGCTGGCCCAGGGGGCGGAGAACCTGGTCGGGGCTTTGCCTTCGGGCCTGTTGGGCGTTTTGCTGAGCGATCAGACCTGGGCCGAGGGTAACGACCGGTTGCAGGCTGTCCTGATGGGGTTGGTACAGTCTGGCGGCATGGCCTTGGGGATGGGGTTTGGCATAGGCGGCTTACATGGCATCAAGCCGCCCAAGGGCGTCAAGCCCGGCGCGCCAAAGCCCTCGGTTGAGCCGCCTGCCGGGGTGAAGGCCGGCGAGCCAATGCCCTCTGCGCCGAAGGTTGAAGCGCCGCCTGTGCCAGAGCCAAAAGTGGAGCTGCCGCCCGAGGTGAACAAGGGCCTGGAAGGCAAAGCTGAGCCGCCCCCCAGCCAGCCCAGGCCAGAGCCAAAGAAAGCGGTCGAGCCAGCCGCCCCGAAGGCCGAGGCTGAACCCCGGCCTGGAGAGCCCGCTCCTGGGGTGAAACCGCAAGAAACCCCGCAGATTCCGCCTGAGCCAGCCGCCCTCGAGCCTCGTCCTGGTGCGGCGGAGGCGGCTTCGAAAGCTGAGATGCACACCTCGGGTCCAAAACCCGAGCAACCGCTAAAAGACTGGGGCGAGCTGAAAGATGCTGCTCCACATCACAAGCAAGCTCTACCGGAGCGGTTGCGCAGTGAAGTGCCTGTCAAGGTTGATCCCGATATCCCTGGCGATTCAGTCCTGGTGCATTATGACATCGATCCCAAGACCGGCCTGGTCACCAATATCCGCATGCGCATCGGCCCTGCCACGACCGCCGAGATGATCAGCGCACACGTCCGCACCGTGCGCATGATGCAGCGTTACGCCGGGTTCAGCGGCCGCGTGCTTGAGGTTTTCCGGCGCTTCCAGCAGTGGATTGGACTCAATGGAAGGCCTAAGCCTGGTACGCTGGCCTGGGAAGCCCACCTCGAAGTAGATAAGTTACCCCGCATCATCCGCAAGCGCCTGGCGCTGCTCAATGCCGGCGGCCTGGATGAAGACGCGGAAGCCCGCTTGATCGCCGAGTTGATGGACCTGCAATCCCAGCTCAAGCACCACGAAGCGACCCTCAAGTCGATGGAGACTTCTCCAGGGGTGGGCTTTGTCGCTGTCCTGCGAGACAAGGAGCTAGAGCCATATGCAGCAGCGATTTTCAAGAATTCCAAAGATCTGCCAGCTCGCTTCCTTGAGGAGGGTGGTTGGAAGAAGTTCATTGATGAGTATTATTTTGCTAAAGTTGGGGAAAAATACCATCTGCGTAAAATAGGTGGCGAGTCCGACCTGGCGCTGCGCTACGATTTAGATCACCCGAACGACCTCTCCAAAGCCAAGATCGAAAAGGCCGAAGATTGGGACGTTTCCTGGTCGGCGCGCAAGGCCCGCGCTGCTGCCGAATATAAAGAGCCGTTGGCCGATTTCCCCGAGTTCGAAAACGCCCTGAAAGCCAAGCGCGCCCCGGACGCGCCTGTAAAACCTGGCGAGCCGCCTCCGAAAGGCTGGGGCGATGAAGATGTGGCTCAGATCCGCAAGTGGGGTAAGGTTGTGCAGAAGCTGCACGCCGAAATGCAGGCGCGTGGCGAAGTACCGAAGGATTTCTTCGATCGTTTGTTGAACTTGAAAGGCCTGGATGCGGATTTCGGTGAGGCTGCTTACAGCCGGTTCCGCCATGCAGTGCGTGATCAGATCACTGGCCTCATCGCCAGCGTGAAGGAGCCCGCCGAACGGCGCAGGCTGCTGGATGCCTTCCTGGCTCTACAGCCTGACCCAAAATCCAAAGGCGAGCAGTTCTCCGCTTTCCGGCGCGAGGACCTGCGCAGCCTCGAAAAAGGCAAGATCGAACCGCTCGAGAAGCTGCCCCTGACTCTGGATGGCGACAACCCGAGCGGCAAGACGCGCATCGCCGACGGGGTGGTCGAAGTAGGTAATCTGCCCGAAGACGCTGCCCCACCGCCGGGCAAATATCTGGTGGACGACAAAAGCGGCACTGGAGCTTTCAAAACGGATCAGGCTGATGATTATTCTCACCAGCTCAAATCTGGCAATGGCAAGGTAAAAGCAGGTGGTCACTCCTACGATGGTATAGTATACTTTTTTGACAGTGAGACTGCCGCTAAAGAATCGCGTAAATACATGGGTCCGGTCGGGAAGAAGGGTTCGCTGCACGAGAATATCTACATCGGTTATTATGATGCCAATGGGAGATTGCAATGGTTGCCAAGAGAATGAAATCCATCGATCCTGAACGCATCCTGCCAGATGCGCTCTTGCTCAGGCTTGACCTGCATGCGGAGTCTTTACCCGCCGCCATTCGCTCCTGTTTGGATGCAATTACAGCCATCGGTCTCCCGCAGCCGCAGCAGTGGTCGATCCCACAGCGCTCCGATGCACTGACCCAGGGTTTGCAGGATGAATTGCAGCGCCTGGCTGCTCTGCCGCCGGATCAACCGCCTTATGATGGGTGGTTCGGATGGCCCAGAGGAGACGAATTGTCTGTAGGCGCTGCAGAAGATGAACAGCGTGGGTACCTGGTGCGCTTCTCGTTCGCAGTCGACTCTGCTGACCCAGGTGGGTTGCCGGCCCGCGTGGGCGACTGTGCCCGGTTTTGCCGGGTCTTACTGGCTGCCTCCAGGGTGAGCAACGCAATGGCCGGTTGGGTGGGAGCTGGCGCCAAATGCCTGCCCAGGGTGCCGCTGGCTTCGAATCGTTCCCACCTGCTCTTGGTTACTCAGTCTCAAGTGGAAGCAGCTTACGAGTCTCCACAGGATTTTTGGGACTCGGGCTGGGAGCAGGTAGAAGATTTCGATGAGCAAAAACTATTGCTGCGTGCTTTGCAGGTGCGCAGTAGCGAGGAATACATTCTATCGGTGCGAGCGCAGCAATGGGCCTTAGCGCGCGCTGCTCGACCCGGCCTGACCCGTTACGCCCTGCCCGAACTGTTACCTGGCGAAGAATCCGCTTACCGGGACGGTGCGGCAACCCTCGAGCCGGTAGCTTACCTGCCAGAGGTAAAGTTGGCGGAATATTCCTGCTATCTGGAGTCCGGCGAGCATGTGCGCGGCTGGGAGGTCTACAGCCTTTTGGGTTTGCTCGAAGCAGGGCAGTTGCCCGGCGGGCGTCCATTGGAACAGGTGCGCGTGGTCTTCTACGACCGGCAAATGGCAGAAAACGAAAAGCGCCCGCTGCTCGATATCGGTGTACAGGTGTTGTATCTCGCCGAAAATGGAGAAACGGTCGCTCTGGAGTCTTGACGAGCAGCCCTGGTTCTAATCCTCCCGATCCAACAAGCTGCGTAGATTTTCGAGTTGGCTGTTGAGCTGCTCATGGGCCGCCCCCAGGGTGCCGCAGTAAGCCTCTAGCGAGTGCAAGATCGCCTGCGATTGTGCCGTAGATAGTCCATGATCGGCCTGTGGAGCAGATACGGGTCCTAATGCTTGGTCTTGTTGGATTCTTTGCGCCAGTTTTTTCAGTTCCTTCCCCGGTTCTACGCCCAATTCCTCTCGCAGCGCTTCTAAACAGCGGTTATATTGCAGCAGGGCAGAAGTGCGGTCGCCTGCCAGGTAATAAAAGCGCATCATGCGCCAGTGGGTGCGTTCGTGGGCGCGGTTGATGCGCAGGATGTTGTTCGCATAAGCCAGGCCCTTCTCGCATTCAGTGTGAACCTCGCAATACCCCATGAGTTTGTCGAGCAGCAGAAGATACATGTTCTGTAGCCGCTCGCGTTCGAACAAACACCAGCCCTCGTAACAGCCCTGCAACAAATCGCCCCGGTACAGCGTGGCTGCCTGTTCGAGTTGCCTGGCAAGCTCAGACTCGATCTGCTCTCCAGGCAAATCTTCCACCTGGCAGCAAGCTTTCTCGAAAAGGGCTACATCATAGGTGAGATCAGATGGGATCGCGAGCGTGACCCAATCTGCATCAACTTCGATGAACGTCTGGGTCTCCAGGCATTTGGCGTGAATCGCCGCCTGAAGCTGCCAGAGGGCCTGCCGCAGATTCTTTCTTGCTTGCGCACCGGGTTGATTTTCCCAGAGCAAGCTTGCCAGTGTTTCGCGCGGATGCGGGCGATTGCAATGAAGGAGTAGATAACAAAAAAGTTCGCCTGGTTTTTGAGCTACGAAGTTTTCCAGTATCCGCTCATTACACTCGACACAAAATTTCCCAAACAGTCGAATGTGTAGTCCCAAGGCAAAACCATCCTGGTGACTTTATACCATTAAGTTGATCGGTGATAACGATCTATTGTACCTCATATTGGATAATTTTTGTAAGGAATTCCCGCCTTTTCATAGGGCAAACGCATCCAAACGCTCGAATCTATTCTGATCGTGGCTTGCGCTTTGCTTTATGCGCGTACATCCTAGCGTCCGCCCGCTGCAAAGTGGCTTCCAGCGTTTCCCCGGGCCGGCGCGTGGCCGCCCCAGCTGAGAAATCCACCGGCAGGTCGGGGTGGGCTTGGCGGTGGGCCTCCAGCCTGGCTTGCAGGCGCGCCAGGGCTTCGCTGGCGCCTTTTTCGTCCACGCCAGGCAGCACCACGGCGAACTCGTCCCCGCCGATGCGGGCGACCACGTCTTCGGCGCGGAAGGCCGAACGCAGGATGGCGGCGGCGCGCTGCAACAGCAGGTCGCCGGCCGCGTGCCCCAGGCTGTCGTTGGTGTGCTTGAGCCCGTCGATATCCACCATCACCAGGCTGGCTGGCTGGCGGCGGTTCTCCTCGAGCACATCCAGCAGAGACTCGAACAGGCCCCGGTTGTACAGGCCGGTTAGGGCGTCGTGCAGGCTGCGCCGGGCGGCTTCCATGAAGATATCGGTGGTGTAGCGGATGCTGGCGCTCAGGTTGACCAGGATGTTCATCACCAGGGTCTTGTTGTCCAGGATGGCGCCCTCGAAGCCGGCGGCGGAGAGCGCCCAGAGCTGGCAGTCGCTCTCGGCGCGGGCGCTGAGCGTGCGCGGCTGGCGGTCGATCACCGCCAGCTCGCCGAACAGGCTGCCCGGTCCGAAGGTGCGCACGGCCAGGCTGCTCTCGCCCGGGTCGTAGACCGCCACCTGCCCGCTCTCGATAAAGTAGACTGTATCGCCTGGGTCGTCTTTGTGGAACAGGATTTCGCCGGCGAGCAGTTCGCGTGGTTGTAGATAAGGGGCCAGGCGGGCCAGGTCCTCGTCAGATAAACCTTGAAACAGGTGAATTTTGCGCAGGTTGTTGTCCATGCCGCAATTATACTGTGAGCCAGGCGGCTGGTGCAGGTACTGACAAGATCACCATCTTAAAAGTGCATTTCGTCAGTTGTGCGGCGCGTCGTTCTGGCGTACAATAAGCAAAACGGCAAGAATACCCCCCGGCGGGGCGTAGCGCCGTGCGGAGGGCCACAATCATTCACTTTTCTGGAGGCATGCATGACAACAGAAGCAAGAAAGAAACCCACCATCCCGACCCTGTTCAAGAAGGTCGCCGATGGGGTGCCGATCAGTTGGCTGACCTGTTACGACTACCCTACGGCTTTTTTGCAGGAGCAGGCCGGCATCG
This sequence comes from Chloroflexota bacterium, assembly GCA_040752025.1. GTDB lineage: Bacteria > Chloroflexota > Anaerolineae > Anaerolineales > UBA4823 > JBFMFR01. The sequence goes on along the minus strand of JBFMFR010000003.1, from coordinate 71,056 downwards.
ACATGATCCTGGTGGGTGACAGCCTGGGCATGACCATGCTGGGCTACGAGAGCACGCTGCCGGTGACCATGGACGACATGATCCGTCACAGCCAGGCCGTGCGTCGCGGCGCTCCGAACGTTTTCGTGGTGGGCGATATGCCTTACATGAGCTACCAGCCCAGCGTGGAGACCGCCATCCGCAGCGCCGGGCGCTTCATGGCCGAGGCCAATTGCGATGCCATCAAGCTGGAAGGTGGGGCCGAGATGGCCGACCGCATCCGCGGCATCGTTAACGCCGGCATCCCCGCCATCGGACACCTGGGCCTGACTCCGCAGAGCGTCAGCGCCCTGGGCGGTTACAAAGTGCAGGGCAAGGGCGCTTTGCAGGCTAAGAAGATCATCGATTCGGCCAAAGCTTTGGAGCAGGCTGGCGCTTTCATGATCTTGCTCGAGATGGTCCCCGACCGGGTCTGCCAGTTGATCACCGAACGGGCCGAGAACTGCATCATTATGAGTCTGGGCTCGGGCCCCCACGCCCACGGCCAGCTTTTGATCTACCATGATATGTTTGGCCTGTACCCGCGCTTCAAGCCGCGCATGGCCAAGGTTTTCGGCAACGCTGGCGAAGTCATCCTGAAAGGGCTGACGCAGTATGCTGAAGAAGTTTCCGGCAAAACCTTCCCGCAGCCCGAGCACTGGTTTGGCATTAAGGAAGAAGAATACCAGGAACTGCTGGATTTGTTGGGATAAGATCATCGGGGGCTGTCCGGATGGGCAGCCCTTGCCGGTCTATTTTAAAAATAAGGAGCAATCTGAATGGAAGAGCAAGACCTGCGCCATCTTTTGAAGATTCCTTACGAGCGCCTGGACGAGATCAACGCCGTGCTGTTGAACCCGGACATGCGTGTGGTGAATGATTTTCTGGCGGTAGTGGCCAAGCACGGCTCGCCTGAGGAGATCAACCGCAAGGCTGAGCAGGCCCGCCAGTTGCCCAACCTGCTCGAGCACGTTGAGCAAACCAGGCCAGAGTATTTGAAGGATCTGGAATGGCTGCAAGCGCAGCGCGACCGGGGGGCCTTCATCAGCGTGCCGGCTTACCGCCGCAAGGTGTTGGGCGAACGTGCCGATGCGATGAAATTCGCTGATGATTATGCCGTGACGTTGGAAATCAGCGCCGCACAATATTTCCCCTATATTCGCACCATTGCCGAGCGCGCCATCGCCGAAGGCAGCCTGATGCCGGGGCGTTTCATCAAGGTGCGCAAGATGAAGGAGCAGGAAGCCGACGGCGACCTGCCAGCCATGGCCGCCGCCATGCAGATCATGGGCGCCAGCTACGTCGAGACGCTCGACACCAAGGGCACCGATGGCTCGAACGTGCACCTGGGCGGGCCGGCGACCATCACCGGTTATTTCGGTGGCGTGGGCCAGCCCAACCACTACCCCTTGAAGTGGTTGGATGAGTTCCTGTATTACTACACCAACTATGGAGTGCGCCAGGTGCTCAACATCAACCCGGGCACGGTCCTGGTGGGCTACCTGCTCTACCGCCTGGGCGTGGATATCGAGTTCAAGATCTCGGTCTACATGGGCAACGATAATCCCTACGCCGGCCTGTGGACTCTGATTGGGGCCAAGCTCTTCGCCCGCGACGATGGTACTTCGCCGTTGATCGGCTTCAACTGGAGCAACTCAGCCAACAACGAGACCATGGAAATCACTGCCCAGTTCCGTAAGCAGCTTGGTTTCGAGGACGTGGTGCGCTTCGAGCACCACATCACCGAAACCTATAAGAGCATCGTGCGCCAGCCCTACAACCGCCGCGATGAACTGGTGCAGATCGCCGATCACGTGGCCAACATCTCCGCCAAGCACGAAGGCGGCGATCCGGAGATCGATGAAAAGCGCGCCCACCCCTCCGATATCCTGGATTACTTCCGCGACCAGAGCGAGGTGATCGAAGCTGGCGACTGGGAGAACTTGCGGCAGAACTTCGAGGATAAATTCGATGCTCTGAACCGCACGGCCTGGGCGCTAACGGAGAAAGGCCTGTCGTTCGTGGCGGCGCAGAATCTGCACGCCGCCTAGGAGGTGACATGATCCCAAAGCGTATGGAGGCATTCCTGCGCGAACGCCTGCCCGAACGCACCTGGCAGAACCGCCTGGTGTGTGAAGATGGGCGCTGCTACATGGAATTCAGCTCACTGGATATCGATCGCCTGTCACGCCTGGGCATCGAGGTGGACAGCCTGGGCCCGCGCAACGTGATCTGCATGTGGGATGAGAAATCTCCCCTCGAAGTAGGCGGCTACCTGGTGGTCGACAACCTGGCTATGGGTCGCCCGGCGATGGGCGGCATCCGCATGCTGCCCGACATCACGCCAGCCGCGGTGCGCAGCCTGGCGCGCGGCATGACCCTCAAGAACGCCGCTTCCAACCTGCCCTATGGCGGCGGCAAGGCTGGTGTTGTGGCCGAGCGCAGCCTGACCGCCCAGGAGCACAGTGAAGTGGTGCGCTGCTTCGCCCGCCTGCTCTACCGCTATCACTCGATCTACCTGCCTGGTCCCGATGTGGGTACCAACGACGCCGACATGAAGACAGTTGCCATCGAAAACGGGCTGGACAACGCGCTGTCCAAGCCGGTCGAGATGGGCGGCAACCGCGTCGACCAGCTCGGCGCCGCCGCCGAAGGTCTGGTGATCGCTCTGCAAGCTTTGATGGAGGAAATGCCGCGCCTGAAAGTCCTGCCGCAGTTTGCCGGTTTGCACATCCCTGAGACGAAGGATGTCAAGGTTTTGATCCAGGGCTTCGGTGCAGTCGGTGCCCACACGGCGCGCGTCCTGGTCGAGCGCATGCCCGGGGCGCAGGTGGTGGGCATCAGTGATGCCCTGGGCTACCTGTACGATCCCCAGGGGCTGCCGGCGGAGACCCTGTTTGGGATGTGGCAGGAGCGCGGCTCAGTGACGCGGCATTTCTTCAATGATGTCCTGCTCTCGGATCGCTGGGGAGTCTCGCATACCAAGTATTCCAGCGCCCCCAACGACCTGCTGCGCGAGTCCGCTTTTTGCCTGATCCCGGCCTCGCCGGTGGCGCAGTACCTCGACCTGGACGCCGCCTCAGGCGCGGCCATGACGGTGGACCGCATGGGGCAGTGGGCGGTGATCATCGAAGGGGCCAACACCTATTCGCCGGAGCGCGAGCGCCGGGCGGCGCGTGAGCGCATGGAGCGTGAAGTTTACCGCCAGCGCGGCGTGCTGATCGCCACGGACTTCCTGGGTAATTCCGGTGGGGTGATCTTCGCCGCCCAGGAGCACCTGATCCGCACGCCCGGGAACCTGCGCATCCCTGACAGCATGCTGGGCGATCGCCAGGCGGTGGATGCCTGGCTGGCGGAGCACGCTGAGGAGTTGGACAAGCTGGCCGAGAAGCGCCGCAAAGCGGCCGAAAGCTATCGCGAAGAGGTCATCCGGCACAATATGCGTGAGCTGGTCGATCTGCTGCTGGCGGACGCCGACCTGCTGCCCTGCCAGGCGGCTGAGCACATCAGCGTTCGCCGCGTCGCCAACCGCGAGGGCGACCGCACCGCGTCCGACCTGATGGTGCCGATCCCTACCGTGCTCGTCAGCGAGACCGTGCGAGCGGCGGCTGCCAGGCTGGTGGAAGTGCGTTCGCCGATTTTGGCAGTCATCTCCGAGGATGGTGATCTGGTGGGCATTGTCGCCGATTGGGACATCGTGTTGGCTACTGCACAAGGCGAAGCGGTTGAGCAGACGCTGGATGCGATCATGACGCGCCAGGTGATCTCAGCCGAGCCAGAAGAGACGATCCTGGAGATGATCCGCAAGCTGGAGAATCACGAGATTTCGGCCATGCCGGTGGTTGAGCGGAGTGAGGCCGGCGGCATGCGCCCGCTGGGCATGGTCAGCACCGACCTGCTCGCCCGGCGTTCGCTGCTGCGCCTGCTGCAATCGCAGGTGAGCTGATTTTGCATCGATCCAGGCGGTTGGCGGGTTGGCAGGATATCTGGCCCGCCAGCCGTTTTGTTTTGGAGGCAGTTTGTACCTGATTGGCCTGGACCTGGGCACGACCCACCTCAAAGCCGGCCTGTTCGGCCTGGACGGCGGCATGCTGGCGCTGGCTACTTGCCTGAACCCGCTTCATCATTCCCCGGAGGGCTATGCTTACTACCCCCCGGAGCAGCTCTGGCAGGGCGTGGTGCGCGTGCTGGCAGAAATCCTGGGCGCTTGCGATGGCCCGGTTGCCGCCGTGGGCGTGACCAGCATGGCGGAGACCGGCCTGTTGGTGGATCTGCACACCGGTGCGGCGCGCACGCCGCTCTTGCCCTGGTTCGATACGGCTGCCGCGCCGGCGGCACAGGCGTTGAGTCAGCAGGTGGATGCCGGGGCGCGCTTCCTGCGCTGCGGCCTGCGCCCAACGTTCAAGTGCAGCCTGGCCAAGTTGCTGTGGGCGCGCCAGCAGGGCCTGGCCAGCCTGGACGGGGCCGTCTGGCTTTCGACCGCCGATTACATCGTCTACCGCCTGTGTGGCATCCTGGCAACCGACCCGAGCCTGGCTGGCCGCAGCTACGCTTTTCACATAGACACGAAGGAATGGGATGGCGAACTGCTGGATGCCCTGGGTCTCCCGGTCGATATCTTCCCGGTGGTGCTGCCCAGCGGCGCGCCTGCCGGACGTGCCCGTTTGGGAGGCTGTCCGGAGTTGGCCCGGCTGAACGGTGCACCAGTGGCCGTAGCCGGGCACGATCACATCTGCGCCGCGCTGGCAGCCAGCCTGCTGGCAGGCGGTTTGCGAGGGGATCAGGTGGTCGATTCAACCGGTACCGCCGAATCACTCCTGGGCATCCTGCCCGAGCGCCCTCTGGATACGCCTGCCTGGCAGGCGGGTTTTTCCTACGGGCTGTTTGTCTTACCAGGTTATCTGTATTGGACCGGTGGCCTGTCCTCGGCCGGCGGGGCGGTGGAGTGGCTGCGCGCCGTGCTGGCCGATCCGCCGCTGTCTTATGAAGCATTGGATGCTTTGTCAGGTGAAAAAGCTGATCCAGGGCACAGCGACCTGTTCTTCCTGCCCTACCTGGCCGGGCGCGGCGCGCCGCACAGCGACCCACAGGCGCGCGGCGTCTTCTATGGCCTGGGGCTGGAGCACGGCCGGGCGGACCTGTACCGGGCGGTGTTGGAGGGGGTGGCCTACGAGATCGAATGGATGCGCCAGGCGGCGGAGCAGGCCCACGGCGTCGAAATCCGGCGTTTGTTGGCTACCGGCGGAGGCACGCGCAACCGGCGCTGGATGCAGATGCGCGCCGACGTGACCGGCTGCCAGGTAGAAGCCCTACCGCAGGCGCAGGCCGCCACGCTGGGGGCGGCCTGGCTGGCCGGGCTGGGCGCGGGCGCCTTCACCGACCTGGCTGATCTGCAAGCGCAGGCCAGCCAACCGGCTTTGCAGTCTTACTGGCCCAACCCGCCGCGCCATCAAGCCTACCTGCAGGGCTACCAGCGCTTTCGCCGCCTGGCGCAGGCTGTGCAGAGCGACCAGGTTTGAAACGGGGCTGCCCCTGTACAGAGACAGCCCTTTCTGGCGCACCGGCTTATTTGCGAGCGACCTGGATGTAGATCGAATAGAGCCTTTGCTCTGGCAGCAGGTCGCAGGAAGCTATCGGCTGGTCCGTGGGGCAGTTGGCGTCATCCGATGGCTCCCATTGCACAGTGATGGTCATCACGTCGCTGCCGCGCCGCAGGCCGATCGCCATGCCGGTGGGGCCGCCAGCCGCCAGGTTATTATCCTCGCTCCAGCCGCCAAACGCGCCTTGCAAAGCTGCGATCACTGCTGAGACGCTCTCGAAATCGGCCCCGGTGCCGGAAGCTGCCAGGGTGCAGGCCAGTCCGCTTTCGCCGGTGGGCAAACTGAAGCTGTCCTGGCCGGGGATGAAAGCCACCGACAGAGCGTTCTCGGCCTTTTGCTGGATTTGGGCGCATTCCTGGTTGGGAAGCGGCTGGTAAGCGCTGGTAGCGCTCTCGGTAATCTTGATGACCAGCGTGTAGTCGGCCTTTCCCTGGATCGAGCCAACGATGATGGCGTACTCCCCAGTCGCCAGGGCGTTGGCCGAGTACCACAGGGCGCGCTGGTTTTCAGTGCCGGGCAGAGCTTTCAGGTCTGGCCCCAGCAGGACAAAGCCGGCTGTCTGTTGGGGGGAAGATAGGTGGATATCCAGGCCCTCGCCGGCAGCCATAGGGAGTTTATAGCGGTTGTACGTTCCGCTGGTTACAGAGCCGTTGATGGTTAAGTCCAATGGCCCGGCATCCAGGCGCATAATCTGGTCAACGGCGAAGTTGGTTGGTATGGCGGGCACGGTGGGGGTGGGGACAGCCGGAGCAACCGGGGCAGTCGGAAGCGTTGGGGGGTTCACTGCAACGCCCGCCGTCAGTGTCACCGTAAAGAGTCTCTGCTCGGGCTTCAGGTTGCACATGCCAATCGGCTGGTCTGCCGGGCAGTTGGCATCTGGCGAGGGCTGCCATTCCACGCTGTTCAGCAGCAGGGTGCTTCCCTGCCACCAGCCCCAGATTGTTGCGGTTGGACCATCGGCGCTCTGGGTTGGATCGTCTATCCAACCTGGAAAGACCTCTTTCAGGGCGGAATACACGGCAGGGATATCCTGGAAATCTACACCTGTGCCCTTGGCTTGCAGCACACAGCCGACCCCGTTTTGGCCGTTGGGGAGGGTAAAGGGCGCCTCGTTCATCGTAAAGGCCACCTTGAGCGCCCCGGCGGCCTTGCCCTGGATTTGCTGGCATTCAGCCGCCGGTGGAGGGTTGAAATCCCGCGGCGGCAGTGTGGCGGCGGCGGTTGGCACAGGGGACGCAGCAGCTTGCGTGGCAGGAACGGCAGTTGCTGGCGGTTGGGTAGGCGGCTCGGTCGGCGCGGTATTTCCATAGGTGCAGGCTGCTGCTGCCAACCAGAGCGCCAGGAATGCGGGTAATAGACGCGGCAAGATAGAAGTTTTCACTGCGAGTTTCTCCTTGTAGGGTCAAGTTGATGAGGTAAGGCTACCTGTCGAATTCACACCAGGTTTACAACCGTGGCTGTCTTGGCCGAGGTGTATAACGCCAGGACGGTGCGTACGTGGTCGCGTGTCTCTTGCAGGCTGAGGTAGGGCTGGGCTCCATCCAGGATGGCGGCGTGCATGTCTTCCACCTCGCCCAGGTAGAGCTCTTTTTCGGGTACGGGGATCTCCTGCGGCGGGCCCTGGTTGGGATAGAAGACCAGGCGGCGGTCTTCTTGCATGGCAACGAAGGGCCGGTTCAGGCTGAGCCGTCCCAGGGTGCCATAGATGTCGGTAGAGATATAGAAAGGTGTGCGGAAGGATGCCCCGATCTGGGCTATTCCCCCATTGGTGTAGATCATCTGCCCGGCGAAGATTTCGTCGACGCCCAGGTCGCCAATCCGCTGCATGCCAAAGACGCGCTGGGGCGGGCCGCCGAAGATGAATTGGGCGAAGCTGAGCGGGTAGACGCCCACGTCCCACAGGCTGCCGCCGCCGTACTCGGGGCGCATGCGTACATTCACCTGGCGGTCTTCCAGGATGTAGTTGAAATCGCCGCGCACCAGGGTCACATCGCCCAGGCGGCCGCTGTGCACCCATTCGCCCACGATTTTGGTTTGCGGGTGGTGGCGGTACATGAAAGCCTCTGCCAGGACGCACCCGCTCTGCTGGCTGGCGGCGATCATCGCGTCGACTTCTTGCAGGCTGGTTGCCAGGGGTTTCTCACACAGCACGTGCACGCCGGCATGCAGGGCGCGGATGCTCCATTCGGCGTGCAGATGGTTGGGCAGGCTGACGTACACGGCGTCCACCTGGCCGGAATTGAGCATGGATTGGTAATCGCCAAAGACCTGGGGTATCTCCCATTTGGCGGCATATTCTTTGGCTTTGGCCAGGTCGCGGCTGGCAACGGCTACCAGTTCGCCGCGCCCTGAGGCGCGGATGGCAGGGATCAGGCGGCGGTTGATGTGGGCGGTGGAAAGCAGGCCCCAACGGACTTTGGACATGGTTACCTCCTGGGATGAGAACAGCTCACGGGTTTACACGGACGCCACGGATTTTGTGGGATGCGCTTGTTTTGGGAAAAGTTGCCTTGATCTGAAAAGATTATACCTGACAAACCCGGGAGCGAAGTTATTCTTGAAGCCCGAAAGAGCCGGTGGGGACGATAGCAGGGCCGCTCTCGATGATTTCGGCTTGCAGTCCCCCGTGTGAAGCTTCTCGCAGCGCTTCCTGGAAGGCTTCCAGGCGCTGGGCGGCGAAGCGGGCGGTGATGGTCACATCGGCGGCGAAAGTCTCATCCAATATCTGCCCCTGGTGAGCTGTTACCAGCAGGCGCAGTCGTTCGAACCAGGCGTAGGGCAGCGCCAGCATCACGGTGTGGGTGAAGACTTTTTCGGCGCGCGGCAGCACTGCCAGCACGGCCCGTACGGCGTCGCTGTAGGCGCGCACCAGGCCGCCAGTGCCCAGTTTGGTGCCGCCGAAATAACGCGTGACCACCACGGCGATGTCTCCCAGGCCGCTGCCGCTGAGCACGGCCAGGGCCGGCCGACCGGCCATCCCGGATGGCTCGCCATCATCGTGGCAGTGGGAGACGAGCGTGGCTCCATAGCCGATCACGTAGGCGGGCACATTGTGGCTGGCATCGGTGAACTCGGCCTTCACCTGGGCGATGAACTGCCGGGCTTCTTCGACGCTGGTGGCTGGCGCAGCGGAGGCGATGAAGCGCGAATTGATCACCAGGATCTCGGCGCGGGCCGGCCGTGCAGAAACAGGGTAGCTTTGCATGCTTACCATAACGCTGGCAGGTTGTCCCACAGCAACAAAAGCGCCAGGATTATCACCAGGGCGGCGAAGGCCAGTCGCAGCAGGCGGGCGGGCAGGCGCTTGACCAGGCGCGCCCCCAGGAAGGTGCCTCCCAGGCCGGCGGTTACGAAGGTGGCAATCAGCGGCAGGTCGCAGACGCAGGTCTGCAGGTGCCCCAGGAAGCCTGCCAGGCTGTTGGCGGCGATGATTGCCAGGGAGGTGCTGACGGCCTCGCCCATCGGCAGGCCCACCAGCATCACCAGGGAGGGCACGATCAGGAAACCGCCGCCCACGCCCAGGAAGCCAGTCAGCAGGCCCACTCCGGCCCCCGAGGCCGGCGTGACCCACCCCGGGCGAGGGGGATTGGATGCGCCAGTCGGTGTATCCTTACGCATGGCCATGCTCGCCCCGACCACCAGCATCAGCAGGCTGAAAAGCACCAGCAGTAAGGCGGGCGACAACCAACCGGAAAGGCCAGCGGCCAGGTAAGAGACCAGCATGCCCGCCCCGCCGAACAATAACGCCACGCGCCCGTTGAATACACCGCAAGATTTGTGCGCCAGCACGCCCAGGGCGCTGTTGATGCCGACGATGGCCAGCGAGGTGGTCGCCGCCGCCTGGGGCGAAAGTCCAACCAGGTACACCAAAGCTGGCACGGTCAGGATCGAGCCGCCGCCGCCCAGCAGGCCTAACGACAACCCGATCCCGAAACCCAGGAGCAGGTCGAGCAAGAGCTTTTCAATCGGCATTTTTCGAGGTTAGGGGCCGGTGACAGTGGGATAGCCTGCCGCGCTCCACTCCTTGAGCCCGCCGGCCATGCTGGTCACCTGGCTGAAGCCGGCGTCTAGCAGGATATCGCGGCCTTGCTGGCTGCGATTGCCCGAGCGGCACACCACCACGATCTCCTGGTCACGCGGCAGTTCATTTAGGCGCTTGTCGAGCTCGTCCAGGGGGATGTGCGTGGTGTTGGCAACGTGGTACTCAGCCCATTCTTCGGCGGTGCGCACATCCAGCAAGAAGACGTCGCTGCTGTACTTCGCATAGGCGTCATCAACTGAGATTACTTTAGAGCTGCTGGCTGTGGTTGGGCTGCCCTGTGTGAGCACCCAAACCGCGCCGGACACGATGACCACGATCAGCAGGCCAATGGCGACCCACATCCAATTGATCGAACGCTTGGGGGCTGCGCCTTTCTTCGATTTCGATGTCGGGCGCCTGGTAGAAGCAGCTTTGTTTTTCTTGCGGCTCATTTGAATTATCCTTTCTGCAGACACAATGCGCCTATTCTACAAAAAGATATGGGTTTTGACAACCTTTATGCGGCACTGTAAGCGTTTTCTCATCCGCAGGTTTATGTAGCACCGATCTTCTTCACCGATCCGCGAAAAATCTGTATAATTTGTGGGTGAGAACAAGATTCCGATTGATGAGGAGATAAATCCAGGTGCCAGCTAAACTGATCACCCAGACCGTCGGTCCGTGGCCGATGAACGCCTATATCGTTGTGTGTGAAGAAAGCGGGGCCAGCGCTATCGTCGATCCGGGGGCGGATGCAGAACAAATCCTGGCCGCCGCAACCGGAAGCCAGGTGCAGGCCATCCTGGTGACGCACGGCCACGGCGACCACGTGGGGGCGCTGGAGCAGGTCAAAGCGGTTACCGGTGCACCGGTCTATCTGCACCCGGCAGATGCCGAGAAATTCGAACTGGCCTACGATCTGCCCTTGCAAAATGGTTTGTGCATTCCGGTTGGCAATCTGCAACTGCGTGCTATTCACACCCCTGGGCACACGCCGGGGATCACCTGTTTCGACCTGGGGGATGGGCGCGTGCTGGTGGGCGATGCGGTCTTCGTGGGCGGGCCGGGGAAGACCTGGTCGGCAGATGAGTTTGCTGTGCAGATGCGCACGATGCAAGAGATCGTCTTCGCCTGGCCGGATGAGACCCGCTTCTTCCCAGGGCACGGCCTGGCAGGCAGGATCGGCGACGAGCGTCCGGCCTTCGAGGCTTTTGTGAGGCGCGGCTGGCCGGCTGACCTGTTCGGCGATGTGGCCTGGGGTTGATACGCCTATTCTGCTTCCAGCAGAGCGTTTACCTGGGCGGCTTCCTCGCTGTTCAGTGCCCAGTTCGCCGCCGCGGCGTTGGCCTGTACGTGCTCGACCCGTGTGGCGCCCGAAATCACCGAGCTGACTTGCGGGCGCGCCAGCAGCCAGGCGTGCGCCAGTTCGTTGAGGCTGTGGCCGCGCTCCTGTGCGAATGTTCTGAGCCCCTCCAGGCGCTGGTAGTTGGCCGGAGTCATATAGTGCTGGACGTACTGGCTGCTCTCGCCGCGTGAACCGGCGGGGGCTGGCTGGCCCGGCTGGTATTTACCCGTCAGGAAGCCGCCCGCCAGGGGGAAATAGGGCAGGATGCCGATGTTCAGATACTGGCAGGCGGGCAGCAGTTCGGACTCGATGCCTCGTTCGAACAGGTGGTAGTGGGGTTGGATGGAAATGAACTGCGTCCAGTTATGCATCTGCGCCAGGGCATTGGCCCAGCTCAACTGCCAGGCGCTGAAGTTCGAAGCGCCAATATAACGTACTTTCCCGGCCCGCACCAGGTCTTCCAGGGCGCGTAAGGTTTCTTCGATGGGTGTTTCATCATCCCACGTGTGGATCTGGTAGAGATCGATGTAATCGGTCTCCAGGCGGCGCAGGCTGGCGTGAGCGCCTTCCAGGATGTGCTGGCGAGAAGCCCCCTGGTCGTTAGGGCCCTCGCCCATCTTGTGGCGCACTTTAGTGGCGATTAGCGCCTGCTGGCGTTTGGCGTGCAGGGCCTTACCGATGTACTCCTCCGAGCGGCCTTGCTGGTAGACATCGGCGGTGTCGATGAAATTGATCCCCAGGTCCAGGGCGGTGTCCAGGATGTTTCGAGTGGTCTCCAGGTCTACTTTGCCGCCAAACTGGTTGGTGCCTAATCCAATGGTCGAGACTTTCAGGCCGGAAAAGCCCAGGCGACGATATTGCATGCAGTTTTCTCCTCAGTTGATCTGTTCGAAAGTTTCGTAGAACCACTGCTGCGCCTCGGCTTGCCTGGCGCGCAAGTCTTCGCCGTTGGCGACGAAGTACAGCCGTTCCAGGCGTTGTACTACCTGGGGAGGCAGGTCGTAGTGGATGTAACGTGTGTGGAAGCTATAGCGTTGGGGTTGGTGCAGGATGCGCAGAGCTTCTACCAACGGGCGCAGGGTGTAGCCGTTGTAGAAAGCCAGGGCCTCGATCCAGTTGCCCCGGTTGAGCTCTTTGGTAGTCAGGCTCTGGAACATGTCGAAGGTCACTTTCAGCGTTGCGGCGCGCTCCAGCAACTTGCGCGCCATCTCGGACGGGTCGCTGGCGACCTGGCGCACAACCCCGCACTTGTCGAAGTGCACCAGCAGCTTGCCGTGCATTTCGGGCTCCAGGAACTTGTTGGGTTTGCTGTGATACAACACGCACACATCCACCAGCAGGAAGGGCCCGGCGTCCTTCAGGCGGAAAAAGGATTGGGCGTGCCCGTGCCAGGTGGGCTGGGGCAGTTCGTATTTCAGATCGATGGGTGAAAGGGCGTTCAAAGTTTGCTCGATCACCTGCATGGCTTCGGCAACGTGTTCATCCTCGACATCTACCATCAAGTCGATATCGGACCACTGGTCGAAGCGGTTGAAGGCCACGGCGCCGCCTTCCCACATGGCGCAGGTATAGCTCAAGGGTTGCAGCGCCTGGTGCAAAGCGTGGATAATCTGTTCTCGACTCAGTTGCGTTGGCATATGGATTTCCTTGTGGGTATGCTTGTTGGAGTTTTCGTAGGGTTGTGGGATAAGTGTACCAAACTATCGGCGCAATTGTTGGGTAAATTCATGTGAATTTTATCTTGACGCTGCATGGGGCGTATGGTAAACTACTGCCCGCATGGTCCCGTGGTGTAGCGGCCAAACATGCGGCCCTGTCAAGGCCGAGATCGCGGGTTCGAATCCCGTCGGGACCGCCAAAGCTTTTTTGGATTTTCAGAGAAACCTGGAGTTGGTCCAGGTTTTTGCGTTTCTGGGCTTATGGTCCCCCGCAGTCGTACAAAGAGACCTGCAAGCTGCCGTTCATTCGATTGTTGGCTGCGCCGGAGGCGCGGGCGATCCCGTCTGGCGCGCCCATGTTGCGCGTGATGGTATCGAAGCCTGGGACTGCCTGGCAGGCGCTGGTAACCCAGGAGGCGATATCCATACCGCCACCGCTTCTCCCATTGCTGGCGTTCCAGTAAATGTAACGCAGCTCGCCTTGCTTGACCAGGCGCGCCAGGCCAGCCGCGTCCACCACTCTATCCATGCCCATGAAGCCGCCGATGTAGAGCACAGGCCGGCCGGTCGCCAGAACGTAATCGGCGCCTTGCATCGAGCTGGGCACCGCCATCAGGTATCCGATCCCCCGGGTGTTCATCTGTAGATAATCCAGGAGATCCTGTTCCACCAGCAGCCCACCCTGGTTCGGAGGACCTGCCGGTCGCCCGGAATAGGCGCTGGGCAGGGATTGGTTGTCGCTGGGGTTGAGGGTCGTCAGGGCCGACCAGACCCCTGGGGTGATGAACATGGCTGCCAGGGTGCAGGCCAGGCCGGTCCGTGCCAGCCAGCCATACCGGCTGCGCTGCCACGCGGCAATCGCCAACAGGACCGCGCCTGCAACCAGGCAGATTATCGCCAACGGCAGCCACGGCAATGTGGAAACGAAAGCTTTTGCCGTCCAGGCCTGGAAGCCCAGCGTGCCGCCCACCGCTGCCAGCAGCACTCCACCGGCTGCCCAGGCAGATCGCTTTCCAAACTTCCAAAGCTGCGCAGCGCCGCTGCCTACCAGGGCCGCCAGCGCTGGGGCAAGCATGGCCAGGTAATATTCGTGGAAGAATCCGGCTATACTGAAGAACACACCGCCGGTCAGAAGCCAGCCGCCCCACAGCACCAGGGCCTGGTGTTCCGGGGCCAGCGGCCAGCGCGGGCGGGCGCTTGCCAGCAGCACGAGAATGCTGACCAATACAAAGGGCAGCAGCCAACTGGTCTCTTTGCTCAGGGGCGGTATTAGCAGACGCAGGGCTCCCGCCCGGCCGGTTTCGCTCACGCCTCGCGCCGCGCTGCTGGCGGCGCTGCCGCCGAAGGGTTGGCCGTTGCCGCCTCCCGGCGCAACGCCGGGATTGTTGTTCCCCGGTCTCATGGCTGGGAACCCGCCCTCGTTGCCGGGGATGCGCTGGCGGTTATTTCCATCTGGATTCACCGGAGCCGTCTGGCCGCTTCCTGGCTGCCGGAAATTACTCCCTGGTCTGTTGGCCAATGAGATAGGGCTTCGCCGCCCGAGCACGCCCAGCAGCCGGTTCATGCCGTTATAGCCGATGATCAGGTTGATTTCGGAATTATCGCTGCTGCTGCCCACGTATGGGCGCTGGTCGGCGGGCGTCAGTTCGACGACGGTTACCCAGGACAGTGAGACAACCAGCAGCAGAAGCGATGCCAGGGCCAGTTTGCCAATTTTGCGCCACAGCCCTTCGTTTGATCCCAGCAAGTACAGCGCGTAGAAGGCAGGCAGCGGCAGGAAGGCCTGGAGCATCTTGATGTTGAACCCGGCGCCAACCAGCGCCGCTCCTAAAAGCAGCCAGCGCAGCCGGCCGGTCTCACTGGCTTTGATGAATGCCCAGGCGGCCAGAAGCAAAACCAGGATCAGCAGGCTGTCCATGGTGTTGTTGCGATCGGTGGCTACGGCGACCGGCGTGATTGCCAGGGCCAACCCGGCCAGCAGTCCAGCTACCACGCCGTGCGAACGGCGGACCAGGTAATACAGCACCAGCACCGATAAAACGCCAGCCAAAAGCTGGGGCAGCAGCACGCTGAAGCCGCTGACGCCCAGGAGTTTGGCGGAAATCGTTTGCAGCCACAGGCCGACTGGGGGCTTGTCGACGGTCACTGACCCGCCTGGTTCAGCCGCCACGAAGAAGAAGTTATGCCAGGATTTGAGCATGGCCACTACCGCAGCGGTGTAATAATGATTACCATAGCCTAACACTTGCAGATTGGCAAAACGCAATGCCGCCGCCAGGACCACCACAGCCCCCAGCGCGATCCGCTGCAGGGTGCGCTGCCCGGGCAAATGCCAGGCGCGCAGCGCCTCGGCTTGAACGGATGAGATTTTGGGAAGAGGAATCCTCATGATGTGCTCGATTTTATCTCCTGCCAAAAGAACCAACAGCTCTGATTGTATTAGACCATTAAGTTATGCAGAACTTGTTCACAGATGATTAAGAAAGTGTGTGGATTGAGGCGGACGATTGGTTGGTGCTTGCTCGAATGGCTGGTAAAATTACCGCAAACGCCACTGGAGGAAAACGGATATGCTGAAACATTTCATTGACACCCAGGACTTCTCCAAGCAGGAACTCCTGGACATGATCGAACTGACGCGCCGCATCAAGGCCGCCGACCGGCAGGGCTGCACGCCCAAGCTGCTGCAAGACGCATCGCTGGCGATGCTCTTCGAAGAGCCGTCGACGCGCACGCGCGTCTCGTTCGAAGTGGCCATGACCGAGTTGGGCGGGCATGCTCTGTACCTCAAGCCCGGCGAGATACACCTGGGTGTGCGCGAGTCGCTCTATGACACCGCCAAGGTGCTCTCGCGCATGTGCGACGGCATCATGGCGCGCACCCTCAAGCACGAGACCATCACGGGCCTGGCGCGCTTCGCCGATGTGCCCGTGATCAATGGGCTGACCGATTACAACCATCCCACGCAGGTGGTGTGTGATGTTTTCACGATGATCGAGCACATGCCCGCCGGCAAACGCCTGGAAGACCTCAACGTGACGTTTATTGGGGACGCCACCAACGTGCTGTCTTCGCTGATGCTGATCATCACCAGGCTGGGCATGCACTTCACTCACGCGGCCCCGGCGAAATACCAGGCGCCGGCCGAATGGCAAACCTGGGCCCGGCAGAACTGCGCCGAGTCGGGCGGCAGCCTGCGCGTTGTCGACGATCCGGTCGAGGCGGTGCGCCAGGCCGATTTTATCTACACCGACCTGTGGTGGTGGGTCGGGCAGGAGGACCAGATCCCCGAGCGCCGGGCAGCCTTTATGCCCACTTACCAGGTGAACCGGGAGCTGTTCGAGCGCGCCCCCGGGCATTGCAAGTTCATGCATTGCCTGCCAGCCTCGCGCGGCGTGGAGGCCACAGATGAAGTCATGGATCACCCGCGCTCGATCATCTTCGACCAATCGGAGAACCGCCTGCACACCGAGAAAGGTCTGTTGGTCTATTTCCTATATCCGCATCTGCCTCGCCCGAGTGAAGAACTCAAGGCTTTCCATAAGGGCCAGATCGAAAGCCTTCTGGCCTCTCTATAGGTGGTTATGTCGAGTACCCGAGATTCAACGCCGCGCGCCGATGGCTTTTACATGCCCGGCGAGTTCGAATTGCATTCAGGCGCCTGGATGCTCTGGCCGCAGCGCCCGGATAACTGGCGTCTGGGCGGCAAACCGGCGCAGAAGGCTTTTGTTGCTGTGGCCAGCGCCATTGCCCGCTTCGAGCCAGTGACCATGGGGGTCAACCCGGACCAGTACGCCAACGCCCGTCACTTGCTGCCCCCGCAGGTGCGCGTGGTGGAGATCGCCAACAACGACGCCTGGATGCGCGACTGCGGGCCGACCTTTGTTGTGGATCGCCAGGGTGTGCTGCGCGGCGTGGATTGGATGTTCAACGCCTGGGGCGGCCTGCTCAACGGACTGTACTTCCCCTGGGATTTGGACGAAGCTGTGGCCCAAAAGGTGCTCGAGATCGAACGGGTCGACCGCTACAAAGCGCCCCTGGTGCTGGAAGGCGGCTCGGTCCATGTGGATGGGCAGGGCGCCTGCCTGACAACTGAAGAGTGCCTGCTCAGCCCTGGGCGCAACCCGCACCTGGGCAAAGCCCAGATCGAAGCGCATCTAGCTGATTATCTCACCGTGGAGAAGATTATCTGGCTGCCGCGTGGCGTTTACCGCGACGAGACCAGCGGCCACGTGGACAACCTGGCCTGTTTCCTGCGCCCGGGCGTGGTAGCGCTGACCTGGACGGATGACCGCTCAGACCCGCAGTATGAGCGTTCTGCCGAGGCTTACGAAGTGCTGATGTCGGCTATGGATGGGCGCGGCCGCCCGCTTGAAGTACACAAGATCCACCAGCCAGACCCGGTGTTGATTGCACCCGAGCAGGCTGAGGGCGTGGATGCCGTGGATGGCACCTACCCGCGCCGGGCTGGTGACCGCATGGCTGCTTCTTACGTCAACTTCTACTTTTGCAACGGCGGGGCAGTCGTGCCCACTTTCGGTGATCCACACGATACTCCAGCCCTGGCGCGCTTGCAAGAACTGCTGCCAGAGCGTAAAATTGTGGGCGTACCAGCCACCGAGATTTTGCTCGGCGGCGGCAACGTCCACTGCATCACTCAGCAGCAGCCCTAGGCCTTCACGTGGAACTGATCGCAGCGATCTTCATTCACGACATTACACCGATACTCCTGATCGCCGCGATCGGTTTCTTGCTGCTGCGCTATGCGCGCCTGGACATCCGCTCGCTTTCCAGCCTGACTCTGAACGTATTGATCCCTTGCCTGATCTTCGATGCCCTGGTGACCTCACAGGTCAGCGCCGCCGAGTTTGCTCGGAACGCCGCCTTCGCTGCCTGCACTGTCTTGGCATCTGGCCTGGCAGCCTGGCTGTGCGCCCAACTCTTGCATCTTGAGCGAGCCCTGGCAAGCGCCTTCATCCTGGTGGTCATGTTTGCTAACGTGGGCAACTACGGGCTGCCGCTCAACCTTTTTGCTTTCGGCCAACCCGCCCTGCCATATGCTACCATTTTCGTGGTGGTCAACCTGACCCTGGCGTACACGTTGGGGATCTTCATTGCTTCGCGCGGCCAGGCCTCCGTGCAGCGCTCTTTGCTCAGTGTGCTCAAGGCGCCGGCTGTTTATGCCGTCCTGGCTGCCGGGCTGGTGCTGTGGCTGGATATCCAGGTGTGGGAGCCACTGAATCGATCGATCAGCCTGTTAAGCGACGCCGCCGTTCCGGCGCAGATCCTGGTGCTGGGCATGCAGTTGGGGGTGGCGCGCATCGAACGCCCGCTGCCGTTGAGCGCAGCCGCGGCGCTGCGCTTGCTGCTTTCGCCGCTGCTGGCGTTGGGCTTTGCCCTGCTGTTTTCCCTGCGCGGTGTGGCTTTTCAAGCCGGGCTGCTCCAGGCAGCCACGCCCACGGCGGTGATCGCTGCCATCCTGGCGGTAGAATATCAGGCTGAGCCGGACTTTGCCACCAGCGTAGTGTTCCTTTCGACGCTGATCAGCCCATTTACTTTAACTTTGCTGATTGCCGCGCTGCAAAGTTTATAATCACGCTCTGAGCGGGTAGGGGGAAAAACGTGACGTTTGTCATATTCACAAAACCGAATGTGTGTATATAATATATTCAGGAAAACGAATATGAAACTATTTGAAAGTGGCAAAGCGATTGCAGCTATTCTAAAAACGATTTCCCCTCCGGCCCGGCTGGCGATCCTGCTGGCAATTGGGGAGGGCGAGGCCTGCGTATGTCATCTGGAGGCGGTTCTGGGCAGGCGCCAGGCGTATATTTCACAGCATTTGATGGCCTTACGCCAGGCGGAGATTTTATTGGACCGGCGTGATGGGCGCTTCGTGTATTATCGTATCGCCGATCCGGCCCTGCTGGCGCTGGTGCGCGACGCCGGATGCCTGGCGGGTGTGGAAACAGCTTCACCGCCCTCGGCGGCTGTTTGTGAGTGCCCGCACTGCGCCGAGGTCAAGCCTGGCTATTTGCTTGCTCCCCGGGCCAGCCTGGACGCAGATACTCCCACTTTTCAAGGAAGTTGAGCCGATGGCCGATATCGCTTCCTTCTTGATTAACTTACTCGGTGGTGGATTGGGCAGCCTGGCGGCGTATCTCGCCGCTCATGTGCTGCTGTGCTTACTGCCGGCTTTTCTGATTGCCGGGGCGATGACCGCCCTGATTCCTAAAGAGACGGTAACGCGCTTCCTGGGGCGCAGCACACCCAAGTACATCTCTTATCCGGCCTCGGCCGCGGCAGGGTTTTTGCTGGCGGTTTGCTCTTGCACGGTCATCCCGCTGTTCGCCGGCATTTACAAGAAAGGAGCCGGCCTGGGCCCGGCGATTACTTTCCTGTTCGTCGCCCCGGCGATCAACATCCTGGCGCTGATCTACACTGGCGGTGTGATCGGGGCGGATCTGGCGATTGCGCGCTTGCTGCTTTCGCTGATCTTTGGGGTTGGGATTGGTCTGATCATGGCGCTGCTCTTTCGCCGGCAGGATGTCGAACACGACCAGGCTACAGACGCCCTGTTTGCCGGGCAGGCGCATATGCGCCGCGCCGCGCTGGCCTTCCTGCTGATCCTGGTGGTTCTGCTGGTAGCGGGCACTTTCCAGATCGATTTTTTGAAGCATGTCTACGTGCAGGTTGATTTGCCCCTCGCTGGGGTAGATAGGTTCCGGAATTTCCTGTACCAACTGGTGCCTTTCGACGCCTCCAGAGGCGAGGAAGGCGTGACGGCGCAGGGGGCGCTGTTGATCGGTTTGCTGGTGTTGATCGGTCTGTCGGCCTGGAAAGGCCTGGAAAATATTCATGAGGGTTTCAACGCCTGGACGTGGGTGTCCACCGGATTGGTGGGATTGACCTTGCTGGTGGCGGCGTTGGGCATGTCGCCCCATCCGGGCGGCCTGGCTCTGGCGTTCACCGGCAAGTTCTTCGGGGTGCTGCTGGCGATCCTGCTGCTGGGCTGGATGCTCAAACGCCAGTTGGCCGAAGCCGAAACCCGCGATTTCTTATGGGAGTCGTGGAAGTTCGTCAAACAGATTTTCCCACTGCTGGTCGCCGGTGTGTTTGCTGTGGGTGTGATCCGCCAGTTGATCCGGCCGGAGTGGATCGAAGCCGTTGCCGGGAGCAACACTTTCCTGGGCAATTTTGCCGGGGTGGTCTTTGGCGTTTTTATGTATTTCCCCACCCTGGTAGAAGTACCGATTGCGCAGATGTTCCTAAGTTTGGGCATGCACCGTGGGCCGCTGCTGGCTTACCTGATCTCGGACCCGGAGCTCAGTTTGCAAAGCATCCTGATCACGGCGGCCATTATTGGGCGCTTGAAAGCCTGGGTGTATGTGGGGTGGGTGGCCCTGTTTAGCACACTGGCAGGGTTGATTTACGGCGCCTGGGTGGACGGCGCCAGCCTGGGGCTGGTGGGCGTTTACCTGGCTCTGTTTTTGGCTGTGCTGGCTGGCGGCCTGTGGCTGGTCAACCGGCGCAGCACTGCTGCCAGGCATCGCAACGCGGCGGATGGTCTGGCAGCACATTAGTTTATCTTTCTGTTTTGGAGGAAATGATCAATGCTAACCATCAAAGTTCTGGGTTCGGGCTGCGCCAACTGCAAGCGCGTCGAGCAGATTGCTCGTAAGGTGATCACCGATATGGCCTTGGAGGCCGAGGTGATCAAAGTGACCAACTATCCTGAGATCATGGAATACAGCATCCTGTCCACGCCGGGCCTGGTGGTCAACGAGAAAGTGGTCTGCTCCGGCAGGATCCCCACGCCAGCCGAAGTCAGCACCTGGCTGGCGGATGCGCTGGAGGCGGCCTGATGCCCAGGCGCAAGGTGCTCTTCCTGTGCACCGGCAATTCGTGCCGCTCGCAGATGGCTGAGGCCATCGTCAATGCTCACCTGGGGGAAACCTGGCAGGCTTTCAGCGCGGGCACGCACCCTGCCGGTTACGTGCACCCGCTGGCCCTGGCGGCGCTGGCCGAGGTTGGCATTCGGCACTCCGGGCGTTCAAAGCTGGCGGATGAATTTCAGGGTGAAGCTTTTGATCTGGTGATCACCGTTTGCGATTCGGCGGCCGAAGAGTGCCCGTTATGGTTGGGCCAGGGCAAGCGTCTGCACCACAGCTTCCCCGACCCGGCCAAAGTGCAGGGCATAGAGATGGAAGTGATGCAGGCTTTTCGCGCTGTGCGCGATGCGATTCAGTTGGAAATCCCCAGGCTGCTTGCGCAGCAAGCCTGACGCCTGGCATAAGGCAAAGCGCCCTCAACGCCGGGGCGATATAAACAGATAAAGAATATGGAGACTTTATGATGGAAGAAACCGGTGTACCCAAACAGCTTTCATTCCTCGACCGATTCCTGACGCTGTGGATTTTCCTGGCCATGGCGCTGGGGGTCGGCATCGGCTTTCTCTTCCCCGCTGCAGTAGAAAGCTTCAATAAAGCTGTCTCGGTGGGCACTACCAATATCCCCATCGCTATTGGCTTGATCCTGATGATGTACCCACCGCTGGCCAAGGTGCACTACGAAGAATTGGGGGATGTATTTCGCAACGTTAAGGTGTTGGGGCTATCCTTGGTACAGAACTGGGTCATCGGCCCGATCCTGATGTTCATCCTGGCAATCGTCTTCCTGCGAGGCTATCCTGAATACATGGCCGGCCTGATCTTGATCGGCCTGGCGCGCTGCATTGCGATGGTGATCGTGTGGAACGACCTGGCCAGGGGCGACGCCGAATACGCTGCCGGGCTGGTGGCCTTCAACAGTGTCTTCCAGGTGCTGTTATACAGTGTTTATGCCTATGTTTTTATCACTGTCTTGCCCGCCAGGTTGGGCATGCAGGGCGCGGTTGTGGATATCACCATCGGTGAGATTGCCAGGAGTGTCTTCATTTATCTGGGTATCCCCTTCATCGCTGGCTTCCTGACGCGCTTGCTCCTGCTGCGCGCCAGGGGCAAAGCCTGGTACGAGACCCAGTTTGTGCCGCGCATCAGCCCGTTGACCCTGACGGCCCTGCTGTTCACCATCGTGGTCATGTTCAGCCTGAAGGGCGAGCTGATTGTCACCATCCCGCTGGATGTGGTGCGCATCGCCATTCCGCTGGTGATCTACTTCGTGGTGATGTTCCTGGTGAGCTTCTGGATGGGGCAGCGCGTTGGCGCAGACTATTCTAAGACTACCACGATTGCTTTCACTGCCGCCAGCAACAACTTCGAGCTGGCCATCGCTGTTGCCGTAGCAGTCTTCGGCATCAATTCGGGCCAGGCTTTCGCTGCCGTGATCGGTCCGTTGATCGAAGTGCCGGTGATGATTGGCCTGGTAAACGTGGCGTTTTGGCTGCGGAAGCGCTACTTTATCTGATACAACTCCTGCAATAATTCCTGGACGGGCACGCATGCAGCTTCTGCCAGGTGCCCGCACCGGATTCGTTTCAGGCTGCTTGATACGGGTTCATGTTATCTTCCGAACTGCTGGATCCACGGGATCCACTTACGCAGCGAGTATCTCAGGAATCCAGGCTGACCACCAGCTCGACTTCCTCAGCGAACTTCCTGATTTGCGCCACGAAATCGGGGCCGATCTCGAGCATTCGTTCCCGGGTGAGGCGGTAAGCCGGCCCGGCAATCGAAATGGATGCCACCGGCCGGTTGTCGCTGTTCAGGACCGGCGCAGCAATAGCGTTGATGCCTTCTTCGAACTCTTGCTCCGAGAGCGCAAACCCCTGTGCTTGCGCGATTCGCAGGTTTTCAAGGAAGGCTTCCTTGGTAAGGATTGTGTTTCGGGTGTACCTGGGCAAGCCGTGTTCTAAGATGCGTTGGATATGATCTTCAGGTAGAAACGCAAGCATGGCTTTCCCGGATGCCGTGCAGAAAGCCGGGAGCTGTTGCCCGACGGTGGCAGCCAGTTTTACGCGTTGCGGGCTCTCGACCACATCCACGTAGATTACGCTGACATCCTCGAGCACCGACAGGTTGACGTTTTCGCGATATTGGTTGCACAGGCTGTGCAAGAACGGCGCTGCCAGGCGGCGTAAGTTGTTATGATCCATAGTGAGGTAGGCCATTTGCAGAAGGCGAATGCCTGGCCTGTACACACCCGTCGTCTCGTCTCTTTCAACGAAGCGTTTCCTCTCTAAAGTTGCTAACAGCCTGTGTACGGTGCTCTTATTGATCCCCACCAGTTCTGAAATTTGGGTCATGGATAATTCAGGGGTATTGCTGGTGAAGCACAGCAGAACATCCAGGGCACGCTCTACAGCACGGATTGATTCGCTCATAATGGGTTACCTCTCGCTAACTTTCTTTGTTCAGTCGTTCACAAGGATTATACTCGCTGGACAGAAAGTCACTTGAGTAATTTTTACCGGCTTTGCTTCAATTCGCCCAATGATTCAGATAAAAATATTGACAATTGACCAGGATTATGTCATACTTACATTGTATCACAAAATAAAACAGAGTTTCATTAGACAAGACAACGGCAGTCTTTTTTACGATCACGAGGAGGAAGGATGTCAGAAACATATACTTTGATCGATGCAGCGACAAAGATTATTCAGGATCGTCGCAGCATTCGGGAATTTTCCGCAGAACCCGTGTCGGAGCATGATCTTGATTTGATCCTGGAAGCTGCCCGGCAGGCGCCTTCGGGGGAGAATGCTCAGCCCTGGCGCTTCATCATCGTGAAGGATGAAGTCATGCGCAAGAAGATGGGGGCTATCGCTGGCGGCGGCAGCGGCCGCCGCTTCACGGCCGAGTTTGTGACCAAGAAAATGCAGGAGCGTTTTGCGAATCTACAAGATGAGGCCAAGAAGCAGGCGGCTTTCCAAAAATTGACCTCCGGGCAGGTTTCCGCTTTCATGGCCGATGCTCCTGTCAACATCGTCGTATGTGGCAAAAAGGATGTCTGGGATATGCCCTACGACACTTCGGCCGCCATTGAGAACATCTTGTTGATGGTGACTGCGCTGGGCCTGGGCGCTTGCTGGGTCATTGCCCCGTGCATTGACATCCGGGATGAAGAGCGCATCAAGGCTTTGTTAGGCATACCAGAAGGGTATAAGGCGGTCAGTATTCTCTCGGTTGGCCATCCCACGCGGCCGCACCGGCCCCGCCCGCGCCTGCCGGTCAATGAGCTGGTTTTTACGGAGAAATGGGGAGACCCCTATTATAAGGAGCAAGCATGAACACCAAATCCATCCCGGTCGATTATGTCAATGATTTGATGTACGAGTTGGAAAAGGCCTTTTGGGATGAGCGCGGCAAGGGAGCGCGTTTCCGCATGACCACCATCGGGCAGGAATATTTCAATGAAAAGGTGCTCCCAATTCTTGATTCTGCAGAAATCGAAAAAATCCTTCCGGCGATAAACAAGGTCTTGGAAGATGAAGGGATTGTTGCTGACCTTTCCCATGAGCGCGAGGATCGATTGCTGCGCGTCCAGGTGAAAGGGTGCATCCACCGGCAAGTTGAGGAAAGGATGGTTTCGAAGGATATCGAGCCTTTTACCTGCGTGCCGGCGAACCTGATTGTATTGGCTATTGAGAACAAGCTCGATATTCCAGTTGAACTGGCCGAAATCAAAGTGGAAGAAGGGCTGTGCAAACTGCTGCTGGTCCTTTTTGAGAAGCGGCCTGTGCTGGCTTAGGAGGCGCTGATGGCCAAGGTGTCAACTCTGACAGATGCAGTTGCATCAGTTCCATCTGGGGCGCATGTTGCCCTTTCGGGTTTTGCAACTGCAAGGTGTACGATGGCTTTTGCGCACGAGGTGATCCGCCAGGGAGCGAAGAATCTGACTGTTTCACAGTGCGTGGCAGGCATGGATGCGGACCTGATGGTCGCAGGTGGGGCGGTAGATCGCATTGTCTATGGCGGCGGCTCTCGGGGCCGCTCCGGTCCGCACTATTGTTTGAATCGTGGCATCGAACAGGGTGCTCTGGCCAGGGAAGAATTAAGCAGTCTCTCGATGACCTTCCGCTACCTGGCTGGTTCATTGGGATTGCCATTTATACCCATTCGCTCTTTGAACGGATCGGATATTCTCAAAGAGTTGCAGGCAATCACCCCTCCGCCAGTCGGTCGTTTGCAGGACCCTTTCACGGGTGAAGACTGGCTGGTTCTCAAGCCGCTCGCCCCTGACGTGGCCGTTGTGCAGGTGCAAGTTGCGGACGAGGAGGGCAATGCCTGGATTTTGGGGCCACGTTGGGATAACGAAGAACAGGTCAAGGCCAGCAGACGCACCATTGTGATTGCTGAAAAGCTCGTGTCCACTGAAACGATTCGCCGGTACCCAGAACGTACTTTGGTGCACGGCTTCAGAGTCTCGCATGTGGTTCACCAGCCCTTCTCGGCACACCCCACCTCGGTCTATGATGTCTATGATTTTGATAAAGCGCATATCAAGGAATATGCCGTGGCCTCCAAGACGCCGGAAGGGACAAAGGAATACCTGGATAAGTATGTCTACGGTGTCAAAGATCATTGGGAATACCTGGAGCTGTTGGGGGGCATGAAATATCTAAATAAACTGGTTGCTGACCCTGTTTTAGGTTATTGAGGCGCGAGGAAATATAAAATGACAGCAGATCTCGAATATACCTCCTTTGAATTGATGGCTGTTGCAAGTGCTCGTGAAATCAAGGATGGTGAAATTGTTGGGGTTGGGCTTGGCTTGCCGGTCATTGCTTCATTCCTCGCCAAACGCACGCACGCTCCAAACATCACCATACTGTTTGAGTTAGGCGTGGTAGACCCAGAACCTCTTGAGGTAGGCGTTGATGGGCTCTCGGATCCGAGGCTCTGGTATCGAGCGAAGATTCATACCAGTTTTGCGGACATGTTGGGAACCGTATTACACAAGGGATTGGTGGATGTCGGTTTTTTGGGCGCTTTGGAAGTGGATGCCTATGGCAACATCAATACCACTTTGGTGGGCGCCCCGAAAGGGAAATATCGCCGCTTTACAGGCAGTGGCGGTGGCAACGATATCGCCTCTTGCGCCCGTCGTACCATCATCACGATCCGCCACGAGGTCCGCAAGCTCAATGAAGTGGTGGATTTCGTCACAAGCCCAGGGTATCTGGGAGGAGGCAAAGATCGCCAGGCGGCTGGATTGCGAGGCGGCCCCAGTAAAGTGATCACGGACAAAGCGGTCTTCGATTTCGACCCAGAAAGTAAGCGCATGCGCCTGGAGTCAATCCACCCCAACACAACGCTGGAGGATATCCTAGCCAATATGAGCTTCACCCCTCTCATTCCCGATGATCTGCCGGTCACCGAACCGCCAACGGCGGAACACATTCGGCTGATTCGTGAAGAGATCGACCCGGAAAAGGCGTATGCCGGAGGCTAATCCATAAAGTCTTACTGGTTTTTGGAGGTACTGAATGCCATACGTGGTAACTGATCTATGCATCCTGTGCGGCGCTTGTGTAGTCGGCTGTGAGACAGGTGCAATTACAGAAGGGGAAACTCAAGCGCACATTGACGTTGAAATCTGTGTCGAATGTGGCACCTGCCAGGCCAATTGCGTTTCCGAGGCGATTATCTGGGTAGATGAAGACCAACCAGAATCCGATTCTTAGCGCACCATTATTTCAGGTGTCGATCCAGAAACGCAAATACCCGTTTCATATTTTCTTCTGTTTCGAACAAGGGGTCGCCGTGGCCGGCTCCTTCTATGATATCAAACTCATAACGGTCACCACTGACGTATTTTTCTAATTTGTCCACGAAAATCATGGATTGCTGCACTGGAACAAGGGTATCCAGTCGCCCGTGTTGGATCAATATTGGCGGCATGTTTGCGTACACGTAGGTCATCGGGTTGGCGAGCTCCACCTGCAGGGGCACATCGGAGAGTTTTCCTCCCAAATACCTCGATTCAGGGGAATCTGCCTCGCCATGATCCGAAGGGCCTAAGCCGCTTTCATTCAATTGTTCGTCCATCCTCGAGAAATCTGTTGGCCCAAACCAATCTACGGCTGCCTGTACATTACACGGGTATTCTGGGTTACCCAGGCTGTAATCGTCAAATTCGGTCACCTGGCTTGTCAGGCACACCATCGCTGCATAGTTCCCGCCTGACGAACCGCCACAGGCTGCAATGTGGTTCCCATCGATAGGGTATTTTTCCTGATTAGCCCTCAGCCAGCGGATGGCCGCTTTGATATCCTGCAATCCTGCCGGAAAGGTTGCCTCGCCGCTTAAGCGGTAGTTGACACTGACTACGGCGTAGCCGCGCTCCAGGCCCTTTAGCCAGGCCAAAACATGCAGATCGCATTTATCCCCAATAGCAAAGCCCCCGCCATGGATGTGTAAAATGGTCGGGAAAGGCCCTTCTCCTTCATTGGGTAAGTAGATGTCCAGTTTCTGGGCCGGTGAGAGGCTGGCGTAGGGGATATCCAGCCATTTCCTCGGAATGTGAGTGACATCTGCTGGCGGGATTACAATGGAAGCCTCATCCACTCGTTCGAATTTCTTGAAGGATTTCATCACGTTTCTCTTTTATTCTGGAGTTTTTTCTGCAGAAGCGGACTTGCCATTGGGCTTGATCCGTTTTGAGCCCTTGATGTTCTTTTGATATTCGTCAAAAGTCACCGCGCCAAGGAGAATGAGGCCTTTCACGATATACTGGGCGTAGGTTCCCCATCCTGCCAACTGCATACCATTCCCCAGGATGGCCAGCAAGAACACCCCCGCCACAAGGCCCAGGATATTGCCTTCCCCGCCAATGAAGCTGATCCCACCTACAATGGCGGCCGTCAGGGCGGTGAACTCGGTCCCTGGTCCAAACATGGAACTGGTCGTGTTGGCTTTCGAGATCATCACCATGGTTGCGATGGCCACGAAGAAACCGCAAATGGTGTACACCGAGATCTTCACCGCTTTGGTTTTGATCCCCGCTAACCTGGAAGCTTCCTCATTCCCGCCCAGGGCCAGTACGTTCCAACCATAAGAAGTCTTATAGTAAATGAAACTGGCAAACAAGATGATCAGTATGGTCAGAAAGACGTCGAAATTCATTCCGAGCACTTTTCCCTTGGTCAGGAAAAGGAATTCCTCCGGGTAGCCTCGAAACGTTTGCGCTTTGGAGACGATATAAGAAACCCCTTGGAAAACTGTGCTGGTGGCGATGGTGACGATCAGGGGGAACACCTTGATGTTGGTGACAATCAGGCCGTTGAGTAAACCCAGGAAAGTCCCCAGCAGCACTCCGATGAGCACGGAAAGCCAGACAGGGTGGTGATATACCACCATGCTCATGGCAGTAACCACGCCCACCAGGGACATCTGGTAGCCTACAGACAGGTCAATGCCTCCCCCGATCATCACGAACGATAGGCCGATGGCAACGATAATGAAGTAAGTATTCTGGGTGATGATATTGCTCAGGTTCCGCACTGTCAAAAAATATGGGCTGGAAAACGAAAAAAGCACCATAAGAATGACCAGGATAAACATCACCGTATATTTTTTAAGCCCACCCAGATTGATTTTTGGGATTCTTATACTTTTTTCCATTCTTATCCTCTTGCTCTAATGATGGCCAGAAGCCAATTCAATCACATGGCGTTGGTCAAAGTCCTCTTTGGGGACTTCGCCCATGAATCTACCTTCACATAGTACGATCAACCGGTCAGACATGCCCAGCAGTTCTTCCATCTCCGAAGAAATCATGAGGATGGTTTTTCCCTGGTTGACAAGCTCGATCATCAGGTTGTAGATCTCCTGCTTCGATCCTACATCGATGCCCCGGGTGGGCTCATCGAAGATAAGAATATTGGTGTTGGCCGCCAGCGTTTTGGCGAGCACGACTTTTTGCTGGTTCCCGCCGGACAGATGGATGACCTTCTGTTCCATGGAGGGGGTTTTGATGTTGAATTTATCGATGTAATGACGCGCAGTGGTTTTCTGGGCTTTTGAATCGACAATCGAAAACCGGGTGGTCTTATTGAATGTGGATAGTGAAATGTTAAAGCGCACATTGGCGTTGATGATACAGCCATGCTGTTTACGGTCTTCTGGGATCAGGCCAATCCCATATGCGATAGCCTGATCTGGTGAATGGATCTCTCTTTTCTTCCCTTCGATCCAGATTTCCCCGCTCTCCTTTGGCGCAGCGCCACAAATCAGATTAGCCAGTTCGGTTCTGCCAGAACCGACCAGACCGGCTATGCCCAGGATCTCGCCTTTTCTCACGGTGAAAGAAATATCCTCATCCCCCAGGCCGGAGATATTCTTGACTTCCAAAACGATATCCGCTGGCTCGATCGACCGTTTGGGATAATATTCTTTCAATTCTCTCCCAACCATCAAGCCAATCAATTCTTTGCGGTTGGTTTCACGGGTATTCAGCGTGTCAATATAGCGGCCGTCCCGCATCACCGTCACGCGGTCTGAAATCCTGAACAGTTCTTCGATACGATGTGAAATATAGATGATGGTTACCCCTTTGCTTTTCAGCTTCCCGATAATCTCGAACATCGTCTCGACTTCCGAGGCTGAGAGTGGGGCGCTGGGCTCATCCATAATCAGGACTCTGGCGTTCGCAGAAATCGCCTTGGCAATCTCAACCAGTTGCTTTTTGGCTGGGCTCAATTTCATGATCTGAACGGAGGGGTCAATCGATACATTCATTTCCTCGAAAATTTTTGCGGCCCGATTTTTCAAATCCTTGTAATCAACCAAGACCCCACGGTTTTCACCCAGAAAAACGTTCTGAGCGACAGACAGGGGTTCGACCAGGCTGAATTCCTGATAGATCACAGCCACACCATTCTCCCTCGATAACCCCGGGTTCATTTTGGCGTATTCTTTTTCTCCGAAAACGATGCTGCCGCGATCAGGCTCGATGGCTCCTGAGATTACTTTGATCAGTGTGGATTTTCCTGCCCCATTTTCGCCCAACAGTGCGTGAACTTCCCCTTTTCGGAAGTCGAGCGAAACATTGTCCAGCGCCACCACACCGGGATAGGTTTTGGTGATATTTTTTACACTCAGGATCACGTCCTGCATTGAGCCATCTCCATCTTGCCGCTTATTGAAGGGTGGGCTGGGTCCCCCTGGAACTCCCCAGCCCACAGGTTGAATCCGGATAAACTACCGGTAATTTCACACCAGAGCTTTTCGGAACCGGGCAGTTTACCCGCCAGGAGGTGGACCGAGCTTGACTTCCATTGGCGTACCGGTCGGTACGGCAAATACCTCCGAGCTTTCGATCGGCAGCGCCATGAGCTTTCCATCGATGACCGTCACGATGTCAAGCGGATCGTAGATGATTTTGGTGATCTCGCCCTTCAGCATCTTGCTGGCGAATTCAATCGTTCTTCCAACCAGGTCCCCGCCAAAACGGATTGTGCCTCTGAAAACGGTTTTGTTCGTGGCAGAGTCTAACACGGCCGGCCCTTCAGCGCCAATCATCCCCACGCCGAAGACGGCCACTTTGTTCAGGTCCTCGATTGCGCTGATCCCGGCTCCCTTGGCGAATTCATCCAGGATGGCCTGCGAAGCGCCCATGCCGCCATCCCCTGCGTAGGCAAGCACAAGCTTGACATTCGGATTGGTGGTCAGGATGTTCTGCATGGCAGTCTGGCCGGCCTGGAACATTTCGGCCTGTGTTACGGTGGCGACTTTCACTTTGGGGGAGTAAGCCGGGTTGGCGATTTTCTCTGCTTCCGATACCACTTTCCCGGTCGCGTCGATGTATTCGCCGGTCGCGTTTTTCAAGTAGGGTTCGGCGATCATCTTGATTCCGGCGGAGCGTTGAGCCGCCTCTGTATTGAGTGTCGATTCGAAGATGGCTGTTTCGACCGAGCCATCCGCCGCATCTGGATAAGTCTGGTCTACCCACTGCCTGGCCATATAGGCTTCATACTGGCCTGACAGGAACTGGTTCATCATCATCACGCTGTCATAGGCATCGGCATTGCCAGGATCGCCGCCAGCCACCAGGACGGTCACGCCCGCCTGACGGGCGGCGACCAGCTTGGGTACCAGGCTGGTCGATTCGACCGGCATGACGAACATAAACTTAACTCTCATGGCGGTAAAGTTTTCCACCTGGGTTGCCTGGTTGTTCGGATTGCCATCCGCGCTGGCTACCTGGACATCGTAATCAGCGCTGAAAGCTTTGGTGAATGCATCTTGGAAGCCAAGCATCAGAGGATTATCCAGCGCTGGCAGGCACACCGCAATGATCGGTTTTCCCTGCGGCGCGCTGGTTGCTTCAGGGGCAGATGTCGACTCTGGGGCAGTGGTCTCCGAGGCAGCCTGGCAGGCAGACATCAACACCATCAGCGCAATCAGCATACAAATAGCAAGTTTCTTCATACGTTTCTCCTTATCCTTTCGGTCCCGAGTTCTTTATTGGTATTTTGCGCAACTACCTGAATACAGCATACACGCATTTTTTTGAAAGAGCAATTCATTCTATGATACAATCTATTCTATATTGGAATGGGTTGTCAGGACTTTGATGGAAATTCGCCAGATTCAATTTTTTCTTGCCATTGTGGAAGCAGGCAGTTTTTCAGCGGCTGCTGAGGAACTTTATATTTCCCAATCCTCGCTTTCAAAAAAGATCATTGCGCTGGAGGAAGAATTGGGGGTTACACTGTTCGACCGGAGCAAGCGCAAAATATCCCTGACAGAAGCCGGTGAGGCATTCTTGATCCATGCGCGTACGCTCAATGCTGCCTATAAAGCCATGAGTGTTGAACTCAACGCCTTGAAAACCGATACGGACTCCCTTTCGATTGCTGCCATACCCGTTCTGACCCAGTATGGAATCACGGCACAAATTGCCCAATTCAGGGAGTTGTATCCAGATATTCAGGTCACTTTACAAGAGCTGAATGGATCCAATATATTTCCCTCGCTGGATGAGGGTCTTTTCGATCTGGCTTTTACTCGTCACAATGATCTGAACCATAACCGCTTTGCGAGCATCGAAGTCTGTCGCGATAAGTTACTGGTTGTCGTTTCCACAAAAAACCGGCATGTGGGAAGATCATCTATTTCAATCAAAGAGCTATCCGAGGACAATTTCATTGTCTTCGATAAAGTTACGGATCTACACAAATTGATCATGGATGAGTGTGGAAAGGCGGGTTTTGAGCCCACGATTTTCTATTCGAGTCACCGCAAAGTCAGCGTTTTTGGCCTGGTGGGAACCAATATCGGCCTGGCGTTGATGCCGGCAAAAATCTACGATTACCACAAACACCCGGATGTCCTGGCCATCCCTTTGGATGAGGAAATCGAATGTAACCTGGTTCTGGTGTATCCGAAGAACAGAAAACTATCCAGGTCGGCAAAGACCTTTATCGAGTTTATTCAAAAATCCCTCTAGAGCGGCTCTCCAGGCCGTTCAGAGCCCTCTAGCCAGGCTTTTCCCTCGGCGTATAGTTTCTCGACAGCAGGTCCACGCAGGCCCGGCAGTTCGTCTTTGAGTTCGAACCCGTTTTTCGCCTGCAAATAGGCCAGGTGGCGGTAGCCTTCAGGGAAGCGCTTGAGTAGGTCCGCATCCAGGTTGAGCCTGGCAGACGGGTCGACCGGATCGAGCCGGTCTTTTTCATAGATGGGCTGCCGCCTGACGATGCCCCAACGCCCCCGTTTTTCGAGGAAATCATAGAAGCGCCCGTAGCACATCACGTCTACCGGGACGCCTTCCACGCTGGCGCGCTGGTGGATGGTCATCTTGACTTGCGAAATGGCGCGCTTGCCGGAGATGTCGCACGTCCAGCCGCCGAGTGTATGCAGGATATTCCCACCCTGGTCGAAGAGTTTGCGGCTGGCCTCGATGAAATCCCTGGCCGGGCCCTGGAACCAGGTGGCGGTCATCCAGCCCTCCGGGTGCCAGACGGTGGCGAAGCGCTCCCAATCGCCGGCGTCACGGTACAAAACCCAGTTTTCGATCAGTTCACGGATGGCCAGCTTATCTGCCAGCAGATCGTTCATGTAGCTTCACCTCGCTCAGGGATATTGTGGAGCGTCTGGGCGATGCCCTCGCGCATCTCTTTGATGTCGATCGACAGGGACAGATAGCTGTTCTCGAAGCGCTCTCCAAAAGTTTCTTTCAATACCGCCATCACGCGCTGGGCGGCATCCTGCTGGATTTCCTGCGGGCGGCCCTCGCGGATCAACAGGTTGACGTGAACAAAGGCGTACTCCGGGTTACCATCCGCCATGCGGTAGTCGCTGTGGCGGATGGCGCGGCTTTTGAGCCCTTTCAGGTTGATGGCGCCGGTAGCGACCAGCTCGGTGTGCAGGCGAGCTAGCAGGGGCTGTACCTCGAAGCTTAGATTATCGCTGTATTCAAGCGTCAGGTGCGGCATAGGCTTACTCCACAGGTGGGGTCCCATGCGTATGGAAGGATGGGATCGTCGGCAGGCCCCAGGCCTGGCCTTTCTTGCGCTCTTCTTCGCTCCACACGATCGGCTTCCAATCGGGGGCCAGCATCAGGCGCGCCCCGGCGTTGGCAATCTCGAAGCGGTTCCCGCCGGGCTCGTAGACGTACAGGAAGAAAGTCTGCTGGATGGCATGCTTGTGCGGCCCGGTTTCCATGAATACGCCGTGCTCCAGGAAAATATCGGCGGCGCGCAGGATCTCCTCGCGGCAGTCGACAGCGTAAGTGATATGGTGCAGCCGTCCATTGGATCCAGTCCAATCTTCGGATATCGCCACATCATACGTTTTGTTCGTCACCGTCAGCCAGGCCCCCTTCTCTGAGCCATCATCGAAAATGATCTGTTCGGTCAGGCGGCAGCCAAGCGCCTCCTGCATGAAGAGGCGGTTGGCGCGCACGTCCGCCGCCAGCAGGTTGACGTGATCGAGCCGGCGCAGGCCGATGCCGCGATCGGGATAGCGCGACGCCTGGTTCTTGAGCGCCGGGCGCAGTTCTTCGGGCGCCTGGTACCATTCGGTTTCGTAGTAGATTTCGAGCATGTGCTGGTCGGGATCTGTAAACAGGTAAGCCGGGCCATGCCCGACGTTGTTTTCCTTCCACCCCCGGCCTGAGCCCGTTTTCCGGATGGCGTCTACCCTCCTTTGCAGGGCTTGTGGGCTGGCGGCGCGGAACGCGTAGTGCCCCATTCCGGGTTTGGGTGATGCCGTCAATTGCAGCGTATGATGCTCATAATCATCCCAGCCGCGCAGGTAAACCGAATCGCCTTTGCGGTCACTTTCGATCATGCCCAGGATATCGACGAAAAATCGCACACTTTCTTCTAGTTTCGGGGTCAGCAGCTCAACATGGGCCAGGTGAGCTACGTCGTAAATGGGTTCCTCGGGGTTCATGCTTACCTCACATTCTTTTCAGCGATTTGGCGTAATCCGTGCAGGTCATAGGAGGTTTCGCCAGCCAGGAGTTTTTTTCGCAGGCGCGCTTCGCGCTCGCAGCGCGTTTCGGAAGCTTTCAACACCTCGCTGATCTCCTCGCGCTGGATGCAGACGCCTCCATCCATGTCCAACACCACGATGTCGGCAGGAGAGATTTGGGTTCCGCCGACCGAGACAGGTACGTTGATTGCCCCGACCTGCGCTTTGGCGGCGCCTTTTACCCGCATGAAGCGCGTCCAGATCGGCAGGCCGAGCTGCACCAGTTCCTCCACGTCTCGGCTGGCGGCATCCACCAGGATGCCCGCCGCCCCTCGCACCTTGACCTGGGTGGCTAAAAGCTCACCGATCAGTGCCACCGGGGCTGGTTCCGGCATGCTCAAAACCAGCACTTCCCCCGGTTGGATTTGTTCGATAACGGCGTGCACCATCAGGTTGTCATCCTGAGCGCACAAGACGGTGCGCGCCGGGCCGGCCACGCGGCTGCCAGGAATGAGTTGAATCAACGGAATATCGATCAACCCTTCTCGCCCTGAAGCCTCATAGACAGTCGCCACGCCCAATTCGCGTAAACGCGCTAATTGATCTGTATTCATAATTCTTTCACCACCCAGGGCAGCGTGCGTTGGAACGCCTCTGCATATTTGACCTCGTTCATTCCCGAGATGCGCCGGGCATGATTGCCGCGCCGCGCCGCAAGTTCGCCGTAGTATTCCTGAAGATAGCTCTGTGCCTGCATCGATCCCATGGCCTTGCGCTTCTGTTCCATGACCGGTGTGATATCGACAAAAGTGTTGGGCATAAACGCACACAGTTCTGGCTGGTGCGGCTCGAAGAAGTACAGGTCGGGCGGGGTGATGCGTTTGAAGGCGCTGGCAACGCCCGCTCCCGAGGCTAACAGGCGCGCTTTTTGCGCCACCTGGCAGGCCACCGGATGGTCCGGGTTGAAAGGATCTACGGGTGTATGCGTCAGGACAACCTCCGGCTGTAATTCTCTGAACAATTCCACCAGTTCTTGCAAGGCGTTATCGCTGATTTGCAGAGGATAGTCGCCCAGGTCCAGGCAGCGAAATTCGGCCCCCAGGACTCCGGCCGCCACAGCGGCCTGCTCGTGGCGGATGCGTTTGACATTTTCGATCGTTTGCCCGGCTTCTTTCCATAACTCGCCCGATTCGCCGCGCTCCCCATAGGAAAGCGCCATAACAGCGGCCTTGCCGCCTTGCGAGGTCATCAGCGCAATCGCTCCGCCTGCCCGCCAGACGAAATCCGCGGAGTGCGCTCCAATCACAAGTAAGTTCTTCCCAGGCATACGCATACCTCCTTAATCCTGGCCTTTGCCTTCTTCCGGCCTGAGCCTGCATGGAACCCTTTTGGGCTCGCCAGTAACTTTTTACTTCAGGTGCCGGTCGATAAAATCGAGCATCTTATTCACATTCTCTAGGGTATTGAAGGCCTCATCCGCATGTTCGGCGCCTTCGAGCAGTTCAAGGATCACTCGATCCTCCCCAAGCGCTCGCTTCAACTTCTCCGCAAATTCAATCGATTGCTGTACGGGCACCGTGGCATCTCCCGTGCCGTGTTGCAGGTAGAAAGGCGGCATGTTGGGGTGGATGTAGGTTTCAGGGTTTGCGGCCCTTACTTTCTCCGGGATTTCTGTGATCAACTGGCCAAGGAGAAGCGACTCGGGTGAGTTGGCTTCGCTGTGACGGAAACCGACGGGGGGCATCATGCCATTTGCTGCCAGTTGCTCATCCATTTTCAGGAAATCTGTTGGGCCAAACCATGCCACCACTGCCTGGACATTGCATGGCTGGTACGGATTCCCCAGGCTTAAATCCTCCAGTTCCTTTACATTGGCAGTTGTTCCCAGCATCGTGGACAGGTAGCCGCCCGCAGAGCCTCCCCAGGCGGCGATTTTATCTGGGTCGAAATGATATGGTTCTGCGTGGGCGCGAATCCAGCGCACGGCTGCCTTGGCGTCGTGCACGAGCGCCGGAAACTTCGCTTCCCAGCTCAGGCGGTAATTGATCGAAACAACCGCATAGTTCCTGTCCAGCCCCTCCAGCATGGGCAGGACGTGAAGATCAGCCTTGTCGCATCCCATGAAGGCCCCTCCATGGATTCCCAGAATGACTGGGAAAGGGCCTTCGCCATCGGCGGGTAGATAAATGTCCAGTTTCTCGGACTCTGAAACCTGGGCATAAGCGATATCCAGGTATTTCCGCTGGATGTGGTTGGTGTCGGCGGCAGGAGGCGCGCCGGCGATTGCGTAATGTGGGGGTGGGGTTCGTTGATTGCGCATAGACGTATTCTTGATAGAGGAATTTTCTCTTCCGGTAAGGACCGTTATTTTATTTCGATCTGGTAAGCGATAATCTGGTGTTTGATTTTATCTGTGGGACTTGAATTAACGAAATAGATCGAGTACTTACCGGGTTCGATTTTCCAGGTGAGTTGTGGGTTGGGATGTGGCTTATGCCCTGTGAGAGCAAGCGCATCCTGGCCTCTGTCTGTGGTCCACTTTACCCAGTCCTTGCCATCGTAATGCGCTGGCCACAGTTCGATCCAACACAAAGAGAGTTGATGCGAATCCACACTGACCGTGAGCGTTTTACCGCGATCCTGCTCGGTGAATTCCAGGTTGTGATAGGCTCCATAGAAATACAGGCCATCCCGGAAAGAGAACAGGCGTGGGCCGTCTGTTGTGTTTGCTGTAAAACTGTTTTTCATAGCAAGTTCACCCTTTTCGGAAATTCATAAATGTGCGTCCAGGAAATCAAAGACCCGCGCAAGGTTTCCATCGGTTTCGAAACCTGGGTCGCCATTTTTGTCGCAACTTGAATTGTTCAGTTTGAGGTCGCTACCTTTTCGACAGTCTCTTTCGCTTTGCGGCTCTTTTGATATGCATCGAAACCGACTGCGGCGAGCAGCACAGCGCCCTTGACCAAATTCTGGTAAAAATCTTGCAAACCGAAAAGCTGCATCCCATTGTTCAAGACGCCAATAATCATCACGCCTGTGACCAGGCCAAAAATTGTGCCTTCGCCGCCGATGAAGCTGACGCCGCCCAAAAGAGCGGCAGTCAATGCATCGAATTCGATCCCCGCGCCGGTGGTCACCTGCCCGTTGAAGACTCTCGAAAGCAGCACCACAGAGGTGATCCCAGAGGTAAAGCCGCCGATCGCAAAGACAATCACCCTCATCCGGTTGACATCCAAACCCGCCAGGCGTGCAGCTTCCGCATTCCCGCCCATCGCAAAGACATGTCTTCCAAAATAGGTCTTTTGCAGAACGAAGGCGCCGATAAACGCGACAATGATCATGATGATGATCGGAACCGGCACCGGGCCGATGTAACCCTGGCCCCAAAACCGCAGCGAATCTGGCAGGCCGCTGATGTTTCTGCCATTGGCAACGATATACCCCAGACCTTTATAGATCATGGATGTACCCAGCGTGATGATCAGTGGATGGATCTTCAATAGATTGCTAAGCAGTCCATTGGTCATACCCAATACCGTTCCCAGCGCAATGCAGACTGGGATAGCGATCAGGGGGGAAATCCCCAGACCGTAATCGTTCGTCGACACCATTAGCGCCAGAATAATATTCGTGAGTATGATCTGGGACCCTACCGACAGATCGATACCTCCAGAAACCATTACGAACATCAGCCCCACCGCAGTGATTGCCACAAAGGATACCTGGCGCATCATGAGTTTCAAGTTGTTCCCTGTCATGAAATTGGGGGAAATTAAAGTAAAAAGAAGCACAAGACCCAGTAAGATCAACAAAGGAACGTATTTTCGAATGACCAAACCGATATTCCCGGAGAGATCAGTAAAAAGCGAAGGGTTTTTCTTCATCACAACATCTCCGTATTCTTAATGTTTACCCGACGCAAGGTCGAGAATTGTATCTTGACTGAATTGCTCTTTGCTTACTTCTCCGGCCAATCTGCCTTCGGACAAAACGATAATCCGGTCTGACATTCCCAGAAGCTCTTCCATATCCGATGAAATCATGATGATGGCTTTGCTATCGTTGGCAAGATCGCACATCAACTGATAAATTTCTTGTTTGGCGCCGACATCGATGCCACGCGTGGGTTCGTCGAAAATCAGGATGTCGGATTCTGCCGCCAGGGACTTTGCCAATACCACCTTTTGCTGGTTGCCGCCGCTCAGGTTTTTCACCTCCTGCTCGATACTGGGCGTCTTGATATCCAAGCGTTCGACATAGTTTTGGGCCATCTGGTTTTCTTCTTTGGTGTTGACCACCGTATATTTTGAGAGTCTGCGCACAATCGGGTAGCTAATATTCCACTTCAGGCCGAATTCCAGGAACAAGCCCAGTTGCTTTCTATCCTCGGTCAAGAACCCAATGCGATACTTCTTGGCATCTGCCGGGGATTTGATCTTCACCAGTCTGCCGTTGACCAGGATTTCACCGCTTTTGGCTGGTACCGCGCCGAAGATGACCATTGCGAGTTCGGTCCTGCCTGCCCCTACCAGGCCCGAGAGCCCAACAATTTCATCTTTTTTCACCGAGAAAGAGATATCCTTAGCGCCGTTTCCGCTAAGGTTTTTGATTTCCAAAGCCACATCCGATGGGGTGATCGACCGCTTCGGGTAGGTTTCTGTAAGTTCACGCCCCACCATTAAATTGATCAACTCTTTACGGCTGGTATCCTTCGTAAGCACGGTATCCACGTATTTGCCATCGCGCAGCACAGTGACCCGATCTGAGATCCTGAAGACTTCATCCAGGCGGTGAGAAATATAGATGATCGATACGCCATTCTGTTTCAGCCGCTTGACAATTTCGAACATGTGCTCCACTTCCGAGACAGATAATGGCGCACTGGGCTCGTCCATAATCAGAATCCGGACGTTTTTGGATACGGCTTTTGCAATTTCGACAATTTGACGTTGGGCAGGCGACAATTCCCTGACGAAAACATCGGGGTCGATATCCACATCGAACTGGGCGAAGATTTCCCTGGCTTTTGCTTTCATTTGCTTCACATCCACCAGGAATCTGCCGCCGATGTGATCCCCGACAAAGATATTTTCAGCCACCGACAGGGTTGGGATCAGGTTGAATTCCTGGTAAATTACCTCAATGCCAAGGTTTCTGGATAGGTGCGGCGTCATCCTGTGATATTCATGCCCATTGACGCTGAACGTCCCGTGGTCGATCGAGACAGCCCCTGCAATCGCTTTGATCAAGGTGGATTTCCCCGCGCCATTTTCGCCAACCAGCGCGTGCACCTCTCCTTCGAGCAGGTCAAAGGAAACCCGGTTTAGCGCTAAAACGCCCGGGTAGCGTTTGGTGATCTCTTTCAAAGAAAGGACTGTCTTAGGTTCCATACTCTGTACACCTGTCATAAAAACCCTTTCATCGATTTACTTCGGTCTGTTCCCGTGAGACAATCACGTTATCGTCGTATTCCATGTCGAACCACCACTTTTCTTCCGGGTGGTCCTTGCCCGTTTTCAGTAGGCGAGCTGCCCGGATGGCAATCTTCTGGGCGAGGCGCGAGTGTATAACCATCTCCCGAACCAGGTTGTGAGGCCAGGTGGTAGGGTTGCTCCAGGGGCAGCTTTTGACACAGCGGTTGCACATCGTGCCTTTGCTATTGGTAAAGTTGAAACTGGCGCAGCGCCGGGTGTCCAGTTTCCAGGTTTCATAACCGTTGTACATCACTTTATTGCCCGTTGATATCGCCTTGCTCGGACAGTTTTCAGCGCAAATCTTACAGTTCTGACAAAAACTTTGCAGGTCAAAATCGATCGGTTGATCCGCTA
Organism: Chloroflexota bacterium; assembly: GCA_040752025.1. Classification (GTDB taxonomy): domain Bacteria; phylum Chloroflexota; class Anaerolineae; order Anaerolineales; family UBA4823; genus JBFMFR01. The sequence goes on along the minus strand of JBFMFR010000003.1, from coordinate 31,224 downwards.
CGATGGGCATATCCGTCAGGACCGCTGCGGCTTTATAAGCCAACCCAAGATAAGGGTTCAGGATAATGCCCACCCGGCTGACCTCGCCAATGCCCGCGGCGAGCAACAATCGCGGCAATTGTACCGTATACTTGTTAACAAAAGACGGCCCGTATTGGGCCGAAGCTTTCCAACCCAGGCGGCGGATATAGTTTGCCAACGTTTCCGTAACCATGCCAAGATGCTGGTAGGCTTGAAAACTGATTGGGTCGCCCAGCCAATCACGACCTGTTGAGGCGTGCACCGCCTTGTTATCCTTGCCCATCACGATCAAGATCGCATTCTCGTACGCCGCCTCTATCGGAACGCCTTGTTTATCGTGGCTGTAATAGGCTGCCTCGGGCACCTTGCAGGCAGCCATAATGTCGGCTTTTAGAAAATAGCCAAACGCTTTGATATGGTTCGTCAGCGCTTCAGGGTCTTGAGGAATAGGCGCCTTTTGCTCAGCGACCGGGTTGGTTCCCAGCAAAGCGATATGGTCGATCACATCTTTCTGCGATGCAGACATCGGATACTTACCCGGCAGACTCGTCTGCACTCCCCTCTGAACTGCAGGGCCATATTCACCACGGGCAGCCAGCCCATAGGCGATATCCCGTAAATCGATTCGTTCCCCAGCCTCTGTGACCGCCGTTGTCGGCCGGTCTACGCGCTTGAGCCGTTCCATTGGAAAACGGCCAGGCCTCGCTGGTTTGTGATAGTTGCTTTTTGGTCTTTCGTTGATTGACATCGATAAGGATCCACCAGCTACAATGTTGAAGAATGTGACAATGGCCAGGACGGCCATTGTCACATTCTGGAAAAACACGATCGTCTGCTACCGCTCTTCGAATGGAGTCGCCGGATAAACGAACTCATGCGTGGCTTGGTCTGCGGGCCAAACCAGTTCCAGTTTCCCGCTAATCCATTGAACCAGCGGGTCCCAAACGTTGCCGGTGCCATCCTCGTTGAAGGAAACCTGGCCCATTACCGTCATCGTGTCGATGGAGGCCAACGCGTCGCGGATCGCATCGCGATCCAGCGTGCCGGCTTTCTCGATGGCGGCGGCCGCAAGCTGCACACAGGCGTAGGCCGGGCCGGTCAGGAGGTCGGCAGGTCGCCCAAACTCGGCCTGGTACGCCGCGTTGAGCTCATTCACTCCTGGGAATTTAGCGCCGTGGTGCCATCCGGGGAAGATGGTTACGTAGTCACCAAGTGCACCCATGGATTCACCCCAGTTTACGCCTTCCGGCGCGCGGATCACCAAAGAGAACTTCGGCGTCCAGCCGAGCTCGGCCATAGATTTGAACATCCCACTGCCATCCGGGAAGATGGGCAGTGAAAGCAGCACTTCGGCTCCGGCTGCCTTGGCCTTGAGGATCGCGTCCGACCATTCGTTCACGCCGACTGGATTCTCAGCGCGTACGACTACTTCGTAGCCATATTCAGCAGCGTTCTTCTCCCAAAGGTCACCCAGTTCTTTGCCCCAGTCATCGCTGTAGGAGAAAATCGCCACCTTTGTGGGCCGTTCACCTTCTGGGATGGCCGCGTTCAGGATTTCGAAGGTGTCCTTCGCCTGCTGCGGAGATTTGGGGAATGGCGAGAAGAGGTACTTGTACCCCTGTTGGTGAATCTTGTACAGTGCGAAGGCGATACCCAGGTAGGGCACTTTGTTCTTTTCGGCGATTGCCGAGGCTGCCGCGTGCATCGAACTGCCCGCACCGCCCAGGTATACGACAACGTTCTGCTCGGAGTACAGGGTCTCGAGTTTGCTGACCGCCTTGGTCGGATCGGATTCGTCGTCGTAGTACGTCAGGCGAATCGGGATTTTCTTCCCATATTCCTCTACATACACGCCGCCATCGGCATTGATAGCTTCAATGGCCATCTCGTATCCTGGCAGCACCATATTCCCCAGGGAGCCGAAGTTACCGGTCAGTGGGATTGAAGCGCCAAACTCGATGAACTCGGGGGCTTCGGGTTTTGTCGTTGTGGCCGCTCCCCCGGCTTTGCAGACAAACGTCGTCAATGGATCCAGAGTTTCTTTCGGGTAGTCTCCACCACTGATCATGCCCTTCATGATCGAATAGGTGCTCTGGATCAGGTCATCCAGGCTGCCACCGATGGCCACTGCGCCGCGGTATGCACCCGCTTCACATTTCGGGAGTAAATCCTGGTTCTCTGGGCTGACATCGCCAGAGAACACAGCATATTCATCGAGATTGTTAGGTGCATAAGCTGACATGGCCTGAGCCACGCCCTGGGCGCCGGAATCTCCTACAACCAGGACAACTTTGACGTCTGGATTTGCTGTAAAGATGTTCTCCGTCGCGCTTACGGCTTCGGAAATGGTCGCCTCGGGGACGTCAACAAACTGTACCAGTTTGGCCTTGGCGCAGTCATCGATCGTCTCCATCCCTTCGGTGCGCTTCTTGATGTGTTCGGTGCCTTTGGTGCCGATCACGGCGACTTCGATGCTATCATCCGCTGCATCCGGGTACGTCGCATCGATCCACTCGCAGGCCATTTCAGCCATTTTTGTCCCGATTTCGTACTGGTCGGTGTGCATGATCGCATCGTAGGGACCCATCGTGTCAACGGGCACGCCCATTACCTTGATGCCGGCTTTCTTGGCTTCCAGGATCGAGGCTTCCACGCCCTCGGGCTCCAGAGCGGCCATCACGATCATGCCATTCACGCCAATCGAGATACAATTCTCGATCTGGTTGAACTGCGTGGTCGCACTGCCTTCGGCGCCGTAGATGAGCACTTCTACGCCATCGGCTGCGAATTTATCCTTGACGCCGGCAGTAAGACCAGACAGGAAGGCATTCCCAGATTCGGGGATCAAGTAGCATACTTTCTTACCTTCCAACGAGGCTGCGGGTGCTTCGGTCTTTACGGCCTCAGTTGGCTTCTCAGTCGCTACCGGTGTTGCCGTTGCTGCGGGTTTACACCCACTCAACAACATGCTCGCCAGCAGCACGAGAACGAGCATAACTCTCCACTTGTTTCTCATTTCCATTCTCCTTCTTTGTGAAATCCTAATCTCCAAGTTTCCTGGTTTCTAAAATCGACATTCATATCTTGCCGGAATACCACCTCCTTTGCAGGTTTGAAGCCCGGGGCCAGTTCATCCGATCTTCTCTGAAAGACCCGGCACACCTTTCGAACCGGATAGGCGAGTCACTAATTTGCGAGTTCTCTCCCAGGCTTCCACGATCCCGCCAGGCAGGAATAGCACCACCAGGATGAAGAGCACGCCAAATACAATCAGGTGATACTCGCCCAGGTTGAGCACCAAGAACTCTCGCAGAAGCACAAAAAATACCGCGCCAATGATCGGCCCGATAATCGTGCCCTGCCCACCGATGTAGACCATGGTCAGAGCATCGAAACTCCACACCGGCGTAAACGGAAAATTGAAATAGTAACTTACGTGGTAATAAGCAAAAGCGCCTCCGGCCAGGCCTGTAAAGAAGGCGCTGAGCGTCAAGGCGATCAGTTTGTGCCTGATCGCGCTCACACCCAGTGATTCGGCTGCGTCTTCATCCTCTCGAACCGACATGATGCCTAACCCCAGCCTCGAATTGACCAGCAGATAGGTCGATCCAATCGTAATGAGGGTTACGGCAAAGACCAGGAAATAACGCGGCAGGAGCTGGTAGGCAGCCAGATCTTCTACCGGCAGAGAGCTGATATTCGGAAAGACGTTCCCAACCGTGATGTTCAGGATCTGGCCCAACGCCAGTGTGCCGATGGCAAAATAAACGCCTTTGAGCCGGAAAGCCGGAACGCCGATCAATAGGGCAAAGAGCACGGCAACCACACCCCCTGCCAGGAGGCTGCCCAGGTATGGAAACCCATCTGTCCACAGGAGGCGCGCCACCAAAGAGCCTATGCCGAAGAATGCAGCATGCCCCAGGCTGGTTTGCCCGGTGTAACCTCCCAGGATGTTCCAGCTAGATGCCAGGATGATGTACAGGAAGATCAAAATAACAAGATTGATCAGGCTGTCTTTATCGGTGACGAAAGGCAGGCTTACCAGCAGAATGATCAGGAGTGCGATGGAAACAATCTGGAATATTCTACGCATAGGTTATCTCTCTTTGGATCCCAGCAGACCTTGAGGCCTGAAAATCAGAACCAGCAGGAAAAGTAAAAGTCCTACGATCTCCCGGTAATTTCCACCGATCACAAAGGCAGTCACCGATTCGGTCGCTCCCAGCAGGACTCCTCCGACAAACGTTCCTGTGAAGCTTCCCAACCCGCCCAGAACCATCACGACCAGGGCTTTGAGCGTCCAGTGCATCCCCATCGAAGGATATACAGAGAAGGTGGCGCTGACCAGCGCCCCCGCGATGCCCGCCAGCACGGCGCCCAGCACAAAGGAAAGCAAGTAAACCTGGTGTACGTTGATCCCCATCAGAGAAGCTGCTTCCCAATCCTCTACCGTCGCTCGGATAGCTCTGCCTGTGAAAGTCTTCCGCAAGAAAATATTGAGGGCAATCAAACACACCAGAGCCAGTGCAAAACTTGCCAGGCGCATCATCGGGAAACGGATGCCCAGCAGCTTGAACGCCTGAGCAGAGTAGGAGGTTGTGATTCCCCGGTCGTCTGCCGTCCAGAGCAGCAGCGCTACGTTCTGAAGGATCAGCGAAAGCCCAAAACCGACCAACATGGTGTTTTTGATCTTGTCCTCCACACCAAGTTTGACCATACGCACAAAAAGCAGCTCATAAAGCACGAATCCGATCACCAAAAGCACCAGGATATTCAGCGGCAAGGATAGGAATGGGTCGAGCCCCAGCAGGTTGAAGATCCAAAAACTTGCATAACCGCCAAACATCAGCAGTTCTCCATGCGCAACGTTGAGGAATTTGGTCACGCCGAAAACCAGGGAGAGACCCAGGGCAGCCAGTCCGTATAGCGCCCCGATCAGTATGCCAAAAACGATGTTCTGCAGGATTGCTTCAAGCATAAGATTATTCCTCATTCATCCCAGGTATGCGCTGCGGATCGATTCGAAAGACAGGAGGTCGTCTCCAGTGCCTTGCCCAACGATCCTTCCGTTTTCGATCACGTAAGATCGTTGAGCCAGCTCCAGTGCTGCTCTCACATTCTGTTCTACGAGCAGAACCGTGACTCCTTGCTTGTTGATTTCCTGGATCATCCTGAACATATGATCTACCAGGATCGGCGCCAGGCCAAAAGACGGTTCGTCGAATAGCAGCAGCTTGGGTTTCGACATCAAAGCTCTGCCAATTGCCAGCATCTGGCGCTCGCCGCCGCTGAGCGTCCCCGCTTGCTGGTCTTTGCGTTCTTCCAGTCGAGGAAAATAGGTGAATACCGTCTGGATCGTCTCTTGCCGGACCTGGCGGGCCTCCTTGATAAATGCGCCCAGCTCCAGATTCTCGAACACGCTCATCCCGGAAAAAATGCGCCCTCCCTCGGGCACCTGGGAGATCCCTAGCGAAACGATTTCGTGAACCGGTTTCTTCAACAGGCTCTGCCCATTGAACTCGACATCGCCCGTCCTCGGTTTCAGTAAACCGGTGATGGCTTTGAGCATCGTTGTCTTCCCGGCGCCATTCGGCCCGACCAGGGCAACCAGTTCCCCCTCATTCACTTCTAACGAGATGCCCCACAAAGCCTGGAGGTCTCCATAGTACGAGGTGATGTTATGGATCTTAAGCATGCGGTTTCCCTAAGTAGACATCGACAACGATTGGGTCGTGGATGACCTCTTGAGGCGGCCCTTCGGCGATTTTCGCGCCCATATTCAAAACGATGACGCGATCCGAAAGCCCAAGAATTGCCTTGACAATGTGCTCGACGATCACAATCGTCAAGTTGGCCTCCTCCTTGATGCCCTTGATCAAGGCCATGGCGTCTTCTGCTTCGGCGTGATTCAGGCCCGCCATCAATTCGTCCAGGAGCAGAAGCTTGGGTCTGGCAGCCATCGCTCGAGCCAGTTCCAGCCGTTTGCGTTCCATCAAGGTCAAATCTTTTGCGCGCTTCTGGGCTTTACCCAGCAGGCCGACTCGTTCGAGCAGCTCTTTTGCTTCTTCCGCAGCCACCTTCAGGTTCTTGGCTGGAGCCTGCCCGTAAGCCCGGCCGACCATCACATTTTGCAAGGCTGTAAACTCTAAAAACGGTTTGACCAGTTGAAAGGTTCTGGCCATGCCTCGCTGGCAGGCCCGGCAGCGAGGCAAATGGGTCACATCTTCTCCATTGAAAGTGATTTTCCCTGAATCGGGTTTATGGAAACCAGTGAGTAAATTCAACGTTGTTGTCTTCCCAGACCCGTTGGGGCCGATCAATCCGACAATTTCCCCCTGCTGGACTTCGAAGTCCACATGATAGACTGCTTTCAATCCCCCAAAAGACTTGCTCAACCCTTCAACCTTCAAAAGACTCATGCCGGCTCTCCGTAGTCAAAGATTGTGGACTTCATTGCGTTCGCAAGATCGTTGATGAACAATCTAGCCTCCTGACAAATACGGGAAGAAGCATAACCGGCAGCCAGGCTGTACCAGGTCTTCCATCTCGCTTTGCACACCATCGATGGTGATCAATCCGATCTCCTCTGGTTTCAAGCCCAGCATGCCCGCTACTTCCTCAACCAACATTGGGCGCTTCACCAGCAAGTGCTGCTGCCGCTGCGCACCTGGTAAAAGCTGCCCGAACAACTCGACCTCTACGTTCATCCGCTTCCTACAACGTGTCGAAGACGGCGTCCAGCTCGGCGTCCGGCACGTCGAACACGGCGTTGTGCGGCGCCAGCGGCTCCTCGCGCATGTACTCGGGGATGCGGTGGTCCGCTGCGTTGAGGCCAGCGCGCCGGTTGAATTCGAGCTCGTTTCGCAGCACCTCTCGGTTGAAACGGTCCAGGTCTGCCTCGGTCCAGCCCCACCCGTAAATCCCATTGAGCATATCCACCATCAACTGCGGGTCAGCGAGGACAGGTGGGCGGGCAAACAGGCACAGACCGGTGCTGTCGAGCATGGCTGCGATGATCTGGAGCTTGAGCGAAAGTTCTTTCTGCCCCTGTATGCCTAGAGGATCCACCTGTTTGCGCGCCCCGAAGGCATTCCCTGCCGTATGGTCTGCCCCTTGTGGGGAAGTTGCATAGGTCACCCCGTTGCCTTTCAAACTGCGTGGATCGTAGCCCGGCATGGCCTGCCCCAGGGTTGCTGGCACGCGCCGCACGCCGAACACACGCCCGGCTGTCACCGCCCCGTTGCCGATGGCGCGTCCCAGGACTGTGCCCTCGCCGACTTGCTGCAGCAGCGCTATGATCCCGTTTACATCCCCAAATTGGACCAGCCCTGCCTCGATGGCGATGCCGAGCGCTGCGCCTGTCTCGATGGTGTCCAGCCCGAAATCGTTGCATAGATAATTCAGTCTCGCCACCTCATCCAGGTTGTCGATCCCCAGGTTCGAGCCAACCAGGGCGATGGTCTCGTATTGAACTGTGCCAACGATGGGCATGCCCGCATCATCCACGTACTGGTTCCGGCAGGCGATCACACAACCAGGCATGCAGCGCGTGCCAATTTTGCCTTCGCGTTCCAACACCAGCTCGCGCAAATGTTCGCCGCGCAGGTTGTTCGATCCCTCGAACGTGCCGCTGCTGAAATTGCGCGTCGGCAGCGAACCCATCTCGTTGACCGCTCCAACGATCGATGCGGTTCCATAGAGATGCTGCGATCCCTGTGCGCCCAACTTCGGATCGTTGATCAGCTTTTGCGCATAGGCGCGGGCTGTGCGGCGAAAGAGTTCGGCATCTGCAAACGGCACCGTTTTTCCCACCGGCTTGTCGATTACGATGGCTTTCAAACCCTTGCTGCCCATGACAGCCCCCAGCCCGCCACGCGCAGCATGGTTGCTGCGCTGATCGCGTTCCCCTGTAGTAGCGACGCCAGCGCCCAACATCTGAAATTCACCTGCCTGGCCGATCGAAATCACCGTGCTGTCTGGTCCATACTGTTCCCACAAGCGGTTGGAGGTTGCGTAGGTGCCCAGGCCGCGCAGCTCGTTCGCCGGGAATACCTCCGCCGACTCATTGGCAATGTGCAGCACGTAAAACGCACCCGGCTGCGCCTGTCCTTCGACCACGATGGCCTTGATCCCCAATTTTCCCAGGGTGTCCCCAGCGGTCCCCCCGGCGTTGGCTTCCTTGACCCCGCCGGTCAGCGGGCTCTTGCCGCCTACAGACAGTCGCCCTGCGGTGGTAACCCCGGCGCCGCCCAACAAGCCCGGTGTGAGAATCAGCTTGTTGTGGGGCCCCAAAGCGTCACAGGTAGGCGGAACCTCCTCCAGGAGCACTTTGACAATCAGGGCTCTACCCCCGAGATGTTCGTAGGCAGCCGGCAGCGCCTCCCATTTCGCTTGAAGCTGGCCCATGTTCACACGCAGTAATTTCATTTTCACTCCATTTATTCTTGACGACAAACGTTGTCCGTGCCAGAAAAGCTGGGTGGGGGCAAAAGCCCCACCATCACAAAACTGATAACAGCCAAGAATTTGTAGATGGTGGGGCGCATATCATCACATCTGTTCAGTGATCTGACTGAGATCGCTCGGATGCAAGAGGGGCTCTCGATGTGCTCTCGGTTTAGGGCGGATAGGCAACTGTATAAATGTGCTTGCCGCCGTTCAGCGGGCCCTTGAGCAGCGCTTCGACTTCTGCTGGATCACGCTGAGTCACCTTGTCTACTGGCGGAAGCTGGCCAGCCGGGAAGCGAGTCAGGATATCCCCGATCAGCTTGACCATGAAGTCCAACAAAGCTTCCACTCCCGGCTTGGCCTTCTCAGCGTCAGCCAGCGTCGGTCGCCCGATGACACCTTCGGGATAAACCAGCACCTCGGTTCCACCCAGACCCACGTGCTCGTGGCCCTTGATCGGCGCATGGTAGACTTCGCCGCCTTTATCCACATAGCCGGGGGGTAGGAACCCCGCCGGTTTAGTGTCCACGGCCAGTTCCATGTGCATGAACTCGGGGAACAGCGCCAGGGAGTAAGACGCCTCGACTTCGCAGGCGTGCTGGAAGGGCGTCTCGAATGGGCCGCCGTGGGCTTTGTCTTTGAGATAGTCATGAATGACGGTGGGCCAGTGCAGCGAGATCAGGACGCAGGGCACCTGGTATTTCTTGGCCCACTGGTGCAAGGCCAGGGGGATCACCTCTTCCTGCCCGTGCCCGTTCAAGAAAATCTGCTTGCGGAAACCCATATTCCACAGCCCGGCGATGATCGCCCGGATGTTGGCCAGGAAAGCGTCTTCCGGCACAACCACGGTGCCCGGCATGCCCAGGTGGTTGTAGGGGTGCGAGCCATACCACACCGGCTCTGCCACGGTGCAGCCCACTTTGAGCGCTACCTGTTCGGCCATGCGCGTCACCAGGAACGTATCCTCGCCCAGGGGTTGGGCAGCTCCATGACACTCTGTGCTGCCCAATGGCACGATGATCAGATCGTTGACCTTGAGGCGCTCGTTGATTTCGGTCATGTTCATCGTTTGTAGATAGACCTTATCCGGGCTTTCCATGTGCCCGCTTTTTGGTGGAAGCTGCCATTCACCCATACCGTCCTCCTTCACTCATCTACTAGCTATCGACTATTGGTTACCAGCAAGCAATCATAGCGCCAGGACTTAGACTACTGGAATGTGCAGATCGGCGGATCCCTTCGGGGATTGCTTGAGATCTGGATAATACTGGGTGACCATCTCGACCACGATGGTGGCCTGGTCAGCCATCTTCTTGCCATCACTTGCCGACGTCAACTGGCCATGCTCGGCTACAACGGAGTTGCCAGTCTTGCAGTGCACCGGCGCCGCCACCCGCACGATTTCTGGCGCTTCGTAAACGCGGATGAATCCGCCCGAGCCAGGCGGGTTATCGGTGTGCACGTCGAGCGGCGTCTTGACTGCCTGGCGCAAGGCCGCGATCATCGGGATCTGCAGGTCGCGCACCGGGTTGATGCTGTCCGCGCCCAGGCTCTCCAACAGCTTGAAAGAGCAGGGGTTGCACTGCCCCAGGTGGGCAGAAGTCTTGAAGAGGATGTCCTTGGGCAAGGCCCCATCCCTGCGCATCTGCCCGACCAGCCATAACATGCCCTCGTCGTAGATCAGGAAGCCGCGCACGCCCAGCTCGTAGCCGCGCTTGATGTCCTCGACGCCGCGCAGCACCTGGTCCATGCCTCTCAGGCGGTAGCTGATCCGCACGCCCTGCTCGGAAAGCACGGTCGCGCCGGTGTCGTAAGTCGCCCGCGGGCCGACCGACATCAACAGTTCAGCCTGGTGTTCATTGCACAGGCGGCAGTATTCCTTGATCTCCTCGCGCGTGTGCCGGAACATCCCGTAGGTTTCCGTTACACGGTTGATGGCGATGCCGTTCTTCGCCGCGGTCTCCAGCAGCGACCGCACAGCCTCAGCCGTGTTTACCGTCGGGACTTCGATGCGGAAAGCGCCGCCATCCGGAAAACGCATGTCCGATGAGGGCATATCGTAGGCATCGCCTTGTGGCATGCCGATCGATTTCAAGTATTTTCGAGTTTCTTCGAACATAATTTCATCTCCTGAGTTTTTGTTTCAAGATTCGGCGCGATGCCCTGGTAGCGGCGGGCAATACACCCACACAAGTTTTAGCGGCTCATCGCCGATATTTTCCAAACGGTGTTTTTTCCCAATCGGCGAATAAAATGCGGTCTCTGGCCCGATTTCCCATTCACCTTCGCCCTCGATCACCAGCCTGGCATGCCCGCTGATCAGAAACAAAACTTCTTCGGAATCCTCGTGGGCGTGATCGGGGATCATGCTGCCCACTTCGGTGACGTTCATGCCCATGGACAGGTGCTGCACGCCGCCATACTTGGGGGCCAGCAAGAGCTTGGAAACGCGGGGGGGCGTTCGATACTCTCCTTCGACATCTGCTGCTTTCACAAAAGGGTTTCTTTTCATCTGCGCTGCTCCAAAGAGTACAAATTGGCCGATGTTGTTTCATTGTACGAAACAACGTTTCGTATCATGCGACACCTAGATTGTAGCAAAAGTTTCATCTGGTGTCAACAGTTTTCACGATGTGGAACTGGAATTGGTGTCATTTTTGTGGCATAATCACAGGTTGATGTTTGTAACTTGACTTATCCAGGAAACAGTGCTAATATTCTGCCAGATGAAACAGAGTTTCACTAGATAAAAAATCAGCCAAACCAAGCTCATGCCAAATCAATCCTATACCATCCCGTATAGTAAATCCACCCTGGAGTTCACCCTGCCGCCTTCTATGCGCGTGACGGTGGCCCATTCTCGGGTGGTGCAGCCTGTGGAGGACATTTCCGCCGCAATCCAGGCTGCGCTTGACCATCCGGTTGGCACGCCGCCTCTGCGCCAGCTTGCCAGGCCAGGCGACCGCGCCTGCATCGTCTTCACCGATATCACTCGTTCCAGCCCGGATCAGCTCCTCGTGCCGGCCTTGCTGGCTGAATTAGAGCGCGCTGGCGTGAAGGATGAGGACATTACGCTGCTTTGTGGCATTGGCATGCACCGGCCCTCCACGCGCGACGAGAAGATTGTCAAGTTGGGGGCAGATGTCCTGGCTCGCTACCGGGTGATCGACAACGAACCTCAGAACCCGGCCGCCCTGGTCGACCTGGGAGTCTCCCCAGGCGGCGTTCCCATCCTGCTGCACCGCGCCGTGGTGGAGTCCGACCTGCTCATCGCCACCGGGATCGTCGAGCCGCACCAGTACGCCGGTTATTCCGGAGGGCGCAAAACCGTGGCGGTTGGCGCCGCCGGGGAAGCGCTGATCGCCCATACGCATGGCCCCGCTTTCGTCGATCATCCCGGCACTCGCCTGGGGCGCATCCAGGGCAACCCCTTTCACGAAGCGGTCACCGAAGCCGCTCGACGGGCCGGCTTGCGTTTTATCTTGAACGTCGTCCAGGATGACGATAAGCGCATCCTGCGCGTGGCGGCCGGCGACCCCGACCTGGCCTTCCAGGACCTGGTCGCTTTTGCGAAATCCGTCTACGAAGTCCCCATCCCCCGGCATTACGACATCGTCATCGGCGGCGTCGGCTTTCCCAAGGACGCCAACTTATACCAGGCCAGCCGGGCGCCGTCCTATCTTTTCTTCGCTCCCACGCCGGTGGTGCGCCCGGGCGGCTTTTTGATCATCCCGGCCCGCTGCGAAGAAGGCGCCGGGGCTGGCGTTGGCGAACAGCGCTTCCTGGCCGCCATGCGCGCTGCGCCGGACGTGCAGTTCATTCTGGAGGACGCCCGCCGCAACGGCTATCCGCCCGGCCAGCAGCGCGCCTTCGTCATGGCCAAGGTGCTGGAGCAATCGCACGTGGTCATCGTGGGCAGCGAATGCCCCGACCTGGTGGCGGCTTGCAAGATGATCCCCGCCGCCACGATGCAGGCTGCCATCGACCTTGCTCGCCCCAGCCTGGGGGAGGCCTGCGACGTTCTGATCGTGCCCCACGCCATGCTGACCCTGCCGGTCATCCAGGAATAGAACGGTGAGAACCAGGTCCACATGAAAGCCCTCCAGGTCATACAGCCCCGCCGGTTTGTCCAGGTGCAGGCGCCCGTCCCCAATCTCGAAAGCGCCGGCGCAGACCGCCTCTTGATCCAGCCCGATTGGGTCTCGATGTGCGGCAGCGACATCCCCTATTTTACGGGCAGCAAGCGCCACAAATCTTACCCGCTGCCGGTCGGCGCCCCCATCCACGAATGTGTTGGCTGGATCATTGAGAGCACCTCGGATTTATTTCGCCCCGGCGAGCGCGTCATTGTCATTCCCGAAGGCGACCAGGGCCTGGCCGAGTTCTTCGTCGCCCCGGCTTGCAAAGCCGCAAAGTTGCCCGCTGCCCTGGACGACCCTGGCGTAAGCTGCCTGATCCAGCCGCTCTCCACCGTGCTCAACGCCGTTGACCGGCTGGGGGAGGTGGCCGGCAAGTCGGTTGCCGTGGTCGGTTTAGGCTCGATCGGCCTGCTCTTTTGCTGGCTGCTCAAGAAACGCGGCGCGGCCCGGGTCCTGGGCATCGATCCGCTTGCAGATCGCTGCCAGGCAGCCAGGCAGCTCGGGGCGGACGGAGTCATTCCGGCCCGCAGCATCGAAGTCTTGCAGACTGTGCGCCAGGATCCCGGCAGTTGGGACGCGCCCGAGATCTGCATCGAGGCCGTCGGCCACCAGATGGAAACCCTCAACGACTGCCTGTCGCTCGTCCGGCAGCAGGGCGCCGTCCTGGCATTTGGCGTCCCGGACCACCTGGTGTATGCCATCGAATTCGAGACCTTTTTTCGCAAGAACGCCCATCTGCTGGCCTGTGTCACCCCCGATTGGAGCCAGTATCTGGGTAAATCCCGCGATATTTTCCTGGCCGAGGGCCAGGCGCTGCACGCCCTGGTCACGCATCGTTTGCCCATCCGGGATGCCGGGGAAGCCTTCACCCTGTATGAGCAGCACGGCGACGGCATCCTCAAAGCCTTATTGGACATGTCTGGTTGGTGAATCTTGATGAACTCATTATCGGATCTGGAAAAGCCGCCTGAGTCAGACTACCTCAACTGTATCCGCTGCGGTTTGTGCCTGGCGGTCTGCCCCACCTACCGGGAGAGCCTCAAGGAAGCCAGCTCCCCGCGCGGCCGCGTCGCCCTGGCGCGCAAAGGCCTGGACGGGCAGCTCGAGCTGTCCCCCAACCTCATCGAGCAGATGTATAGCTGCTTTGCCTGCATGGCCTGCAACGACATCTGCCCGGTTGGCATCCGCCCGGCCGATCTGGCCGTCGCCATGCGCCACGTCCAGGAGCAAAGGCAGCCGGCCGGCTGGAAGAAGACCCTTTTCGAGCGCCTGATCCCGCACCCAGGCCGCATGGAAGCCGCCACGCTGCCGCTGCGCCTGTATCAAAATCTGGGCCTCCGCCGCCTGGTCTATGCCCTGGGCCTGACCCGCCTGCTGCCCAGGCAGATACGCGACCTCGAAGCCATGCTGCCGCGCCTGCCGCAGCGCCCGCTGCGCCGGGTGCTGCCCGCCGCCACGCCAGCGCGTGGCGACGCCCATCATCGCGCTGGTTTTTTCCTGGGCTGCGCCCAGAGTCTGCTTTTTGCGGAGGAGAGCGCTGCCGCCGTCAGGGTGCTCAGCCGCAACGGCTGCACGGTCATTACCCCTCAAGATGTGCAGTGCTGCGGCATGCCCGCCCACGGCTACGGGCGCCTCGATCTGGTGCGCGCCCAGGCCAGGCACAATATCGCCGTGTTCGAAAGCTGCGACGTGGATGTGGTCGTCACCGATTGCGCTACCTGCGGCTCCACCCTCAAAGAATATGGCGATTTTCTCCAAGATGACCCCGCCTGGGCCGAACGCGCCGCCGCCTTCAGCCGCAAAGTTCGCGACATCAGCGAGTTCCTGGCGGAGATCCCCCTCCAAAAGCCCGCCGGGCGCCTCCAGGCGCGTGTCACCTATCATGACCCCTGTCACCTGCGCCGGGCGCAGAACGTTTGGAAGCAGCCCCGCGCCCTCTTGGGCCTGATCGATGGCCTCGAGTTTGTGGAACTGCCCGAATCGGATTGGTGCTGCGGCTCGGCCGGCAGCCAGCTCATCACCCACTACGAAACCTCCTTGCAGGTTCTGGACCGCAAAATGGATAATCTCGCAAATACCCAGGCGCAGGTGATCGCTTCGGGCTGCCCCGGCTGCCAGATGCAGTTGCAGGCGGGCATCCAGCGCCGCCGGCTTGGGGTGCGTGTCGTCCACCCCATCACCTTGCTCGATGAAGCATACGAGGCCACCGATGGATCATCCACTGATTGAGCGTTTGTCGAAGTTCATTGACCCAGGGTACGTGCTGCATTCGCCGGAAGACCTGGCCGTCTATGGTTACGATGGCACCTTCGCCGAGGGCCTTCCCGGTGTAGTTGTCCTGCCTGCCACGACCGGGCAGGTCAGCCAGGTGGTTAAGATCGCCGCTGAGGTCGGCGTGCCGGTCGTGCCGCGCGGCATGGGCTCTGGCCTGGCTGCCGGGTCTGTCCCGGCCGCCGGGTCTGCCCCGGCCATGGACGGCGGTATGGTCCTCAGCCTGACCCGCATGAACCGCATTTTGGAAATCGACACGTACAATGCCACAGTTTACACGGAAGCCGGCGTCGTCACCGCCGACTTGCAGGCCGCTGTCGAGAAGCTCGGCCTTTTCTACCCGCCCGATCCTTCCAGCATCCGCCACTCCACCATCGGCGGCAACATCGCCTGCAACGCCGGTGGGCCGCGCTGTTTGAAATACGGCGTCACCGGCGACTACGTCCTGGGCCTGACCGTGGTCCTGGCGGACGGCCAGATCCTGAAAACCGGCGGCAAGCCCATCAAGGACGTCACCGGCTATGATCTCAACGGCCTGTTCACCGGCTCCGAAGGCACCCTGGGGCTGGTCACCGAAGCGCTGCTGCGCCTGGTCGCCAGGCCGCGCTTCGCCAGGACTGCCCTGGCCGAGTTCGCCTCCCTGGACGCCGCCGCCCACACCGTCAACGCCATCCTCATGGCCGGCATCGTCCCTGCCTCGTTGGAGTTGATGGACCAGACCGCCATCGTCTGCATCGAAGAGGCCATGCACCTGGGGCTCAACACGGACGTCGAAGCCTCGCTCATCATCGAAACCGACGGCGCCAGCCAGGGGACTGTCCTGCAGGAAATCGAAGCCGCCGCCGGCATCTGCCGCGAATCCGGCGCCCAATCCGTCAAGATGGCTAAGGACGAAGCCGAACGCGCCAGCTTGTGGAAAGCGCGCCGCTCGATCTCCCCGGCCCTGGCCCGCAAAGCCCCCAACAAGCTCGGTGAGGATATCACCGTGCCCCGCAGCGCCATCCCGCAGGTCGTCCAGCGCCTGCGCGCCATCAGCGCCGAATACGGCCTGCCCATCGTCATTTTCGGCCACGCCGGGGACGGCAATTTACATCCCAACATCCTTTTCGACAAACGCCAGCCGGAGCAGTGGCGCAAGGTCGAGCAGATGGTTGCCCAGATCTTCGCCGCCTCCCTGGAAGTGGGCGGCACCCTCTCCGGTGAGCATGGCGTCGGCCTGCTCAAGCGCCCCTATCTCGAAGGCGCCCTTGGGCCGCTGTCCGTCGAAGTCCAGCGCAGCATCAAAAAAGCCCTCGATCCGCACAATATCCTCAACCCTGGGAAAATCTTTACATCCTGAGTCAATTAGGAGCCAGCATGTCAGACCAACCCGTCAAAGTCCCCGTCAATGTCCTGGTAGACTTCACCATCCAGGCTCTGCTCGCCATGGGCGCCCCGCTCGAAGACGCCCGCATCATCACCGACGTGATCATCACCTCCGACCTGTGGGGCATCCGTTCGCACGGCATCGCCCATCTCAAGATGTATCACGAGCGCATCCAGAAGGGCTTGCAGCTCGCCGCCACTCGCTGGAGCGTGGTCAAAGATGCCCAGGCCACCGCCGTGATCAACGGCGGCAACGGCATGGGCATGGTCGTCGGCTACCACGCCATGCAGCTCGCCATCGAGAAGGCCCGCCAGTACGGCCTCGGCGCCGTCGCCGTGCGCAACTCCAGCCATTACGGCGTCGCCGGCTATTATCCCCTCATGGCCGTCGGGCGGGGCATGGCTGGCATGAGCTTCACCAACGCCCACCCTTCCACCGCCCCCACCTTCGGGGTCAAGCCCATGCTGGGCACCAACCCCATCGCCGTGGCTGCGCCTACCGACGAGCCCTTCCCCTTCATGTACGACGCCGCCACCTCGATTGTGCCGCGTGGCAAGCTCGAAGTCGCCGCCCGCGCCGGCAAGCCTGTCCCCCAGGGCTGGGTGGTCAACCAGCATGGCGTTTCCATCACCGATAGCACCGACATGATCAAAGAAATGAACCTCGGCAACGTGGCCCTGCTGCCGCTCGGCGGCTTGGGCGAGATGATGGGCGGCCATAAGGGCTATGGCCTGTCGACCATCGTTGAAATCTTCTCGGCCGCTTTCCAGGACGGCGCCTATCTCTGGGCATTGACCGACGAAGACGCCGAGGGCAGGCCCCAGTTCCTGCGCATCGGCCACTTCTTCCTGGCCTTCGATGTCGAGCACTTCATCCCCCTGGCGGCCTTCAAAGCCATCACCGGCAGCATGATGCGTGAGCTCAGGAGCGCCACGAAAGACCCCGCCCAGCCGCGCATCTACACCGCCGGAGAGAAAGAATATTACAACACCTTACGCGTTCAGGCCGAAGGCGTAGAAGTCGCTCCCGGCGTGCAAAAAGCGCTGCGCGCCCTGCAGCAAGACCTGAACCTGGCTTACGATCTGGGTTTCTGAGGCGTCTGCTAACCGCCCCCCATGCGCCGAGAGATGGCCTGCGCGGCTTCCTTATAAGCCTCGGCGATTTTGATGATTTGTTCGCTTGACATGCGGCTCACCGGGCATGGGCTGCCGATTGCTGCGATCACGCTGCCCCGGCGGTTGAAGATCGGGGCCGCCACCGCGCACACCCCCACCTCGAACTCCTCGAAATCCACCGCGTAGCCCTGCTTGTGGATCTCCGCCAGTTGTTTGCGCAGTTCGTCGCTCGCAGTGATCGTTTTTTCCGTATAAGCTTCCAGCGGCTGCTTCAAGATCGCATCTAATTCTGCCGGGGGCAGGTAAGCCAGGAACAGTTTGCCGCTGGCCGTGCAGTGCGCCGGCAGCCGCTGCCCGACCGCCGCCGAAATCGTCAGGGCGTGGTTGCCGCGCAGCACTTCCACGTAGAACACCTTCCCCTGGTCGTAGAGGCTCAGGTCGCAGGTCTCGTCCCATTCCCGCACCAACTGCTTCATGTGCGGGTAAGCTTCGCGCCGCAGGTCCATGCGCCGGATCACCTTGAAACCTAAATTGGCCAGCTCCAGCCCCAACCGGTATTTTTGCCCATCCTCCGCCCGCTCCAGGTAGCCGTAGTTCACCAGCGTCGTCACGATCCTGTGGGCCGTCGCCTTGTGCAAATCCGCCACCTGGGCGATATCGGAGATGCCCCTCTCCGGGTTTTCGTCGTCGAAGCACCCCATGATCTGGAGCGCCCGTTCGACTGCACGCACGTTATATTCGCTAGGATTTTTCATAATTCACATTTTGCCGATAATGATTTTCAACTTCAGGCTGAATTATACACGAAACTATGGTCAACAAAATAGCAAAAGAAAAACCATAGCTCTTGAGCTATGGTTTCTTGAGTAGCGGGGCTTGGATTCGAACCAAGGACCTTCGGGTTATGAGCCCGACGAGCTGCCACTGCTCCACCCCGCAGCGAGTTTTTGCTGCCCCCCTGAGCGCGGGACATTGTATCACGTACGGCATAGTGCGTCAAGGCAGGCGCCCGTTGAATTTATGAGAGTCTCATATTATGGCAACAGGCTGGCGGTTTGCATGCCTCGCAGAACGGTGTTGATGTGGATGCCCTCATTGCGGTAGTGAGACTGTTTGGAGGCTGGCTCGCGCAGCCAACCTCCGCTGTGGTGTAGGGCGATCACCTGCCAGCGCGTGTCGAATACCGGCGAGCCAGACGAGCCAGGTAGGGTGTCGGTCAGATACTGCACCAGGCGTTCGTCAACGTAAGTGATCAGGTTGTGGTACAGAGCGATCTGCTTGGCGCCGCCCATGGGGTGCTGGATGATAATGGTGAAATCGTCCTTGTGCGGGTCAGCGGGAGCCAGGGGGATGGTGCCCCAGGTGTTAGTGGGTGCTCCCTGTACGCGCACCGCGCTCCAGTCGTCTTTCGCTGAAGTGGCGAAGCCTTTCTCGGGCGCCAGGTGATAATCGGTGTGTTGCTGGGGCAAGCCAGCTTCATTAACCTGATAGTTAAACTGAGCCAGTGAGACCGCGGCGGTGGCCGCATCTGGCAGCACGTGATGGTTGGTCAGCAGCAGGTCCCCGGGCAGCAGAAAACCAGTACCACTGGCGCCATCTGGAAGCTGGATGCGCGCCACAGCACGCCCCAGGCGCAGCCCGGTTTCCAGGAAACTGATCGGCAGCAGAGTCGGCTGGCTGCCGATGATCTTTTCCAGGTGATCGGTGGAAGGCTGTTCCTGCCAGGCTACCTGTTGGGCGATGTCTTTACCGCGCACTGAGGTGAGCTGGCCTTGTTTAGCCTGGGCAAGGAAATTATTCTCGGGGAATTCCTGGCAGGCGGCATCGATTACATCCTCCAACTTGTGGCGATTGAGGGCATCCGTAAGGATGTTGTGCCAGGTGGCGATGGGTTTGTCGCTAAAAGCGATCATGGCGACACGCAGGCCAGCCTGCTGCGCCAGGCGGCGAGCATCGTTCTTGTCCCAGTAAAGATCAGCCAGCAAATCGCGCAGGTTGACCAGGTTGGAATTCCAAACAGGGATTGGGGATGCAGAAGTCATTTGACCGCCTCTCTTATGCGTATAGTCAATAGCTCAGTGCACAAACTTCAGGTTTCAATCGGCGACGCCGGGCAGCGCAATCCACCAGCGAGCGCTGATGATCGGGCGTAACCCGCGTACCCATAGGTATATCATTCTCTGATGTTCGCTTTTAGTGAGCCACCCTGGCGAGAAGTTAAACACCAGGCGGATGAGGCGCGCTTTTCCTGGCGCCAGGCTCGCTCCGTGGACTGCGCAGCAAAAATAGACCATTTCCGCCTGGTTGCCCAGATCGTCTTCCAGGCTGAAGAAGCGTTCACTCAAGTCGAGTAGGATGGGTGCCTGGCCCACGTTATTCAGTTTCAGGGTGAGATCGAAGGCCGGAGCTTCGTCCGGTTGGTTAGGATTGATGTAGACCCACTCGAGCTGATCCAGTTGCAAGAAACCGGTGATCACCTGGCTGGGAAAGAAGCCTTCCTCGTATCGATATTCATCCAGCCCAGTCAAATATTCCAGGTTATAAACATAAGATGTTACCAGGTTGGGCTGCGGCCAGGGCGTAGGGCTGGGGGTAAGGGTGATCGTCGCGGTGGGTGTGCTTGTGGGAGTCTGGGTTGGCTCGGGCGTCCAGGTGAATGTCGGCGTATCCGTCGAGGTAGGCGTGGGCGGCAGTGTTGCAGTGGCGGTGGCCTGGGTGTTCGGGAGACCCCACGAGGCCAGGGCGTAAGCCAGCCCACCCACCAGGACCATGGCTACCAAACTGATGGCCACCTGCACTGAGGGGCCCAGATGAGGGATTTTTAGACTTGAGAGAAAGCTTGCACCCTTGTTGGGCGGCTGTCCCTCTTCAGGATGGCTGGTTGCCAGGGCGGCAGCCTGCGGATCGTAAGCCTGGATGGCTTGTGCCAGCGGTTGGTTTTCGGGATATTCATGATTGACAATCTCGATCAAACTCTGCAGCCGGTCGCGCTGCTGTGCCTGTTCGAGCAGATTATGCCATACCTGGATTGCCGGGCCATCAAAATCAATGTAAGCAGGGGGCAAGCCTGCTTGATTTGCCAGGCGGTGTACATCATCGTCGAGCGGGTAGAGCTCGGCCAGCACGCTTTGCAATTGAGTAAGTGTAGGATTCCAGGGCATCGGTTCACCTGCCTGGCTAATCTTATCGAGGCAAAACTTTCTCTAAGTATATCACGCGCTCAAAGGTTGGCGACGGGTGCTCCGGGCGAAATCTGTTGTGAGAAAATTGTGAATTCAGGCACTTTTTTTGCATTTTCCCATTGTCGAAAATCAAAAGTATAGTAAGATTAAAGCATGGCTGATCCTTGCCCACGCTGTGGGTTCAAGAAGAACCCGCCAGGAATGCGTTACTGCGGTAACTGCGGGATGCGGTTGGGGGGGGAGCCTTCTGAACCCGCGCCATTGGCTGCAGCCGGATCGGGCACTGAAGATCTTGGTGTGATGATTGGGGGCGACCTGGCAGAGCGCATGCGGCGCGCCGGATTAGAGGCGCGTGGCCAACGCCGTAACGTGACGGTCCTGTTTGCCGACCTGTCCGGATATACTGCCCTTTCCGGGAAAATCGACAGCGAAGAGCTCTTTGAATTGGTGCAGCGCTATGTGCGCTTGCTTTCTAAAGATGTCTATAAGTACGAAGGCATTGTCGACAAACTCACCGGCGATGGATTGATGGCGCTTTTTGGCGCGCCGATTACACATGAAAACAATGCCGAACGCGCCGTATTGGCCGCTCTGGAAATGCAGAACGACCTGGCAGAGTTGAATCGTGATATGCGCAAGCGCCTGGGTGAGGAACTCAACATGCGCATCGGTCTGCACGCCGGCACGGTGGTGGTGGGTGGCATCGGCTCGGATTTGTTGATGGATTACACAGCCATCGGCGATACGGTCAACCTGGCGCACCGTATCGAAGAAGCGGCGCCTCCAGGAGCGATCCTGGTCAGCGAGGCAGTTTACCGCCAGGTGCGGGCGTTGTTCGACTGTCAGCAGATTTCAATCCTGAATCCCAAGGGCGTCGCTCACCCGGTGATCGCTTATCGCGTGGTCGGCCCGAAAGCTCGCCCGGGCCTGGCGCGTGGGTTGGAAGGCCTGCAAGCGCCGATGATCGGCCGCGACCAGGAGTTAGCCAGACTGCAGTTTGCTGTGGACGAGCTTTCCCGGCATAGGCAGGGCCAGTTTGCCCTGATCACGGGCGAGGCAGGCTTGGGCAAGAGCCGCCTGGTTGCCGAGTTGCAAGCCCGCCTGGACCCCAAAGCGTTATTGATGCTGCAAGGCCGCAGCCTGGCTTACCGGCGTACGGTGCCCTATTGGATCATCCGTGAGCTGTTGTATAACTGGCTTGGTCTATCCAATGCTTCGCAGCCTTACGAAGTCAGCGAAAAATTGCAGGAGAGCACCCGGCAGTTGATGGGTGCGCAGGCCGAAGATGCCCTGCCTTTCCTGGAAAACTTGTTATCTTTGCCTCCTTCTGGCCCGGCATCTGCCGAGCGCCTGCGCCACCTGGATGCCGGGCAGCTTCGACAACAGACTTTTCTGACTGTTCGCGATCTGTTTTTGCTGGAGTCTTATCGCCAGCCGCTGTTGTTGATCCTGGACGATTTGCACTGGGCGGATGATGCTTCACTAGAGCTGTTCACTTTCCTGCTCGATCAGTTGAAGAAATCTCAGGTTATGGTTCTGGCGATCACGCGCAGCGTGTTGCCAGGGTTTTTGGAGAAGGCGGTCAACTGGGCCAAGCTGAACCTGGGCGAGCGTTTCTACGACATCCAGTTGCACGGTCTGTCTCTCGATCAAAGCGAACTGCTAGTCAGTTTGTTGTTGTCCATCCCCAGGCTTCCCGATAATTTCCGCCGGCACATTGTCGAGCGCGCTGCTGGTATTCCTTTCTACTTAGAAGAAATCCTGCGCATGTTGATCGATGAGGGCTTGCTGCGCTCGCAAAATGGTGGCTGGGAGGTGGTTCCGGGTGCTGACCCGACCGCATTGGGTGTGCCGGCGAACTTACAGGAATTGATCCTGGCGCGCTATGATCGCCTGACGCAGATGCAAAAGCGCGTCTTGCAGATTGCCTCAGTGATCGGTAAGGATTTCAGCCTGTCGATATTGCACCAGGCTTACCTAGCTGCGGAGCCCATGCAGAGCCTGGATAACCAGGCGCTGCAAGTATCGGTCGAGTCATTGGTGGACCGCCAGTTTGTGTTGCCCCTGGCTGAGACGGAACTCACAGAATACACCTTCCGCCATGCTTTGATGTCAGAGGCAATCTACGGCACATTGTTACGCAAAGACCGCCGCGCTTTGCACGGTCGCGTTGGCGAGGTCATCGAGCGTTTCTATGCCAACCGCCTGGATGATCTGGTGGAGTTGTTGGCGAACCACTACCGGTGGAGCGACCGTCCCGAACGTGCGCTGCATTACCTGATCCTGGCAGGTGAGAAGGCGGCGCGTAACAACGTTTTCGAGCAGTCTCGACAGCATTATCAGGCTGCTCTGGACATGTTGCCCGATTTGGAGCACCAGCCCCACCAGGCGCAGCAGGTGCACATGGGGATTGGCGAAGCATTGGCTTTCTTCGGTTCTTATCCAGAGGCTCGCCAACAGTACCAGCGGGCTCTGGAAGCGATTGCTTCGAATAACCTGGAGGCTTATGCCCAGGATCGCAGTTGCCTGTACCGCAAGATTGCGCGCACCTACGAGCGCAAAGGTGATTACCAGCAGGCCCTGGCGAACCTGAACCTGGCGCAAGACCCGCTAAAAACCGCACCGCTTGCTTATCCGATGGAGCAGGCCGAAATCCTGAGCGATATCGGATGGATATATTTCCGGCAAGGTGACTTTCCCCAGGCTGAGGCCCTGCTCAAAAGGGCGCTGGAGCTGGCGGAGCCCACCAGTGCAATCGGTGTGGTCGCTTCGATCTACAACCGACTGGGTGGAATTATGGGTAACCAGGGCGATTGGGAGCAGGCAGCCACCTATTTACGGAAGAGCATCGCCATCCGCGAAGCCATCGGTGATGTGGTTGGCCTGGCCTCTTCCTCGAATAACCTGGGTTATCTCGAGGTGGAAATGGGGGAGTATGACAATGCCCTGGTTGATTTGCGGCGAAATTATGAGCTGGTCAAACGCTTGGGTCAGGTGGAAGGTATCGCCATTGCGTTGAACAATCTGGGCTGGCTGTACATCCGCCGCGGCGATATGCAGGAGGCAGAGCGCTGCCTGAACCAGTCTCTGGAAATGGCGCGCCAGATTGGGTATTCTTCGTTGGTGCGCGAGGCGCTTAAAAACATTGGTGAATTACACCTTGCAATGGGGGAATGGGAACAAGCTCGCCAGGTGTTGCAGGAGTTTGTGGCGTTCTATGAAGAGCAGTCTCCCGACGATCAATTGCTCGGCGCATATATCTTGCTGGGTGAGGCGGCCTTGGGCGCTGGCGATGATGAGGTCGCGCTGGACTGGTCGCGTAAAGTCAATGATATGGCGGAGAAGATGGGCGATGGTGAATTACCAGCCGTGCTGAATGGAGAGTTGCTGCGCTTCAGGGGCATTTTAGCCATGCGCCTGGGCGCTTACACTGCCGCGGATGATAACCTCAGGGAAAGCGCGGCAATATTCCACAGGCTGCGTTCTCGTTTGCACCTCGGACGGGCAATTTACCAGTATGGTCTATTAGCAGAGACCCAGGGGGATCGCAATAACGCCCGCTTACGCTACCTGGAAGCATCCCAACTGTTCCGCAACCTCGGGGCGCGCCTGGACGCGCGCCGTGCTGAAGAAGCTTATAAACGCCAGTTGTCGGCTGGTTAGGAAAGCAAAACTGGCGGCTCGGGGCCGCCAGTCTGCGCTAAATCCTGCTGGGGGTGGTTGTGATGTTTTCTCAGTGAGGCGTGATGTTTTCTCGGTGAAAAGTGATGATGTATCTCAGTGATTTGTGATGTTATTCGTTGTTGTCCAGCAAGGCATCGCTCCAGAAACCTGCGTCAGACCAGAAGCCATCGCTCCAAAAACCTGCGTCTGACCAAAAACCATCGCTCCAGAAGCCAGCGTCGCTCCAAAATCCAGCGTCGCTCCAGAAGCCTGCATCCGACCAGAAGCCTGCGTCCGACCAGAAGCCGCCATCACTCCAGAAGCCACCGTCAGACCAGAAGCCTCCGTCACTCCAGAAGCCACCATCGGACCAGAAGCCTCCGTCGCTCCAGAAGCCACCATCGGACCAGAAGCCACCGTCGCTCCAGAAGCCACCGTCGCTCCAGAAGCCACCGTCGCTCCAGAAGCCGCCGTCCGTGGCAAAATCTTCGTCGGACCAGAAACCACCATCGCTCCAGAAGCCGCCGTCTTCGGAGAAACCGCCGGCGTCAGACCAGAAGCCACCGTCGCTCCAGAAACCGCCATCCGACCAGAAACCACCGTCGCTCCAGAAGCCACCATCGGACCAGAAACCGCCATCCGACCAAAAGCCACCGTCGCTCCAGAA
>JBFMFR010000003.1:0-6252 GCA_040752025.1 Chloroflexota bacterium | reverse complement strand
CCGTCGCTCCAGAAGCCACCATCGGACCAGAAACCGCCATCCGACCAAAAGCCACCGTCGCTCCAGAATCCACCATCAGACCAGAAGCCGCCGTCGGCGATGGAATATCCATCCCAAACCCCGGCGCCGCCAGCCCAAGTGCCATCATCACCGAACAAACGGTAGGTGCCGTCATCATCGCGGTAGCTGTAGCCTAAGTAATGGACCTCATGGAAGATGTCGCCAACCAGATCCATGCCCGCGTTAGCCGGCCCATCGGTGATGTCAGCGAAGACTGCCAGGGGGGCGAAGACCCTTCCTGCGCCTTGCTGCCAAACAGAGTAACCGGCTTCGCCCGTCTCGGTGTCGAACTGCGGGATGGCGCTGGCGCGTAGGCGGTGCTTGACCATGCCAGGTGTCAGGTCAGGGTTCTCGGAGATCATCAAGGCCGCGACGCCCGAAACCGCCGCAGCGGCCTGGGAGGTGCCAGCCATGGTGAAGTAGTTTTTGCCAATGATGTTGTCAGGGTGCGTTGTAGCCAGCTTAGCCGAGTCTTCCATCAAGGAAACGATGTGTCCACCGGGCGCTACCAGATCGGGCTTGACGAAGCCGTCGTGGGTGGGACCTGCAGAGGAGAAGGTGGGAATGTAATCGTCGCTCCAGTCAGCGGGTGTATATGCGTCAGTGAATGCGCCAACGGTGATGACGTAAGGGTTGTTGCCGGGTACGCCGATCGTCAGGGCGCTCGGTCCGCCATTACCGGCTGCAGAGACAACCGTGATGCCAGCCTGCCAGGCAACCATCAGTGCCAGGTTGACCGGGTCTTCCCAATAGGGCGAGCGCACAGGAGCAGACAGCGAGAAGTTGAGCACGCGGGTGTTATAGCGATCCTTGTTCATCACCACCCATTGGATGCCTTCGATAACATCCTCGTAGTTGGCGAAGCCATTTTCATCGGCGACGCGAGCGACAACTAGATTGACGCCGGGGGCGATGCCGTTCCACTCACCGTCCGCGCCCTTGTCGCTGTTGGCGATCACACCTGCCACGTGCGTGCCGTGCCCGCTCGGATCTTCTTTCTTGCCACCGCCGTCCACGAAATCCTTCCAGGCGGCGATGCGGTTGCCTTTCCCATCCGCGCCTTTCTTCAGCCCTTGCAGGTCGGCGATGCCCGTGTCCACGATGGCCACAGTGACGCCAGCGCCGTTTACACCTGCTGCCCACACGGCATCCGCTCCGATGACATCGGCGGAATCAGATGTAGGCAAATCATTTGCCTTCTTCTTCCCCAATCCATTCGCATTGAGGCTTTCGGTGACCATACTGAAGTTGGGGGTGACAGCCAGTACGCTCGGATCACGAGCCATGCGAGCCGCAGCGTAGGGCGATAGCCGGGCACCTACTGCGTGAATGATATCCAGGCGGGAGGTAACACGCCCACCGTAAGTCTCGACCAAGCGAGCTGCCTGATCCGCAGACAGTCCACGAACGATAAAGGAGCCAGTATGTGACAGGCTGGCTGGTTGGCTGATCGGACCGACCAGCAACGCAATGATGACCATAAATGCGGTCATCATTGCAACGACTTGTGCGAATTTCGGTTGTCTGGCTGGCATTGTGGCCTCCTTCCTGAGGTCTGCGAATGGAATGAAAGAAGAATTCTGAAAAAAAATAAATCGGGCCTGTGCTTATTGCCAGGCCCGGGATTTTGACTTACTATCCGTCTCCATCTTCGGTAGCCTGGCGATCATAACCTGCTTACAGGTGTTAGACCCATAGCTTTGCGCCCCCGGTTTTCACCGGGTTAGCCTTTTCGGACTGCCATTAGTATAGCATAAAAAAAACGTAAAGTCAATAGGAAAAACGAAAATTAATCTAAATGCAATTTGTATTGAATTTCGAAGAATGATTTACATAGAAACTAGGAACGGAGTACTGGTTTCGTGATTACACTATGCAAGGTCTCGATACACTCGCGCGATACTCTTTGGCTGATATCGAGCGTCAGTTTCATGGTTCTATCGACATCGCCAGCTTGCAGTGCAGCCAGGATTTCGGTATGGTCGTTCAGGACAGTGTCCGGTGTGTATTCAGCCAGGGTTTGGAAGCGCAGGTTGAGCAAGATCTGGCATTGGGCATGCTGCTCATACCAGGTTTTCAGCAGTCGGGAGTGCCCGGCTTTGTTGCAGATGTATTCATGGAAGTGCATATCCAGGTAGGCCAGTCTTTTGTAATCTTCCTGTTGTATGGCCTCGCGTTGTTCATCAATGATGTCTTGCAGAGCCTGGTAATCTTTTTTCATTAGATTGGGTAAAGCCCACTCGAAGGCCATTGCCTCCAACATAGAACGCAGCGAAAAGACTTCCTGGACATCGTGCTCGGAGAAATTGATTACGAAACAACCTCGATTGGGATGGCGCACCACCAATCCCTCCTGTTCGAGCTGGCGCAGCGCTTCGCGGATTGGGATACGGCTGACTGCCATTTGTGCAGCCAGTTCGGTTTCCGGCAGGTGCGCGCCCAGGGGTAGGTCACCGCTGATGATCGCCTCGCGCAGCAAGTCCACCACTTCTTTATCTACCGTGCGTTGTTCTATTTTCGTGAAGATGTTCATTGGCCCGCTCCCTATGCCCACTGTTTGTATGTATAATGCATACAGTATAGTGTGCTTATCAAGCCGCGTCAAGGAGTTTCTACCGGGTTAGGGGTCGCTGACCGAAGTTGGTCTGCCCTTTGTTAGCTTAAAAGGATCACGGTTGCATTATAATCACTCTATCGGCAATGGACTGCGAATAGAGAGGTGGGAAGATGGAGCAATATAGTAAGGTGCAGAGGAGTGTCAGGGTCGGAATTTTCAGTGTGGCCGCGTTTTGGTTGGCAGCCTGTATGCTGCTGCCCGGTTTGAGCGGTGTTACTGGGCAGCCGCGTATTGTCCCGGGTGAAACAGTCTGTGCTCAAGAAGGCTGCCTGGCCCCCAATTTCATTCTGCAGCCCCCCTTGGGGGATGAGCTTGAGCTGGCCCAATTGCGCGGCCAGCCGGTTCTGATCAACTTCTGGACAACTTGGTGTGGCTTCTGCGCTGAGGAAATGCCGGATCTCCAGGATATCCACGAACGATATCGCCAGCAGGGTTTGGTGATCCTGGGGATCAACCACGAGGAGTCACGCGCCCAGGTGTTGGCTTACGTAGCCGAGCACGATCTAACCTTCACGATGCTGCTGGATGAGGACGGCGAAGTAGGCGATACTTACCAGATCACGGCGTTCCCAACATCGTTCTTTATCGATGCACAGGGAGTCATCCAAAAGCTGCAGGTTGGCCGTATGAGAGCAGATGAAATCGTCGAAATTCTGGAAGGTGGCTTGCTGGCTGGCGTTTTGGATGCAACGGCTTTCGCGCCGGGCACGCCAGTCGCCCGGGCGGCGACAGCGACTCTGATCCCCGAGGTGCACGTCCTGGGCTGCGTTAAGGTGAACTCGCTTCGCCTGCGGGCCGGGCCTGGAAAGGCCTATATGATCGCTGGCGGCCTGTCTGAAAATGATTGCCGCTGGTTCGATGGGCGTAATGCCGAAGGCACCTGGGTGCGGCTGGCTCGTGACAGCCGGGGCAAGGATGGGAGCAGGTTGTGGGCGGCGATCGAGTTCCTCGACCTCGAGCGCAGTATCGAAGTTTTGCCGGTAGTGGACGGGCCATGAATCGAGGCGGCCGGGCGATAAGCGTAGTTTTGGTGGTGTTGTCATTGTTGCTGACGGCTTGTGGGCGCTACCTGCGCGGGGCTGACCTGCGTTGGAAGAACCTCATGGGCCAGAATTTACGTGGGGCCAATCTGATCAAGGCCAATTTAACTTTTGCCAACCTGGCGGGAGCTGATTTGCGCCAGGCCAACCTGCAACAGGCGAGCTTGCTGGCTGCCAACCTGGCTGAAGCGAACCTGCACCGGGCGAAGCTGGTGAAGGCCGATCTGACCGGGGCCACGCTGAGTTTCGCTGATTTAAGCGGCGCTGATCTGACGGATGCTGATTTGAGCTACACGAGCCTGGTGGGTACCAGGTTCGATCAGGACACTCGCCTGTCCGAGAAATGGCGCCTGGCCTGGCAGGTGATTAACCAGGGAGCTGTGCAGGGGGACTTACGCTGGGCGGATTTAAGTAAAGTCTCGCTGGAGATGGCGATTCTGACAGCCGCCGACCTGCGTGGGGCGAATTTGCAGGAAGCCTGGCTGGCGGATGCGGACCTGATCGCTGCCGATTTGCGCGGCGCAGACTTAAGCGAAGCCTGGCTGCTGCGCGCGGACCTCCGCAATGCCAGGTTGGGCAACGCCGTTTTGCATGCTGCCAATCTCAATGGTGTAAACCTGTGGATGGCCGATCTGAGCGAAGCGGATCTGAGCGAGGCTTATTTGATCGAATCTCAGATGCAGGATGCCATTCTGGTTGGCGCCGATTTGAGCCAGGCGCGCCTGTGGTGGGCCGATTTGAGCGGCGCAGATCTGAGCGGCGCGGACCTGACCGATGCGGTGATCGTTTACGCCAACCTGAACGGCGCCAGGGTGAGTAACCAACAGCTTGGGCTGGTGGCAAACCTGCACGGCACGATCATGCCGGATGGCCGCCTGTATGATCCGGTGCTGCACAGCATCATCCGCACGCATAGTCTTCCAGGGAGATTGGAATTCTGGCAGGACGCGGCTGCCAGGGGATGGCTCGAGCAGCATTCCCTGATTCATTAGCGAGCAGAATGTGATTTTGAAGTGATCATAATAGAAGAGGAAGGAAGCCCGTATGTCTGTTATCGATAAAATCGCCTTTTTCCAGGATCGCCGGGATGACCAGCCGAACAAAGAGCTGGCGCGCCAGCTCGTGAGCGATCAAGACCGAGATGGTGTTGCTGAGATTGTGGCGCACCTCGAAGACAGGAACCCCAACGTACAGAGCGACTGCGTCAAGGTGCTGTACGAGGTGGGTTATCTCGACCCGGCACTGATCGCCGGGTACGGAAGAAATTTCCTGGCGCTGCTGCACAGCCGCAACAATCGCCAGGTATGGGGCGGAATGATTGCCCTGTCGACCATAGCTCCGCTCGCGGCGGATGAACTTTTCCCCCAGCGGGAAGTAATCTATATGAGCATTGAAAGAGGTTCGGTGATCACAGTGGATGCCGGGGTGAAGACCCTGGCCGGCATTGCTGCCCAGGGCGATGAATATCGCCAGGCGCTTATGCCCTACTTGCTGCGGCATCTGGAGACCTGTCGCCCGAAAGAAGTGCCTCAGCACGCCGAGATGGCGTTGGTCGCAGTGGATGCTGCCAATCGTCAGGCTTTTATCGCTGTACTGCAGCAGCGCATGCCGGATATGCGCCCGGCCCAGGTTGCCCGGTTGAAGCGAGTTATTCGCCAGGCAGAAGGATTGGTTTGAGGGGCTCCCCTGTTCTGATGTGAGCTTGTGTGAATCTGGGGGGCAATGTAACCAGAAAAGCTATTGGGGAGGTAGCTTACGATGAAAATACGTTCTCTGATCTTGATTGGCTTGATATTCTTGCTGATTGGTTGTAAGCCCGCCGTTCCTTCGGGACCGGTGAACGTGGCAACTGCCGCTCCGGTCGAAGCGCTCGCGATGCCAGACTATACCGATGCGATCTTTCGCAAAGGTCTGACCGATCAGGCGCAGGCAGCCCTTGATGATCTTCAGGGCGCCAGTATCTACACGCTCGACTTTACCATTGCGGATAATTATCGCAGCCTGGAAGGTCACCAGGCGGTGTTATATACCAACCAGGAAGACGCGCCCCTGGCTGAGATCTATTTGCGCCTGTTTCCCAATGCAGCCGGTGGGCGCTTGACCGTCTCTGCTGTTACAGTTGACCAGCAGCCTGTGCGAACGGTGCTCGAGTCGGCCGATAGCTCCCTACGGGTGGTACTGCCAGCCAGCCTGCAGCCTGGCGAGCGCGCCCTGCTCGAGCTAGACTTTAATGAAGCCATTCCTAGCGAAGGGGGTGGAAATTTCGGCATCTTCGGTTACCTCGAAGATATCCTGGTGTTGGATACCTTCTATCCGGTTATCCCGGTTTACAGATGTTTAGAACCGTCAAGGGTATTGAGAGAAAGTTGTTGAGGGCAGCCAGGGAAAGAGGTGGATCGCCGGCGTAATCGTAGTAGAGGGTGTGGAAAAGTGGGTAAGAGCGAAGCGGTATCCACTTTTCCACACCCTTTTTCTCTGTGGGGGGCGCGGCAAAGCGCACGCCTGGCAGGGGTCAGGAGCGCAGGATGTGGGAGA
>JBFMFR010000029.1:0-85142 GCA_040752025.1 Chloroflexota bacterium | reverse complement strand
CGGTATATGACCGTCCTGATCCTGGTAAATAACAGGGTTATTCCTAACATAACTGTAGCGATCCCAATCAAGCACATTCCCCGAATCTGGTACAATACTATCCGGCTGTGTCCAGCGGTTAAGATAACTGTCATACCACCTCGCCCCGTAATAGTACAGCCCAATGTTCGCCTCGTTCCGCTGTCCGGCGTACTGGAAGCTGGTTGAGATATCTCCGCTCGCGAAGCGCGTTTCACCGAAAGGCATGTCATAATACACACTCCGGCAATTGAGTTCCTACAGGGGTAAGTTTAGGGATTTTGTGGCGGCGGCGAATGTCCGCCACAACGCTCTTCGTGAACGTTTTCCCACAGGCGGAAGTAAAACCTTCCTGGTTGAGGATTTGTGCAATCTGGATATCGGTATGTGATTGGTAAAAGTCAAGGATGCGTTGAATAATCTCAGAGGGCGTAACGGGTTGGATGAAGCGCCTCCGCAGATAGCCGTGGTCGCGGCGAATATCGGCGATGATGCTCTCAGAGAAAGCATGTCCATGCGCCGAAAGCAGGTCTTCCTGGTTGAAGATTTGGGCAATCTGCTCATCGGTATGCGATTGGTAAAGTTCAGCGATGCGTTGGAGAATGCTCGGCGGTGTAGATACGGCTATGGTCTGAACATCGAAGTAACAGGTGTCCACCTGGTTGGTATGCCAACGGATTTGCACCCGCACTTGATCGTCCTGGCGGGTCAGGGTTACATCCGCCAGCAACAATTCTATCAGTTGTTTGCGTTGTTTCCAAGATGTACTGGCGGCCTGCCACAACCGCGGCAAATCCTGAGCCAGAGCCAGTAATGCCAGGCGCTGTTTTTCACTCAGGTTGGTCTTGTGCTGTTTCGTCCGCTGTTCCACCTCCTTTTCCATGCGCTCGACTTCTCTCAAGCTGGCTTCCCACTCGGCTTCCAGGCTGCGCGCCACCAGGCGATTGTCTGGATCGACTTGTTCGTAACGGCGCTGCGCCAGGCGCACCGCATAATGCGCTCCTTCCAGCCTGCGCTGCCACTGTTGCACGACCACAGCTTGCTGGCGTTCCAGTTCTTGCAAGGCTGCCAGGCTGAGTTCGATCTGCGCCGGGGTCAAAGCGGCCAACACCCTCTCTGCGATCAAGCTATCCACTCGTTTGCCCGGTATGTTTTGACACACGGGTTCAGCATAGCGAACTCGATCCGTATTGCACAGGTATACGACCCGTTCTCCTCTCCGGCCCGAGTAATGCACGTACATGCGTTTTCCGCAACGTCCGCATAAGATCATCCCACTCAACAGGGCCGAGCCATCTTTGCGCAAGTTGCGGCGCTGGTTTTGCCCACAGCGGGCTACTCTTTGCGCCAATCGTTCCTGGTTGGCTTCGTATTCCTGGCGACCGATGTACCCTTCGAAAGCATCCCAGATGGCTGCTCCCCAGGCTTCTGGCTCCAGGGGACAGGCTTTGCGTTGGATTTGCCCATTCTCTCCCAGCACTGTTTTCAGCGCGGTGCGCCCATACACATACGCGCCGGCATACACTGGGTTCGACAGCACGTTGCGCACACGCTGCAGGGTCAGCTTGCCCCATTCTAGTCGCCCATCCCAATTATCTTGGTGTCTTGGGAAGCGTAAGCCATTTTGGTTGAAATATTGAGCCACCCCGCTCAAGTTCTCTCCCAGGCGGTAACGCTCGAAAACCAGGCTGACTGCAGCTCGCACTTCTTCATTGGGGTCTAGCAGCACTTCTCCTTTGACGCCATTCACAAACCCCACCGGCAGCTCCAGGCGCAGTTCGCCGCGCTGCGCCTTGCTCAGCTTGTTTTTCTGCATCCGTTGTCTCATCGTCCGGATTTCGTTACTCGAAAGCAGCACCTTCAACCCCAACATCAGCCGGTCATCTCCCAGGTTCGAATCATAGACCTGCTGCTCGTCCACCAGCAGCACCCCCATCAAGGCAGCTACTTCCACGATCCGGTAGCCTTCGCTGTCCTGCCGCGCCAGCCGCGAGACTTCTACACTGAAGATGGCCCCTACCTCTCCCCTCACCATGGCGCTGAGCAGGCGTTGGAAACCCATGCGCTGCTCTCCGATGTTCGAAGCGGATTGCCCCAGGTCTTCATCCACAATCTCGATCTTCTCTTCACTCCATCCCAGCCGCAGCGCTCGCTGCTGCAGCTCATACTGCCGCCGGGTGCTTTCCTGGTGCTGCTGTACCTGGATCATGCTCGACTGGCGCACGTACACATACGCCTTTTTCATCAAATGTGCTACGCTGATCTTGGCTTCAGGCCGGTTCATCTCCCCTCTCCTCCTTTGCCAGGTACTCCAGCAACATTTCCACCAACACGGCGATCACCTTCTGACGCACCTCTGCACTCAACTCTTCCCAGTTCATTCCCTGCAGGCTCTCCATTTCTACCTCCTGAACTTCGTTCGTCGTTTCGTTCAGCAGATAGGATAGCCTCGCTTTGCTGCTTCAGCAGCTCGTCCACCCGTTTTCTCGCCTTCAGCAACTTCTCGATTGGGAAACACATTCCTTCTGGATAAGCAATACGCTCCTCCAAGTTTGTCCATTGGCGCGGCAAATACTGCTGCCTCCCATCTGGCAGTTCTACATAGATTTCCCCCTGCGCACTTCGCTTTCCTGGCTTTTCGATCACCCGCAGCTTTTTCCCTCTCAGCGGGTGCGTTGGATGCGTTATTTGAATTGTTGGATCACTGTTGCCCTTGAGGGCGCATCAGGTGAAGGCTTTCCCCCAGGCCTGGTAAAGCTGCTTCCCGTGCGTTGAGCCGTCGTAGTTGGCCACCACATTGGTACTGCCCAGGTGGTCGCCGAACAGCCACAGCGGCGCGCCGCCGTCCTGGCGCATCGCCACCCGCGTCGTCCCGGCGTAGTAGTAAGATTTGCTCGTGACCGCCTGCGTGCTCGTATTCTTGGCCCACTCGAGGTAGTTACTCAGGTACACCGTCGTCGTCACACCCTCCGTGGCAACGATGCGCTGCCCGTCGCCGGTGTAGGTGTAGGCGGCCGCGGCCGCCCCGCTCACCGAGATCATGTGGTTCTCGGGATCGTAGCCCAGGTTGAAGGTCTGCCCGCCTACCACGCGCTGGGTCATGTTGCCATTAGAATCGTAGCTATACGTATTCCCATTCGATAGGGCCGTCACGGCGTGTTTGTGGTTCACATCGCCATAAGTATAAACGACTCCGGCCTTGCTCGCCAGGTTGCCGTTGGCGGGGTTGTAAGTGTAGCCCAGCCCGCTGGCCAGGGATTGGTCGTAGTTGCCGCCGGCGCCGTTCTCCGCCCTGGCCCCCGTCAGGCGGTAGAGCGCGCAGGATTATTACGCCACAAGATTTGCCCCAAACGCCCGCCCTGCTCGTTCCAGTTGTGTCAGTTGTTGTGCGACTCGACCGCGTTCAGGTCGGTCCCTGAGCTGCACCGCGCCACACACTTGTACTAGAATCCTCTGGTGTTTAATTCACTTCCACATTTCGGCAGGCGTTTCCAGGCAGGCCCGGGAACCTGGCTCCTTGAATATTTCGTAGAACTTGGCGATATCGATACCAGCAGCTTGTTCCAGAAGTATATTGGGCGAAGGTGGGCGCTCAGTCAGGCTTTCAACAGACACTCTTTCCTTGGGCCACCATTGATTGACTGAGAAGGTTGCTCCTTTGTACGGGCACAAAATCAGCCTCTCACCACGCTCTTTCAGATCGCCCTTGTAAGTTACCAACGTGCCAAGTTCATTGTAGTACAAGAACAGTTCGTAATATGGCATTCCCGTGTAAGAGTCGCGATCAAAGAGATTAGCGCTCATCCAGGCTTGATCAGGAATCCCCAACTCGCTTAGCATGCCAGGCAGCAGAAAGCGTTCCATCACCTGGGCGTAGTAAGAATCTGGGCTGCGCTGCCACGCATTAACCACGGCGCTCAACCTGGTGATCACGCCTTTTCCTTTGCTATATTCAGCTTCCACATAGATGTCTTGGCCTATCGACAAACCATGCGCAGAATCGAAAATGGATATCTCATAGAATGGTGCGGATTCACCAACCTCATGCGTTTTCCGGGGGATAAATTCAAGCTCATACATTTCTCGGGGGGCTACTCCAAGCTCGACAGTGTATATCTCAAAGATACTTTCTAGGCTGGTTTCTCCCGCTCGCATGCCCATCCAGCAAGGCAGCTCACAACCCCCGTTTACCTCCACAAATTTGCGCATCTTCTCGGCATACTCCAAATCCTTCATAGAAGAACTCGGAGTCCACGCAAGAACCACAGGAACGTTATTGACTCTAGAGTTTCTGCTGCTATAAAGTTCTATCAACAGAAGAATCGTGAATAGAGCTACGCCAACCAGCAGGAACAACATTCCTGATATAGCACAAGCCTTGAACGAGATTCTCGACAAAATCGGTTTCATTAGCGACCTCGTGCATCAACTACTTCTCCAGTTGGGTCCCCGGAGTATGGTCTCATGGACATACTATCGGGTTAAGAAGAGGAACGCGACATTGCCAAAATTGTTGCTCTTTCCAATAACTTGTACGAATCTTTCAAATCGTCAGGCTCGGGCCGCACATCCCATACCAGCCCGCCATCGGCGCTCACCAGGCGAGTTGTACCGATCAGCCTCGAGGAAGCTTGCTTTGACCGGCCATCATTGGTTCCGACAATCCAGTTCCCATCAGGAGAATAGGTCAAGTCATAATCTCGATATTCTTCCATCAAACCCAGCCAAACCGGTGTTTCGGAGGCCGTTGGCGTGGGGGTCATATACAGGGAGCGCGTCTGGGTAGGCGGATGAGTAAGTGCTGGGGTTTTCGTTGCCGTAATCGGCTCTGTAACAATCATTGGTAGAGCGGTGTGGGTGTCTATAGCTATGGTGGAAGTGGCAGAAGCTGCAGCCGGAAGGTCAGGTAGACGTACGGATTCTGTACACCCAGATAATATGATAGTGAGCAGGAAAAGTACGCTAACCCAAGATCGCGAGGAATGATTGAACATCGAGAACATCTCAACTGAAACGAGCACAAAAAGGCGTTTTCACGCTACCCATATTCCAGAGTTCGCCAATTGGGTTTCCATGAAATGCCAATACCCGCACCTGGCTCCTTCATTGGTCTGAATCCTCTATCAATTCAAACTCCACGGAAGCCAGTTTTCTCCGGGCATTATAGACGTCCACGCGATATTTCCCAGGAGAAACGGGGTCACTGATCTCCCATTCGCTGTAAAAATATCCTGGCTCAAAATCTACGTCAACATAGTTGTGATAAACCGGTAACTCGACGCCATCACGATGCCAATAGAACAACAAATATGTCGGCGCCTCGCTAACCAGGAAGCCACACGCATATATCCGGTTTCTGGGTACACTCAGAGAGAATTTGTTGCCAGGATTTAGAGGCATGCCAGAATTGGGATCAGGGCCCTGGCAGATCGTGAAATCCTTTACCTGAACATCTGGCAAGTAAAAATACCACCTGGAGGCGCAGGATGTTAGAAATACCCAGCAGCACAATGCTCCCAGGAGGA
Organism: Chloroflexota bacterium; assembly: GCA_040752025.1. Classification (GTDB taxonomy): domain Bacteria; phylum Chloroflexota; class Anaerolineae; order Anaerolineales; family UBA4823; genus JBFMFR01. Next base: position 79,599 of record JBFMFR010000029.1, on the reverse strand, counting down.
TCGATATCAAAGGATTTTTCCGCATTTATACAACCCTAACCGCCACAATTTCGTCCCAGCGATATTATTCCTAAAACAGAAACATTCTTACCGGAATGCGCCGCGAGTGATCGTTCATTGTTGTGCATGGCAGATTATATCGTTTTTGCCTGGTACTGTGGATGATGTTTCGGATACTACCTCCAATATCTTGCCCCTTACCCGATTGGATAAATGTATCCGATTGCAGCAAGCGTGGCGAAAGCTCGTGATTGCAATGTAAGCTCGCGGCAAGAACGAGAAAAATTACGGATTCTCATCAGGCTGGCAATCTGTAACGGCAACCTGAGAACAACGGGGCTGATATAATTGTGCAAAGCACGTTGCCACAAATCCACATCCACGCCTTCCAAACGATCCAATCGATAGCGATTCTCTCGCATGAGGTAAGCGTATGTTCAAGAAAACCGGGCTGCTTCGTCTGTTCGTTGTGCTTGGGATGGCGCTGGCGCTGCTGCTATCAACCACGACGCCAGCTTACGCCGACATCCACCTGACCGTGGTGGTGGTGGACTGTGACACAGCCCAACCGATCTCGGGGGCAAAGGTGACGGTAACCACGGCTAAAGGCCGACCCTCGGGCACAACCAACGAGCGCGGTCAAATCACTTTCGCCAAGATCCAACCAGGAGACGTGACGCACACGGTGGCAGTCTCGCACCCCAAGTACCTGCCGGCCTCGCAGAGCGCCTACATGAAAGCCTGGTCGTCGCAAGGGATGCGCATCTGCCTGCGCAAGCCGGCCCCGCCCCCCACGCCCGTGCCACCCACGGCGACGATCACACCGCTCCCGCCGACGCCAACCTTCACGCCAGTCGTTCCCACGGCGACCTTCACCCCGGCAGCGCCCAAGGCCAGGCTGTACAGCATTTCGGGCCAGGCATTGGACCGGGATAAGCGTGGCATCGCCGGCGTGCTGGTGCGCGACCAGCAGGGCCACCAGGCGCAGACCGACGCCAACGGCAGCTATCGCATCAGCGATCTGCTGCCTGGGCACTACTTGCTGACCCCTGTGGACCCCAACCACCAGCTCTGGCCGGTTTCGCGGCTGGCGAGCATCCAGGACGCCGACCTGAGCGGGCAGGATTTCAACGAGCTGCGCTGCGGAACCAACCGGGCGCCGCTGGTGCTGCAAGGCGCGCCATCGATCCGGCCGGGATTGCCCAACCCACCATGGGCGAGCGAGAAGATCGACTCGTCGACCCGTGAGACGATCGGCGACCTGGGCTGCAACCTGGCGGCGCAGGTGATGCTGATCAATTTCTTCGGGATGCAGGCCAACCCGCCTTTCCAGACTGACCCGAGCGCGCTGAACGCCTGGCTCAAGGCCAATAACGGCTACGCGGGCAATTTCTTGTACCCCAGCCGCATCCCGGTGTTCGTCAAAGACAGCACCCAGGCAGCGGCGTTGAACCTGGTGCGCATGCAAACCTGTTCAACCCCTCAAACGGTGAGCGAAGACAGCGAGCTGACCCGCCACCTGTGCGCCGGGGGCCTGGCGGTGATCGGCGTGAACAACGGGGGGCACTGGGTGGTAGCCCACGGGCTGCTCAACTCCCAGGGCGGACTGACCTACGCCATCAGCGATCCCTGGCAGGGGCAGACTACGCTGGCGCAGCAGTACAACAATACCTACTGCGGGGCGACGTATTACCAGGGCAGCAGTTTCAACCTGGAAAAGGCCACACCGGGCGGCCCCTACCTGGCTGGCGATCTTTCATCCATCGAGATTGTGCTGGCTTCACCGGCGCATATGATCGTGACCGACCCCAAGGGGCGCAAAACCGGCTTCGACCCACGCATTGGAAAAGCCTGGGACGAGATCCCCAGGGCGGGCTACGTGACCAGCGCCATCCTGGGGGCGGAAACCAAAGAAGCGCACAAAGTCAAAAGCCTGGTGATCCCACAACCGCAGGGCGGGCTGTACACCCTGGAAGTGATCGGGTATGGCGAGGGGCAGTACTCGGCCAAAGTGCTGCAAACCAGCAGCAGCGGCAACGAGAGTGAACAGGAGTTCAGCGGCAACGCCACAGAGGGCTCGGTGGACACGTACACGTTCACCTACAACCCTGAGCAGCCGGCCACGGGATCGCCGGCTGCGCCGCCAAGCTCGCCGTTGTGGGTGATCCTGGCGGCGCTGGCGCTGGTAGCCAGCAGTGTGGTGCTGGCCGGAGCCAGCGTAATGGTGATTCTGGCGTACTTGCGCCGAAGCTGAGGGTGACCCAGGCTATGATATTCGCTGTCATTGAGCGGGAAAAACACCCATATCGCTTTCTCTTGGCTTGCCCAACGATAGGTTCGAAACCAGATGCGCTGCGCCTCTTTACACCTACACCTACATCGGTGTATAATCAATCACGAGGTGCACAATGAACACAAAATACCGGGCACAAATCCTATTAGAAACAGAACAGCACGAAGCTCTGGCGCAGATCGCACAACAAACTCAGCGCAGCATCTCCGATATCGTGCGGGAAATCGTGGGTGAGTGGCTGGCCGATCAGGATCTTGAAAATCAAAGCCAGCGCGAACTGCAGGCTTTGAAGGAGCTTACCCAACTGCGCCTGAAAATCCAAGAAAGCCACGGCGTTTATTCTGGCAATTGGATCGAAGAGGTGCGCACCGAGAGGGACGAGGAACTGGATCGCGCTGCGTGGGACAGATCATGAGCATTGTCGTTGATGCCAACCTGGTAATCGCAGTTGTGCTGCCCCTACCCTATTCGGAGCACGCTTGGCGCATGATGAGCACATGGAAACAGGCCAGAGAGACTCTATATGCACCCGTCTTGTGGGAATACGAAGCCGCCAACACGCTGCGCAAAGCCTCCGTCGCCGGCCTGCTGAGCACTGCAGAAGCTACAAATGCGCTGCAGCGCATGCTCGCTTTGAATATCCAGAGCGTTCAACCAACCCTCGATTTACACCAGGATGCCTTGAAATGGGCCGAACGCCTGGGACAATCCAGGGCTTACGATGCCCATTACATCGCGTTGGCTCAGTCACTGGGAGCGGCATTTTGGACTGGCGACAAACGCCTGGCAAACAGCATGCAGCACCTGGGCGCCAATTGGGTTTATTGGGTCCAAGACGAAACAGGTGGATAGAGCGATCTTCACCAGGAATGATTTCACTTTACCTGGGCAGTATTCTCTATCCGCAGATTGAACAGATTTACGCATTTGTAGAAAACGGTCAGCTCGATCTCGCGCTCGAAAGGAATGCCACGCAGCGCCAGTTCCCTGGCCAGGGCCTCTTGATACACCGCCTCCAAAAAACCATGACCCAGGCACCGGTGCACCTCCATAGCTGCACCAATAATCGCAAAAGTCTGCGGGTCTCTCTGCCCACTCATCTCTTTATATCTCTGCGTTCATCTGTGCAATCTGCGGATAAGAAAACGCTCTTTATAACACCTTCCTGACCTCCAAAAAGCCCTGGCGCTCGGCGTTGGCCTGGGCGATGGCGTCGGGCGAGCCCAGGACAACGACGCGGCCCTGGGCGTTCAGGCTTTCCAGGACTTCGCCCAGGGCGTGGAAATCTTCCACGCGGGTGGCGAGGATCTGCTCGCGCCAGCGCTGCAAGCTTTCGTCGCTATCGCCGGCCAGGTAGCGCAGCATGGAGGTGAAACCCTTGGCGTCGGGGAGCTGGTAAGCGTCCATGTCGCCGACGGCGCCGATGATGCTCTTGGTCAACTCCTCCTGGCTGAGGTCAAGCTGGCGCAGGAAGCGGGCCGCGCCGTCGTAATTCTCCAGGGTGCCCAGCAGGTTGGGGTCGCGGTAGGAGACGTAGGTGTAGACTCCCGAGCGATGGTTGAAGACGCAGAAGCCGCCGTAAGCGCCGCCCTGGACGCGCACGCGCTCCCAGATGAAAGTCGTGCGCAGGTAGTTGTTGATCACGTCGATCGAGCCGTGCGGCTGGTAACCCAGGCGGTACAGGTCGGCGCCCTTGGCGACGTAGTTGACCTGGGCCGGCAGCGTCAGGCCCTCGAAGCCCGGGCCGGGGGCGGGCTGCCAGGCAGCCTGCGGGACCGGCTCGGCCGGGATGGCCTGGATGAATTCCGCCAGGCGCGGCTGGAACTGGGCCCAACTGGCCTGGTCCAGGGTGATATTGCACAGCATGTGGGTGCGCTGGAGCAGCAGCCTGCGCAGGGACTCCAGCTTTTCCAGCACGGCGGGCCAGTCCTGGTCGATCTGCTCGACCAGGCGGCGCAGGAAGAACAGGTAGTCGATGCCGCCCATCTGCTCGTTGACCCAATCCGCCTCGTTGAACTGCGCCCGCAGGCGGGTGTTGACCACCTGGTGGCCGGCCGGCACCAGGCGCGCTTCCTGGTCGGCCTTTGCCTCCAGAGCCATCTGGCGGAAGCGCTCGGGGTTGTCCAGGCGCACGCTCAGGAGCACATCCTTGAGGATGGCGAGCAGTTCGTCCGCCTGGGCCAGGGTCGACTTGCCGCGCAGGTAGAGCCAGGCGACGCCCTGCTGCGTGCCGCGCACGAGCGAGGTGAAAGCCGTCGGGCGGATGCCGCCGGTGGCGCGCCCGATGCGCTGGGAAAGCCGGACGAAGTCCTCTTTTTCGGTGCCGATCTCCACCAGGGAGCGCCCAAAGAGAGAGACGTAGGGCAGCAGCTCCTGGGGCAGCACGTGCAGGTCGAAGCCAACGTCCAGGTAAACGATGCCGTTGGTGAACAGGTCGTGCACCAGCAGCTTGCAGCCAGCCTGCTCGCCCAGCTCCAGCGGGATGCGCTTGTTCTCCCGCTCCAGGTCGGAAAGCTGCAGGGCGGGCAGGGTCGCCAGGGCTTCGGGTGAATCGGGGGTCTCCTGGAAATGCTTCAGGCTGCGGGCGTTTTCGACGACGGCCTGCAGGTCGGCAGCGCTCATGGCAGCGCGCGCCTGCGCCAGGCGCTCCTGCTCGGCGGCTTCGTCGCGCGGGTTCAGGCCGGGCTCAGGCCTTAAGATCAAGGCGGTGCGGTGCGGGTTCTCCAGGAAATGCTCACGGATCAGGCCCTCGAAGTAAGCCTCGCCGTCCGCCAGGCGCTGTTTGATGGCCGCCAGGGGAGCCTCGAAAGCCAGCGGCTTGAGGGGATCGTCGTCGTACAACCAGGTGGTCATGGCGCGCAGCATGAGCAGCAGGCCGCGCGGGAAAGCGCCGGTGTTGTTCTCGCGCAGGCGGAACTCGACGGTGTTGAGTGAGGCGGCCACGGTATCGGGGTCGATGCCCTCCTGCGCCAGGGTGCGCAGGGTTTCCAGGATCAAATCTTGCAGCCGGTGCTCGTCGACCAGGTTGTTGTCCTGATCCACCACCATGCCTTTCAGGCCGGTGGAGAAAACCATCTGGCGGATCTGGCCCTCCAGCCCTTCGCCGGCCAGGTCTTCGCCCAGGCCCGAGTCGATCAGGGCTTTGCGCAGCGGCGAGGCGGAGGTGCCGATGAGGATGTGGCCGAGGATGCTCAGGCCGAAGGCAGTCAGCGTGTCGCTGGTGTCGGGGAGCATCCAGTTCACCACCAGCATGCCCTTGTTGCTGCCGGCTTCCTCGCCGGGATCGTAGGACACTTCCACACGCCAGGGCTGGGCGAGTCGCGGCTGCAAGGGGATGTGCGAGTCGACCTCGATAGCCTGGTATTCCTGCAAGTAGCCATCCATCCGGCGCAGGCGCTCCTGTGGGTCATCGTCGCCATAGAAGTAAATGCGGGCGTTGGAAGGATGGTAATATCGCTCGTGAAAGGCCTTGAACTGGGCGTAGGTCAGCTCGGGGATGTGCCTGGGATCGCCGCCAGCGTCCACGCTGTAGGGATGCTCCGGGAACAACGATTGGCGGGCGCGATCCTGGAGCAGATCGTCGGGGTTGGAGTAAGCGCCCTTCATTTCGTTGAAGACCACGCCTTTGTAAGCCAGCGGCTGCTCTGGGGATTCGAGCTCGTAATGCCAGCCTTCTTGATCCAGGACGCGCGGCGGGATGAGCGGGTGGAAGACAGCATCCACGTAAACGTCCACCAGGTTATAGAAATCTTTCAAGTTCTGGCTGGCGACCGGGTAGGTGGTCTTGTCCGGGTAGGTCATGGCATTTATGAAGGTGTTCAGCGAGCCTTTGACCAGCTCAACGAACGGCTCTTTGACCGGGTACTTTTGCGAGCCGCACAACACGGCGTGTTCCATAATGTGCGGCAGGCCGGTCGAGTCGGGAGGCGGCGTGCGGAAGGTGATGCCAAAGACCTTGTTCTCGTCGTCGTTTTGCATCGACAACAGTTCGGCGCCAGTGCGGACGTGGCGATAGAGACGCGCCATCGTATTCAATTCGGGGATGTGCTGCTCTTTCAAAAGCTCAAAGCCAAACGTAACCGTCATTTTTACCTCGTGATCTATTCAGATATTGAAGCGCAGCCAGATCAGGCCTGCATGTTCAGGGATTGTAAACAACGCTTTGCCAGCACACCGGCGACTTCCTGGCGGTAAGCGGCAGAAGCCCATTCGTCGCCGGCCTGGCTGTAGGCGCTGCTGGCGGCGATTTCCACGCCCTGGGCCTCGGTGCCATCGAAGGCCAGACGGGGAGTGCGCCCATAGCCGCCCAGGGCCAGGCGCACCCGTCCGGAAGGCCACACGGCCAGGGCGGCGCAGACGATCGGGCGGTCAGCCGGGGTGCGCGCCACGTATTCGTAGGCCAGGCGGGCGTGCAGCGGGATCACCAGGCTGGTGATCAGGCGCCCGGGCTGGCGCGGCTCACGCAGCGGCAGCCAGTCGCCCAGGCCGGCCTGCTCATCGCCGGGCTGGATGTTGAGCACGGCGTCCAGGGCCAGCATGGCGGTGGCGAAAGGCGAGCGGCCGCCGGCAGCGACCAGCGTGCCGGCCAGGCTGGCTACCTGGCGCAGGTTGTAGCTGGCCTCGTGCTGGCTGGCTCGCACCAGGGCAGGCAGCGACTGCTGCACCTGGGCAGCCTCGACCAGGCCTTGCAAGGTGAGGGTTGCGCCGAGTTCCAAAGAATTGCCGCGCGCCTGGATCTGATCCAGTCCGAGGGCTTGCAGGTCAACGGCGGCTACGGAAGCGGAGCCAGGTTGGTTAAGCACGGTGCCGCCCGCCAGGGGCAGCGTGAGCGGCTCAGGGCGAGCCAGCAAAGACAGGGCTTCCTCCAGGGTTGCCGGACGGTGGTATTCGATAATCATAAGCCTCCAAGTTTGAACAGGCAGGCGCCGGTCACAGCGCCTCCGGGTACACTTTCCATCCCAGGGCCTCCAGGTCGGCGTTCTGGAGCATGTCTTCAGGGACATCAACCAGCAGGGCATCTGCCTCCGCCAGCAGCAGGCCACCCTGGTCGTAGATGGCGCTGGAGGCTGTGGCAGTGCGCTCGCGCGTGAGCAGGGCCTTGCCCACCAGGCGCAGCGGCTTTTCAGTAGGCACATTCTTGCGGTAGCGGACGTCTAATTTGGCCGTGAACATGAAGCGCGGCGGGTCGCCAGCCGCCCCCATGTGGGCGCGCCCGGCAGCCTCGTCCAGCATGGCGGCCACGATGCCGCCGTGCACCACGCCGGGATAGCCCTGGTAGATGGACGGCAGAAGGATCTCGGCGCTGACTTCGCCAGGGCCGGTGCTATCGAAGCGCAATTTCAATCCGATGGGGTTTTCGACACCGCATACGAAACAATGGAGAGAGTTGGGTTGGCGGGATTTCAATGATTTATCCTCCATGCAATGAGATCGGGATAATGGCGGAACGGCGGCTGCGCTCACGCTCGGAAGTTCCGGCTTATTATACTATTGGCGCAATCAGAATCGCGGCGGGCGCGGAAACTCTCTGGAATCCTCGAACGGCGCGGTATAATTGCCTTCTGCCAACCGTCTTCGGATGGCTATATAAAAATCATGGAGGTGTGCGGCTCAAAATCACAATGCGGAACAGGAAGTTCCGTTGGGAAGGACAGCGCATGGACCTGTGGAGCCACTGGCTCCCACAGGTTGACGAGGATGAGGGTTCCCACCCGCGAGGGTGGGTTAACCGGGGCAGTGCGGAACGGGAAGTTCCGGGCGGAACAGGAAGTTCCGGGCGGAACAGGAAGTTCCGGGCGGAACAGTAAGTTCCGCCAAACTTCAAAAGCTGCTGAACAGGCTGCCAGCCTGGGAACCGGGAAAATCGAAGCGGAACAGGGCCGAACAGGGCCGAACAGGAAGTTCGGAAGTTCGGAAGTTCCGTCGATCAGCGGAAGCCCTCCGGGTGCGCCACACCCCGATTTCTTTCCCTCCAAAACAAGACTCGGCGACAAGGCTGGGCGGGTAACCGCACAGACAAACGCGCCGGGCGTGGCATCCAAACCACAGCAAGCCGGACGCGGCGGCGTCTTTGCAGGCCGCGCCCACGCCTGTCTGAATTCGACTTTCGGAGGGAAGTTAACATGTGTGGTATTGTTGGATACATCGGCACGCGAGACGCCACGCCCATCATCCTGAATGGGCTCAAGCGGCTGGAATATCGCGGCTACGACTCGGCCGGCCTGGCCGTACTGCAAGATGGACAGATCCAGATGCGGCGCGACGCCGGCAAACTGTCTCGCCTGGAAGCCCTGGTCAACCAGGAGCCGTTGAACGGCTCGTTGGGCATCGGGCACACGCGCTGGGCCACGCACGGCGCGCCCAGCGCCCGCAACGCCCACCCTCACATGGGTATGACCGGTGACGTAGTGGTGGTGCATAACGGCATCGTCGAAAATTTCATCGAACTGCGCGAAGAACTCAGCGCCGATGGGGCGGTTTTTAAATCAGACACGGACACGGAAGTGATCGTGCACCTGGTGGAGCGCTACCTGTCCACCCAAACCGAACTGGCCGAGGCCGTGCGCCTGGCGCTCTCGCACTTGAAAGGCGCACACGGCATCGTGGTCTTTTCGTCGCGCCAGCCGGATGAGATCGTGGCGGCGCGCATCGGCAACGCCGGGGGGGTGGTGATCGGAATCGGCGAGGGCGAGATGTTCATCGCCTCCGACCTGCCGGCCATCCTGGAGCACACTCGCCGGGTGGTTTTCCTGGAGTCGCGCGAGATGGCTGCCGTTTCAGCACATGGGCTGCGCATCCAAACCCTGGAAGGCCAGCCGGTGGCTTACAACGTCCAGCAGGTGGCCTGGGACCCGGTCTCCGCCGAAAAGGGCGAGTACCGCCATTTCATGGAGAAGGAAATCCACGAGCAGGTGCGCTCGTTGACCGACACCATCGCCGGGCGGGTGGATTTCGAAAATGGGCACAGCGTGCGCCTGCCGGAATTGAACCTGACGCCCGAACAGGCGCGGCGCATCCAAAAGATCTTCATCACCGCCTGCGGGACGGCGGCACACGCCGGCATGGTGGGCAAGATCTTGATCGAGCACATCGCCCGCCTCCCGGTGGAATTAGACATCGCCTCAGAGTTCCGCTATCGCAACCCGATCCTCGACGAAAATACAGTGGTGTTAGCCATAAGCCAGTCCGGCGAAACTGCGGATACGCTGGCCGCTATGGAAGAGGGGCGCAGTAAGGGCGCCATCTTGTGGGCGATCGTCAACGCCATCGGATCGCAGGCTATGCGCATCGCGGATGGCTACATCTCCATGCAAAGCGGCCCGGAGATCGGCGTGGCCTCCACCAAGGCCTACACCGCCCCGCTGGTCGACCTGTATATGCTGGCGATCCTGCTGGGCGACCTGCGCGGCACGCTGGACAAGGCCAGCCGCCGCCAGTTGGTGCGGGACCTGCGCCTGGTGCCCGACCTGGCCGGGCGCTGCCTGGACCGCGAAGCCGAAGTAGAGAAGGTGGCCCGCAGCCTGATGCACACCAATCACTGCCTGTATTTGGGCCGCGGCATCAACATGCCGACCGCCTACGAGGGGGCGCTCAAGCTCAAGGAGATTTCTTACATCCATGCCGAGGGCTACCCGGCGGGCGAGATGAAGCACGGCCCAATCGCCCTGATCGACCGGCAGATGCCGGTGGTGGTCATCGCGCCGCGCGACCCGTGGTACGAGAAGATGCTCAGCCAGGTGGAGCAGGCTAAGGCGCGCGGCGGCAGCGTGATCGCCCTGGCCAGCGATGGGGACGAGCACATCGCCGAACTGGCCGACCAGGTGTTGTGGCTGCCCGAGACTCCCTGGATGCTCAGCCCGGTGACCACGATCATCCCGCTGCAACTGCTGGCCTATCACATCGCCGCGCTGCGCGGGCTGGATGTCGACCAGCCCAGGAACCTGGCGAAATCCGTTACGGTCGAGTAACGCCATTCTGTAGAAACGCCCCGGTGCCGGGGCGTTTCTACGCAATCTAATAAAAACTCACTTGCACTTCATCGCGGAACGCTCGGGGTCCGTAGCTTCAGCCCAGCGGCGCTCGAACTCCTTCACATACAGTTTGGCGATATCGGCCCGAGTGATCACCAGGGTGTTCTCGTTGTTGCTTTCGTCGGCATTGTTGGTGAAATTCAGCGAGCCGGTGATCAGGATGTGCTCGTCGATGATGATCACCTTGTGATGGAAAGTACCCGGGTTGCCATCCTGGCGCGCCGGCATCTTGGCGCAGTAGAACAGCGGCAGAGCGCTGTATTCCGTCTCGCTGCCGCGCGTCTCGAAGATGGCTTTTACATCCACCCCGGCTTTGAAGCGCTCCAGGACGGCGGCTTCGAGATCGTCGTGGGTGAACGAGAAAGCCATGATACGGATGCTTTTCTGCGCTCCCTGGATGTAGGGGACCAGGTGACTGATCACATCGTCTTCTGGAGAGAAAAGCGCCTGGATAGGCGTGCGGGCGATCTTCACCAGTTGCTGGTCGATACTGGAAGGCGAAGCAGGCCCGAAGTTGCCTGCCCACATGTCAGCAAACTGGCGCTCGAAAACTGCCGCCAGATCAGGTGAATCAATCACGATCACGTTGTTATTGTTCCGGAAATTGCCGTTGACCGTCAGGTTGGTCGACCCGGTCCATACGTACCGGCCATCGAAGATCAAGAATTTATCGTGCATCAGCCCTGAACGCTGGTCGTCTTTCACTTCGATCTTGGCCTTTTTGAGCATGGCAAACTGCCCGCGGCCATCTTCTTCATCAGCCTGAATGCCATATTCGTCGTCTGTGATCCAGCGTACTTCCACGCCGCGTTTGTGGGCGGCGATCAAGGCTTCTGCCACGGGCGTCAGGTTGAACTCAAAGGCGGCGATGTGGATGCTGTGCTGCGCGCCATCGATATACTCAATCAACTTCTCAGGGATCGAACCGGCCAGGTTATCAGGATCGTTGATCGTATTGGGATCGGTGAAATAAACCTGCCACCAGTCGCCGCTCTGCGCTTCGGGGGTGGAACGGGCGGCCTGCGACGGTTCTACGACGGCGGTCGCCGGGGCAAGGGTGGCAGCAGGCGAGACATCTGTTGGCGTAAACAGCCCAAATGGGTCCGAGCCTGTAAAAATGTAGACGGCCCCCAGGCAAGCCACGATCAGAACAATGATAATTACCAGCACAGGATTGGTGCTGGTGGATTTGCTGGATGTTTTCTTGGCGCTCATCATGTCTCCTGAGAGGGTTATGTGCTTTGATCGCTGTTTTCAAACAAAGTGCGCAGGCGCGTCACCAGGGGTTCGCCCGGCTGGGCAAGTCCGGCCATAAAAGCTTGAAGCCGCCGATCATCCGGAGGCGAGAACGCCTGGCCGTAAATGGCGGCCTGCTGCTCAGCAATGCGACTCAGCAAAGCGGCGCGGTTCTCGGCGTCCATGCCGGCCTGCCCGCTCACCCACTTGCTCACCTGGCGCATCAACTGGCGCGTGGCGCGCAGATTGGCATCCAGGGCCTGCTCCGCCTGGGCATCTTCCATCCCGGCAGTTTGCCGGGCAGCGGCTTTGGCGCAGGCCACGCCCCACTCAACCAGTACGTTAGCCTCGCGGTCATCCAGCTCAGCCGTCAGGCTCTCGTTTTCCAGGATGCTTTCGGCGGCGCGCCGGGCGCGCCGCTCCAGTTTCTCATTATCTTCTCCCAAGGCCGGCCCCTGGCGAGCTGGAGGCGGCTGCCTGTCCACCGGTTTCTCTGCTCCAGGGGGTGAAACCTGATCCGAGCGCCCGGCTTCCGGCCGCGCCGGCGGCTCTACCAGCGGCCTTCTGGACACATCTGCCTGGCCTTTCTCATCTTTGTCTTTCTTCCTTGGAAACCCAAACCAAGAAGCTAATTTTTTGCGCATGGTCTGTCTCTCCTTGGGCTGTCGTAGTCTGCAACCCGGTCACAACAAGATAAACCCGGCAAACCGGCTCTTCGAAACCGGTCTGCCGATTCGCTTTATTGTAACATCCAGCCAATCAATTCCCAAGCAACTCAAGCGGGTTGACGTTGGCCCCCAACTGCTTATCGAAGATATTCAAATGCGTGTGATAGCCACAATCACGGCCGCGGCACGAGCGGCCCAGGCCATCCACCGTATTTCCCTGGTTGCTCTCCTTCCCAACCACCTGTCCCAAAACGACGCGCTCACCCGCTCCAACTTCATAAAGGCCGTGCAGCATCATGACCTGGTAGCGGTCATTCTCGATCACCAGGGTGGTATTGCCCCATTCATCGATATACAGCGCCGAAACGATGCCATTGATTGGAGAGAGGATCAATGCGCCCTTGCCCGCAGCGATATCAATGGCCATGTGCCCGTAATCAAAACCGTGCAGGCCTTGAGTCAAGGTATAGTGTTCGTACGGAGCAGCAATCGCGTTGGGATCACCCGGGTCAGCCTCCAGGGCACCGCCGAGCGCGGGCGACTGACCGCCAGCCGCGCCGGCAGGCACCGCACCTTGTATAGAAATCGCCGCCGCCCGGGCAGCGGTATCCTGACTCGGCGCAACCAGGGAAGGTAAACTCACTCCCTGATCCTTTAAAGCATTGGAAACCAGGAAGAACAAAAACAGGAAGGCGACAACCGCCGTGAGGTCGATCCGTCGATGGGGCATAAGACTCACTAGTTAGAACTTTTGTTCTATTATACATCAAACAGCCCACTTTTGTCAAAACAAAATTGCAAACCACAAAACGCCAGATTTGGTTCATAATTATAGAAACTCATTCAAGATGGAGGACAAATTATCAGAAGGAACTCGTTCCAAAGAAACAGCTCTTCATCGCAGTTGCAGGAAATCTCGTATGGACCGCCCTACACATAATGATCATCCCAACGAACCCGACTCGCAAGGTTTCATCCGACTGATCGAGATTGTTTTCTGGTTGGGTATTTTGAGCGTTCCTGGGATAGCCTGGTTCATCCCCCTGCCCCCAGATAAATATCAGTGGCTGTTGGTGATTACCGCCTTAGCCGGATTGTATCTATGGGCGTTTTTTCACCAGATTCTGCCGCGCTTCCGTACACGCGCCTGGGTGAAATACGCTGGCATGCTGGGAGCAATCAGCCTAATCACCGGCTACGATTACCTGCTGCGGCCCTACGGCATCTATATGAGTATGATCCTGATCACAATCATCGCCAGCATGGGGATAATTTCCGGCCGGCGGGTTTCCTTGTGGGCAGTGTTCCTGTCTGTGTTGGCCGAAACTTTAGTGACCGCTTTGCACGTAAATCTTTCGTACAACCAGCTCCCCATCTTTGCCCTGCGAGCTTTACTGCTGTTGATCGCTGGTTATGCGGTCAGCTTCCTGACCGGCGGCCTGTATGAAAAGGTGCTGCAGGCTGACCGGCGCAATCGCTACCTGTCTACGCTGCTGCAAGCCGGCCTGATTGCATCGTATTCCGAACGAACTTCGCCCGACTTGCACAGCACCCTGACTCAGATCTCTGAGTTGATCACGCGGCGCATCCCAGCGACAGCCTGCCGGATTTCACTGCTGGACACGCCAGGCGACCGGTTGCTCACCTACGGCGCATTTCCACAGCGCCCATTGCCCGGCTGGGATAAAACTACCCAGTCAAACCTCTCTATCCAGGTCACACCAGGTTTACGCGACCTGCTGAAAAATAACCAGTACATACTGATCCACAATGACACATTCGAAAAACAAGCTGCGTCTGCCCTGTCAAAAGTAGAAATCGAGCAGCTTGGGTTAGGGAAAGTGCAAACGATTTGCTTACTGCCGCTGACGTTCAAGGGGGAAGCCCTGGGCATGATCATCATCGGAGAAGCCCGCAGTTGGAAACGCGAGCCATTCGCCCAGGATAAGCTGGCCCTGCTGCAAACCCTGGCTACCCAAATTTCGGGGACGATCTACAACGCGCACCTGTACCAGGAGGCCCAGGGTCAGGCCGAACGCCTGGCGGTGCTCAATGAGGTCGCCAAAGCCATCGGCTCCACGATCGAGTTGGACGATCTGCTCGAGTTAATTTACGAACAACTCAGCCGGGTGATCCCTTCAGATACTTACTTCGTCTCGCTGTTCGACGCCGAGGCGAATGAGCTGGATTTCCGCATCTTGATCGACGATGACCGGCGCTTCCCTCCAGAGCGCCTGCCTCTGGGCGAGGGTTTTTCGAGTTGGGTGATCCAGAACCGGCAGCCTTTGCTCGTACGCCATCTTTCCCAGGAAGTGGACAGGCTGGTGGTCAGGCCCGTATCGCTGGGGCAGGAGCGCGTCTCCGAATCCTGGCTGGGCATGCCGATCCTGGCGGGAGATCAGGCTCTGGGCTTGCTGGCCATCGCCAGCTATTCGCCTTACGCCTTCGACGAAGGCGATCTGACTCTGCTGGGCAACCTGGCCACGCAGGCCGCCCTGGCGCTGGACAACGCCCGCCAGCATGCCGCCGTCAAAGAACAGGCCCGGCGCGACTCGCTGACCGGAGTTTACAACCACGGCCATTTGCTGCTGCGCCTAGATGAGGAAATTGAGCGCTGCCAGGAAGCGCACCTGCCGGTTTCACTGATCATGCTGGATATCGACTACTTCAAATCCTACAACGACAAACACGGGCATGTGGTTGGGGATGAAGTTTTACGCCGGCTGGTGAGCGCCATCCAGACTCACGTCAAGAAAACGGATATCATCGGCCGCTGGGGGGGAGAAGAGTTCGCCGTGGTCTTGCCCGACGCGACCACGCAGCAGGCAAAGGCGGTAGCCAAGCGCGTGCGTACTTCACTGGCCGAGATGGATTTGCGCGACCAACAGCACCAGCGTATCCCCAGCCCAACGGTCAGCCAGGGCATCGCCACTTTGCCGACTCACGCCCACAGCGCCGCGCAACTGGTCGATATCGCCGACCGGGCGCTCTACCGGGCTAAGGAGATGGGCCGCGACCAGGTGATGGCTGCAGATGAGGAGGTTTTGTAACCAGTCGGTGCCAGCCCAACAGGCTCATCGAGCCTGAGAGTAGGCCATATCCAGCAATTCCAATGTGTGAAAGACGGGCAACAACTTGCCAGCCGCCTGCAATTGGGTACGGATTTGCACCATGCAGCCGATATTGCCGGTCACCACGGCCTCGCCGCCGCTGTCGAGAATGTTGCGGGTTTTGCGACGGCCCAACTCTGCGGCCAGCTCCGGCTGTTCCAGGTTATAGGTGCCGGCTGAACCACAGCACATGCCGCCATCGGCGATCTCCACCAGGGTCAGGTTCGGGATGGCTACCAGCAACTGGCGTGGCGGCAGGCTGACTCCCTGGGCGTGAGCCAGGTGGCAGGCATCGTGATACGCCACGCGCAGGGGTTGGGGCAGGGCCGGAGGAGGCAGCAGGCCCAGGCTGTCCAGGAATTGGGTGATATCCTGCACTCGCGCGGCGAACGCCAGCGCCTGTTCTTCTTCCTCCAGGCCCTGGAACAACAGCCCATAGGATTTCATCCCAGAACCACAGCCCGCGGCGTTGGTCAGAACCGCGTCGACCTCCTGCGAAAACGCTCTCAGATTCTGGCGAGCCAACTGCCGGGCCGCTTCCATTTCTCCCGTGTGCATCAGGATAGCTCCGCAGCAACCCTGCCCTGGCGGGAGGAGGACTTCCACGCCATTTTTGGCCAGGACGCGCAGGGTGGCCCAGTTGATCTCCGGGTCGAGCACCTGCTGGACACAGCCAACCAGCAGGGCCACGCGGGCGCGCGGCTTGCCCTCAGCGGGGACGCGCACGGGCAAACTGCGCGTCGCAGGCAGGCGCGCAGGAAGCAAATCCAGCATGCTGCGCAGTTCAACGGGCAGCGCATCACGCAGCGGGCGAGCCAGGCGCCCCAGGCGCGCCGCTGAGCGGAAACGATTGGGGTAGGGCAGCGTGGCATTCACCAGGGTATGCTGCACCCTCTCCATCAGCGGGCGCTCGAGCTGTTCCTGGGCTTGCGCCTGGTAGTACGTGACCAGGTCGCCATACTGCACACCGGATGGGCAGGCAGTCACACAGGCCAGGCAGCCCAGGCAGAGATCGATGTATGGAGCCGCCTCCTGAAAAGTCAGCTCACCCTCCAAAACGGATTTCATCAAAACGATGCGCCCGCGCGGCGAGTTCATCTCCTCGCCCAGCACCTGGTAGGTGGGACAGACGGGCAAGCAAAAGCCGCAGTGCACGCAAGTTTCGATGGCGCCGGCCATCGCTGCCACCTGCGGGCCGATTTGGGTTTGTAATTGCATGACTGGAATGGTGTGTTGCATGGCTGGCCTCGGGCTTCTACGAAGCGGCTTCCACGAAGCGGCCCACCGGGTCGAGGGCCGTTTTGACGCGGCGGTAAAAGGTCTTGCCAGCGCCAGCCACCCATTCGCCCAGGCAGGCGGCGCCCGGCGGGCCGAACAATACCAGCCCGGAGAGCCTGTGCTCTTCCAGGAGGCCCCGCAATTCCTGCGGAGGGCCTTCCAATGCCAGCCAGGCAGCCTGGCCACCCGCCATGTAGCGCCGCAGGATGGGTTTGCGCTCTAGAGCAGACTCCAATGCAGCGATACGCCCTGGAGTCAGGGGGACTTTGACCAGCGACCATTCTGCAGGCACCCAGGCGAACTCGTTCACCAGGCGCCATAATTGCCGCTCATCAGGCCCTTGCAACACCTGGCTTTCACCCTGCAGCGCCTCCGCCACCTGACCGGTCAGGCGCTCCAGGCGGGCGTCCATGATCTCCGCCAGGCCCGCCAGGCGCACCCACAGGATGTAGCCTCCCTGGGATGGCTCCAGATCCAGGGCATCCACATCCAGGCGCGACCCCGCGGCGCGCTGCATGGCCTGCAAAGCCTCCTCCAGGCTGGCACACTGGCAGCGCAGGGTGGCATAGGCCGGCGGCCTGGGGAAAACCTTGAAGCTCAATTCCACCAGCGCCCCCAGGCTGCCGCGGCTACCGATCATCAATTTCGGCAGGTCGAAACCAGCGGCGTTCTTGACCACCTGCCCACCTGCCTGCACCAGGTTGCCCTGACCATCGACAAAGCGCACGCCCAGCAGGAAATCGCGCAAACCGCCGTAATGGTAGCGGCCAGGACCGCTCAAACCGGCCGCCACGGTGCCGCCCAGCGTGGCGCCGCGCTCCACCAGGGGCGGGTCGAAGGGCAGGTACTGGCCGTTTTCTTCCAGGGCGCGGTTCACTTCTGCCAGGCGCGTCCCAGCCAGGGCCGTGAAGGTGAATTCCTCCGGCACATAGGCGCTTATTCCCGACAGGCCGCTCATCTCCAGAGTCTGTGCGCTCTGCGCAGGCGTGGAAAGGCCCGGCTTACTGCCGCCCCCGCGCGGCAGCAGCCGCGGCGAGTCTTGCGAGAGCGCAGAGCGGGAAGTTCCGTGCGCATCCAAGCCATCACTTCGAAACAAGGCTTGCAGTTCTTCGATGCTCTCGGGTTTCAAGTTCATTTGATTCTCTCCGGGCCTCAATTCGGGAACATCTTACCCCGGTTCGCCAGTTGATCGGGGTCCATGGCCAGGCGCAGGCGGCGCATGCTTTCGAGATCTACCTCGGAGAACATCACCGGCAGGTAGGCGCGCTTTTCTACGCCGACGCCATGCTCACCGGTGATCGAGCCGCCCATGCGCACGCACAGGTGCACGATCTCGCCGGCCAGTTCTTCAGCGCGCTCCAAGGCGTCCGGCCCGCAATCACCGTACATGATCAGGGGATGCAGGTTGCCATCGCCGGCGTGGAAGACATTGGCCACGCGCAGTTCATATTCCTGGCTGAGGCGCTCGATCTCTACCAGGGCGTCACCCAGGCGGCTGCGCGGCACCACGCCATCATTGACCAGATATTCCGAGCTGAGGCGGCCTACCGCAGAGAAAGCGCTCTTACGCCCTTTCCAGATGCGCAGGCGGTCGGCCTCATCCTGGGCGACGCGCATTTCCTGCCCACCCGAGGCCTGGATAACCCCTACCAACCGCTCGAATTCAACTTCCACCTGCTGGCGGTCGCCTTCCAGCTCCACGATCAGCACCGCAGCAGCGCCGGGCGGGTAATTGGCCTGCACAGCGGCTTCAGCCGCCTGGATTGCCAGGCGGTCCATGATCTCGATGGCGCCGGGCAGCAAGCCCGAAGCCACCACCTGGGAGACAGCTTGCCCGGCCTTCTCCAGGCTGTCGTAAGCCGCCAGCACGGTGCGGTAGGCCTCCGGCTTGGGCATCAGGCGCAGAGTGATCTCCAGGGCGATGCCGAACAGGCCCTCGGAGCCCACGAACAACCCCACCAGGTCCGGCCCGCTCGACTCCAGGCTCTCGCCGCCCAACTGCACCACCTCACCGTCCGGCAGCACGGCCTTGATGCCCAGCACGTGATTGCTGGTCACGCCGTTCTTCAGGCAGTGCGCCCCACCGGCGTTGAAGGCCAGGTTGCCGCCGATGGTGCAGATCGGCTGGCTGGAAGGGTCGGGGGCGTAGTACAGGCCGTGGACGGCGGCGGCCTTGCTGACCTCCAGGTTGATCACCCCCGGCTCGACGACTGCCAGGCGCTCCTGTGGGTCCAGGCGCAGGATGTGGTTGAGGCGGTTGAGGGCGATGACGATCCCGCCTTCGACCGGCAGCGCCCCGCCCGAGAGGCCCGTGCCGCTGCCGCGCGCCACGAAGGGGGTTTTGTGCTGGGCGCACAGGCGCACCGTCTCGACCACTTCATCCTGCGTCTCGGGAATCACCACCGCCAGCGGGCGCACGTGGTACGCAGCCAGGGCGTCGGATTCGTAGGGGATCAACTGCGCCGGCTGAGTCAGCAGGCGCTCGGGAGGATAGACATTGGCGAGAGAAGTAAGAAACTCTTGGGCTGGCATCGCGTTTCCGTTGTTGTATCTGTTACTGAAATCCCGTATAGCTAACAACCTGCGTCAGGCAGGGATTTGATAGATGGCTGGCCGGTAGCGGGGGCGCGGCACGGCTTTGCCCGTGCTGCGAGCGGCATCCAGCCAGGCCTGTTTGGCAATCTGCACCTGGCGTAGAGCCTCTTCAGGAGTCTCACCAAATGCCGAACAGGCTTCCAGGTCGGGGATATCGGCAATATAACCCTGGTCCTCTTCGCTGTAGAAAATGTTGATATGATAATCTTTTTGTGCCACAAACATCCTCACACTTGCGCGAAGGTGTCGATCAACAACCTGACATCCCCGCCCACCGGGTAGAGGATCGGGCAGGAACAGCCGTGTTTACGATACTCACTCACTTTGGCACGCGCTTCCTCGGGCGTACCGGAGGCAGTGATGCGGTGGATGAGATCTTCGGGCACCAGGTGCTTGGCCTTATCGATCTGCTCTTTGGTGGCCGGCCAGCCCAGGATCGACTGGATCTTTGCGACAACATCTTGCGAAACACCGGAGGCCTTGGCGATGTGGGGCTGCTGGGCCAGGTACTGGGTCAGCAGGCCGCGCGTGGTGTCGATGGCGCGTTCGTGGTCGTGGTCCACCGAGCAGACCACCAACTGCGGGCAGTCGACATCGGCCAGGCTGCGCCCGGCGCGGCGGGCCCCCGCTTCGAGCAATTCCAGGGCGTTATCGTTGTATTCAGGCGGCACGCAGTAGTTGAGCACGGCGCCGTTGGCGATCTCGCCGGTCAGCTCCATCATCTTGTCGCCGGTAGCGCCGATCATAATCGGCACGTGGCGCGGCTGGCGGCGGCCGTGCACCACGTCCAGCTCGATGCCATCCACGTGATGGAACTCGCCGTGGAAGGTCACCCGCTCCATGTTGAGCAGGCGGCGCAGCACTTCGACCGTCTCGCGCATGGCAGTCAGCGGCTTGCGGCGCTCGATGCCCACGTTGCGCGCCAGCGGGTCCCACCAGGCGCCGATGCCGCAGATGATGCGGTCGGGAGCCAGGTCGTCCAGAGTCAGGAATGTGGCCGCCAGCAGGCCGATGTTGCGCGTCCAGTTGTTGATCACTCCCGAGCCGACTTTGAGGCGTTCGGTGACGGCGGCGTAGGCGGCCATGGGCACAATCGCGTCGCGCACCAGGCGCGACTCCGCCTGCCAGACAGCTTCGAAACCGCGCTGTTCGGCGTAGCGCACGTAGTCCAAACCATCCCGCAGATCGTGGGCGTCTTGTAAATAGAGAGCAACTCGTTCAGGCATCAGGCACCTCCAGATGAGTGGTAAGATTTTCGAAAGCCTCGCTGACCATCTCCAAATCTTCGGGCAGGTCCATGTCCAGGGCCAGCGAGGAGAATTCACAGATTTCCAGGCGCGCCCCTGCCTGCCGGGCAAGCTCGCAGTGGCGCTCGAACGAATTCGGGCCGAACTCATAATCGATCAAACCCGCCGGACACACCAGCAAGGCGTTGGTGCCCTGCCGGCGGTGGTCCGGGGCCACCACGACCACGGATTCATCCGCAGAGAGCTGCCCGACGCGCTCCAGCATGGCGCGCAGGTCTTCGGGGGTGATCAATGGCAGGTCGGCCGGCACGATCAACACCCCGCGCGTGGCGAAGTTACGCGCCAGCACCGTGGCGCGCGCCAGGGCCACGTTGAGCTGCGGCGCACCCGTCTCCTGCACCGTGCGCGCCCCATAACTGCGCGCCAGCGACAGGGCCAGCGGGTCGCGGCTGACCACCAACACACTTTCGATCTCAGGTATAGCTGTTAAGGTATCCAGGGTATGGGTCAACAAACGCCGGTTCAGGTCGACCCGCTCATCCTGGGTGAGCACTTCCGCCAGGCGGGACTTGCCCCACCGCAGCGGCTTGACTGGGACAATCGCCCATAAAGTCATGTAGACATCATCCTTTGTTGTTAATCTGCCGGTCATGGGCGCAGGCCCTGCGCCCCTACCGGGTGAACGGTTGATGCGCCCCTACAGGTTTGATCCGAACTGCACTACCTCCTGCGCCAGGCGGGCGCGATCCAGGCTGGTCTTCATCAGGATATCCGTCACGCAGGTACGCATCCCCAGGGATCGGATGGCCTGCGCCTGGCCAGCGTCCTGGTCATCCAGCACGAAACCGGCCAGCAGGTCGCCATACTGCCCGGCAACCGCCAGGGCGCTGGGCTGGATGCCCAGCTCGGCGTACATCTTGGCCGCCGGGCCTTTCACGGCCTGGCCGCCGATGATCGGAGAGACTGCCACCACTTGCCGCCCTGCCAGCGCGGGGCGCATCCCGGGCAGGGCCAGGATCGGCCCAACACTCACCCACGGGTTGGAGGGGCAGATCACCACCAACTCCGCGGCCTGCAGAGCCCCCAAAACATCGGGAGCAGGGCGGGCCTGCTCGACGCCGGCGAAACGAAAGCCGCTCACCTGCGGGTGGCACTGGCGGCGGACGAAATACTCCTGGAATGGAAGTTCTCCCTCACTAGTATACACCCAAGTGGGCACCAGGTCATCACTCATCGGCAGGATCGTGGAACCCACGCCCAGGGCCCGGCAAAAATGGGCAGTGATCTGGCTGAGCGACTGCCCGGCGCGGCGGCGGCGGGTGCGTTCCAGGTGCAAACCCAGGTCGTGGTCACCCAGGCGGAACCAGGTCGGCCCGCCCAGGCTGGCCAGGGTCTCCAACGCGCCCCAGGTCTCGCCAGCCTGCCCCCAGCCGGTGGCCGGGTTGGCGATGCCCGCCAGGGTATAGCACACCGTGTCCAGGTCGGGGCAGATGTACAAGCCGAGGTGCTCGAAATCGTCGCCGGTATTGACGATCACGGTCAAATCCTGGGCAGGGAGAACCTGCGCCAGGCCATCCGCCAGCCTGGCGCCGCCTACGCCGCCAGCCAAAGCAACGACTTTCATGTGCGCATCCCACTACACATATAAAACCACTTCTTCCAAAGGCCGGCGAGAGGTCTCACCAGGCTGGCGCGCCGGGTAGCCCAGCAAAAATAGGGCCTGGGGCTGCCAGCTCTCCGGCAAGTCCAACGCCTGGCGAGCGGCCGGCTGGGCAAATAAAGGAGCGCACAGCCACACCGCGCCCAGCCCTTCGGCGTGGGCGGCCAGGAGCAAATGCCCGCCGGCCAGGGCGGCGCTCTGCACAGCCATCAGGGTTTCGGGCGCAGGCCCTGCGCCCCTACGGATTTCTTCCTCCTCCAGGCAGAGCAGGATGGCCGCCGGGGCTGCGCAAATGCGCGCCCGCGAGCGCGCCGCCTGCGCCTGGGCGTCCGCCAGCGGCAGGCCTTCGGCCAGCAAATCGCTTTGGAAATCGGCGCTCATGCTCTCCGCCAGGCGCGCCCTGGCCTGGGGCGTCTGCAAAACGACGAAACGCCAGGGCTGCTGGTTGTGCGCCGAAGGCGCCCAGGTGGCGGCCTGCAAGATGCGCTGCAGCGCCGCTTCAGGCACGGCTTGCGAGCGGAAACGGCGCACCGAACGGCGCGAGCGCAGCCAGCGTAGCCAATCCCGGTCGCCATGGCGCGGCACCAGCCAGGCGCGCATGTGGACCCCGTTCAAAAAATCCAGGATGGTGTCTGTCTCTGCCGGGCTGCAGCCCAGCAGCAGCTTGAGCTCGGCGTCGCGCTTATGCAGGTCGACGGTCAAGACCACGGCCTCCAGGGTTCTACCCGGCTGCGAGCCCACCCACACATCGATGCCGCCCTCATCCACCGTCGTGGTGCCCTGTAAGTAGCCATAATCCAGCGGGTAAACTAATTCGGGGAAGCGCGGATGCGCCGAACCCAGCGGCCGGTCGATGACGACCGGGCTGCGGGCCACCAGGCGGTCCAGGTAATCCCAGAAATCTTGCGACTGCATCAATCGATCATATCCTCCAGGTGGATGCGCTTCTCGCGCAGCGAGGACTCTGAACGCTGGAAATCGAACTCGGGCAGATCTTCCCAAAGGCCAACGATGCGCGACAGGGTGGAGCGCAGAGTCAGAGCGTCGTCATCGAACTCGCTGTGGTGGCGAGCGGTCGAAGCCCAGCGCGAGGCTCTGGGGGCGTTGTTGGGAGCGCGCACCCATTCAACGTTCTCTTTTTCGAAGATGGCAGCCAATTTCTGGTCCCTGCGCAGGCAATAATCCAGGCCCAGTATGGGCTGACGATAAGCATCTTCCAGGGCGTTGGAGATCAAATATAGCAACGACTTGTTGTAAATCTGGGCAACGTGATCATCCTGCTCGCTCTGGTCATCCAAAGCGTACAGGCTGAAACGCTGGATGCCGCCGCTCTGGATGGCTGGCAAGAAGGTGCGCTTGAATTCGTCGACACGCATAGCCGGCGCCCACAGGGTGCAGGAACTGACCGGGATGCCCAGGCCCTGCTCGCCGCGCAGCAGGCCAGATTTGATCTTCCCGGAAGTGGTCAGCAGGCGCACCAGCGGGGCCAGGAAAATGCTCCCGGCGCTGTGCGCCACCAGGTGCACCTCCGCCTGCGGCTGGCTGGCCATCCACTGCGCCAGGTACTTCAAGGCCAGGCGCGCCCCTCCGTCCGGACTGAGCGTTGGGTGGTAGGCGCGCTGCTTCAACTCCTGCCACTGCACCCGGCCAGTCAGAGAACGCACCAGCGGCTCCAGGGTGTCGTCCAGGCGGTCGAGCATGAAGTCCAGGCGCTCGTTCATGGCGCCATCCGGGCGGCGGCGGCGCAGGGCTTCCTGCAAAATGGTGGTCACGATGCCCCAAAAGCCAGTGAACCACAGAAACGACAGCGGGTAGACCTCGGCTTGCAGAAAGGCCGCCCGGTATTCAGCGACGCGCTGGATGAACGTGGTCGCATCCACCAGCCCGCCGTGGGCGTAAAGCACCAGGCGCTTCTTCTCCCAACTGGCCGTCTGGCGCGGGATTTCGCTCTGGAAGATCTCGATCACGTCCGCTTCGGAGTTGCCGTAAGTGCCTTCGGTGTTCAGGCTGCCATTGCCGCGCAGGCTGATGATGTGCGGGTGCAACTCAGCGAAGGAATAGGATTTGGTTTGCGTGGCGCCAGGCGCGATGGTGACAGCCGTCGATTCGGCGATGCGCAGGCTGACCGGCACACCCAGCCGCGCCACCCACACATCCGCGCCGTTGGCCAGCCAGTCATCATAGCTCAGGCGGGCAAAGCCGCCCGCCCCCCAATCCGGCCCCCAGGAGTTCTGCAGCCAGAAGCCGCGCTCGTCGTAGCCCACCAGGGCGAAGGCATGCCCGCCCATCAGCGTGTAGGATTTCTCGTAAGGGATCCGGCCATCTTCATCCGGCGCGACCCAGCCGGAGTGCACCCAGGCCGAGGCGAACAGGATGCCCACTTCCGCCAGGGCGCTGTGCATGGCAACCAGGTCCTTGTGATTGACGCGGTAGTAGGCGCCTAACGGGCGCGTGGCGGCGTCGGTGATGCGCGCGTGGGTCAGGGCCGTGTCCGGCTGGTTGGGGTCGTAAGGCCATTTTTCGTTGGCGCACACGCCGTGCTTATGCCAGCCCTTCATCGCCCCGCGGGCGCTGGAGCCGCGATAATCTTCGCCGGGCCACTCATCGTAGCGCTTGGCCATTTCATACAACATGCGCGGGCTGATGGGGGTTGAGTCGGGCACTACTTTGCGGCGGCGCAGCAGGTAATTGGCGACTGTCGCCAGCCCGAAGCCCGTACAGGCACCCTCCAGGCCCTGGTTGAGGATTGGAACGTGATGGCGCTTGTAACTGCTCAAGGCGATGTGCGTGGGCACCTCCACCAGCGAGGGCTCGTACATGCGATCGCGGAAATCCAGCGTATCGGGCCGGGCGTCGAAAACGAACTTATCGAAATCGATAGGTGTTTTTACCTTGTCAGGCATGTCAAAGCCATCCTTTGGCGGAACAGGAAGTTCCGCTCCACCTAGCGGAACATATCTTCGTTCCTGGGGCGCAGCACTTCGCCCAGGGCAGCCTCGCGCAGCGGGTAGGGGAAGCCGCGGGCGTGCACCACCGGGGTGCCCTCCGCCGCCTGGCCCATGACCAGCGAAGCGGCCGCGGCCAGTTCGTCGGCGGCGCCCACCTGGGTGATGCGCAGGCGAAAGCCGTACAAATCCGGCTGGCCGCGCAGATCGACCAGGGCCGGCAGGCCAGCCACGCCGATCGCAGCCCCTACGGTGCCCAGTCGCCAGGCGCGCCCGTGCGAATCGACCACCAGCACGCCCAGGCGCGCCCCGCTGGCCGCTTCCAGGCGCTGGCGCAGCGCCTGCGCCGAGGCATCCGGGTCCTCGGGCAGCAGCAGCACCCAGTCCTCGGCCGGGCCGAGGTTTGGGTCGCCCTGCACGTTGGAATGATCGATGCCGGCGCTGGCGCACACAAAGCCCAGGCGGTGCTCGACGATGAGCGTTCCCGGACGGACGCGCAGCACGGCATTGCTCTCGCGCAAGATCAGCTCCACCAGGCGCGGGTCCTTCTCCGCCTGGACAGCCAGTTCATGGGCACGCGCCGAAGGCTCGACCTGCGCCAGGTTCACCAGGCGGCCCTCAGCCTTGGATACGATCTTCTGCGCCAGCACCAGCACATCGCCATCTTGCAGCGCCAGCCCGGCCCGCTCGAGACCCAGCAAAACGATCTGGGCCAGGTCATCGCCTGGAATAACCAGGGGCAAATCCGGCAGAGGCGTGAGAGTCAGAGGCATAGCAGAACTCCCCGGCAGGGAGCCTACTCAGCTTGCAGGCCAGTCACGCCGATGCTGGCAGTCTTGACGCCGTAGTGCTTGTTCAGGCTGATCAGGATGGAGGTCAGGCCCTCCACCACCAGGGCGTTATCTAATCCGCCGGCGTAATAGGCGCGCATGCCGGCCGCCTGCGCCAGTTGCATGACCGCCTGGGCGGCTTCCAGGTCATCGGCGCACACCAACACGTCCGTATCCAGGGATTGGTCCAGGTTCTTTTTCAGGGCATGGGCGGGCACGTTCTGGAAAGCCGCCACCACGCGCACTCCTGGCCCAAGGATCTCCTGGGCAGTGCGCGCTGCGGCGGGCGGCTCAGGCGGGCGGGGATCGCGGAAATCCACGCGGGCGGTGGCATCCACCAGGATCTTGCCCTGCAAAGCCTGGCGCAGCCCCTCCAGGGCGGCCTGGTGGGCGGACTGCACCACGGTGAGCACGCAAATCTCTGCCTGGCGGGCAGCTTCGGCGTTCTCCAGGCCCTGGACGGCGCCCGGGCCGTGCAGGCCGAGCTTTTCATTCAACTCGGCGGCAGTAGCCTGGGCTTTCTCCAACTGGCGCGAACCGATCAGGATGGGGTAGCCGGCGCGCCCCCAGCGCAGCGCCAGCCCGGGGCCTTCTTTGCCCGTCCCGCCCAGGATGGCGATCTTCGGAAGTGAAGTATTCTCGCTCATAAATTCCTTTCGATGGAAACATGCTTCTCGATCGACGCTCGAATGGCCGTCTGGTTTACGTAGCCAGCGTAGCGCGCCCAGACCTGCGGCGCCTGCCGGCGCGCCTGGGCGGCGATAGCCGCTTCATCCAGGGTCAGCAACTGGCGTTCGTGCATCAACAGCTTGCCTGCTACGATGGTGGTAGTGACCATGCTTTCATGGAAGCCAAAGACGATCTGCCAGGGCAGATTGCCGGCGTCCAGGGGTGTGTGCGGGTGGTAATCGACGAAGATCAGGTCGGCCTGCGCACCCGGAGACAGCACGCCCAGGGGGGCCTGCGGGAAGAAACGGCCTGCCAGGCTGGCGTTGTTATACACCGCCATGCGCGCCACTACATCAGCGGGCATGCGGCGCGGGTCGCGGCGCCAGGCTTTGTGCAGCAGGTAGGCGGTCTTCCACTCCTCCCACATGGTGCTGGAGAAGCCGTCCGTGCCCAGGCAGACCTTGACACCCGCCCGCAGCATGTCCTCCACTGCCCCCACACCCACGCCGTTGTTCATATTGGAACGCGGCTGGTGCGTCACCCAGGCGCCGGTCTCTGCCAGCAGGGCGGCCTCGGCCATATCGACGTGCACGGCGTGCACCACGATGCTGTTGGGGCCGAGCATGTCGTGCTTGTGCAGGCGCTCGACGACGCGCAGGCCGCTCTTGGCAATACTATCGTACTCGTCCACCTCGTGCTCGGCCACGTGGACGTGAAAGCCAATCCCCTCCGGAACCGCCTGGCGGCAGGCGTCTAAAGTGGCCTCCGAGAGCGTCAGGCTGGCGTGCAGGCCAAAGGTGGCCGCCAGGCGACCGCCGGCCAGCGGCTGGCGGCGCGCCCGCTGGATGAAGCGCAAATTCTCGGCGATGCCGGCCCGCGCGCCTTCCAGGCCGTTGCGGTCGGTGACTTCGTAGCACAGCGCCGCCCGCAGACCCGAGCGCTCGACCGCCTCAGCGATCACGTCCAGCGAGCCGTCAATGGCGTTAGGCGAGGCGTGGTGATCGATCAGGGTGGTCGTGCCGTGCTTGATGGCTTCCACCAGCATGACTTCGGCCGAGGCGCGCACGTCGGCGGCTTCCAACGCCCGGTCCAGCGGCCACCACAGCTTTTGCAGGATCTCGGGGAAGTCCTTGGGGGCCTCGCCGGGGATGCCCATGCCGCGGGCGAAGGCCCCGTAGAAGTGCGTGTGGGCGCAGATGTTGCCCGGCATGACGTACTGGCGGCGCGCATCCAGGCGCTCGGCCTGCGGGTAGCGCGCCAGCATTTCGGCCTGCGGGCCGAGGTCGGCGATGAGGCCATCCTGGATGTACACGGCGTGGTCTTCGAGCACGCGGTTGGGCTCTTCCCAGGTGATCAAAGTGGCGTTGGTAATCAGCATAACAAACTCCCAAAATGCTAACTGAGAAATTCTTTCACAAGCAGCTTCATCTGCACAGCCTCGAAAGTCTTCCCATCGATCTCGCCCTGCTCCCGATTGAAAATTTGGAATCCCAGGCGTTCATACACTTTGATCGCCCGCTGGTTGAAGGCGGGCACGCCCAGGCGGATATAATCGCCGGTGTAGCCGTGGCGCGCCAGGGCAAAGGCGATGCAGGCGGAGACGAAGCCGGCTCCCAGGCCGCGCCCGGTCAGCTCGGGTTTGAGCCCAAAGCCGACCCACAGCTCAGCCTCGCCCAGGTCCCGGCTGTCGAAATCTTCGTACTCGACGTATTCGCCCTGGGCGTCGAAGAACTCGGTGGTCAGCTCTCCCACCAGCTCCTGGTTTTCATCCAGGACGGCGAACAGGCCCGTGCCCCAACTGGCCGGGTCGAGGATGTGCTCGGCTTCGTTGGCGTAATCGTGCAGGGCGTACTCGCCGCCGTACTGCCACCCGTCGACGATGGCGTTGGCATACTCGGCAGTCATGGGAACGAAATGGTATTGCATACGCTAATCGAAAACCGCCTGGCAGCCGGGGTCCAGCCAGGCGGCGTAGGCGTCGCGGATGTGGCGCGGGTGGGTGCGCTCGCCGGAAAGCGGCTCGGGAATCTCGTCCATGCCGAAGAAGGCCACTTCGCTGGTTTCTTCGCTGGGACGGGGAGCGCCGTCCAACAGATCGCACAGGAAAACGAGCTTGAAGGCGTGGAAAAGCTCCAACGGGCCGACGCGGTTGGCGTCGTACACGCCGACCAGCCTGCGCGCCCGCACGTGAAAACCGGCCTCTTCCCAGACCTCGCGCTCGGCGGCCTGCGAGGGCACGTCGCCGACGTCAGCCCAGCCGCCGGGCATGGTCCAGCCGCCGTCCATGCGCTCGCGCACCAGCAGCAGCCGGTCTTCCTGGAAGACCGCCCCGCGCACGTCGACGCGCGGGGTGGCGTAGCCGGTCTGGGCCTGGTAAATCTTCACCAGCGGCTCGAAGGCCAGGCCGCTGTGCTCGCTGATGATCTCGGCGGCGATCTCGCCCAGGCGCTGGTGGCGGTGGCGCTCGAAGTCGTTGGCGGCGTAATGGTAGCCGGTCTGCGAAAGGGCCTGGATCTCCCGCGCCCATTCCAGCCAGCGCGGGTGGTAATTGGGGGTTAGGGGGGCAGATTTTTGCGAAGTAGATGGTTCAGCCATGCGTGAGGGCCTTGACGATTTCAGCCTGGTCCACCGGCAGGCGGTCGATTCGCACACCGACGGCGTTGTAGATGGCATTGGTAATGGCAGGCGTGGTGGGGATGCTGACCAGCTCGCCCACGCCCTTGGCCCCGTACGGCCCCTGGGCGGTGGGATGCTCGACCACAATCGAAATGATCTCGGGGGTGAGCATGATGGAGGGCATGCGGTAGCGCGCCAGCCGGTCGGTGACGACCACACCCTGCTCGACGACGAAGTTCTCGGTCAGGGCGTTGCCCAGGCCCATCATGATCCCGCCCTCCACCTGGCCGCGCAGGCCCAGCGGGTTGATGGCCTCGCCCACATCGTTGGCGGCGATGACGCGCAGGACGCGCACCTCGCCGGTGCGGGTATCAACCTCGACTTCGATGGCCTGGGCGGCGAAGGAATAGGCGAAGTGCATGTCGCCGCCCTGCCCCAGAGGTTTGGTGGCCGGGGCCCAGTACTCGTACAGGGCGCGCGGCTGGCGGCCTTCGGCGCGCAGCAGGCCAGCGACCTCGCCCAGCGGGAGAGAATGGCCGCCCACCTGGGCCAGGCCCTCGACGAAGCGCACGCTCTCGGGCGGCTGGTCATATTTCTCGGCCAGGCTGGCAGCCAGCGCCTGGCGCAGGGCACGCGCGGCGTGCAAAGCGGCGTTGCCGGTCACGTAGGTCTGGCGCGAAGCGGTGGTCGGGCCGCCGTCGGGCGTCAGGTCAGTGTCCATCACCAGCACCTTGACGCGCTCGGGCGGCAGGTCGAACTCCTCGGCCACGATCATGCGCAGCACCGTCACCAGGCCCTGGCCCAATTCGGCCGAGGAGGTGCGCACTTCCAGGCTGCCATCGGCGTACAATTCCACCTCAGCGCCGGCCTTGTCCGGCGCGCCGCCGCCCAGGCCGGTGTTCTTGAAGCCGGCGGCGAAGCCCCAGGCGCGGCGCAGGTGCGGCGCGTCCGGCGGCGTGCAGGCAATGAAGGGGTGCTCTCCGCCCAGGCGGCGCATCTCGGCCTCGACACGGTCGATACATTCCAGCAGGCCGACGCTGTCCTTCAGCTCCTGCCCGGTGTTGGTGAGGCTGCCCACCCGCAGGGCGTTGATGCGGCGCAGCTCGACCGGCTCGAGGCCCAGTTCCTCCGCCAGCATGTCCATCATGCTCTCGACGGCGAAGGCCGACTGGGTCACGCCGAAGCCGCGGAAAGCCCCCGCCGGGGGGTTATTGGTGTACATGGCGTAACAATCGGCGCGGGCGTGGGCCACTTCGTACGGGCCGGAGGAGTGCGTGGTGGCGCGGGTCAGCACCTTCTCGCCCAGGGAGGCGTAGGCGCCCGTGTCGCCGTACAATTCGGTCTCCACCGCCGTCAGGCGCCCGTCGCGCCTGGCGCCGACTTTGACTCTGATCTGGGTGGCGTGGCGCTTGGGGTGCACCAGCAGGCTCTCGTGGCGGTCGAAGAGCAGCTTCACCGGCCGCCCGGTGACGTTGGCCAGCAGGGCGGCGTGGATCTGCCCGGCGATGTCCTCCTTGCCGCCAAAGCCGCCGCCCATCAACTGGCCGATAACGTGCACGCGCTCCTCGGGCCAGCCCAGGGCGCGCGCCACCTGGTGGCGGTCGGAGTAGGGGATCTGCGAGCCAACGTAGATCTCCATGCGCCCGTCCGGCGTGGGGCGGGCGAGGCTGCATTCCGGCTCCAGGAAAGCGTGGTCGGTGGCCGCCGTGTGGAAAACGTGCTCCAGGATCACTTCGGCCTCGGCAAAGCCCTGGGCCATGTCGCCCTTGCGCACCTTGATGTGCTTGAGCATATTGCCTGCGGCGTGCGGGTGCAACTGCGGCACGTTCGGCTGGCGAGCCTGCACGGCGCTGCTGACCACCGGCAGCGGCTCGTACTCGGCTTCGATCAGGTCCAGGGCCCGGGCGGCAATCTGGCGCGTCTCGGCCGCCACGATGGCGACCGCGTCGCCCACGTAGCGCACGCGCTGGCCCACGCCCACCATAGCGGGCCAATCGTAGACCACCAGGCCATGGTTGACCTCGCCGGGGATGTCTTCGGCGGTGAGCACCGCCGCCACGCCGGGCAGCCGCCGGGCTGCCTCCACATCCAGGCGGCTCAGGATGGCGTGCGGCAGGCCGGCGCGCTTGGCGCGGGCGTGCAGCATGCCTTCGAACTTCAAATCGTCGCTGAAAACCGCCGCCCCGGTCACTTTTTCGACGGCATCCGGGCGGACTTGCAGGCGGCCGATGACCGTTTGGGGCCGGGTGGAATCCGGCACATCCGGCGGAGAGACTGGCTCACCGGTCTGCAGGCTGCGAGCCGCCGCCTGGATAGCGCGCAGGATGGTCGGGTAGCCGGCACAGCGGCACAAGGTATCCTTGAGCGCCTGGCGGATTTCCAGCTCAGTGGGCTGGGGGTTGCGCTGCAAAAGGGCGTAGGCGGTAACCAACTGCCCGGGGATGCAAAAGCCGCACTGCACCGCCCCGTGCAGGACGAAGGCCTGCTGCAAGGGGTGCAGCGCCTCCGGCGCGCCCAACCCTTCGATGGTCATCACGCTGCGGCCGGCAGCCTTGGCGGCCGGGTAGGTGCAGGAGAGCACCGGCTCGCCGTCCACCAACACCGTGCAGGCCCCGCATTCGGCCTCGTTACATCCGATCTTGGCGCCGGTCAGCCCCAGCCGCTCGCGCAGCAAATCGGCCAGCATTTCGCCCGGCTGCGGCTCGACCGTCACCTGTTTTCCATTCACTGTAAGTTGCATACCGACTCGATTCCTTCTCGATGGTTCGACTGAAATTACGGATTGGCGCTAAGGGAGAGCATCAGGCGGCGGAACAGGGAGTGCCGCCGGCGCGCTGCCAGGCCAGGTCGAAGGTCTCTTGCAGCAGAACCTGGGCCGTGTGGCGGCGGTATTCGGCGGTGGCGCGCTGCGGGCTGGTGCGGAAATGAGCTTCGCCCAGCAGCGCCTGCACCGCCTGCGCCAAAAGCGCGGCGTCGAACACCTGGCCGCGCAGCACCTGCTCGGCAGCCCGGGCGCGCAGCGGCAGCGGCCCGGCCGGCCCCACGGCAATGCGCACATCCAGGATGCGCTCCTGCTGCCGCCTGACCCACACGCCCATGTTGAGGATGGCAATCGCCACCCCCTGGGGGCGCATCACCCGGCGGAAGGCGGACGCATCCCCCGCCCCGGCCAGCGGCAGGTGGAAACCGACCAGCAGTTCCTCCTGCGGGTGCAGCGCCGAGCGCCCCGGGCCGCGGTACAACTCGCCCAGCGGGGCGCGCCGGCGGCCGTCGCGGCTGGCGACCTCAGCCTCAGCGCCCAGGGCCAGCATGGAGATGGCGCCATCCCCGGCGGGCAGGGCGTGGGCCACGTTGCCGCCCAGGGTGGCGGTGTTGCGCACCTGCGGCCCGCCGATCAGGCCGGCGGCTTCGTGCAGCGCCTGGGCGTGCTGGTAGATCAGCGGCGAGGCCGCCACGCGGTTGAGCGGCACGGCGGCGCCCACGAATAAGGCCTGGCCGCGCACTTCCAGCAGGCGCATTTCCGGGATATTCGAAACATCCACCAGGGTATCAACGGGGGCATGGCGGCCCTGCTGCAAATCGAGCAGCAGGTCGGTGCCGCCGGCTACCAGGCGGTTTTCGCCTGGAGCGGCGGCCAACGCCTGTAAGGCGTCGGGGATACTTTCAGCGAGATAGTAAGTTTTCCAGATGCTCATGGATCGGCGAGAGACCTTTCTAAAGGATTCAGAACGGAGGCACTTTTCGACGGGCGCACAACCCGACGCCGCAGCAAGTTCAAGCTGCCGCGACCACCGACCCAGTACGGGTGTATTTTAACATGAAATTCACGCCTGGATCAAACGAAACGAGGGCTGGGATTCCAAATCCCAGCCTGATACCCCAAGTGCGCTGAAGCGCACTCCCCGGGCATCATTCTTCAACGCGCTTCAGCGCGTTTTGCGTGGCAGGCCGGGAATTCATTCCTGGCCGTTGGCTGGCCGTTGGCCCGGCCGTTGGCCGGCGGGCTGCATTCCCGGACATCCAATTCCCAGGCGGCCGCATTCCCCGCCGGTTGCATCGCCGGGCAATGCGCACGTACCCCAGCATTTGCGCGCCCGCCGACGGCAGCCAGGGCGGGTCGAGTTGGTTGAGGCGCGCCGCGGGGCAGATGGGATGGTTGTCAGGCGCACGCACGCCATCATCGGCTGGGATTCCAAATCCCAGCCTGATACCCCAAGTGCGCTGAAGCGCACTCCCCGGGCATCATTCTTCAACGCGCTTCAGCGCGTTTTGCGTGGCAGGCCGGGAATTCATTCCTGGCCGTTGGCCGGCCGTTGGCTGGCCGTTGGCCTGGCCGTTGGCCGGCGGGCTGCATTCCCGGACGTCCAATTCCCAGACGGGCGCATTGCCCGCCGGTTGCATCGCCGGGCAATGCGCACGTGCCCCAGCATTTGCGCGCCCGCCGACGGCAGCCAGGGCGGGTCGAGTTGGTTGAAGCGCGCCGCGGGGCAGATGAGATGGTTGTCAGGCAGGTGGATTTGCCAGAACGGGCAGACCCGCCCCTACGGTTATGCCAACCCGATCACATTGATCAGGGCATGATGAACAACGCGGTCGCAAAAAGGCGCGGCCACAGGCCGGCGCAGCGCCTACTCACGCACCCCTGCCCAACACACCCTGTGGGGGAGTCCCCCCACACCCCCCGTTCCAGAAAAACGGGACAACAGCATCCAGCATTCCAGAATCACCTCAAGCGGACGCAGCGGAAGCCAACATTATTGCCGGAATCGGCGGGAGCGCTCCTGTAACGATACGCCGCTCGCGGGGACCTCTCATAGTTGTACCACGAGCCGCCCCGCAGCACGCGGTACTTGCCCGAGGCCGGACCGGTTGGATTATCCCGCGGCGAACTGCTGTAGTAGGTCTCCAGGTACCAGTCCTGCACCCACTCCCACACGTTGCCGGCCATGTCGTACAGCCCGTAGCCGTTGGGCTGGAAGCTGCCCACCGGGACCGTACTCCCATCACAGCCACCATACTGGGCCCCATTCACCGCCCCGGTTTCGCAGGTGGGGGCTTCGTCCCCCCACGGGTACCGCCGGCCCTCCAACCCGCCGCGGGCGGCCTTCTCCCATTCCGCCTCGCTTGGCAGGCGCGCCCCGGCCCAGGCGCAGAAGGTTACGGCATCCTGCCAGCTCACGTTGACCACCGGGTAGTTCTCGTCACCCTGCGAGACCCTCAACATGCATTTCCCGTTGCTCACACACTGCTGGTACTGCCGGTTGGTCACCTCGTAGCGCATGACCTGGTAGGCGTCCAGGTAAACCGGGTGGCGCGGCAGTTCTTCATCCTGACAGCTCTCGTTCGGGTTGCTCTCGTCGCAGCCCATCCAGAACTCCCCTGCCGGGATAAAGGCCCAATCCCTTTCTGGGATAGGTGGGCGAAGCCGCGGGTGGTTTACCAACTGACTCATCTGCCCCGTCCCCGCCAGCGTCAGCGCCACCGCCACGATCACCAGCGCCAGCCCCAGGCTGCCCGCCACGCTCCACCAGCGCCGCCGCTCGGCGCGGCGCTCGCGCCCCCGCTGCGCCAGGCTCTCCTGGATGTAGGCCCGCTCCCCCTCGCCGACCTCCTCCCGGCGCTGCTCCAGCCAGTCCTCGGCCTCGGCCAGCGGCCCGCCGCGCAGCAAGGCGCCGGCGTCCTGCCGGCTGCCCTGCCACTGGCGCCGCGCCGCCCGCAGGCGCTCCTGCCAGTCGCGAAAGGCCCGGTCGGCCTCCATCCAACCGCGCAGCCGGCCCCAATCGCGGATCAGGGCCTCGTGGGCCACCTCGGCCACCTGCTCGCCGCCCGCCGCCTGGTCGGTCACCACCAGGCGGGCGTCCGCCAGGCGCACCACCAGCCCCCAGGCGTCTTCGCCCAGCTCGGCCCGCGAGGCCAGGCGGCGGGTGTCCTCCGTGCCCAGCCCGGGCTGCACCAGTTGCGTGAACACCCGCCGGGCCTGGGCCTGCTCCGGGGATTCCAGCCGCTCGAAGGCCTGGTCGGCGTAGCCCGCCAGCGCCCCCTGCACGCCCCCCACCGCCTCGTAAGCGGCGTGCGCCAGGCGCCCGTCCTGCTGGCGCTGCCACAGCAGGGTCAGGGCGAACTCCAGCAGGGGCAGGTCGCCCGGCCCGCCGCTCATCTCCCCCAGGATGCGCCCCACCAGCCCGCTCTCGAAGGCCACGCCGCGCTCCTGGGCGGGCAGCTCGATCGCCCGGCGCAGCTCGCCGGCGTTCATCGGCCCCAGCTTGAGGTCGGCGTCTTGCAGGGCGTCGGCGAAGGAGCGCAGCGCCAGCGCCTGGCCGAGGAAATCCGCCCGCAGGGTCAGCAGCAGGCAGAAATCGGCCGCCTGCTCCGCCGCTTCCAACAAGGTCTCCACGAAGGCGCGCTGCGCCGCCGGCTCGCTGCCCAGCGTGTACAGCTCCTCGAACTGGTCGGCCACCAGCAGCAGCCGCCCGCCCGGCTGGCATTTCTCCAGCACGCGCCCCACCACGTCCGACAGGCGCACCTGGCCGGCCTGCAAGGCCCCCGCCAGCCGGCGCAGCTCCACCAGCCGCCCGGTCTCGCTCAGCCCGGTTTCCAGGCAGGGCAGCAGCGCCCGCGCCAGCGCCTCGTACGGCTGCCGCCCAGGGCGGAAATCTACGATCACCCACGAACCATGCTCCCCTCGCCCCGCGGGAGAGGGGGTGAGGGCCCGCAGGCGCGGCAGCAGCCCGGCGAAGACCACCGACGACTTGCCGCTGCCCGACGGCCCGATCACCGCCGCCAGGGCGCGCCGCGCCACGGCCGCCGCCAGGCGCTCCACGAAGGCCTCCCGCCCGAAGAACAGCCCGGCGTCGGCCTCGCGGAAAGCGAACAACCCGCGGTAAGGGCAGGCCGGGATGGCCGCCTGGCCCAGCGCCGGCCAGGCCTCCAGCAGAGCCGCGGCGGGCAGCCCGTAGGCCGCCCGCACACCGGGGCGGTTGTCCGCCGCCGCCAGCATGCCGGCCACGCCATCCAGGGCCTCGTCCCACAGCGGCCCGCCGCTGAAACCGGCCTGCACGGCGTAGCCGGTGGTCTTGACATCTTCGACTTGCAGCCAGCCGTGGGCGTCGCGCTCCAGGATGCGCCCGGAGGCCCACACCCCGTGGTCGTAGCCGGCCGGGAAGCCGAAGGCCCGGAAAGCGTGCCCCCACAGCTCCTCGGCCCGCACCAGGCGCACGGCGCGGGCCGCGCCGGGCAGCTCGCCCAGCAGCTCCAGCCCGGCCACGTCTGCCGCCTCGTCGCACACCACCAGCCTCCCCCGCAGCGCCGGCCGCCCCGCCAGCAGCGGAAAATCCAGCCGTACCTCCTCGCCCAGCGCCTGCGCCCCGGCCGCGACGGCCACGTGGGCGCAGGTCAGCGCCCGGCGCTCGCCCACCAGGAAGCCCACCCCGCACGGCGCCCCGCGCCCGTCCAGGATGCATACGATGCTATTCTCCAACGCCTGCGGCATGCCCACCTCCTCTATGCATCAAACCCATCCACGCTCGCTTCCATCCCATTCGCCGAGCGCTGCTACCCCAAGCGCGCTCCAAGCGCACTCTCTCATCCATCACCCAATCCGTTCAATCCGTTCCCATAATCCGTTTACCGCGCCTCATCCTCCCGCGCCGCTGCGCCCGCTTCACGCGCCGCTCCATCTCCGTCTCCGCCTTGTTCTGCCATTTCAGCGTCACCGTATAGTTCGCCTCCACCCCGGCCTTGCCCACGGCGAATCCGTTCACCTCACCAATCGCCTTCAATCCGAAGCTCACCTCCACCTCGTCCGCCCGCAGCGCGTCCAGCCTTTCGCGCAGGGCGCGCGCCTGCCCCACCACCCCCTCCAGCGCCTCGCCGAACTTCTGCCCGGCCTTGACGATCACGCTGCCATCCGCGCCGCGCGACGCCGGTACGATCCCGCCCACCTCCACCGTGGGCGCTTCGATCAGCACCGTGGCGCCATCATCCAATTCGTATTCGATGAACGTTGGCATAGAACTTTCTCCTCCTATCACCATCAACCTGCTCTTGATTTTACAACAAAAATCCCCTGCTGCACAAGAAACGCCTCTCATGAAACTGGACGATCTGCTGCAACAGGAGCGTTCCCGCCGCCAGGCGCTGGCCGCCTCCGAGCGGACAGACAAATTCCGCGAACTGTTGGAAACCAACCTGGGCTGCCGTCACGCGCCTGCTCGCCATGCCAGGCGCTCTCCGGCGCAGTATCTCGCCGATTTGTTGGGAATGATATTGTAGCGAGGCCGAACACCCATCCACGAATGGTCGCGCCAGGAAAATTCGTTTATTCGTGGTCCCATTCGTGGATGGCTGACTGACATACCATCTATTCCACCCACCTCACCCGTTCTACCAATTCCAGGAAAATATTCTGGTACAGGGCCGTGTGCTCGCTTTTCGGACTCAGCATCGCTACCAGGATCGTCTGGCCTTCGACCTGCGTAAAGGCCAGGTCGACCGGGTTGCCTCGAAAGGTCGAGGTGTACAGCTCCCAGGTGCTGCCGTTGGCTTCGTGTTCGCCGGCTGCCTTGGGCGCGGCGTCCAGGCCGACGTTCTGGAACTTCACGGTCAGCCAGTCCAACCACTCCGGAATGCTCACCGCAGAGCTTTGCAGGCCAACCTGTGTGGGGTCCGCATCCGTCTTGAGGCGGTTGTAAAAGCCGGACCCGATGGAGCGCC
This sequence comes from Chloroflexota bacterium, assembly GCA_040752025.1. Taxonomy (GTDB): domain Bacteria; phylum Chloroflexota; class Anaerolineae; order Anaerolineales; family UBA4823; genus JBFMFR01. The sequence goes on along the minus strand of JBFMFR010000029.1, from coordinate 41,710 downwards.
AACCGCTGGGGATCACTCCGCTCAGGCCATATTGGTCGTTGTAGAAAGTTTCGAAGCGCGTCCCGGCTTTGCCGGTGTAGGCCACCGCGAAGTGCATGCCGCCCGGCGGCTTGGCGCAAGCGCTGTCAGGGGCCCGCGAGGGGGTATTCAAAAAGTCCAACGCAATCTGCGTGGCACACTGGACTTCCGGGCTCCACGTGGGCGCGTGGCCCTGCCCGGCGAACGCCACCAGGTAGCTGTGGCTCAGGTTCTCGTGCACCTGGCGCCCGTAATGCAGCGGCGTGGTGGGGTCGTATTCCCCGGCCAGGATCAGGGCAGGGATGTCGCTCTTCAAGGCCTGTTTGCTGGCCGGGTCGAAGGGCAGCACCTTCCACCGGCTGCAGATGGCGAACAGGCTCTCCACGCCGCCGAACATGGCCGAGCGGGCATAGGCGGCGAAGCGCGGCTCGGCCTCCAGGTCGGCTTCCAGCTCCTGCGGCGTGGTGGCATAAACCTGCTCGTGGCAGTTGATCGAGGCCATCACACCGATGCTGATGCTGTTCAGGTAGCCTGCTTGCACAGCTTTGATCTGGGACAGGTACCAGGGATCTCCCTCGGCCAGGTCATAGATGCCCTTGGGCATCGCCGGGATGCCGTCTCCCGCGTGCAGCCCCCAGATCACGGCATTGATCAGACCGTTCCCACTGACCTGGAGGTTGTGGGTCAGCCCGCTGGCCGGGTCGGTCACCGGGACCTCGAGCGGTTCGGCTTCCATCCGATCCACCAGTTCGTAGAAGACCTTTTCCAGGTCCGGATAGGCTTCCTGGCAGAGCGGGTCGGCCGCGCAGCCGGCGAACAGGGTTTGCAGCGCCTCCGCGGCGTTGGCGGCCTGGTCATTATACGACTTGACCTCCAGCGGCAGCACCGAATCCAGCACCGCGCTGCGCACGATCTCGGGATAGTCGCGCATCACGCTCAGGGCCAGGTTCGTGCCGTAGGAGACACCGTACAAATTGACCTGTTCGTACCCCAGGGCCCGGGCGATATCGCGCACGTCTGCGGCGCTGTTGGCCGTGGTATAGTGCTCGATATCCACGCCGGAATAGACCAACCGGTCGCGGCACTCCTGGAAAGCCTTTTCATACAGGTCTGCTGTATTGAACTGCGCCAGGCTGCCATACAAATCTTGCCGGTACAGCGCCCATACATCCGGGCAGTCCAGGGAAGGCTGGGAGTATCCCACACCGCGCTGGTCGAAAACGATCAAATCGCGCTCCTCCAACAGGGGCAGGATGAAGCTTTGTTCTACATGAGCGATGGATTGCAGGGTGGCACCGCCTGGCCCACCGTGCAGGTAGATCACCGGGTCGGGCTTCGGCGTCTGGCTCAGGCTGTGGAAGATCGCTACGGCCAGGTGCACACGCCCGGACAACTGGCCGTCCCGCCGCTCGGGTACCAGTACGGAGCCGCATTCGATATCCGCCTGGATGGTTATAGCGAAGCGGCATTCCCCGGGCCTGAATTCGATCACATCCGCGGCCTGGGTAGGCGTGGCGCTGGCGGTAGATGTAGCGCTGGGAGTAGGCGTGGGGAGCACCGGAGTCGCGGTGGCGGTGAGAGTCGGGGGCGCCGTGCTGGCCTGCGCTACCACGGTCGCGGTCTGCAGCGGGACGATCTGGCCCAGGGCCCCCTGGCTCACCAGCCAGTAAAGCCCCAGCCCGCCCCCAACCAGCAGGACCACCAGCAGCCCCCCAACTGCCAGCAGCAGGCCGGGCGAGATGCGGCCGCGCCGCCGGGGTTTTGCCTTCGTCTCTGCTTTCGCCGGTGCGGGTTGACTCGCCGCCTTTTGCTTCTTGGACACCTGCTTGCCGGGCCTGGCGGCAACCGCGCTGCCGGGAACGCCGGCAGCAGACCTGGGCGGCTCAGGTAGCTCTTTTTCTACCGCCTTTAGCAGGGCCTGGGGCTCGGGCTGGCGCGGCCTGGGCGGCTCGACCGGCGCAGTCGCGGGCGTGTCCGCCCTGCCAGGGGCGGACAGGGCCTGTAAGCGCACGCGGGCCTTCTGGTTGCCGGGGTTGATGCGCAGCACCTGCTGGAAGGCATAAGCCTGCTGCTTGGGGTCTTCGAGCGCGAAGCCCAGCAGATACCAGGCCGCCTCCACCTGTTGGTCCTGTTTGACGAACTGCACCAGGATCGCCCGCGCCGGCGGCTTTTCCCCCGCCCGCAAATGGTCCCTGGCCTTTTGCAATGCTTTTTGTTTTTCTACATCCATGGGAAACCTCACCCTTGGACTTTCCCCCGAGATTAACTTGTAAAATCTCCATTCGGGGTGTGATGTTTGTTGTGGAGATATTTTACCCTTAAAACAAGAAAACGCCTCCAATCAGGGGGCGTTTCATAGGAAAGATGAAAATTCGAGAGCCTGGTGGCGCTACTCTTTGCTGGAAGACTCGGACGATGAGGTCGATGACGAACTCGAAGACTCCTCGCTCTTGGCGGGGGCTTTTTCACCTTCGTTAGATTTGCCGCCCGTGGCGCGGCTGGCGCCGGAGGGAGAGCGGTGGTCGGTGGCGTAGAAGCCAGAGCCCTTGAAGACGATGCCTACCGGCTGGTAGACTTTCTGCAGGGTCTTCTTGCTGCACTCCGGGCAGCGCGTCAGCGGCTGGTCTTTGAAGGATTGCTGTTGTTCGAACTGAATGCCACAGTTTTTGCAACGATAAGTATAGATCGGCATAGTTTACCTCGCGTTCGCCAGGCTCGCGGCCTGTCCGCAACGTAGCATTATAGCGCGCTCGAGGGGGGTTGGCAAGGGAAGCCCGGCGATTCAAATAATCTTCTTACAAAGCCGGCAGGGTGAAAGTGAAGACGCTGCCGCCGCCAGGGCGTTCTTCGACCCAGATGCGCCCGCCGTGGGCTTCGACCGCCAGGCGACAGAAGGTCAGGCCCAGGCCGGTGCCGCGCCGCCGCCCGCGCTGTTCGGGAACCTGGGCGAAGCGCTCGAAGATCTTGTCGCGATAGTTTTCGGGGATGCCCGGGCCGCTGTCGCTGACGCGCACAGCCAGCATGCCGTCGGTCTGAGGTGTGGCGCTAAGCAGCACCAGCCCGCCAGCCGGGGTAAATTTGAGGGCATTATCCACCAGGTTAGTGAGCACCCGGCTGATCTTGCCGCCGTCGGCGTCCGCCTTGGGCAGGCTATCGGGCACCTCGCTGCGCAGTTGCACGCCGAACTCATTGGCCTGGGCGCCGTAATCGCGCACCACATGCTCGGCCAGGGTGTGCAGGTCGAGCGGGCCGCGGGCCAGTTCGATGCTGCCGGACTGCATGCGTGAGACATCCAGGAGAGACTCGGCCAGGTCCAGGACGCGGCGCGTGCCACGCTGGGCGATGTGCAGACCTTCGCGGATGAGGAGCGAGGGGCCCGGCTCGCCGCGCCCGGCGCTGGATTGGATGTCCTGCTCCATCAGGTTGATGGCGCCCAGGACGGTGGAAAGCGGCGAGCGCAGGTCATGCCAGACCGTCTCGGTGATGATCTGGCGAGCAGCGGCGATTTCGTGCTCGTGGGTGATGTCGCGCAGCACGATCATCCAACCGATCACGGCCGGCGCAGGAGCGTGCTGGCGCTGGCCGCGCACGGGCAAGGCTGAGCGCTCCAGGAAGCGCTGCGGGCTGCCCGTGGTGATTTCCAGCGGGTTTTCGATTTCGGCGAGGACCTGGTCTTCTTCCAGGCTGCCGAGCAACTGGGCGACGCCCTCGGGCGTGAAGCCTAGTTGCGCCAGGACAGGCGTTCCCAGGCTGGCGAAGCGCCGGCCGAGCAGTTCACCCGGCGCCAGGCCAGTGAGCACCTGGAGGGCCTCGTTCGCCAGGGTGATGCGCCCGTCGCTTTCGATCATCAGGATGCCTTCCTGAACGGTGTTGAGCAGGGCCGCCAGCCGGTCGCGGCCGTGAGCCACATCGGCGAAGAGCAGGGCATTTTGCAGGGAAATGACCCCCTGGCCGATGACGGCCTGCAAAAGCTGCAAATCGTTGGGCTGCAAACCGGCCGGGCCGGCGAAGTGCAGCACCACCAATCCCAGGCGCTGCTGGTTGGCTACCAGGGGGAAGATCAAGACCTGGCGGGTGGGAAAGCCCGGCAGCAGGCGCTGGGCGAATAATTCTTCCACTGGCAGGTGGAAAGGCTGGGGATCGAGCAGTTCACCAGGCAGGTGCTGCAACTGCTCGAGGGCAATGGCGCCCGGCAGGTGGATGGGCGCTGGAGCAGGTTCGCTCTGGCCCTCCGCTGCGCCAGACGGCTGGCGGGCGAAACCGGCGTTGGTTGCCCGCAGCAGATAAGCGCGCTGGCTGGCCTCCCACAGGTATATGGCGAAATGCACGTCTGCCCGGTAAGCGCACAGGCTGTCCTGGATGGTTTGCAGCACATCCTCCAGGGCCAGGGTGCTGGCCAGCCGGGCGCTGAGCTGGTAGAGCATGGATTGCTCGCTCAAGCGCTGCTGGACAGAGCGGTAGAGGTCGGCGTTGATGACCGCGATGGCGGCCTGGTTGGCCAACTGGCTGACGAAAGACTGGTCGTTGGCCGAATAGCCGTTTGGCTCGGCCTTTTCCAGGGTCAAGACGCCCAGTACGCGGGCTTTGTAGCGCAGAGGAATGCTGAGGTGCGAGCGGGACTGGCCCCCGGTCAGGTCGAAGAAATCCGGGTCCTGGCGCGCCTCTCCAGCGTAGATGACCTGGCGAGTGCGGAGGGCGCGCCCGCTGATGCCGCGGTTGGCGCTGTAGAACGGCACCGTCTCGACGAAACCGTGGCTGGCCTTGACCTCGATCGTCTGGCTGTCGGGGTGGAGCAGGCCCAGCAACCCCCAGGGCGAATTGGTGAATTCCACCGCGTAGCTCAAAACCATGGCGAACAGGCGCTCAGAGGTGGCCGCGGCCGAAAGCTCGCGGCCGACTGCCTCCAGGATGGCTAACTGGTGGGCGCGCTGCGAAAGCGCCAGGTCGGTGCGAGCGTGCAGGCGGGCATTGGAAACCGCCAGGGCGGCCTGGCTGGCCAGGGTTTGCAGCAGCTCAACTTCTTCGGGGGTGAAATCGTGAGGGGCATCGTAATAAGCTGTAAGAAAGCCGATTTGTCCCTCGGGAGTGACCATGGGAAAGTCGCCGAAGGCCTGGATGGCCGCGCCGCGCAAAGAGCGGATGAAGTCCGCTTCCAGGACGACCTCATCCAATTCAGGAGTGAGCAGCGGCTGGGCGGTGCGCAGGCAGCGCGTGCGACCGTTATGGGCCACGGTGAAGGATTGGTTTTGCTGGATGAAAGCTTCCGGCAGTTGGTGGTGATGCGCCAGCCAGACCAGGCTTTCCTGGGCATCCAGCAAGAAAATGGCGCTGCGCTGGCTGTTGGCAATGCGCGTCACCGAACGACAAACCTGGGCCAGGACTTCCTGCGGGTCCAGGCTGGCCGCGATCAGGGCGGTGATCTGGTTGATGGTCTTCAACTGGGTCGCGCGGCGCTGTGTCTGCTCGACCAGAGTGGCTTTTTCGAGGGCAGCGCTGATCTGGACAGCGATGATCGCCAGAAGGTCCAATTCGGCCTGGCGATAGCTCGCCTCGGGCTCCAGCGAGAAAAGCGCCAGGCAGCCCATAGACTGCCCCTGGGCGCACAGCGGCTGCCCTACCCAGGCGGTGATGGCTGCACCCTGCAGAGGCGGGTCAACCTGCGCCAGTTCGGCGCCGATGGGCGCCAGCAGCAGTGACTCGCCGCTGCGGATCACCCGGTCTGCCAGCCAGTCACCCAGCGGCCGCCTGGGCCAATCCTGGCGCGCCCCAGACTGTACCGCTCGCGGATACCAGACCTGGCGGTGATCGAGATGGTACAGCGCGATATAGAGATTTCCACCGGGCAGCAAGCGCTCCAACTGCGCCTGCAAGACATCGAACAAGGTTTGCAGATCGGGCGCGTCGCAAAGCGCCCGGGTGACCTGATTCAGGTTAGACAGGTTATCCTGGCGACCTGGAGTAGCGGGCGGGGGCTTTTTCTGAGCAGGCATGGCTGCTTCTGTAACTGCTAAGGGGTGGGGGTCTTACTTGGCGTCGGTGTAGCGGTTTTGGCCGGTTTGACGGTCGGGGTAGGGGTAGGTGTCTTAGGCGTGCCAGCAGGCGTGGGCGTCTGAGAACCGTCCTTGGGCGTTGCAGTAGCCGGAGGCGAGGTGGGCGTTTTGGTAGGCGTGGGTGTCTTTGTAGGAACAGGCGTTTTGGAAGGAACAGGCGTTTTGGTGGGAACAGGTGTTTTGGTGGGAGTAGGCGTCGGCGAAGGCGTGACGGGAGTGGGGGTAGGCGTGGCTAACAGGTGCTCCTGGGCAACCTCCAGCCACTCGGCGGGGACCACATCCTGCGGCAGGTCGATCAACGCTTTCCAGTCCTTCAAGGCCGCTGGCCGGTTGCCAGACAGTTCCAGGGCCTGGGCGCGCCAGTAATAAACCGGGGCCAACTGCTCATCCGTTTCCGCAGCTTCCAGGCTGCGGTTGAACGAGCCCAGCGAATCCTCGTAGCGCTCGGCGATGAACAGGGCGCGCCCGAAGTACAGGTTGAGCTGGTACGATTTGGTGTCGGCGTTGAGCGCCCGATAGATTTCGTTCACGGCCGGCTGTCCCTGGCCCAATTCCATGTACGCCAGACCCTTGTACAGGTGTGCATCGAGCAGGTTCCGGTCCAGCTTCAGGGCGGTGTCCATGGCGGTCAGCGTTTTGCTGTACTGCCCGCTGGCATACAGCGCTTGGCCCTGCACCAGCCAGCCTAGGGCATCTTTCTGTTCGTATGCCAGGTAGGTGTTGATGGCTTCCAGGGCCTGCTGGTATTCATCGCTGGCGATGGCGGCTTCACCGAGCAAGCGGTAGCCCAATAGCATGGTGCGATCCATCTCGTTAGCCAGGCGGGCGTCTTCCAGGGCCACTTCGGGCTCATCCAGCAGGATATATATCTGGGCGCGATACAGGTATACCAGCGGCGATTCGGGGATGAGAGTCTCGGCGGTGTTCAGGGTCTCCAGGGCAGTTTCGAGTTCGCCCTTCTTGATCTGTTGGACCGCCAGTTCGATGTAAACTTCACCAAAATAGGGGTCCCGATCCAGGGCATTTTGCAAGTCTTCGATGATATCCGCCCGGGGATTCTGCGCCAGGTGAGTGCGAGCGCGCCCCAGGTAAGCCGGGGCAAAGCCCGGCTCGAGGGCGATGGCCTGCTCGTAAGCCTCCAGGGCAGCTTTGTAATTCTGCAAAGCGCGTTGGGTCTCACCCAGGTAATAATACAGGTCAGCGGTGACAGGAGGCACCTCGATGGCCTGGTTGAACATCAGCAGGGCCATTTCGTAGTTGCCATGAGAAAAGGCCTGCACGCCCGTACGGTAAGCCTCGTTGATGCCGTGAGGTGTATTTATGTAAAGCGGCGTGGGGGTATAAGTGGCATCCAGAAGCATCCACAGCGGCATCGGCGTGGCGGTGGCATTGGGTGCCAGGGTGATCGGAACAGCGGTGGACTTGGTGGCTGTGGGGGTAATCGTGTCAGTTGGATAAGGTGTGCGGGTGGGAATCTTGGCTGCCGTGGTAACACGCCGGGCGCCGTATCCCCGGATACCCAGGATCATCAGGCCGATGACCAGGAAGGCTGCCAGGCAGAGAACTACGATGCGCACAACCGGATGGGCCCACAAGCGGCGCTTGGGGATTTCTTGAGCGTCGATCTCCCATTTGCGCCGCACTGGCGGCACCGGCACAACCGAGCTGTCCGGCGGCATAGCGCCCAGGACGATCAGGCCCTTGCGGGCAGTAGGATTGTCGGGATCGAGGCGCAGCGCGTTTTGCAGGCAGTAAACCTGTTCTTTGAAGCTGTCGACGACCGAGCTCATCCACAGCCAGTATTCCGGGTTGGCCTGGTCGGCGCGCAGCAGGCGCGTCAGCAAATCGCGAGCGCGGACGCGCTGTCCCTGGCGGATGGCCTGGATAGCTTCCTGGAGCATGACGTCTTCGGACATAATGCCTCGCTTAAGTATAGCACAGGCCCCCAGGTAGACAAGTCCCGTTAAGTACTAATGCCCGCAAAGGGCCGGGATAACCTGCCCATCGACGCTGGCAGCGGGAGAAAAGCCCAACAGACAGGCGATGGTGGGAGCATAATCGACGATGTGAACGGGCGGGATAGCCGCCTGGCTGGCGGGGACTCCCAGGCCAGCGGCGAAGAACAGGGCGTGCATATCGGGCAGGCGGCTGTCGTAGCCGTGCTGCCCGTAGAAATCCGGTTGGGCGAAGACCTGCGGGTTGCCGCGCCAGCCATCCAGGTGGTAGCCGGGGTTAGCCTGGGCAAAGACATCGCCGGAGTTGGGGTGATCGAGGTGCAAGCTGCCCAGCTCGTCACGGCGCAGGACGCGCTGGAAGACTTTCTCGCCCGAATTGGGGTCGGTGAGCGCGGAAAGCAACTCGACAACCTGGGCCTGCACCTGGAGATACTCTTCTTCGGACAGGATGCCATCTTTCTCGCGCCCGGCCAGGTTGATGTACACGTTGACCGCTCCGCCGGAGGCCACGGCGAAGGCCTTGGTTTTACCCACCACGACGTAATCCTTCTTATCCAGGGTCAACAGCCCGGCTTTTTGCAGGATAGTGTTGACGTATACTGTGGTGTGCAGGAGCGACATGCCGTGATCGGCGACCATCAGGACCGTGGTATTCTCCAGGTCGATGGATTGGAGCATAATCTCCAGGGCCTGGTCGGCGGCCCAGGCCGCCTGGCGATAGTAGGCGGCGTAGCGTTCGGCGTTCTCCGGAGAATAATTCAACTGGCGCGGGTCCACCATCAGATAAGAGTGCCCGGCTGAGTCGAACGCATCCTGCCAGGTGTAAAGCAGGTCGGGGTGGTAGCTGGTGTACACCCAGGCGGATACCTCCGCCATCCAGCGGGCGGCGCGCTCCAGCAGGTATAGGTTCTGCTCGGGCGTGATCCAACCATGTTCCAGAGCGTAGTAATCTGCTCCGGAGGGGAAGAAGCCGAACTTCTGGTTGAGCGCTTCGAGCAGTTGCGGCGGGCTGGCCGTGTTGTGATACACGTTGCTGTAGAACAGGGTGACCTGCTTGCGGTCCGAGTCGATGGCCTGGAGCAGGAAATCGGCGCCCGCCACCAGCCGGGGCAGCAAGACCAGCGAGCCCCATGCTTCCATTTGCAGGCTGAGGTGGCTGGCCTCGAAGCTGCGTTCGAGCGAGACGATCACCGTGTCGTAGCTGGCAGCCTGGTCGTCCTGGCTGTCGAGCACGTACAGGTACAGGCGCGCCACTTCCTGGATGGTGAAGCTGCCTTCCAGGGGCAGGCTGTAGGAAGCGGGCGCCTGGCCTTGCCAGTCGCCGTCCAGCGGGCCGAGTTCAACCGTCACCTGGCGCGAGTAGGCGTCTTCGATGCCATAGCCGATGGTGTAATCGGCGGTCTGGCCGGGCAGCATGGGCGAGCCGCCCACGAAGAACAGGGCCGCGCTGGTCAGGCCGGCGCGCGAGGCGCTCACCCACACCGGCTCGGCCTGGTCGAGCAGCTCATCGAAGCCGCGCCGGTACCAGTAGAACGAGTCGATGGGCACGTGATAGGAATTGTTGACGATGCCAGTATGCGCCGGGTAAGACCCCGTGGCGATGGCAGTTTGGGCAGCCGCGGTGAGGGATGGATCCGTGGACAGGGCATACTCGGCGCGCAGGCCCTGGGCCGCCAGGGCAGCAAAGTGCGGCAGCACGCCCTCAGCCATCCATCCATCCACGATATCGGCCCGCCCGCCATCCCAGGAGATCAGGAAGACGGATTTGGAGGGTTCCCCCGCCGGTTCTTGCGTGGCAGCGGCGGTCGGGGGAACAGATGTCTGGGTGGGCTGATCCTGTGGGGTAGCCGAGGCTACCGGCAGGGAAGTGGGCGTGGCAGTGTCCGGGATGGCAGTGGGGACAGCCTGGTTGGGGGTGCAGGCCGCCAGCGCCAGGCACAATAACAAAACCCACCGTAAGACAGAGGAGGGTTTAGCCGCCATACATGGAAACCAGCGGGACCGGCGTGAAAACCAGGATGAAGATCACGATCCCCAGGATGGCGACCAGCTTGCGAGGCGGGTCCAGGGCAGTGATCTGGTCCAGCGGTTCAGCGTGAAGCCGCCCCAGCAGGAAGATCAGGAAAGCCCACAGCCACCAACCTGACCAGACAAAGCCGAGCAGTACCAGGGCAGCCAGGATGTAGGGCAGCAGGAAGTGAGTGCGCTTGCCGAGCATGACGTACACCACGTGGCCGCCATCCAACTGCCCGGCCGGGATCAGGTTGAGGGCCGTCACCAGCAGGCCAGCCCAGCCGGCCCAGGCTACCGGGTGGATCATCACGTCCATGGCCCCGATGGGCAGGGGTTGGCTGGTGAAAAAGTAGCGCACCCAGTAGACCAGGGGATGCAGGCCGTAATAATCCTTTGTGGCGGGCAGCCACTGGCCGAAGACGATGTACTTGGCCAGCAGATACAGCAGCGAATTGCCTTCCAACTGCAAGCCCTCGCCGGGCTTCAGCAAGATTGGCGAGAGTTTCGACAGCGACAGGCCGTAAAGCAGGATGGGGATGGCCACCACCAGTCCGGCGATCGGCCCGGCGATGCCGATATCCAGCAGGATGCGCTTGTTCTTGGGCGGCTCCTTGAGCTGGATGAAAGCCCCCATGGTGCCGAACGGGCTGATCGGGAAGGGGATGAAGTAAGGCAGCGTCACGTGCGTTTTGTGGAAGCGTCCCGCCAGGTAGTGGCCAAACTCGTGAGAGACCAGGATCGCCAGCAGGCTGAGGGCAAAGGGCACACCCTTGGGTAAGCTGCGCAGGATCAGGGCCAGCAGTTTGGCAGTGTCATCCGGCACAGGGCCGTCGTAGGTGTAGAGCGCCCCGGCAAAAATCACGCTGACCAGGGTGAGCAGGAACAATACCAGGTTGACCCACGGGTTGGAAGGACGGGTCTGGATGGTGCCGGGCGCCAGCAGCACCACGTGCTGCCCGCCTTCGCTGCGGAACATCGGGGTAATATCCAACGGGCGCAGGCTATCGGCCAACTGGTCGTAAGCCTCGGCGGAATCGCCGTAGAGCTGCCCGCGATAGCGCACCAGGTAGTTGCGCTGCGGGTCGCCCGCAGTAACATCATCAATTCGTAAAACACGAGCAACGATCGAGGTGAGGACATTGGTTTCTGGGTACATAGCAATAATCTATTCGAACACGATCTGGTTTGAGTGGATACCTGTATAAGCGGTATCTGGCCGTAGGCCAGTTCTTAGCAACAGGCGGGAGTGGATGGGAGTCGAACCCACCACGGCCCGCAACGCGACCCGTCACCGGTTTTGAAGACCGGGGAGCCCACCGGGACCCAACCACTCCCACGGACAAGGATACCGCAAGCTGTAGATTTTCACAAGATAGGAAATTAGATCAGCGTTCCGGCTTAGCTCAGCCCCTGCTGCAAATCGGTGATGAACGGCAGCCAGGCGCTGACATCCTGCCCGGTGCACAGGCGTTCGTAGTAATTGCGGGCGATGTCGCCCTGCTGCTCCAGGTTGAAATTGCTCAACTTCCAGCCTTCGCGCTGGCGCTGGCGCAGCCCTTCCTCTTCCCCATACACATAGGCTTGCGCGCCGTAGCGAAACTGGGCGTACAAGGCCAGGCCCAGGTAGCGCCAGCCCATGTGCTGATACTGCCAGGCGTGGGTGAGTTCGTGAATCAGCCAGCAGAAACTGCCATGATCGGGGTGACCAACTGGCACGGGGTCCACCAGGAGCTGCACAGGGAAGTAACAATGGTTCCCCAGGGTGATGGCGTTGTGCACCGGTACAGTTGACTTGATGCCCTTCAAGCGCATACCGAGCTGGTTGACGCTGTCGGGCCAGCCAGTATTCTCGTGGACGCGCACCCGCTCGTATTGCAGCGAGGCGGCAAAGACGCGCCTGGCTTCCTGGACTTCCCAGGCGTAGAGCGAACGTACCATAGGAGAGTTTTCCGAGCTCATCTTGCACCTGCCTGATAGGCTACTATACCACGAAGCGCGCTGACCGGAACCAGGAATATTACGGTTGACGAAACAGCAGCACTTTGCTAGAATGCCTGCAATTTGTGAATCCCCCAGGAGGCGATTATGGAAACTCAAGATTTACTTGCGCGGTTGAAAGAGGACGAGGTAAAGTTCATCTCGTTGCAGTTTACGGACGTGACCGGGACAGTGAAGAGCGTGGACATCCCGGCCCAACGCATCCAGGCGGCGATGGAGGATGGCGTCTGGTTCGACGGGTCTTCAGTGGAGGGCTTCGCTCGCATCCAGGAGAGCGATATGCGTCTGGTGATCGATCCCCAGACTTACGCCGTGCTGCCCTGGTCGCCGCAGGAAGCGCGGCGGGGACGCGTCTTCTGCGACATTTACATGTCGGACGGATCGCCTTTCCCCGGCGACCCGCGCGGCACGCTCAAGCGCACGCTGGCGCGTCTGGAAGGGCGCGGCTGGGTCTACAACGTCGGCCCGGAGCCCGAATTCTTCCTGTTCAAGCACAACGGAATGCAGACCATCCACCCGGTGCCGCACGATGTCGGTGGTTATTTCGATTTCTCGGCCAATGACGAAGCGGTGCGCGTGCGCACTGAGTTGATGGACGCGCTGCAAAGTATGGGCCTGGATATCGAGATGGGGCACCATGAAGTGGCCCTGGGACAGCACGAGATCGATTTCCGCTTCGCGGATGCGCTGCAAACTGCGGACAACGTGCTGACTTTGAAATACACCATCAAGGCGATCGCCGCCCAGCACGGCCTGGTAGCCTCGTTCATGCCCAAGCCGATCTTCGGCATCAACGGTTCGGGCATGCACTGCCACCAAAGCCTGTTCGACCAGGGGGGCGAGAACCTGTTCTTCAACGCCCAGGATACCTACCACCTGTCTGAGGCGGCCTATGGCTTCCTGGCCGGACAGTTGAAACACGCCCGGGCGCTTTCGGCGGTGGTGGCCCCCACGGTGAACTCCTACAAGCGGCTGGTGCCCGGCTACGAGGCCCCAGTTTACATCGGCTGGGCGCAGATCAACCGCTCGGCGCTGATCCGCATACCCTACTACACCCCCGGGCGAGATAAATCCATGCGCGCCGAACTGCGCTGCCCGGACCCCTCCGCCAATCCATACCTGGCCTTCACCGTGATGCTGGCGGCGGCGCTGGATGGCATCGACCGCAAGCTGCCCTACCCGGCCCCGCTCAACAACGTGAACGTGTACACTCTGACGACGGAGGAACGGGCGGCAAGGAACATCGCCGAACTGCCCGGCTCGCTGTCAGAAGCCCTGCGCGAGCTGGACGCCGATGACCTGCTGCAAGACGCCCTGGGAGAAATGACCTACCAGGCTTTCCGGCGCGCCAAGTGGGCCGAGGTGGAAGAATACCGCATGAAAGTCTCCGACTGGGAGGTGGAGCGCTACCTCGAAGTGGCCTGATCCGCCGGTTTGACCATGCGGCAGAAAGCGCACTCGCCAGGGGCGGAGGTGGGCTGGCCGCAGCTCGGACAGGTATGCAGCGCCGTTACGCCAGGATCGGCGTCGGCAGCAAACAGGCCGTTTTGCTTGGCCTGTAAGAAGGAAAGGTAGAAGCTGAGCTTTGCCCCGGGGCGCTCAGCTTCTAATTTATTCAACAGTTCCTTGTAATAGATCGTATTGGAGCCCGCAGCATGGGGGCATTCATCGTACTCGTATTCGATGCCGCTCAACAAGGCGTAGGCGGCCATTTCGCGCTCGTACAGGCGGCAAAGCGGCTTGGCCTTGCGCACCAGCCCGGGACGGTTGGCCTCCAAGACAGGCCACTGGCGCAGCAGGTAGCCTGGAATCCAGTTGAGCGTGTTGCTGAAGAGCACCGCGGCCTCGTCGTCCAGGTTGTGCCCGGTGACCAGCACGTCATAATCGCCCTGGCGGGCCACCCGGTTCATCACGTGGCGCTTGACCAGACCGCACACCGAGCAGGGCTTGGTATGGCCGCGCCAGGTGCGGTCAGCCATTTCAGGGATGGTTTCGCCATATTCCTGGGAGATATCGACCACGTGCAGGTGCAAGCCGCGTTCGGCGGCGAATTTTTCCGTCAGGCGCTGCGACTCGGCGGAATAGGCGATCCCGCCGTCGATGCCCAGCCCGATGTACAGGCCGTCCGCCTGGTAGCCCAGCCGCCACAGGATGTCCCACAGCGAAAGCGAGTCCTTGCCGCCGGAAACTGCCACCAAAACCCGGTCGGCGTGGCTGAACATCTGGTATTTCTTAATGAAACGCTGGGTCTGCTCGGGAATCCAATCCAGGAAATGCGTTTTGCACAGCGCCAGTTTGTGCTGGCGCATGTTGATCACGGCTTTTTCGATACACCTGCGGCACTTCATCTTCGAGGTTCCTGGCCGGTTCCGCCGCCGCCCGAGATCACGGAAATCAGTTTGACCACCTGCCCATCTTTCAAGATCACATCCTCGGTGATCATCTGGCCGTCCAGCGTGGCTAAAACGGCTTCGGGCTGCACACCGATCTTGAGCAGGCAGTGGCGCAGGGTCATGCCGGGCTTGACTTCGAATTCCTGGTTGCGCAAGATCAATTTCACTGACATGCTGTCTCCTTTGGGTGGCTGATTTTACCGTGATGATGCAGAAGCGTCAACCGAAGTTACAGTTTTGTAACTGGCAAAGCCAGCCAAAACAGGCTAAAATTGGAGTGGCGCAGCCCGGACCCCCACCAGAGGTGCGGGGCAGTGTGGTAAGATGAAAGCGGTTTCCTGGCAGGCAACCGCGTAAATCTGCGAATGTTCGATGTGAGTGGAGGTCGTTATGTCAACCCCGCGAGAGCGTATATTGCTGGTTACCACGTTGGTGGTGATCCTGGCGTTGTTATCGGGCTGTATCGCCCCACAGCAAGCCGACCAAATCAGCCTGGTCGAAACCCGGCAAGTGCAGGGAGAAGCCATTGTCAAGACCCTGCAAGCCAACAACTGCACCAACACGGAAGACATGAAACAGGATATGCAGGCCGTGCACCAGTACAACCACGACATCGAAGTTACACCCAACCCGGGGCTGTCGGTCAACCGGCGGGCGGTGGTGGACGAGATCCGCGCCTATTACCGCATCCCAGACGGCCCCAGCGATGCGGTGTGCGTCATCCCGGTCACCATCCCAGCGGGGGCGTTCTATTCCTATGACATCGAATGGATCGAGGTGTGGCGCGAAGGCATCTTCGAAACCGGCGATCCGGATGGCGACGCCGAAGGCAACTACCGCTTCCGGCAGAGCATGCTGTGCGAGGTGGTGGCGCAGCGGGCCGAGGTCTGCCCGGCGCCCTGAGGCCAAACGCCCTGGAAGCCTCCAACCCCATGCAAACCAGCAGCCCTTCCCCCGCTACCAAACCGCTCCTGCGCGTCGAGAACCTATGGGTGCGCAAAGGCGGGCCGCGCCGCCGCAAATGGATCCTCAAAGATATTAACTTCGAAGTCAAACCGGGCGAGTTCGTCGCCATCATCGGCCCGAACGGGGCCGGCAAAACCAAGCTGATGGAGGCGATCATCGGCGACCGTCCTTACGCCGGGCAGGTTTCGATCTACAACCAGGACCTGTACGCCAACCCCGAACACTGGCTGCGCCACATCGGCTGGGTGCCCAGTTATAACGTGCTGCACGACACGCTGCGGGTGGAGCAGGCCCTCTTGCAGATCGGCCGGCTGCGGCTGCCAGCCCGCGACGATGCCCACATCCGGCGGCGGGTCAAGCTGCTGCTCGACCAGTTGGAATTCCCGGAAGGGCGCCGCCAGGCGTTGATCCGCGAGCTCAGCAGCGGGGAGCGCAAGCGCCTGGACCTGTGCGCCGAGCTGCTCACCAACCCTCCCCTGCTGCTGTTGGACGAGCCGACCACCAACCTCGACCCCGACGCCGAGCGAGCCCTGATGGAACTGCTGCGCAACCGCTCGTGGGGCAAACGCCAGACCGTGGTGGTGGTCACGCATACGCTGCAAAGCCTGTATTATTGCGACCGCGTGATCTTCATGGGCCAGGGGCGCATTCGCGCCCAGGGCAGCTACGACCAGGTGTTGGCGCAACTGGAAGCGGAGTTTGCCAACGGCGACCCCGCCCCGGCAGCCGGGGGTACCCCCTCCCAGCCGGCCATTCGTCCAGCCTCCGTTGAGAGCGAACAGGCTTCAGGCGAAGATGCCCAGCCACAAAGCCCTCCCCATTCGTTTATTCGTTCTCCATCCGTTGATGACGACGCTTCGCGCTGGGCGGATATCTACCGCAAGTCGCGGCGCTACGACCCGCAGGGCGAACTCAGCCCGCCAGCCACAACCCGCGGCCAGGAGCAGCCAGCCGGATCGAAGCGCAAAATCCACAGCCGGCCCAGGAGCTGGGTGCACGAATTCTGGGTGCTGCTGCGCCGCAACTGGATGCTGTTCGCCAATAACGTGCCCGCCCTGGGGCTGTATTTCCTGCTGGGGCCGTTCAGCGGGTTGTTATCGCGCCTGGTGCTGCGCGATAACGCCTTCATCCAGGATACAGACGTGGCCGGCTATTCGGCGGTTTTCGATACCACCGACGCGCGCCAGGCGGTGTTCATCATCGCCCTGGTGGTCACGCTCCTGGGCCTGATCGGCTCGTTCCTGGACGTGATCAAAGAGCGCCAGATCTACCACTACGAGCGCGTCAAGGGCCTCTCGCCGTGGGCCTACCTGCTCTCGAAGTGGGTAGTGCTGGTCGTGCTGGTGGGCATCCTGGCGCCCAGCACCCTGCTGGTGGTGCTGACTTTTCAGGGCCAAAGCCTGCCTTCGACCCCCTACGTGCTGGTCACGTTGTACCTGGCCTGCATCGCCTCGGTCACCCTGGGACTGGCCATCTCCGCCGCTTCCAGCAGTGAGCGCACGGCGACGGGCCTGCTGGGCATCGTGGTGGTTTTTTACCTGTTCTTCTCGGGAGGCGTGGATTTCAACGAGCGGCTGCGCGCCTTCCTGGAACGCCTGTCGGTATTTGCTTCCAGCCATTGGGCGGCGGAGGGCATTTCCACCAGCATCCAGATGTACTGCTGGGCAGCCAACCCGCGCCTGCAGGATTTCTACAGCTTCGGGCATCTCTTCGCCATCTGGCTGTACCTGCTGGTCTATATCCTGGCAGCTTTGATCCTGGGGCTGGTGGCCCTGCGCTTACAGGACACCTGGTTCTCACAGCGCGAAAGGCTGAACAGGGCGCTGGTGAACGGGCACATCGTCGTTCTGCTGCCCCTGCTGCTGGTAGCCTTCAGTTGGGCGTTTTTCTTCGAAGCGCGCTCGCGGGATTTCTTCTACCTGCGTGAGGATGAGGATACCGTGCGCGTGGAATATTCACTCGGATCTTTATTCGGCTACGTCAGCCAGTCGCAGTGCCCGCTGCCCACGCCTTTGCCCCCGCCATCTACCACGGTCATGCGCGCCCTCCCGCCCACGCCTGTACCGCTCCAGCCCACGCAGGCGCTGGCCCAGGCGCCAACCGCCACCGTAGAGATGCAGCCCACGCCGGTCGTGCCGCAGGTCACTTACGAAGAGGGGTTCGCCCCGCTGCCCGTGGGGGCGCTGGTGCGCAACTCGCGCATCCTCTTCGGGCCCGAGCACGCCGATTTCCCCCTGGAACTGCTGCCCGAAAACAGCTCTTTCCTGCTGCTGGGCAAAGACCAGAGCGGGCAGTGGTTCCGCATCAAGGAACAGTTCACCGGCCGCCAGTTGGTCGGCTGGGTGCTGGCCCCTGACACCAGCGCCCTGGCCTCACAGACCGGCGTGGTGGCCTCCCCGCCGCGCTGCGCCATCCCGCGTGCTTACCTGGAGTCAGATGAAGCTGCGCCCCTGGCCGACTGGACCAGCGATGTCTCCGGCTCGGTAGTGGCGGTGGTAGACCTGTTCCGGGACGAGCCCGGGCCCGAAGTGAGCGTGGGCCGGCTGTTCGTCGAGCGCAACGGCGAGGTGATTTCGTCTCACGAGATCACCCCCAGCCACCATTCCTTCCTGTTTCGCGGCCTGGTGGTCGAAGTGCCGATCGCCCAAGACGACCAGTTGCGCCTGATCTTGAGCGAAGCGCCGCTGCCGGGAGAAGTGCTGCACCTGCGGGCCAGCATTTTCTTCGTCCCCAGTGGGTGCAGCCTTTAGGAGGGCGACAGCATGCTAGCCAAGCTGAACACAGCCACCGTGCGGTACATCCTGTTCTTCGTTTTCTGCGCCCTGGCAGCCCTGCTGCCCTGGGTGCTTTCGATGATCTCGAACCCACTGCCGCCCGACTTGCAGCGCACCGGGACGATCCTGGCGATCACGCGCACGGCCCGCGTGGACTCCGAGCTGGCGGTCACGCTGGTCGAGGCGATGGGCTTCACCGCCACCCCGTCGGCCACGCCCACCCCAACGATCACCCCCACGGCTACCTGGACGCCCACCGCCACCTGGACGACCACTCCGCTGCCCTCCGACACCCCCACGCCGACGATCACGCTGACGCCATTGCCGCACGTTGTCGGCAGCGCCCTGGAAAGGATCAACACCTACACCTGCCCGGGAAACCAGTACCGGGAAGACGCCCTGGAGAAAGACGCACTTTTCACCGTCCTGGGCTGGGACCAGACAGTAGATGAGGATGGGCAAGAGCAGTACTGGATTTTGATCGAAAACCAGGTGGACCAGCCGCAGAAATGGATTCGCGAAAGCGAATACCTCTTGCTTTCGCACCCCAATTACAAGGATTTTCTGCCGCGGGCGGCCTGCCGGCTGATGCCCTGAGGCAGCCCGGCGAACTGTGGAGTGGATGATGAAAACGCCCTTTTCCCTGACGATGCGACAAATCCTGTTGGCCGTCTTGCTGCTCATCCTGGGGACGGCGGCCTTTACCCTGCTGGTATTCATCCTGGGCCAGCAAAACGGCCTGCGCTTATCCAGCACCGGCCCGGCAGAGGCAAGCCCTCCCGAGCGAACCGCCCCGGCGCTCGCCTCGCCCACCCGCGCGGTCGTCACCTTCGACCCGGCGGCGCTGCCGCGCGCCATGACCGCCACGCCCAAGACCCGCGCCCCCGAGCAAAAGGTGTTCACGGATGCCACAGCCACGCAGCTTGTGCAGGAGCACCTCGCCCAATCCGGCAACCAGGCGCCGGTGCAGATCGACCGCCTGGCTTTTACACCCGAGCAGGTCAACATGAGCGGCGAGATCAACTCGGAATACGCCCTGGGCCTGGCAGGCAGCGTCGAACTGTCTGGCACGGTGGCGGTGGAGGAAAATCGCCTGCGCTTCCACCTCACCCGCCTGAGCCTGGACGAGGAGCAGATGCCAGAGCTGCTCTACGCTTCGATCGAAGCCGAGGTCAACAGCTTCTTCGACCAGACCTTCACAGGTTACGACGTGCTCGAAGTGCAACTGGCCGCAGGGGAGATGACGGTCACGCTGCTGCCCTGGTAGCAAGAAGAATATCGACCAGTTCGATCCAAAAACCAAAAAGCGCGCTTGACACAGACCGACTTTCTGGTAAAATTCTTCCTTGCAAGATGCCAGACAGTTCTCGTTGCACCAGAAAGACAACGGCTCAAGTCTCGTAGGCTTGGGCAGTATTAATGTTTGACTGCTCCGATAGAACGGCCGCGCATCACCCATCTTTATCTTTTGCCAAGAAGGAGGCAAATTACAATGTCCGAAAGAATTATCGGCACAGTCAAATGGTTCAATGGTAGCAAGGGCTACGGTTTCCTGGCTCGCGAGGGCGGTCCGGATGTTTTCGTCCACTACACCGCAATCGAAGCGGATGGCTACCGCAATCTCCAGGAAGGCCAGAAGGTGGAGTTCTCCATCGAGCAGGGCCCCAAGGGTTTGCAGGCTGTCAATGTCACCACCCTCTAACTAATATGTGAACCACCAGGCTTCGGGTGGCAACCGGTGAACCGGCTGCCACCCGAAGTTTTTAAGCAGCTTGAAGTCAATCGAGCACAACCCTGGCTGCTGGCCCGCCCCCATTATGGCTCAGCACCGGGCTCCAACCTGGCGCGCGCCAGCAGCGCAAACGCTGTTTCCGGGTACTGACGCCATACTTCCAGGTAAGCGCGCACGGCGTTGTTTTGGTTGCCGCTGAGTTCGTAGCTCAACCCCAACAGGTAGGTCAGGCGGGCGGCCTGGGCGGGGTAATCATAACCATATGGCAAATCCTTTTTCAGCCACGCCAGCTCCGTCTGGATGGCTGGAACAGCTTCTTGAGGCCGTCCCAACTCGAAAACCAAACGCTCCAGGGGGTCGATATGGCTAAAGCCGCCGGCCCTTTCTTGCCAGGCGTACACGCTCCACTTTGGTCTTGGATGATATGAATCGTTGAACACCCACACTTCGGCTTCCCCGGCCTGGATTTCGAACCGGTCCACGTAAGGCAAGTCAGGCTCACTCAAATTCAGCAAGACCTCGATTTCAGCCGTCTGGTCTTTACGGTGGACGCGCCACACCCACAGGTTACGCCCAATCTGCAAGACCTGGCCGGGTTGCTGGCTGCCCGGCAGACGCAACGTTTCTAAACGGGTGGTCAAATCGGGCTGCCCGAATCCCAGGGTCAGCGGTTGCCATTCATACTCGAGCACGGGTACAACCTGGTAGCCGTCTGGCAGGCCGAGCAGCACCCAGGCCTCCGCCGCCGGCCCCTCGCCCCGGCTGTCGGTTACCAGCAGCCAGTCGAGACGGCCATCGCCATCCAGGTCGCGCTGGGCGGCGTAGGCAATCGAGACGCCCGCCTGGCTCAAAACGGCTGGCGCGTCGCTCCCCGGCCCTGGGTCGAGGCTGGCGACCAGCAAGCGGAACGCCGGGCGCAGGCCGCACAGCAGCCTGTGTGAGGTGGAATAGCCCCAGGCATCCAGGGTTATCTCGAACAGGTCAACCTCCTCGGGATTCTCGAGCGCAGGGCGGATCGGATCGTACATCTGGAGCAGGGCCGCCTGGCAGCTCCGGTAAACGTCGGCGTCGCCCTGATAGTTCTCGAGGAAAACCGCCGCCGCCCTGGAGACGAGTGGGTAATCCGGGTCGGCCGGCGCGGCGACGATGGACTGCAAGACCTCTCGCGCCTCCGCCGCTTTCGATTGCTGGGCGAGGGCCATGGCCAGTTGGAAGCGCACCAGGTCGGCAAAGCTGGGCTCGGGGTCTTCGGGAGGGTGATCCAATATTGCCTGCAACGGGCTGACAAGCTCGGCAGCCTGCTCGAATTCCATCGCATAGTCGACAACAGATAGATCGGCCCAGCGCCGGGCGACCTCCATCCATTCCCCATTCCAGTGCAGCAAACCGTGTGAAATAGGCCTGCACATTCCGCCAAAATCGACCTGGATATCCACCGTCCCATCTTCGGCCGGCGCAGCGAACTCCCAGCCATCATCCGGGAACATCAAAGCATCGTTCGAATCGAGGTTGCCGTGCAAAACCTCGACAAAATGATCGCCTCGCCACTGGTAGATCAAGGTGCGGGAAGAATTATAGCCAAACTCGCCATTGCTGACGTAGACAATCACCTCGGGCTGCCCGTCGCCGGTCAAATCCAGGGCATCCAACTCCATCCCGCCATCGTAAGGGAACTGCCAGGCGCTGTGCAGCGGCACAACCCGGAAAAGGCCATCGCTTTGCTGGGCTACTGCTACGTACAAACCGGTCGGGTCAGCGCCTTGCGAGTCGCCAATCAGCCACAAATAGACCGGGCGGCCATCGCCAAACAGATTATAAACCAGCGACAAAGTCGGCATAAAATCCTTGTGTTCACGGGAAGCAAAGTACGCCGGTTGGGCATCGAAGCCCAAAGGTACCAGGCCGCTGTCCAGGTCCAGCGGGTCGAGCCGGCCCTGGTTCAGCCGCTGCTCGATCTCGGCCGCCAGCCACTCGTCGCGCCGGGCGCTGCTCAGCGATTCGTCGAAGAACAGCCAGCGATGCGAGGCGCCGGCGTTCAGCAAGGTGTCCGAGAAAGCCTCCAGCCAACGCACTGGCTCCCGCTCGGGGAGAATGGGAAAACGCAGCAGAGCCTCACGCGCCGCCAGGTTGACGGCCAGTTGCACTGCCGAAAAATTCCCGTGAAAGTCGCTGGCTGTGGGGATATCCACCAGGTAAGCGTAGTCGTTCACCTGGTGCAGCATCTCGACCATGTCTGCCTCGCTCAAATTTCTCAGGCGATAAGCCTGCCCGGCGGGCCCGGCGATGGGGGTAGGCAAGTCCCAGGTGGTGCGCTCGACCCGCGGTGCGAAGGCCGGCGTTGTCGTTGGGCGGAGCGGGCTGCCCGGCAGGAAGAAGGGTGTGGCCGTGGGCGTTGGCTTGCGGGTAGGGATGGGCGTGCGGGTCGGTTCGGGCCGCTCAGGCTGCGTCTCCCGCTGCCCGGGCTCCAGCGCTGCCGCCTGGGTGCGCGTCGGGACGAGGGTGTTAGTCGGCGTGGTCGTTCTGGCCGGCCTGAGTAGCGCCGTCACTGTGACGGACGGCAGGAGCGTGGCGCTGGGCACAAGCGTAGCCGAAGGCGCAACCGCCTGTGAAAGCGGCGTTACTTTCTGGTCGCCCTGGCAGCCTGCCAGCAGTGCGCCAATGAGCAAAATTACCAACAACTGCAAACGCACGCGCATCGCCTCACCTCCAGATACGGCTGCCGACCAGCAGCCGCGCAAATTCCCCAAACGGGATCGACAGGGTAATTATACAACCTCTCCGAAAAACCCCGGCCTTTTCCAGGCTTTTGCCTCTTGACTCTGACACCGTGTCAGGGTGTAAACTACTATAAGACGCTTCGAGGAAATACCCGCTGCGAGGAGAAGGCTGTGATCAAGATCGGAGACTTTTCGAAACTGTGCCTGGTGTCGGTGCGCATGCTGCGCTACTACGAAGAGATGGGACTGCTCGAGCCGGTGCAGGTTGACCCTTCGACGGGCTACCGCTATTACTCGGTCGAGCAACTGCCGCGGCTGAACCGCATCCTGGCCCTCAAGGACCTGGGCCTGTCGCTGGCGCAGATCGCCAGTCTGCTGGAGGAGGGCCTGCCGGCCGAGCAACTGCGCGGCATGCTCCGGATGAAACAGGCCGAGATCCAGCTCCAGGTGGAGGAAGAGCAGGCACGCCTGGCGCGCGTGGCAGCCCGGCTGAGGCAGATCGAACAGGAGCAGGCCGCGCCCCCTTACGAAGTGATCCTCAAGCAAGTCGAGCCGCAGACGGTGGCTTCTTTGCGCAGGCTGATCCCGCAGCCGCAAATTGTGAGCAAGATGTTCGAAGAGCTGTTCACGCACCTGGAGCGGCGCGGGGTGAAGCCCGCCGGCCCGCCGTGCGCCATCTGGCACGACAGCGAACACAAGGAACAGGACTGGGACACCCAGGTGGTTGTGGCGATCAAGGAGGCGCGGCAAGTTCGAGAGCGAAGGTGAATTCCTGGAAGCCGAACTGCGCAAACCCCCAACCGGGACGCGGCTGGAAAGGCAAGGGGAGATCCTTTACCAGTATTACACGCCCGGCCTGTTCACGCATCCCATGCGCTGCTATTGCAGCCTGTTGCGCGGCCTGGCGCCTGGCGATAGCGCTTCGCTGACCTACTGCCAGTGTTCCCGGGCCTTTGTGCAGACCTACTGGCAGGCAGCATTAGGCCGGCCCGTGCAGGTAGACCTGTTGGAGACGTGCATCGCCGGCGCGCAGGCGTGCAAGTTCGCCATCCATTTGTAGCGAGCCGTGTCAAATCAAACGATAATGTTACCGAAAGGGTATCTAGGGTAACGCTGGAGAGCGACCTGAACAACGAAATGAACGCGCGCTTGTAGTGGTCGCTCTGAAAAAATTGAGGAAAAACGAATACAAAAGTAAGGGTTTCCCCTACAGCGCATCGTGCAATAAGCAGCTAAAATCGTAATACAAGTAGAATTGACAATAACCAAATTATCTCATAAATTATTTTATCCATGGAGCCCAAGATCATACCTGTACCGCCTCATCCTATCAGCATTATGCTTCTCGATTTCCCGAACCGCTCTATCGAACGGTAAAGGTGCATGGTGTGTAATCCGTTGTATCGATAAGAGGCGTAAAATGTTTGAAACCATGCAAATCCCAATCGTAGAACGCTACCAGCGTGTGTTGGAAATTTCACGCGATCTGGCCTCTACGCTAAATCTGGACACATTGCTTGGCCGGATTGTCAAGGCTGCGGCTGATCTGTGTGATTCGCAGGCTGCTTCCATTCTGCTTTACGACAGTAGCAAGAATCGGCTCTATTTCGAGGCCGCCACCAACTTAGAAGAACCGATGCGACGTGGCATCGAAGTGCCTGTGGAAAATAGTATCGCCGGCTGGATCGTCACCAACCGCCTGCCAATGCTCGTCAACAATGTGCATGATAACCCTCATCACTTCGATCAAGTGGCTCGCAAGACGCGTGTGCTAACTGATTCATTGCTGGGGGTTCCGCTGATCAATAAAAACAAAGTGATTGGTGTGTTGGAGGTGATCAATAAACAAAGCGGAGAATTCAATGACGAGGATCAGGATATCCTGACCACTTTGGGTGCCCAAGCTGCTGTAGCTATCGAAAATGCTCGCTTGTTCCAACAATCAGATATGCTTTCCGAGTTGATGCACGAATTCCGAGCGCCATTATCCATGATGCAGACTGCGGCTCAATTATTCATGCGCCCTGAGATTTCCGAGCAGCAGCGCCAACGAGTTGGAGAAATTATGCTGAAGGAAACACAGCGTTTGGCCGAAATGACGGCATCCTACCTGGATCTGGCCCGGTTGGAGTCTGGGCGTATGCAGTTCCACATGGAGAAAGTCAATGTGCCAACCATGTTTGCAGAATGTCTGGCCATGGTGAACGGTAGGGCCCTGGAGCAGGGCCTTGAGATGAGTTTGCAGATCTCCGAAGAACTGCCGGCCCTCAAGGGCGACCCGAACAGACTCAAGCAGGTCCTCATCAATTTATTTAGCAATGCAATTAAATACACCCCTCCACCAGGCAAGATCTCGACCAAGGTGTATGCAGAACAGAAAAATCTGATCATCGCAGTAAGCGATACAGGCGTTGGAATACCTGTGGAAAGTTTGCCGCACATGTTCGAAAAATTTTATCGTGTTCCAACTTCTGAACGCATGGCTCATGGAGTAGGTTTAGGATTACCGATTTGTAAACGCATTGTCGAAGCCCATGGCGGCTGGATCGATGTAAAAAGCGAAATGGGCGTAGGATCAACATTTTCAGTTGTGCTGCCGCTGGCGGACTAGACTTCGTGTTGCGACTGAAATTAGCAACAAGCTGACCGAATAGGAGAAACCACAATGTCTAATTATCGAAATCAACAAGCTGTAAAGATACTTGTCGTGGATGATGAGCCCAGCAGCCGTTTCCTGATCTCCACATTGTTATCTCTCTATGATTTCAGTGTGATTCAAGCCGCTGACGGCAAAGAAGCTCTGAATGCTGTTCAAAGTCAGGCAATCGACCTGATCCTATTGGACATCATGATGCCGGAAATGGATGGGTTCACAGTTTGCAAACATCTGAAGAGCGATCGTTCGACGCGAAGCATCCCGGTGATTTTTATCTCAGCGCTGGTGGATGAGGAGAGTCGCATGAAAGCTAATCTGGTGGGAGGCGAAGGTTATATCAACAAGCCTTTCATCGCAGACGAACTCATTCAAATGTTGTCTGCCCAGCCCACTATGTTGAGGGTTCAACAGCCTGCGAGCGTGCTTCAATAAGATCATAGTGCTGGGTTGAGCCTGGAGTAGATAACACGTTGTGAATCACTTCTGCAGTAATTTCATCCTGGGTGGAACCGGTTTGTTTCGTTAGGGCGGCATTTTTCATCCCTGGTATAATTTCTGTATAACAGGCCTGAAAAAATGCGGAAAGCGAATGGTAGTTAGAACTTCTTCAATTTCATTCTCCACGCGCGGCAATGCCGACATGATCGATATTACCGACCAGGTACGCCAAAGTGTGACCGAATCGGGGTTGTCTGTTGGCATCGTGACCATCTTCTGCCCCTCCTCCACCAGCGGGCTGACCACCATCGAATACGAATCCGGGGCGCTGAGCGACCTCAAGCGCCTGTTCGACCAGCTTGCCCCGCCGGAGCAGCACTACGCCCACAACGCCAGGTGGGGCGACGGCAATGGGCACAGCCACGTGCGGGCGGCGCTGCTCAAGGCTTCGTTCACCGTGCCGTTCGTGGAGGGCCGCCTGACGCTGGGCACCTGGCAGCAGATCATCTACGTGGATTTCGACAACCGCCCGCGCCGGCGTGAGCTGGTCGTGCAGGTTATGGGCGAATAGAGAAGTATGGCTCATTCCTTCAGGGCAGGGCGGGCGTATATCCCCAGATGGTTGCCCACCGGGCGCTCGCGCCCGGGGATGCTGCTGTGGATGGGGGAATTGAGCTGGCTGGCGCCGCCGTTAGCGCCTTGCATCACCAGGGCGGAGGAGCCGCCGCCGTCCAGGTTCATGGCAGTATAAGCGCCCAATTTGATGAAAATCTCGGCCATCTCCGCCAGAGTGGCGCCCTCGCTGTAAGCCGGCTGGCGTCCATCCACCACGATGATGAACAGGCGCTTGCCGAAGCGGTCCAGGCCGATGGCAGTGCGCGGTTGGGGCTCGCCGGACAGGCTGGGGCTGGCTTTGCCTCTCTCCACCAGCATCAGGTTGCCGGAGATGGCATTGTAGATTTTCCCACTGGGCGTGTTGAAGCGCGCCTGGTTGGTGCGGGAAATGTACAGCACCGGCTCCTGGCCGCCCGGCCGGGAATAGAGCACGCCTCGCGAGGCAGCCAAACCGATCGGCGCCACCCGGTCCCCGGCGCGTGGGTAATAATCCAAGGGGTTGGCGGCGTGCCAGGGGGTAAAGCCGTCGCCATTGACCGCCAGTTGCAGGTCGAACTCCTCCAGGAACTGCGAAGTGGTGCGCGCCTCGAGGGGCAGCTCGGCCTGCGGGTCGCCCGGCGTGACCAGGAAGGAGATGCCCTTCTGGCGCAAGTCGATGGTCACGATATGCACCAGCATCGGGCGCGGCGACTGGCGCGCCTGGCGCTGGTAAGTAACACCCTGGTACAGCGTGCGGCTGGTGGGGTCTGGCTGCAAGAGCGCGCCGGGAAGCGGCGCTCCCAGCCATACCCAGGCCGCCCCTGCCAGGACCAGGCTGCCCAGCAGGCAGGCAAAGCCCACCAGGGCAGCCAGCAGAACGATGCGTTTCCGTTTCATACTCAGGCTCATTCCCCGGGCGCAGGCGGCAGCGGCGGCGCCTGCCACAGGCGCAGGGTGTGGTCGTCGGAGGCCGAGACGATCAGGTCGCCCTTTGGGGAAAAATCGACGCTGTTGACCGCGGCGCTGTGCCCGGCGTAGATCAACACAGGCGCCTCCAGCACTTTGGCCTGCACGCGCCACAGACGCAGGGTATTATCCTGGGATCCAGAGACCAGCCAGCTCCCGTCAGGCGAAAAGGCCAGGTCGCGGATGGCTTCCGTATGGCTCTTGAGCACCTGCAGCAAAGCGCCATCCGAACTTTGCCAGACGCGCATGCTGCCATCGGCGTACCCCGCAACCAGCCACAACCCGTTGGGGGAGAAGGCTGCGCTGGTAGCCGCCAGGGAGGTGTTTTTCAAAACGTGCAGCCAATCTCCGCCCAGGCTGCGCAGGCGGATCGTGCCGTTTTCCTCGCCCCAGGCGATGCTTTTGCCGTCCGGCGAGAAAATCACCTGGTGGATGCCCGACATGCCTTCGTCGATGGTCTGGTAGGGACGCCAATCGCTGCTGAGGTCATCGGCATCGCCGCTCCCGTAAGAACGCCACAGGCGCACGGTGAAGTCCTGGGCGCAGGAGGCCAGATAGCTGCCGCTGGGTGAAAACGCCAGGCTGGTGATCCAACCGGCGTGGCCCTCCAGAGCCTGCAGCAGGCGCCCGTCCGAAACCCGCCAGATGCGCAGCATGCCATCCGTCGACCCGGTGGCTAACAGGGCGCCGTTGGGCGAAAAGTCGAGCGCCAGGATGGGGAAGGGGTGCCCGCGCATGGTGCGCAGCAGGTCGGCCTGGGCCACGCGCCACAGGCGCAAGGTATCGTCGACAGAGCCGGAGGCCAGCAGGCTGCCGTCAGGCGAAAACGCCACGCTCCACACCTCGGCGCTGTGACCTTCCAGTACGGCCAGAGCCGGGGCAACTATCGAAACCGGCGTGGGGGTTTGCAAGCAGCCTGGCGAGGGGGAAGGCATCAGGAGCTGCTGCGCCACCCGGTTGTTATCCTCGAGACTCTCAGTCACCTGGTTGAGCACATCCACCCATACCTGAACCTGCTGGCTGGTGACCGGAAAATGCAGGGTGACTTTATCCCCCGCGGCCAGGCCGGGGATCGTCTGCACCAGGCCGTTGGCCTCCACCGTAAACGCGCCAGCCGGAGCGTCCCCTTGATTCTTCACCTGGATGCGTAATTCCATCAGGCTGGTGGCTGGCGCACACGGGTCTTTGCTATTGATCGCCAGGTTGATCTCACCGATCACCAGGTCAGGAGAGGCCAGAACAACCGTTGAGGTGGGCGTCTGGGTGGGTTGGATCACCAGGGGCGTTTGCGTCAACCGGGAGCGCAAACTGCAAGCGCCGATGAACAGCGCCAACATCCCGGCGACGAGCACGGCGCGCAAGCCGGGGATGGCTTTGGAACGGAGCCTTGCAGAACAGGGTCTTGAATCCACCGGGACACTGTCATTGGACATTGGGTCGCAGGGGCGAACCCATTCGGTTCACCTCACCCGCCTACAAATTAAGCTGTCTTTCCTGGCTGTGCATGGCCTTGAAGGCCGCGATGGAAACTTCCAACATCTCCAGGCTGGGCTCGCGCGTGGTCAGGTGCTGCAAGGCCAGGTTGGGTCTGACGATCAGGCGCACCAACGGCGCATCCAGGTGGTTGGCCGTCCAGCGGATGTATTCGTAAGCCAGGCCAGCCAGCACCGGCAGCAGCAGGATGCGGCCGAGGTACTGCCAGAGCATCGACAAAGGACTGAGCAGGCTGAAGACGAAGATACCCAATAACACCAGGCTGAGCAGGAAAGCCGTGCCGCAGCGTGGGTGTTCCAGCGAGTAGCGAGAGACGTTCTCGGGGGTCAGTTCTGCGCCGGCCTCGAAGGCGTTGATGGTCTTGTGCTCTGCGCCGTGGTAAGCAAAGACGCGGCGAATTTCCGCCGACCGGCCGACGGCCCAGATATAGCCGACGACAATGCCCAGGCGCAGCACGCCCTCGGCCAGGATCAGCCAGACCGCGCTCAACCCCAATACCTTGGTAAACAGGTGGCTGGCGGCTATGGGGAGCAGCATGAACAACCCCACGGCGATCAACAGCGAAGCGCCCAGGGTGAGGTACAGGGCGGGGCCTTCCAGCTTCTCCTCTTCGTCCGATTGCAGGTTGGCCGAAAGCGTCAGGGCGCGCATGCCCAGCACCAGGGCGTCCCACAGCCCGATCACGCCGCGCAGGAAGGGGATTTTCCCGATCCGGCTCTTGTAAATGCCCACCAGGGGCTCCGTATGGATCACAATCTCCTGGTTCGGAGCGCGCATGGCGATCGCCACAGACTGCGAGCCGCGCATCATCACACCTTCAATAACTGCCTGTCCACCGTAAGTAGGTAATCTCTCATTCATAATCATCTCTCGATATGGCGATTGTACGTGTTTGTCGGGCTTGCGTCAACCCTGCGCCCGTGACTCTGATGAAACGCTAATAAGATCGCGGGTTCGTAGGGGTGGGTCCCAGACCCACCCCTACCCCAAAACGCTCAAGAAACGCGTGATCGCCTGGATGCCGAGATAGAAAGTCGGCAAATGGATCTTTTCGTTCGGGGCGTGCAGGTTGTCGTCCGGCAGGCCAAAGCCGGTCAGCACGGATTCGACGCCCAGGTATTTTTGCATCTGCGCCACAACGGGGATGCTGCCGCCTTCGCGCCGGAAGACGGGGCGGATGCCCCAGGTGTCCTGCAGCGCCTGGCCGAGAGCGACCACGCCGGGGATGTGCCGATCGGTGATCGAGGCCGTGCCGCTGGCCATTTTGATCACCTCCCAGCGCACGGTGGGGGGCGTGTGCGTTTCCAGGTAGCGCAGCAACTGCTGGTAGACCTCTTCGGGGTCCTGATCGGGCACCAGGCGCGTGGAGATCTTGGCCATCGCTTTGGCAGGCAGGACGGTCTTCTGGCCCTCGCCGGTGAAGCCGGAGAGCAGGCCGTTGACTTCCAGGGTTGGGCGGGCGCCGATGCACTCGCTGGGCGAGTAGCCGGCCTCGCCGTACAGGGCCGGCGCGCCGGTCTGCTCGAGGTAGAAGGCCTCGTCCATCGGCAGGCGCGCCAGCTCGGCGCGCTCTTCAGCGCTGAGGGCGCGCACGCGATCGTAGAAGCCGGGCAGAGTCACGCGCCCATTCTCATCGTGCATGCCGGCGATCAATTCGCACAACACCTGGGCCGGGTTGTGCACCGCACCACCGAACAGGCCGGAGTGCAGATCCTGGGAGGGCCCGCTGAGGCGCAGCTCGAAGTAAGCCAGGCCGCGCAGGCCGTAAGTGACTGTGGGGATCTGGGCGCCGATCATACCTGCATCGGCATTCAAGGCAAAATCGCAGCGCAGCCTCTCTTTGTGCTGCTGGATGAAAGCTTCCAGGCTGGGCGAGCCGATCTCCTCTTCGCCTTCGATGATGAACTTGAGGTTGACCGGCAGCTTGCCAGTGCGCACCAGCGCTTCGATGGCCTTCAAAACGGCGACGACCTGGCCCTTCATGTCGGACGCGCCGCGCCCGTACAGGCTTTCGCCGCGCTGGGTGGGCTCGAAGGCCGGGCTGTGCCACAACTCCAGCGGTTCGGCGGGCTGCACATCGTAGTGCCCGTAGACCAGGATGGTGGGCTTGCCAGGGCCGGCTTCCAGGCACTCGCCCAGCACCACCGGATGGCCGGCAGTGGGCAAGACGCCTACGTTGACCATCCCCAGGTTGGTGAGCTGGTTCGCCACCCATTCGGCGGCCCGCTGCATATCGGGTTTGGCCTGCGGGTCAGTGGAAATCGAGGGGATGCGGATGAACTCCTTGAGCTCCTCCAGGAAGCGGTTCTGGTTATCCAGGGTGAATTGCAGCGCGGCTGCCAGTGGTTCGGTCATAGGGTTCTCCTTGGTTGGATCGTTTTTTTCAGTTCGGCTTTCGCTGAGAGGTTCTTGTGTATTTACGGCTGGCCTGCGTCCAGTTCGTTGGGCCGCGCTCCGGCGGGTTGCTGCCGGGCCGCCCGCACGATCTCGGAGATCAGCGAGACCGCATCCGCATAGGGATCGGGCTCAGGCAAGCCCATGCGCGCGTACAGGGCGCGGGCGATGCGCTGCGCCAGCGCCTGCGACCCGACCAGCGCGGCGCGGCGCTGCAAGAACTCCTCAGCCATGTGCAGGTCGCTGGAGCGCAGCAAGTGAGTGGGGTACCCGGCGGCAGCCTGCACCGGCGGGCTATAGGGTGAGGTCTGAGACCGCACCCGGTTGGAGCGCGCTGCCTTTTCCAGGGTTTCGAGGGTCACCGCGGCACGATCGTAAACCACCAGGGTGCCGGCGGCCAGGTCTCCCAGGCGGCGCGATTGCGAATTGATAAACATCGAAATCACGCCCACGCCATACATGGAAGGCAGCATATCCACCAGGCGTACCAGGTTGCGGATGACCGATTCAGCCAGTGTGATGGGAGTGCCATCCACACAGATGACGCGCAGCCCCACCAGGCGCTTGCCCGGCGATTGCCCGTTCCAGGCCATTTCGAAGTAGATGTAATAGCCCCAATAAACGAAGAACAGGAACAGCCCGATGAACGCCAGTACCCAGGCCGACAGCAGTTCTCCGGACTCCAGCAATGAAGCCGAGTAATTCCCCATCAGGGCCACCACCGCCAGGAAAAGCACTGCTTGCAGCACGGTGATGATGAGGGTATCGACCAGGGCGGCCAGGAAGCGCGAGCCAATGCCGGCAACTTCGTAGCCAAAAGCAACGTTTTCAGGGGTTTCGATGCGCAGGGTTTCGCCAGGTAATCCCATAGAAGTGTAATCCTCTGGCCTCTTGTAAAAATCGAATTTTTGACACCGCTTTGACGACAAAATCCGATTTCTAGCAGTGTTTCCGGCCTAGCACAGAGTATAATCCAAAATATGCAGGTTGAAACCTTTTATCAGTCTCGAAAACAAGATTGGGAGAAGCTGACGCGCCTGCTGGATCGCTGCCAGCAGGGCGACGGTCGCCTGTCTCCTGAAGAAGTGCACTTGCTCGGGCAATTATACCGCCTGGCGACCTCGGACCTGGCCCTGGCGCAGCGCGACTTTCCGGAGCAGCATGTGACCATCTATCTCAACCAACTGGTGGCGCGCGCCCATGCGGTGATCTACCGCAGCGAGCCGATGGCCTACCGGCGCATCTGGCGCTTCGTAGCCCGCGGCTTCCCGCAGGCCTTCCGGCAGGCGGCGCCTTTCACGCTCATCGCGTTTCTGGTGTTCCTGATCCCGGCCCTGGCAGCCGGTCTGAGCACGGCCTGGCAGCCCGAGGCGGCGCGCTGGCTGCTGCCGGAGCAAGTCCGTCGTTTGATCCCAACGATTGAGCGGCAGGAGCTGTGGACGGATATCCCGGTGGAGCAGCGGCCGTACACCTCGACCTTCATCATGCAGAACAACATCCGCGTGGCCTTCCTGGCTTTTAGCTCGGGCGTCCTGGCGGGCGTGCTCACCGTGTGGCTGATGGCCTTCAACGGCCTGCTGCTGGGCGGCATCCTGGGATTGACCGCGCATTATGGGGTCGTCTTCGACCTGGCGACTTTTGTGATCGGTCACGGGGTGATCGAATTGAGCGTCATTTTCATCGCCGGGGGCACGGGATTGATGCTCGGCTGGGCGGTCCTGCACCCAGGCGTCTTGCGCCGGCGCGACGCGCTGACCCTGGCAGCGCATAAAGCCGTGGTCCTGGTAGTGGGCTGCGTGCCCTTGCTGATCATCGCCGGGTTGATCGAGGGCTTCATCTCGCCCAACGAGAACCTGCCCTGGGTGGTTAAATGGTCGGTGGGCGTCGGCAGCGGTATCTTGTTATACGCCTACCTGCTGCTGGCGGGCAGAAAGTCGAGCGAAGAAACCTCCCCTTAGATGGAGCCTTAGAGCAGCGTTTTCCCCTTGAGTTCCAGGTAACGGTTGATGACCGCCATGGAAAGCTGGTTGGCAGGCACATCCAGGGTCAATACTCCCTGGCGATGCAGTTCCTCCAGGGCCAGGCGGCGGTCTTCTAGCAGTTGCGTGGCGACCATGCGCTGGTAAGCCCCCAACGAGTCCTGGGGGAGCTGGCGCGAGGCGGCGTGCACATCGGGGTCGCTGATCATGACCACCAACGGCAGGCTGCGTCGCGCCAGGAAAGCCACCTGGCTCACCAGAGTCTTGACGCTCAGGCCGCTGCTCAAGTCGGTGAAGATCACCACCAAGGCGCGCTTGCGCTGCTTGAGCGCCAGGTAATTGAGCGCCTTGCGGTAATCGGGTTCCACCGGCTGCGCTTCGACGGCGTACAGCAACTCCAACATGCGGTAGAACTGGCTGCGGCCCTGCTGCGG
The DNA here is from genome assembly GCA_040752025.1 of Chloroflexota bacterium. Lineage (GTDB taxonomy): Bacteria > Chloroflexota > Anaerolineae > Anaerolineales > UBA4823 > JBFMFR01. The sequence goes on along the minus strand of JBFMFR010000029.1, from coordinate 8,139 downwards.
GCTGAGGTAGTGGGCGATTTCGTCAGCGAAAGTCATCAGACCGATCTTATCGCCCTTGCCGGTCACCACGTAGGCCAGTAGCAATACCGCATTGATCACGTAATCCAGCTTGGCAATCTGCGCCACCGGGCTTTGCATCATGCGCCCGGTGTCCACGATGGCGATCACGTTCTGGCTGCGCTCGGTCTGGTATTCGATCGTGATCGGGCGATGGCGGCGGGCAGTGGCTTTCCAGTCGATGCGCCGGAACTCATCATCGGGCAGGTAATCGCGCAGGCGCTCGAACTCGGTGCCTTCGCCGAAAAGGCGCGTGTGGCGCAGGCCCATCTCTTGCAAGCGGTTGCGGTGCAGCAGCAAATCGTAACGGCGCACGTCCAGCAAGTTGGGGTAGACTTTGACCGGGACAGACGCCGGCAAGCGCGCCTGGCGCAGGATCAGGCCCAGCGGGCCGCGCCAGCGCAGGTTCAAATCGCCGAAGCGGTAGTCGCCGCGCCGCAGCGGGCACAGGTAGTAACTGCCCTGCCAGGCCTGGCGCGGCCCGGCAAAACCTTCCAAGGTTGGCGAGATGTTCTGGCTTTCTCCAGAGTCGTCAGGTCCGGCCGCCCCGCAGCGCACCCGGAAGGCCTGCGGGGGCTCGTCGCGCACCCAAAATGTGACCGGGCGCAGGCTCAGGTTGCGCACCTGGATCGAGATAGGGTTCTCGGCCCCCAGGCTGAGCTTGGTGTCGTGCGTGCGGGTGAGGTCGAAGCGCCGCACGGGGCCAGCCATGCGCCAGTCCAGAGCCAGCAGCCCCAAGGCGAGCAGAATGTACAGCCCGGCAACCCACTGCATAGCGGGAAGCCAGGTGCCCAGGGCGATCAGGGGGGCGGCGAAAGCCAGCAGCAGCGTGGCGCGCAGGGTAGGAATCATCCAGCCAGGCCCTCTAGCGCGGCACTTCTACCTGGGCCAGCAAGCGCCCGATGACCGCGTCGGCGTCCAGGCCTTCGATCTCGGCCTCGGGCTTGAGCAGCAGGCGATGGCGGAAGACCGGCGGGACGATGAACTTGACATCGTCGGGCGTGACGTAAGCGCGTCCCTGCTGGGCAGCGTAAGTCTTGCAGGCCAGCAAAACGTGGGCGGAGGCGCGCGTGCTGGCCCCCAGGACGATGTCGGGCGACTGGCGGCTGGCAGCCGTGATGCGGGCGATGTAATCCAGGATGCCGTCTTCGACCAGCACAGCGCTGATCTTCTGGCGCACCCGGTCGACCGCCGCAGCCGGCAGCAGGGCCTGCAAACCGGTGGCAACCAGGTTGTGCGGGTCGAAGCCCTGGTGGTAGCGCCGCAGCACCTCGATCTCGGTCTGCATGGACGAATAGGGTACCAGCACCTTGAAAAGGAAGCGATCCAACTGCGCTTCGGGCAGCGGGTAGGTGCCTTCGTATTCGATCGGGTTTTGCGTGGCGATCACCAGGAAGGGCGACTCCAGGGCGTGGCGCTGGCCTTCTAGGTTGACCTGGCGCTCCTCCATGGCCTCTAACAGCGCCGATTGGGTCTTGGCCGGGGCGCGGTTGATCTCGTCAGCCAGCAGGATCTGGGTGAAGATCGGGCCCTTCTTCAGGTGAAAGCTGCTGGTGGCCAGATCGAAGACGCTGGTGCCCAGGATGTCGGAGGGCATCAGGTCTGGGGTGAACTGGATGCGCGTGAATTGGGCCTGCACCAGGTGCGCCAGGGTCTTGGCCATCAGGGTTTTGGCAGTGCCGGGCACGCCTTCCAGCAGCACGTGCCCGCCGGTGAACAGGGCCACGACCAGCAGTTCGAAAGGCTCTTCCAGGCTGACCAGCACCTTGTCGGCCTCCTTGCGCAGGCCCAGGTACAGATCACGTATTTCAGTAGCGTTGAATTCGCTGGTATTCATTGTTGATTTCTACACCATTCCTTCCAAAGTCAGGTTTCTTTGATCCATGCAGAGGCTTCGCGCGCCAGTTGCACCATTTCCTTTTCGCTGGCCTGGCCGCGGCGCAGGCGCTCCAGCAGGCTGAGCAAGGCCGCCGCGTCCAGGCCGGGGCGCACCAGGCTGAGCTCGGCCACGTAGGTTTCGTCCGGCAGGCCGGGCGAGATGCGGTAGCGGCGGCCCAGGCTGCGCTTGAGCTGCTGGTAGAACTGGCGCAGCACGGCCTGGCGGTGCCCGGCGCGGCGGCTCAGGTTGGCCAGGGCGGTAATATACTCGAGCGGCGGGCGGCGGGCGGTCTCTTGCAGCAAGGGTACTGGCCGCCCAAAGGCCTGGCCTTGCAGGAGCAAAGCCAGGAAAATCACCAGGGCTAGGAACAGGATCGAGCGCCCGGCAGGCGTGTAGCGCAGCCAGTCGCCCGGGCCGATGATCTGGCGTTGGGTGGGGCGCACGCCGTGGTGCCACTCATCGAAGAGCACCTGCCCGGGGCGAGCCGCCGCGGCGGCCAGATTGAGGGCCAGTTCCGGGTTCCCCGGCTCTTTCAGGCCGGCGTTCGAGAAGGGGTAATTCAAAGCCCCCAGGATCACCCGGCCTTCGCCCTGGGCGAAAGAGACCAGCACCGGTCCAGAAGCGCTGGCCAGGTGCACGACGAAATCGCTGCGCTCCGATTGCAGGAATGTCGGCGATTGCACGTTCACCGCACCAGGGATGACCGGCGAAGCCAGCAAGGGCGTTTGGGGCAGCAGTTGCCCGCGCGGGTCCAGTTCGTACACCAGGCTGAAGTTGAAATGCTCGAAGGCCGGGCGAGCTTCCCAGTTCACTCCCGCCAGGATGAGCGTGCCGCCCGATTCGATCCACTGGTCGAGCGACTCCCATTCGGCCGCGGTGACAGTCGTGCTGGGCTCCAGCAGCCAGGCCAGGGCGACCTCCTCGGAAAGATCGAAAGTATCGCCGGTCTCGGCGAGCGTGGTGTAGCCCAGGGTCTCCAGCCACAGGCGTAGGGCGCGCCCACCATCCGGCGTGTTAGAAAAGCTGGCCAAGGGCGGAGGCTTCTGCTGCTGGATTTGCTGGACGGCGGCGGCCGCCGTGACCAGGCTCAACAGCAGGATCAGCCCTAGGGCCAGCCAGGTGTCGCGCGACAGGAGCAGCGTGCGGCGCGGCGTCATGCGTTGTTCCTCAGCCTGGCGATGTAATCGGCATAGCGCTCGAAGGCGGCCTGGTCCAGGGGCTGGTAGCCGTACCAGACGCGGTCGAAGACCTCCACCACCTCGCGCAGGTTAGCAGCCAGTTCAGGCAGGTGCGCCAGGCTGCGCAAATATTCGCGGTTGGTGCGCGAGCGGTCGTAGCGCAGTAAGCCGCGCTCTTCCAGGAGCAGCAGCGCCGACAGGTAGAGATAACGTACGGCCAGGCGGTAATCTCCACCAGCCGACATCTCCTGGGCCTTGCGCAGGGCCAGGTCGGCGGTCAGATTCTCTTCCTCGCCATCTCCATCCGTATCCAGGACCGCCTCGCTGGCCAGGCTGGCGCGCATGCCGCGCCAGGCATAGAGCGACACCAGCAGCACAGCCAGCAGGCCAAGGCCGATCAGCATTATTCGCGGCAAGGGGAGCATGGGCAAACCTTCCAACCCGCCGAAAAGACGGTCGAGCAGGCGCTGCACAAAGCGCATCAACTTCTCCCACCACACCTGCAAGAAAGAAGGCTGCTGCTCCTGCCACTGGAACTCGGGGCGGGACAGGATTTCTTGCAAGACGGCCAGGTCCTGGGAGGTGAATTCTCCCCGCGGCCAGGCCTGGCGGGCCGCCAGCAGTGCATCGACCAGGGCGCTCAGGCGCTCGATATCCGGTGATTCGGCGCGCAGTTGGGCAGCCACGAAGCTCGTCTCCACCGGCAGTTGTTCACCGCCGGGCAGTTGGACAGCCCGGACGGCCTGCCAGCGATCGGCCATGTTTTGCAGCGCCTGGCTGGAGGCATCGGGGGCAGACTCCACCAATCCACCCAGCAGGTCCTGGGTGGCCAGGGCCATGTTCCAGTATTCATCCAGCGAGATACAACCACCAGAGGGATCCCAAGGCGCGGGCCCGGCAGCCCAGGCTTCCTGGATGCTCCAGAACCGGCTGGCCAGGAACAATAAAAACCAGGCCCAGGGTGCGGCTCGCTGAACCACCTGGCTGAAACGGCGCACGGCTGCCCTCATCCTAAAGCAGACTGCCCAACGAAACCAGCCCCATGAAGAGGCCTATGAATATAGCATACACTACGATCGCCAGGATCGAGAGCAGGATGAAATAGCCGAACTCAGTGGAAGTCACCAACTGGCCGGTTTCGGCAGGCGGGGCCTGGGCCAGCAGACCGGGCAGGTCGATCTCGCTTGGCTGGGCGCTCTCTGAGTCGAACTCGCTGGCTTGCAGGGCCAGGTCCAGGCCTTCGGTGCGCACGCGCAAATCCAGGTACACCAGAGTGAAAGCGGTCAGTTGCAAGGGTAAATACAGCAGGCTGAACAACATGGTCACCAGGGATTGCAGCACCGTGCCCATCACGTTGAAGGCCGCCGCTTCGCCGATGCGGCTGCCGCTGCTGACGAGCACGTTCAGCAGCGCCGCCGGGCCGGAGACGACCAGCATGCTGAACAGGTACAGGATGAAAACGAAACCCAACACCCACCAGAAGCGCCGCCGGGCCAGGTCCCAGGCGCGGCGCAGGGCCTGCGATGTGCTTTTACCCTCCAGCACGACCACAGGCACCACCAGCGGCAGGATCATCCCACTCAGCACGACGAACATACTCGGGCCGGTCAGCCACCCGGCGCAGGGCACCACCGTCCAGATCACCAGACCGGCGCCGATGAGCATCACCAGCAGGTACGCCCCCAGCAGTTGCAGCCAGGAGGCGCCGATTTTGCGGAAAGACCCCAGGATGCTACTGGCTTTGCCTAACAGGCTGTCGGCTACGGCGCGGGTCAGGGCCGCCGCGCCCACTACCTGGATCAGGATAAACCCGGCGATGGAAATGAGAAAAACCCCCAGCAGGCCCCCGCACAGGTTGAGATAGGCGCTGTCCCTGGTTGCCTGGGTGGCAGGCACGCGCGCCATCTCCAGGATGTTCGAAGTTGTCAGCGTGGTCGAGACGATTTGCAGCAGAGTCACCGGGATCTGCACGATGGCGATGATGCCCAAGAATTTCAGGAAGTTGCGCCGGTACAGGCGGATGGCCCGGTCGAGCAACTGCCCCAGGCTCAAGGGGCGCAGAACGGAAAGTGCGGAGCGAGAAGTTCCGGGCGAAGCATTCATAGTCACACCTTTCTGCGGATCGGATGGGTGCGGGGCGCGGCCGGCTCTTCCGTACGGCCCACGGAAATGAACATCAGGTAGCAAACGGCCAGGAAAGCAATGAAGAACAGGGTGAAGCCGAAGAAGTGCAGGTTGTCGAGCGGGTCGGCGAAACGCCTGGCAATATCGGCCAGGATCTTTTCGTGATGGAAAACCAAATCCCAGCTATTCCAGCGTTCGAAGCGCCCCAGGTAGATGCCCAGGCCGGTCAGCCCCAGGGTGATGGCGACGAAGAACCAGCTTACCAGGCCGCCCAGGTGGGCCTTCACCAGGCTCTGCATGGTGCGCAGAGAGGCCATCGCCAGGAAGATGCCCGTCCAGGAGAAGGAGACCAACAGCAGGTTATCGTACCAGATGGGCACGTCCGCGCGTACGGTCAGGTGCAAGAAATCCGTCAGGATATAGGGGGCATTGGGGAAGAAAGCCAGCCAGATGAGACCGGGGAAGACCAGCAGCCACCCCCGGCGGGGGAACAGGGTGTGCAAAGCGGCCGCCAGCAGGCTGAAGAGGTAAGGCACCCAGGCCAGCACCAGGTTCCACACCAGGTTGGCGTAAATGACCCATGCGCTTTCGTAATAGACGACGCGCACCACGTACATGCTGAGCGCCAGCACGCTGGAAAGCAAGATCGGGTAGAGCGACTGGCGTTCGAAGAAGCGGTTGAAACGCAGCAGGGAATCGATCATAGCGATTTCCCTGCAATTATAATCGCGAAATGAATGGGGAACACTGGCAGTGGGCGGCAGGCCTCAGTCTAGAGAAAGGCGCCTGCCCGCCTGGCGGCGCAGCGCGCCAGCACTTGCTCCCAGCCGGGCAGGTTTTGCAAAGCCTGAAATTCGCCAGATTGCCGCATCTCATCCACATCCTCCCAGCCCGCCTCGACCGCCCGGTTGAGCGCAGCCAGGGCCTTGTCCGCCTCTCCCAGCCCGGCCCAGGCGCGCCCCATATCCAGGTGCATCCAGGCGGGCAGGTCCTGGCGCAAAGCGAAGATGCGCGGGTAGATCGCCAGGGCAGCCTGGTAACGCCCGGCTTGCAAATCCAGGTAAGCCTGCTGGGCTAAGCCCTGCACTTCGTCGAAGATCAGCAGGTAGGCGGTGTAATCGCCGCGGCGCTGCATGCCCACTTTTTCGGCGATGCGCATCGAGCCCAGGTTCGACTCGGCGCAGGTCCAGTGGATCTCGTCCAGGCCGCTCGACAGGCCGTGGCAGATAGCAGTCGCCGCCAGGCCGGTTGCCAGGCCGCGCCCGCGGTAAGCGCCCTGGGTCTCGAAGCCGATATCGCCCATGCCCGCCGTCACACTGTCGACCGTGGCCCAGGCGACGATTTCACCCTCGCGTACGGCTGCGAAGCCAAAGTCCCGGAACTGCGCGTGCGCCCTCTCCGCCCAGGTTTCCAGAGTCTCCCGCACGGGCGCCGGCAGTTGCAGATCGCCCTGGTCGAGCAGGGCTGGTTCCAGGCGCTGCAGTTCGAAGCCCGTTGGCAGCTTTGCCCGCTGGGTGATGGCCTGCATGTCGCAGTCCGCCGCCCGGCAGGAATAGTGGTGGCGCGGCATAGCAATGGGCTGGCGCGGCGCGAAGATCTTCCACAGGTGATCAGCCCATTCTGGGGGGTGGCAGGTGAAGATCAGCGAGCCGGTGTTCTCAGCGATGGCCCGCCGCTCGAAGATCGCCTGGTTGAGGGCGCGCTCGAAGGGCAGGTTGCCGGGAGCGCCGGCCAGGTAGCACCAGGTCTGGCGTGTAACCAACAGCCCGCTGCGCGGCTGGCGCGGGTCATCCACGAGCACCCGCCCGGCGTGCACGCCCGCCAGGGCGCTGGCGCAGAATGGCTGAAAGGCCGAGAGCGGCTGGAACAGCGCGCGGACACTGGAGAAATCATGCGGGTCAAGCTCGTACATTTCGATCACTCCCACAAGCGTTTATGCGGCGGGCAGCGCCCGCTGGTAGATGCCCTTTTCGCGCTTCATCAGGCCCTCTGAGACCAGGTAGCGTCTCAGGGAAGCCACATCCTCGTGGAACTCGAGCAGAATCTGGTTGACCTGGTGCTCGCTGTAATCGTGATCCGGCTCGAAGGCCTCCACCAGGCGCTCCAGGATGATCTGGCGCTTCTTGAGCTGCGCCGGGATCTGCACCAGGCGGCCACGTTTGAAAAAAGTCGCTAAAACTTTCTTGCGATAGGCATCTTCTTCAACCTGCACCGATAAACCGGGCTGCGGCATGCGGATCCATTCCTCAAGGCTCTTATCCAGGCCATCTTTCACCAGGGAATAGGTATGGTAATACTGGTCTTTGCGAGCGTGCAGCAAGCCCACCTCAGTTAGCTTTGCCAGGTGGTGCGAAATCGTCGCGGGCTTGAGGGCCAGGATGGCAGCCAGTTCCTCGCCGTGCCGGGGTTTCATTTGTACCAGGTTGAGGATCAACAGCCGCGCCGGGTGCCCTAAAGCGGTGAAAAACTGGGCGCGGAATTCGAGATCGGTATTGGCAGCATGGCTACTCATTTTTGAATTGCCTCCCCGTGGCGCGGAAATAGCACGTATCGAAAATCTCGCGCACCGTCTTCATCATCTCCAGCTTGATCTGTTCCTTGACCAGTGCGTCCCGGTCCTGCATCGCCCGGCAAATCTCCGCCTGGTTCTGGTAAGACTCAATGTACATCGCAGTCACCCAGTAAAAGCCCTGGGAAAGCTTTTCGATTTCTGGCAGATCGGTTTCGAAAACCTGGTCGAATTGGCTCATGCCGCGCACCCTTTTCTAAATCTATCGTATCTACTCACAGGGTATCAGGGAGTGGTAGAGCAGGCTTGCCGATCAGGGATTGAAGGGCGTCAAAGGCGTTGCTGCCTTTCAAAGCGGCAGTATCGATGACCGAAGCCAAGGCAGCATAAGC
>JBFMFR010000028.1:0-86799 GCA_040752025.1 Chloroflexota bacterium | reverse complement strand
GGATACCGCTTCGCTCTTACCCACTTTTCCACACCCTCTACTACGACTACGCCGGCGATCCACTTCTCTCCCTGGCTGCCCTCAACAACTTTCTCTCAATACCCTTGACGGTTCTAAACATCTGTAACTCAGCGTGTAGTTCTGCCCGCCCACCACGCGCTGCGTCATGTTGCCGTTGGAATCATAACCATACGAATTCCCGTTCGACAGGGCCGTGACCGCGTGCCTGTGGTTCATATCGCCATAAGTATACAGCGTTCCTGCCTTGCTCGCCAGGTTGCCGTTGGCAGGATCGTAGCTGTACCCCAGCCCACTGGCCGCAGACTGGTCGTAGTTGCCGGCCCCGCCCGTCCCATTCTCCGCCTTGGCTCCCGTCAGGCGGTCCAGAGGATCGTAGGAGAAGGTTTGCGTTTGCGGGCCGCCGGTTTTGTAGTCGTAGATGTGCAGGATGTTACCGTTGCGATCGTAGTCGTAACGCAGGTCCTGCAAGGAATCTGGGACAGACGATGTGCCGCTGAGCATCTGCTGCAAGCGCCCGCCCTGCTCCGGGGTATCCCACGGGTAGTAGACGTACTGGCTGCGCACCGCATCCTCCCCCAGTGTGCGCGCCACCATCCGCCCGGCTTCGTCGTAGCCGGTGCTGTCCACGTAGGTGTAAGGGAAATTGCCCTGCACCCGGTCGAGCGTCATTTGCGGCAGGTAGCTGTAGCTCACCTGCTCGCCGGACTGGCCATTGGTTCCACCCGGGTAGGTCATCGTAGCCAGCAGCCCGGCCGAGTTGTAGCTCCATTCGGTACGCAAGTTGCCATTGGTAACAGTGACGGCGCGCACTTCGGCGATCAACTGCCCGCGGGCGTCGTAGCTCCAGCTCGCCGTGCCAGCCGCGTCGCTCATCCAGGTGCGCTGCCCAATGCCATAGGGATTGGTATTCTCATCGTACCGGTATTCTACATCGTAAACCGGTTCACCGGGGCAGAGATCGTCTGTACGGTAGTGTTTGCCCCGCAGGCGGTTGAGTTCATCGTAATACAGGCATACCCGCTGCCCGCGGGCGTCGGTCTGCACCGCCAGGTTGCCCAGCGTGTCGTAGGCGTACTGCCAGAAGCCCATGTCAGGGTCGTTCATGCCAGTCTTGCGCCCGGCGTAATCGTATTCCAGGGTCGTGGTGTACAACCCGCTGTTGTCCACCTGCACCAGCCGGTCCAGGGCGTCGTAGCTGTAAGTGATCTGTGGGTTGAGCGGGCTGTTTACGTCCGTCCCGTTGAGCGGGATCACCTGCACGGTGCGCCCCCACACGTCCAGGCGTGTGCGCGTGGCGTTGCCGCGCCCGTTCACCTGCCAGTTTTCCAGGTCGTAGTACAGGGCGTAGCTCGCCACCCCGTTCGTGCCCGTCACCACCGTGGTGCGCCCCAGCAGGTCGTAGCCCGTCTCGGTCAGCGCCTGCTGCGTGAAGTCCTGCGCCACGAAAGGCGTGGGCTGGCTTCCCGGGTCCCACGGGGTCACGGCGTAGGGCACGGTCTGCTGCACCACCCGCCCGTAGGCGTCGTAGGCCGTGTCAGTTACCACGTCGCTCACGCCCCCTGCCAGCACGGCCCCGCCCGTCTGGCTCTGCACCACCTGCCCCAGCCCGTTGTAGAAGCGCCGGTAGACGGCGTACTGGCTGCCCGTGATGCGCTGGCGCAGCTCGACCCAGTACGGGCTGTCCGCATCGTGGTAGCTGAACTCCATCGTTGGGTGATCGCCGTCGTCGTCCGGGCGCACCACCTGCCACGGCCGCCCGAAGAGGTCGTAGCTGGCCGTCACCGTCGTCGCCGCCCCGTTCGGCCCGGTCAGGCTGAGCGGCAGCCCCAGGTTGTAGTCGTAGGTGTAGCTGACTGTGTGCCCCAGCGGGTTGGTCTGCGTCAGGGCGTAGGTGTGGTACAGCGGGTCGTAGTCCGTCGTGCTGGTGCGCGCCTCGGCATTGGCCAGTTGGCTGTAGCTGCCCGGGCTGTTGTACTGCGTCACGCGGGTCTGGTTGCCCCAGGCGTCGTAGCCGAAGGTCTGGTCCTGGTACTCGGGCAGGGTGTAGTTGGCCCCGGCGAAGCCCAGCAGCGTGCGCTGCGCCGTCGGCACGCCCTGCGTGGGCGGCTGGCTGTACTGGCTGTGCCCGTCGTACAGGCTCCAGCTCGAGCTGAGCAGGGCCTCGTTGTGCGGGAAGCCCGGGTAGCTCCCCAGGCAGGCCCCGTTCAGGCTGCCCGCCGGGCAGGCGTACTGGTTGCTGATCCCCGGCAGGCTCAGCAGGTAGACCCCGTTGGTGTTGGTGTAGTAGCCGGTCGCCGTCAGGCGGTAGTCGCGCCAGGCGCTCTGCCCGGCGTCCCACCAGGCCTGCAGCGCCCGCGTCTGGTTGCCGGACGAATCGTAGGCGAAACTGCTGCGCACCGCCGTGTACTCGCCGTCGCCTTCGAAGTTCAGGCTGCTCTCCTGGCTGGTCCCCACCCAATACACCCGCTGGCACATCCCGGGCAGGATGCCGTGCTCGCCGAAGGGCACCTGGCGCACCTCGTACTGCGTCTGGCTCAGGCTGTACAGCTCCCCTTCGCTGTAGCTGTCCAGCCAGGTGATGCCGTAATAAGCCTCCGCCCGCATGCGCCAGCTCAGCCCGGAGGGCAGGCTGCGCCGGTATTCCACGGCGCTGCCGGGCTCGCCCTGCGGCCACACCCGCAGCAGCACGCCCTGCGGGTCGGGCACGATCAGCAGCGTGTACCAGCTATCTAGCTCGAAGCCTCCCGCCGGGTACAGCGCCGGGCTGACCACCACTTCCCCGCCCCCGTCCTTGTAGATTGCTACCATCGAGCGGTCCTGCCGCACCCACACTCCCAACCGGCGCGTGGCGTCGGCGCTCTCCAGGTACACCTTGCCCTGCGGGATGCCCTCCGTGAAGCGCCGCCCGTCCGGCTTGCTCACCTGGAACTGCACCAGCATGGCCTGGTCGTCTGCCAGCGCCGCCGTGGTGCGCTGCACCGCTTTCCAGGCGGCGTTGCTCGAATACAGCTTCAGGGCCGCGTCCCCCTGGCGGCGCTCCACCGTGGGTACGCCCCCGCCGGCCCCCGCCCAGGCATTGGCGTCCAACCCGGCGCTGAAATCGTCCAGGAAGCCCGCCCGGCTCACCAGGCTGACCGATGGCCGCCCGCGCCGGGCGTCGTCCTGGTGGTAGTAGTTCCAGACCAGGCGCCCGTCCGGCCCGATCTCCTGCACCAGGGCGTGCCCCAGGAACTCGTTGCACTCCGAGTGGGTCGATTCGCCCGGCTCCAGCTCCAGGTCTTCGTTGGTGGCGGCTTCGTCGTAGCGGTATTGGAAAGCCGACGGCTCGGCGTTGATCCCGTCGTAGACCCGCTTCTGCACCACGCGGTAGCGCGTCGTCAGCCAGTGGGTCTGCGCCTTGCCCACGATGCAGTTGCGGCTGCAGTGCAGGTACAGCGCCGCCCCGCCGGAGGCCATCGGCAGCAGCGTGTAGCCTTCCAGTTGGCGCTGGGAGGTCACACCGCTGGCTGTGGCTGCCACCAGCACCTGCGCCCCGTTGTACAGCCCCAGCTGCACTCCCACCGGGTAGGCCGGCTGCGAGCTGGCCACTTCGGCGTACATCTGGTAGGCCGACCCCGGCTGGAAGAATTTCGCCGGCACGCTCACCAGCCCGGCGCCTCTCAGGATCAACTGCCCTCGCGAGTTGCACGAGACCGTCCCGCCGTTGAAGGGCAGCACGCGCGGCACGTAGGCGATGCCGTCGAAGATGCACAGCTTGGCCGTCTGCGGCGGCAGGCCCGGCTCGTTGAGCGTCACCGGGTAGGTGCGGTCCTTGGCGCTGGTGACCTCGTGCCAGGGATCGCTCTCGTAGTCGAAGGCGACCCGCCCGCCGTAGCCGTTCTCCCCCTCGGTCAGGTGCAGCCCGTCGGCGTAGCTGAAGCTGCCCAGCGGCAGGCGGCTGCCGTCCGGGGCGACTTCTTCCACGCTCACCAGCGCCAGGGTCGGCGTCCCGTCCTGCCACGCCTGGTACGGGTAGATCAGCGCCTGGTCGGCGTAGTTGAAATCGTAGCGGCGCACGTCCTGCCCCTGGTTGGCGATGTGGATCGCCTTCAGGCGGCGGCGCTTGTAGAAGTGCAGCCCGTGCTCGTCCTCCCAGGACGCCTTGTAGTCGCCGCGCGCTTCCAGCTCGAAGGTGACCGTGTACTGCTGGTTGGGGTAGATGATCTCGTGCGGGTAGACGGCGATCGGGCGTGGGAAGGTGATCGTCTGCCCGATCACCTGCTCGAGGCAGGCGTGGGTCTTTTCCTGGTAGTCGGAGACGTAGCTGTATTGCAGCTCCTGGCCGTAGATGTTGCGCACCCGGTGCAGCGACCAGCGCCAGGTCTCGTAGATGTAGGATGGGATCGAGCCCCCCGGCTCGATCCCGCCGCCGTCGTCCTCCGGGCACGGGCCGTCCAGCCGGGCCGGGTAGGTGGAGCGCGTCTGGGCCGTATCGCCGAAGAAATACTGCGTGCCCTGGCGGTCCCAGGCGGTCCAGGTGTTGTTGTCCTCGTCGAACTGGATGCGCCAGAAATTCTCTTCGGGGGTGTGGTAGTAGCCGTTTTCGTCCTCTGCCATCACCCCGCTCACCCCGTTGTAGACGATCGAGAAGCTGTCAGAGGGGTTGGCTGCGCCGAGGTCGGTGCGCTCGATGTAGCCGGTGTCCAGCGACCAGCCCATCCCCACCCAGGAGGCCTGCGCCTTGACCGGCGGCGAGCTTTCCACCACCTGGCTGTTGTACGACAGGCTCAGGCCGGGCGAGAGCCCGCCCGGGCCGGGCGGGGTCCACAGCGACAGCGAGTAGCTCGCCGCCCCGGTGAAGTTGGACACCTGGAAAGCTTCCAGGGTCGGTGTGCGCGCTTCTCCCCAATCCTGGGTGTCGAGGTCGAAGATCGTCAGGTGGTCGCTGCTGGCGTAGAGCACGTCGTTTTCGGTGTCCAGGCGCGTGGGCATGGCCTGCCACTCGCCGGAGGCTTCGTCGTAATAGTACAGTCGCAGGGAGGCTTCGTCGCCACCGCGCCACAGCCCGGCGTAATGCACCTCCAGGGTCAGCGGCCGGTCGAAGTGACGCAGCTCCTGCCCGCTGGCATCCTGCGCGGTGATCTCGAACGGGCTGCCGCTCAGGCTATTCGTGAGCGTGAGCGGCATGCTCTTGGCCGTAAGCCGCCGCACCCGCACTGCCAGGCTACCCTGGCCCAGGTCGGGGAAGTGCACCCGCACCTGCCCGTCCAGCCCCTGCGCCGTCCCGCCCTGGGAAGGCAGCAGGTTCAGGCCCTTTTCGGGCACGTTCAGGCTGGCGCTGGCTAACGCCTTGTGGTTGCGCACCAGCCTGGCGTTGATCGTGAACGGCCCCTGGGCCTCCTCGCTGATCTGCCAGTCCAGCAGGCCGCTGCCGGCGCTGACCGGCAGTTTCCACGCACCGCTCTTGGCGTCGAGGGTTGCCTCGCTCCCGTTCCACTCGAAGCCCGTTGGCAGCTCGATCTCCAGGTACACGCCCTTGGTATCCTCTATGCCCGCCACCTGCCAGACGGCGTACAGGCCTTCGCCCGGCTGGGCTTCCTCCAGCACCGCCAGGTTGAGCGTTGGCTCGCCTGCTGCTGCGGCGGTTTTCGCCTGCGGCAGGCGGGCGGCGAACTCGTCCAGCAGTTCCTGCTTTTCTGCGGCGCTGAGCGCCCCCGGCTGGGGCAGCTCTGCCAGGCTGTACGCCTGGGGCTGTGCGGCCGGCGGCAGCGCCTGCGCGCCGCGCAAGGCCGGGTATACCACCGGCTGTGGGCCGCTGGCGGCGGCATCCGCGGGCGGCGCGCTCGTGATCGCCCCGGCAGCCAGCCCAGGGTGCGGGCTGATGCCGGCCAACAGCAGCGCCACGATCGTGGCCACGTGCAGCAGCGCCAGCCCTAGCTTGCGCAGGGCCGCGCCGGTGGTGTGTGCAGGTGCAGACAAGGTGAACATAATTCCCCTCCAGGCAGGTGATAGCGAGCAACGTTCTTTCGAACCGCGCTCGTCTAGATCGGCTGGCTGGTGCGATATTCCGGATGGGTGATCGGACATGGTGTGGATTCGTGGATAGCCCCCATCAGGCTGGCTGTGTGCCGATGTTATCAGGATAGTACAAATGGGGGGCGCAAATCAACTAACGATTGTCAGTTGCGCCCTGTGACTTTTGTCACATTCTCCTCCTCGATGCATTGCACCGATCGATACCCCACATCCCAGTCACCCGGAGATTCTCAAATCTCCGGGTGACTGGGATGCCGCGGCCTCCAAAAACATCCGCGAGCGTCAGCGAGAATCTGCGCCCCTCCAGCCATCCTAATTACCTGATCACCTTTAACGCATATTCAAGAAGAACCCGTTCAAATACGGCATGGCTAGAAACCGGGTTTTTCGCCACTCAGGTAAGGAGGGCTATGCCAGCCTGGCGGAATTTCTTCAGACTATGCTTGCAAATCAAAAACCCGGTTTCTCTTGGCGAAGGTAAGAGTCAAATCACCGAGAACACCAGGCAGTAGGAATGCTGGTAGCCGTAGCCGTAGTGGTCCCAGCCGATGACCACCTCGCCGTCGAAATGCAGCACCTGGCCCACCTCGCCGGCGATGTCCCAGGCCAGGGTGGTCAGCCGGCCGTGCTGCTTGAGGTTGGCGGCTTCGATGACCACCGTCCCGGCCGGGCGCATGCGCTGCGCCAGTTGGGCGTAGATCTGGCGCAGCTCGCGCAGGTAGGCCTTATAGCCGCGCCCGTCGACCCGGTAGTCGCTGAGCGGGTCGCTGGCCTCCTCCAGGGTGGAGAAAGGCGGCGAGGTCATCGAGAAGTCACAGATGGGCAGGTCGTAGGACAGCAGACGGCGCGCATCCCCGTGGACCAGGTTCTCGGGATGCGCCAGCCTGGAGCGGCAGTATGCCGCCTTGCGTTCGTCGATCTCGATGCCGTAAGGCAGCCGGCCCATCCCCTCGGCGACCACCAGGGTGGTGCCCAGCCCGGCGAAGGGGTCGATCACCCGCTCGCCGGGCCGGGTGTACTCCTGCAAGAAATGCCGTACCAGGGCCGGGGCGTAGCGCACATCGTCCCCCTGCAAGTCCGGCGGGAGCGGCTCCTGGTGTTTATTTTCCAGGGACAGGAAAGTTCTCACGACTTGGCCCGGTCAACGAAGAAATACATGCGGTTGAAGTAGTTCACCTCGCTGACGCCCGCGTCCAAATCAAGGAACAACAGGTTCAGGTTGGGATACAGGGCCTTGATGCGCTTCTCGACGCCCTTGGCGATCACCTGGTTGGCGATGCAGCCGAAGGGCTGCAAGCACAGCACGTTCTGGGTGCCCTGCCGCACCAGCTCGCCGATCTCCCCGGCGATCAGCCAGCCCTCGCCGTACTGGTGGGTCAGCTTGAGCGCCTGGCTCGCCCGCCGGGCGATATCGTGGATGTTGTGGCCAGGCCGGTAATGCTTGAACTTACTGCGCACAGCTTCCACATCCTCCAACACGCCGCTCACGTAATGGTCCAGAACGTTGGCCAGCAGCCAGCTCAGGTCGCGCCCCACCAGGTTTTCGCGCACGCGCACGTTGGCGGCCACGAACCAGCCGGAGAAGAACTCCAGCAGGGGCGGCACCACCACTTCCACCTCCTGATCGATCAGCCACTGCGCTACGCGGTTGTTGACGAAATCGTTGAACTTGGCGTAGATCTCACCCACGATGCCCACCCGGGGATATTCACGCGAGCGCGTGGCAATGCCGTTGAAGGCCTCCACAGCGCCCTCCAGGCGCTCCAGGACAGCGTCGCGCTTCAGAATCAACTTGCCCTGCGCCAGGGGCTCCAGGAGCTGGCCGGCCAGGGCCTGCGCCTGGCCGCGCACTTCCTCGCGCACCACGCTGGCGTAATACATGGCCGAGATCGAATCCGAATAGATGCAGGCCATCAGGGCCCTGGAAATGTAATCCTTCAAATTGAGATCGAAGCCGGGCTGCTCGTGCAGATTACGGTTGGTGGTCAGCGCCACCACCGGCACGTGCTCGAAACCGGCGGCGATCAGGGCGCGCTTGAGCAGCGAGAGGATGCTGGAGGCGCGGCACTGCCCGCCCGTCTGCCAGGCGCCCACCGCCACCTGCTCGGGGTCGTACTGCCCGGACTGCAGCGCCTTGATCAGGTCGCCGATGACGATGATGCCCGGGTAGCAGATTTCGTTCTGGGTGTACTTCAACCCGATCTCGACCGACTCGCGGTCCGGCGGGGGCAGCGTCTCGACCGGGTAGCCCAGGTCGATCAGCGGCCCGGATACCGTGGGGGCGCAGAACTGCGAAAAATACGGGGCCAGCACCTTCTTATGCCGGTCCTCGGGCAGGTACAGCCGCACCGACTTGCGCGGTGTGAAAACGCGCTCGGGGTTCTGGTGAGCCTTGAGCGTTTCGATCAGGGAACGCAGGCGCAGGCGGATCGAGCCGGTGCTCTCGATCTCGTCGATGCGCACCACCGTGTGGCATTTGCCGTACGAGCGCAGGATGCTCTTGACCTCATCCATGGTGTAAGCGTCCGGCCCGCAGGCGAAGGAATTGAGCTGCACCACCTCGACGTCATCCTGCTGGCCGGCCCAACGGGCGGCGTAATAATAACGGTTGAGGTACTCCCACTGGGTGAGTACGTGGCGGTTTTCCAGGGTGGCCTCGGGAGGCAAGGGCAGCGAGTCTTCGGTGATCACGTCCACGCCGAAATCGGCCAGGATGCCCGGCAGGCCGTGGTTGATCAGCGGGTCGAGGTGGTAGGGCCGCCCGAGCATCAGGATCACCTGCCGCCCGTCCGCCCGAGCCTGCGCCAGGGTCTCTCCGGCCTGGGCGCGCACGGCGTCTTTATAGGCCTGCTGGGCCTGGTAAGCGCCTTGCAAGGCGCGCTTGAAGACCCGGCGGCGGACTCCCAGCCCTTTCAAATAGCCCCAACAGGCCCTCTCGAGCAGCCTGGCCTCTTGAAAACTGACCGTCGGCTGGTCGAGGGGGATGCCATGCACGCCCTGCGGGTCGATGGCGCTGCGCACCACGTCGGGGTAACCGGCGACGATCGGGCAGTTGAAGCAGTTGGCCGCATCGCTGAACTCGTCCTGCTCGTAATACACCATCGGGTAGAAAATGCGGTCGACGCCCTTCTCCACCAGGTTCAGGATGTGGCCGTGCACCAGCTTGGCCGGGAAGCAGATGTTCTCCGACATGACGCTGGCCGCGCCGCTCTTGAACAACTGCTCGCCAGACGGGTCGGAAAGCTGCACGGCGAAGCCGCAGCCCAACAGCAAGGCGTGCCAGAAGGGGAAGTTCTCGTACATATTCAGCACGCGCGGCACGCCGATGGTCAGGCGCGGCTGGGCAGAGCCGCCCGGGGGATCGCTCTGCGGCTGCATGGGGCGTTCGAAGAGCAGGCGCAGCTTCTCGGCCGGTGCGTTGCGCCCCTTGGGCAGGCGCTGGCCGCGGTTGGTGTAGATGCGCTCGCAGCGGTTGCCGGTGTAAAAAACGTTGCCCTGGGCGTGCGGGAAGGCCAGGCGGGTGACCTGGCATCTGTTCTCGCAGCCCCGGCAGCGGATCTGCTTGCGCTGGTACTCACTCGCCAGCGCCAGGTTCTCCAGCCCGATGAAGCTGCTCGCCACCTGCTCAGTGCGTTGCACCTGCAAGGTGCGATGCACTTGCGCACCACCCCCCATTCCCTCAGTGCGTTGCACTTGTGAACCAGCCCCCGCCATCTCAGCGCACTGCGCCTGCCCCCCGCTCAGCCTGTAATACGCATCGCGGGCGCTGAGGGCGGCGCCATACGCCCCCATCAGCTCGGCCAGGTCCGGGCAGGTCACCGGGCGGCCCACCAGATGCTCGAACGCCTTGTGCACCGCCGGGTTGCGGAAGGCGCCGCCCTGCACCACGATGTGCTCGCCCAACACCGCCGGGTCGGTGATCTTCAGCACCTTGTGCAGGGCGTTCTTGATCACGGAGTAAGCCAGCCCGGCAGAAATATCGCCCACGCTGGCGGCCTCGCGCAGGGCCTGCTTGACGCGCGAGTTCATGAATACCGTGCAGCGCGAGCCCAAGTCACAGGGCGCCTGCGACTCGCAGGCCAGCTCGGCAAACTGGCTGACCGGGTAACCCATCGAGGCGGCGAAAGATTCGATGAAAGAGCCACAGCCTGAAGAACAGGCTTCGTTGATCTCGATGTTCTGGATGTAGCCATTCTCGACGAAGATGGCTTTCATGTCCTGCCCGCCGATGTCCAGGATGAAGGAGACCTGCTCGTCGAAAGCCCGGGCGGCGCGGAAATGCGCCAGGGTCTCGACCATGCCCTGGTCGAAGGCGAAGGCGCTGCGGATCAGGTCTTCGCCGTAGCCGGTCACGATGCTGTAAGCGATGCGCGGCGGGAGCGGGCAGGCCGCCAGGCGCTCGGCCAGGGCCTGCAAACCCTGCTGCACGGCCCCGATCGGGTTGCCCTTGTTGCCGGCGTAATAGCTGAAGGCCACGCGCCCCTCCCCGTCCACCAGCACCACCTTGCTGGTAGTGGAGCCCGAGTCGACTCCCAGGAAACAATCGGCGCTCGCAAGCGCATCTGGCTCGACGCGCGGCAGGCGCTGCTGCATGCGCGCCGCTTCCCAGCGCTGGCGTTGGATGGGATCGTCGAAGAGCGGCTGCAGGCGGCGCTGGTCAACTGCCTGGCCGGTGGGCGGCGAGGCCAGGCGCTGGATCAACTCTTCCAGGTCGAATTCACCTGCCGGGCCGTTCGGGTTCATCGCAGCCAGGGCGGCGCCGTGCGCCGTGAGCAGCTCGGCCCGCTCGATTTCCACAGCCGCCTCTTCGCCCAGCCCCAACTCCTGCAAGAAGGCCGAGCGCAGGGCCGGGATGAAGGTCAGCGGCCCGCCGCTGAACAGGAGCAGCGCCGTCGGCCGGTAGCCGCGCGCCAGCGTAGACAGGATCTGGTAGACCACCGCCCGCAGCACCGAGGCGGCGATGTCGGCCGGCGGCACGTCACGGCTGAGCAGGTTCTGCAAATCGGTCTTGGCGAACACCCCGCAGCGCGAGGCCAGGGGGTAGATTTCGGTGGACTGGCGCGCCAGGCTCTCGATCTCGCTCACCGGCACGTTCAGCAGCATGGCCATCTCGTCGATGAACGCCCCGGTGCCCCCGGCGCACGAGCCGTTCATGCGGATGTCGGGTGCGCCCTGGGCGTCGAAGAAGATCATCTTGGCGTCCTCGCCGCCGATGTCGATCAGCGTGTGCACCTGCGGGTACAGGCGCTTGACCACTTCCGCCGAGGCCACCACCTCCTGGATGAAAGGCAGCTCGAACTGCTCGCAGATGCCCATGCCGGCCGAGCCGGTCACCAGCAGGCGCACTCGCCCATCGCCCGGGTCGCCCTGTCTTTCGCCCAGGGCCGCCTGCGCCTCGCCCAGCAGCGCCCCCAGGGTGGCGATGGTCTCGGCCTTGTGGCGGCGGTAGGCGGAGAAGCACAGCTCGCCGGCGCCGTCCAGCGCTACCACCTTGGCAGTCGTCGAACCGATGTCAATACCGATAATGTGCGTCATAGGTACCTCCAGTAAAAGAAATCGCTCACGGATGACACGGGAAACACAGGTTTTTAGAAGCCTCGCCTCTGAACATAAGTATCGAGAATCGCATTGTGCCGGAAAGCCAGGGGCAACTGGCGGACCTCTTCCAGCGGGAACCAGCGGGCATCGCTGATCTCCTCTTCGGGGTAGCTCAACTCGCCCGAGGCCGTTCCCTCGAAGACCAGCACCACGGCGTGGATCTCCATTTCGGGGATGATCTCATCGAAGTAATCGAAGAAAGCCAGCTCGCAGTCCAGGCCGGTTTCTTCGCGCACCTCGCGCCGGATGGCATCCGCGGCAGTCTCGAAGCGGTCGATGTGCCCGCCCGGCAGGCACCAATGCCCCTTGAAGGGCGGCGTGTTACGCAGCACCAGCAGCACTTGCGTCCGGCCTTCCTGGTTGGCATGCAGGATCGCTCCAGCAGTCGTCATTGGCATAGGTGTAAGGCTCCTTGTTTTAGAGAGAATTAGATGATCACCCGCTCGACCGCTTCCATACAAGCCATCCTGGACACGCCGGTGGCTTGCAGGTAGACCGGGAGTATTCAAAGTAAGGGCTTTGGTAGGCAATCATGTGCATAAAACACGCTCCCGCCACTTGGGCTCCACACTTTGAGTATAGCACCAAACTTCAGGCGAATCAATAAAAAATGCGCTTTGAAATTGCTGCGGCAAAATTCGGGAGAGCCAGAAATCCCCTGCATCAAGGTATGATAAAATGAAATTCTGCAGAGGCAGATCAGAGTGATGAAGCTAAGATAAGCAAATGGCAAAACGCAATCCTGAGGTGCGCGGCGAAATGCTGTTGGCGCTGCTGAGAGAGCGCTCAGATTTTGCCATTCTGCAGGAGCAGGGCTGGTATCGCATCCCAGTGGCGAGCGCGCCGAGGCGCTGGCCGCCAAAATGGCTGGCTTTTTACCTGCCCAAGGCTTTCAAGGATGAAGCTTACAGCGTGCGCTACTTTGGCGAGGTAGAGGCAATCGAGATCGCCTGTGGGGGCAGTTCAAGGAATTGAAAATCGATGCAGAAAGACAGTGGCGGGTGGATGTGCAAGGGCAGTTTTACCAACTGGACTTCGCCGTGTTCTGCCAGCAGGGCCGTATCGATGTGGAAACGGACGGAGACCAGTGGCACGCGCAGCGCGAGCGCATACCACTGGACAACCAGCGGGCGAATGCCTTAGCAACGCAAGCCTGGCACTTGCTGCATTTCAACGGCAAGCAAATCCTGCACGAACTGGAAACGTACTGCGTGGGAGAAGTGTTGAAGATGATTAACAGATTGGGAGGCCTGAGCGAAGAAGGACTGGGGCGGCGCGTGTTCTACCCGCAGGCCGGTGGCCTGGCGCAGCAGTTGAGCCTGTTCGAAAAACCCGGGTCAGCCTATGAAATTGAGGAAGCGCCCTGGCCTGAGATAGGCAGCGAGCCCGGCGACGGATAAGGCCGACCGCGTCGATACACCTTTGTGAGAGATACGATGCAATGACCTACGATCCGCGCAAGCATCACCGCCGTTCGATCCGTTTGAAAGGGTACGATTACACCCAGGAGGGGGCGTATTTCGTCACCATTGTAGCCGCCCATCACCAGGAAATATTCGGTGAAATTGATCACGGTGGCATGCGGTTATCTCCATTAGGCCGAATCGTGCATGAGGAATGGTTACGTTCCATCGCCATCCGGCGGGAAATCTGGTTATACGAAGACGAATTCGTGATCATGCCCAACCATATCCACGGCATCGTGTGGATCACATCGGCAAATGAACCACCCGTAGGGGCGTACGGCGTGCGCCCGGATGATGCATCCCCATACAATGACCATTACCCCCCACAACCCAGGGCGGATTCCATCCGCCCCTACGAGAAATTCGCAAATGGAAAAACTGCGTTCCAACGTGCGCCAAAATCGCTGGGCAGCTTCATCGCCGGGTTCAAATCATCGGTAACCAGCCGCGCCCGGCGAGAATTGGGCCTGGATCAGGTCTGGCAGGGCAATTATTTCGATCAAATCATCCGCAACGAGAGAATCTTCCAGGCAATCTGGGATTACATTGAGACTAACCCCCAACAATGGGAGCTGGATCGACTGCACCCTAACGCCTCACCCAACCGTTTCAATCAAAGCTAGAGCAGGATGGTCGCATCCTGCCCGGTAGGCTCGGCAAGCCGATCCCACGCCCTAACTTTCCCCCATCTCCCCGCGCAGCCTGCGCCGCAGTTCCTCGATCGGCTGCAGCTCCCCATCCTCTGCCTGGTAATACCAATGGTCCCAGCCATTGCACGGGCTGCCGCCGGCCAGGCGGCTGCCGGCGCGGTGGATCGAGCCGCTGAAGCCGTCCGCCAGCAGCAGGTTGCCGTCCGGCTTGATGCGCGCCGCCCGACCCCGGTCGCCGCGGTAGTACAGCTCCTGCCCGGGCTGCAAGAGGCCGTTCTCCAGCAGGCTGCCGAAGGGCAGGCGCGGCTGCAAGCGCCGCTGGCCGCGCACTTCGAAGAGCGCCTCATCCAGCGGCAGGGGCTGGACGGCCTGGATGCGCTCTCGGGCGATCTCGATGTAGTCCCGGTCCTGCTCGATGCCAATCCAGTGGCGGTGCAGATTCTTGGCCACCGCCCCGGTGGTGCCGCTGCCGAAGAAGGGGTCGAGCACCAGGTCGCCGGGGTTGCTGGAGGCCAGCAGCACCCGGTATAGCAGCGCCTCGGGCTTCTGGGTGGAATGGGCCTTCCTGCCATCCACTTTGATGCGCTCGGGCCCGCAGCAGATCGGCAGCAGCCAGTCGGAGCGCATTTGCAAGTCGCCGTTGAGGGCCTTCATGGCGTGGTGGTTGAAAGTGTAGCGCGCCCCCTGGTGCTTGCTGACCCAGATCAGCGTTTCGTGGGCGTTGGTGAAACGCACGCCGCGGAAGTTGGGCATCGGGTTGGTCTTGACCCACACGATGTCGTTCAGGAACCAGTAGCCCAGGTCTTGCAGGATGGCCCCCAGGCGGTAGATGTTGTGGTAGGAGCCGATCACCCACAGCGTGCCATCGTCCTTGAGCACCCGCCGGCAGGCGCCCAGCCAGGCGCGCGTGAAGGCGTCGTACTCCTGGAAGCCATCGAAGCGGTCCCAGTCATCCTCGACCGCCTCGACGCGCGTCATGTTGGGCCGCCACAGGTCGCCCTGGAGCTGCAAGTTGTAGGGCGGGTCGGCGAAGATCAGGTCGACCGACTTCTCCGGCAGGCCCATCATCACCTCCACGCAGTCGCCCTGCAGGATTTGGTCGATGGGCGGTTTCAGTGCATCATGCATGCGCAGGCCTCAAGGCGTTGGCTGGCCCCAGCCAAGCTGGTAGGCGGTGATCGGCAGCGAGAACAGCAGGCTGCCGTCGCTCTGGTAGACCGCCAGGGAAGCGTCGCTGGCGATGGCCAGTAAAGCGCCATCCGGCGACCAGAGCACGTGGTGCGGGAAGTGGATGGGGAAACTCTGCGGGTATTGGGCGTTTACGGAGAAGCTGGAAATCTTGCCGAACTCGGCGGCAGCGATCTGGTAGTAATCGCTGCCCTTTCCGGCAGCGCGATTGCCGTACAGGAACGCCAGGCGGCCATCCGGCAGGAGCCTGGGAGCGCGTAGCAGCGCCGTATTCTCCCTGGCGTTGAACGCCGGGCGGGCATACAGCAGCGGCTCGGCTTCGCCGCTGCCCAGGTCAACCTGGGTCAGGATGGGCACAGTCGAGTTCTCTAAGCCCTGGCTGCCCAGCAGCAGGCTGAGCCCATCCGGGCTGAAGGTCAGGTAGGTGCCCTCTTCGTAAACATCCGTGAGGTGCAGCCAGGCCTGCAAGGGACGCGCAGATGGGCTGGCGTCGAGCGAGAAAATCACGACCTGAGCGTACTGCGGGGCCCACTCGTTATCCTGGGAGAGGGCGAGCAAGCCGCTGCTATCTGGCAGCCAGGCCAGAGGGGTATAGCAGCGCGGCCCACAGCGCTCTTCGTCGGGGCGCGACTTGATCGCCAGCAGGCTGCGCAGTTTACCATCCGCGGGCGAATAGAGCTGCACGCCCTGCTTGTAGAAGGCCAGTTGGGTGCCATCCGGCGACCAGAGCAAATCCGTGCCGCCTTCTATCACCCGGTGCGGATCGCCACCGTCCAAATCGGAGACAAGCAGGGTCCCACAGGCTACGTAGGCCAGCGCCCCGGCCTCGGGCGAGCTGCTAAACTCGGAAACGCACCCGCCGGTCTGGGTGATCTGCCGCAGGGTGACAGCATCCATCTCCAGACGGAAAATCTCCCGCATTTCGGGGTCGCGCAGGTAGAGCGGGGCGGGCAGCAGCGGCCCAGCGCTTTCCGGGGAAAGCCACCAGATTGGCCCATAGCGCGCCTTGTACAACTGGCGCAGTTCGGAGCCGTCGGTGTTGGCGGCCCACAGCCAGCTGTTGAAGCCACCCACGCCAACGTGGATGAAGGCAATCTGCCGTCCGTCTGAAGACCAGGTCACCTGCTCGAGCCTGCCCGAGTCGAGGCGGTCGAACGCCACGTTCTGAGAAGTCTCGCCATCGGCGCGCAACACGATCAGGCGAGCTTGCAGGTCAGCCAGCGCCAGCCACATGCCATCCGGCGACCAGGCCGGTGGGCTGTTGACAGCATAAGGCAGAGCCTCGTTCTCCAGCGTGCGAGAATAACCGTCCAGGCCGTAAATCACCAGGGATTCCTGCCGGGCCGGGTCGACGAACGCCAGGGTGCGGCTGTCGGGCGACCAGGCCGGGTTGAGCTCGGCGTATTCCTCCGGCAGGCGGAAGGCCAGCGCGCCCTGCGCGTCCAGGATCACCGGGCAGGCCGCCAGCGTGCAGGTGGGTGTGCGCACGTAAGTGAACACCCACTGCCCGTTGGGCGACCAGTCCGCGCTCAGGTCCACCGTCCCTGGGTCGACGAGCATGCCCTCGGGCGCCAGGAACTCGACCTCGCCCGTGGCAATGTCCAGGCGGGCGATGCCCGGCGAGAGTGGGCTGGCGTTGCCCGGCTGGGTGTTGGCCAGGTAGGAAAGGTGCCCGGCGTCGATCCAGCTCAACGCGCCCAGGAAAGCCGAGTCGCCCCACTCGCGGCTCTCCAGGGTGAAGCTGACCACCGGGCGCTTCTGGCTCCCGTCCAGGTTGGCGATATAGATACCCGCCAGGTCCTGGTCAGGCAGCGCGGCGTAATAGGCGATCTGCTGGCGGTCCGGAGACAGGGCGCGCAGCGCGCCGCAGTCATCCGGCCCATCCAGAGTCTCGAGCAGGTCGCCGGTGCGAACGTTGATCGTGTCGGCATAGCAGGTTTCGGAAGGCAGCAGGCGCAGCCGCAAGCTGGTGGCCTCCAGGCGCGTAACCAGCGGCGCAGGTGTCGGGCTGGGTACGGGCGTCGATGTGGGCGGCAAAGCTGGCGTCTGGCTGGGAGCAGGCGTAACGGAAGGCGCAAGAACGACCTCCGCGTCTGGAGAAGCGCTGGGAGTGGCTGTCTGCGCCCGGCCCAGGGGCAGTTTGTCCAGCCACAGGCTTTGCACGGTAGAGAAAGCGCGCACACCCAGGACTGCCCCCAACAGGAAACCCACCCCTGCAATCAGATAAACAATCCAGCGTACGGCCGGAGAGCGCCTGGCAGCGGGTTTCTTCTTCGCCTTCGCAGGGACAGCCGGCGGTGAGACTGGCTCCGCCTGCTCTTCCGGTGCAGATGGAGCTGGCTCGGCGTGCTCTTCCGGTACAGGCGGGGCAGGTTCGGCAAGCTCCTCCGGCGCAGGCACGACCGGCTGTGAGAGCGCCTCTAGCTCAAACTCGGGCGCATAGATGGGCGCAGGCGACGCCGCCGCACCATCCTGGCGGGAACGCAGGATTTCGAGCCCACGCCGTGCCTTCTCGCTCTCCGGAAAAATCGCCAGACACCTCTCCAGCGCCCGGATGCGCTGGGCATCGTCCGTCAAAGCTTGCGCCAGCCACAGCCAGGCGGCTTCATTACGCCTGTCCTGCTCCAACAGATTCAGCAGCAGCTTACGCGCCTGGCTCTTTTGGCCGGCTTTGATTAAAGCAATTGCCTGGTTAAGATCATCAGAAGACATCGGGTTTCCTGGTATTCGATGGGCGTAATTATAACGAATAAACGTACCTACTCAAATGGAGAAAACGCTTTTGCTTCTCCAATATACCACTGATTTGTGCTCCGATCAATAATGCGCGTGGGCCGAAAATAATTTATTAAAATCATTATCAAATATTCTGAACTTCTATGTATCAATACTTGTATTAATTGTAGGATAGTTTTATATATTCTAATTGTAATTCTAGAAAGGAGGTCTCAAATCTGACAGATGCACCAACAGAAATCCGGCAAACGATTTCTAAAAGACACAAATGAGCTTGACAAATGTAGCAAAATCCGATATCATATGCACATTACCCACCTTACCGGGTAATGCGAATAACCGAGAAACAAACATTTGTTACCCAAAAGCGTATTCAAGAGGAGCAAACCCATGCCATCCGACAGCCTGACCCCCCTCGTTCCCATCCCGGACGTAAGTGTCGCCCTGGAGCCAGCCCTCAATGCTTTCACCAGCCTGTTCATGATGGCCAAGACCGAGCGCCTTCCAGGGTTGAACGCATGGGTTGGCCAGACTTTGGATGCGATGAGCCCGCAGGAGCGCCAGGAGCAGCGCCTGGTGATGATCGGCCTTTACTATGCCCTGCTGCCAGAGCGCAACTGGTCCAGCTTCCCGGCTCACGTGAGCTGGCTCGAAAAAGCCTCCCCGGCCGCGCTGCGCGAGCGCATGCTGGTGGAATACACCCGGATGCACAAAAAGTCCGCCGATTGTTGGGAGTGTACACAGGCCGATTCTTCCACCCACGATTGGACGACGGTGCTGGCCAACGAGGACAGCTACCTGTCCTTCCTGCACGAGCACTTCGAGGAAGAGGACATCGACGATGACCTGGAGCGGAGTGCCTACCATCTCGCCCTCGACCCGCCCGCCATGCAGAAGCAGATCGCAGCCTACCTGCGTCACGCCTGGGAAGGCTACCTGTCAGCAGAATGGGAACGCACCCGGCCGATGCTGCAAGAATGTGTGCTGGCCTTCGGCCAGGTCGACTTCAGCCAGATGAGCCGCCTGGAAGCTGCCGAGTACATCACCGGGCAAACATTGAGCGGCACGAAGTTCGAGCACCTGGTATCCGGCCAGCAGCGCCTGGTTTTCATCCCCAACCCGCACGTTGGCCCTTATCTGACTCACTTCGAGCTGGGCGAAGTCCGCTTCATCGTTTTCGGCGCTCGCCCGCCCAAGGGCATCCTCACCGAGACCCCTGACCTGAGCCGCACTGAGATACTGGTGCGCCTGAGCGCCCTGGCAGACGATACCCGCCTGGGCATCCTGCGCTACATCGCCGAGAACGGCGAGCAGCGCTCCCAGGAAATCATGCGCGCCCTGGACCTGAGCCAGTCGGGCGTCTCGCGCCACCTGATGCAGCTCAGCGCCACCGGCTTCCTGAGCGAGCGGCGCTGCGAAGGCGCCAAGTGCTACGTGCTCGGCCAGGAGCGCCTCCAGGAGACTTTACAAGCTCTCTCCGCTTTCCTCTTACTAGATTCATAAGCGGTGGGCCAATACCGCCGTTTTGCAGGAGAACCTCCTATGTTCGCCAAAGCAAGGAAAATCTACCACGAATTCCCCCGCACCTTCTGGGTGCTGGTCGGCGCCACCTTTATCGACCAGATCGGCGCGGCGCTGATTTTTCCCTTCTTTTCGTTGTATATCACCCAAAAGTTCAACGTAGGCATGCTCCAGGTCGGCGAGCTGTTCGGCATCTTCACCGTCACCGGCATGCTGGGCAGCTTCGTAGGCGGCGGCATGGCCGACCGCTTCGGGCGGCGCACCGTGGTCATCTTCGGCCTGGTGATCAGCGCTTTGAGCAGCCTGGCTATGGGCCTGGTGAACGACCTGAACGTGTTCTTCGGCCTGGCCGTGGTCGTTGGCCTGCTCTCCAGCTTCGGCGGGCCGGCGCGCCAGGCCATGATCGCCGACATCCTGCCCGAGAAAAAGCTGGCCGAAGGTTTCGGCATGTTCCGCATCAGCTTCAACCTGGCGGTCACCTTCGGCCCGATGCTGGGCGGCCTGTTGGCCGGTTACTCCTTCATGCTGCTCTTCATCGCCGACGCGGTGAGCAGCATCATCATGGCCGCCATCGTCCTGGCCGTATTGCCCGAGACGCGCCCCGAAGTCGACAAGACCCGACCGCAGGAGAGCTTCCTGCAGACCCTGGGCGGCTACTCACGCGTGCTGCGCGATGGCCTGTTCATGGGCTTCGTCGGCGTGATCGCGCTGATGCTGCTGGTCTATATGCAGATGAACAGCACTCTGCCGGTTTACCTGCGCGACGTGCACAACATCCCGGCCCAGGGCTACGGCTACATCCTGAGCATGAACGCCGCCATGGTGGTGCTCTTACAATTCTGGTTCACGCGGCGCTTCTCCGGCTTCCCGCCCATGCTGGTCATGGCGCTGGGCACGGCCTTCTTCGTAGTGGGCTTCTCAATGTACGGCTTCACCAGCACCTACGCCATGTTCGTGCTGGCCATGATCATCATCACCATCGGCGAGATGATCGTCACCCCAGTGGCGCAGTCCATCGCCGCCCAGTTCGCCCCGGCGGACATGCGCGGGCGCTACATGGCCATCTACGGCTTCGGCTGGTCGATCCCGGGTGCACTGGCGCCCCTGGCGGCCGGGCTGATCATGAATGCATTCGACCCGCGCTGGGTGTGGTACGCCGGCGGCATCGTTGCCATGCTGACCGTAGGCGGCTACCTGTGGCTGCACATCAGGACGCACCCGTTGATCCACCCGGCGCAGGTGGAAGCCGCCGCCCCGGCCGCTTCGGACTGACGCACAACGCAGACACCCGGAGTTTGCGATACCCCGGGTGTCTGGGAGAAAACGCTATGAAATCCAAGATCCGACACGCCTGTTTATTGGCTAAACGCTGCAACTACTCGCTGTCCCGTTACCTGGGACGGCTGAAAGCACACAACGCGGCTACCTCCCCCGATGGCAAGCCGCCCGGCTTCCGTCCAATGTAGGTTTCTTCTTCCTCGGTATTCGCATAGAGCGCCGTTCACGCGCAGGACGGCGCTCTTTATGTTTCTCGCACTACAGAAACCTGGTTCTTTGAGAAAAACCAGGTTTCTTCTACATCATGGCTGCGTGTTGGTTGTAGCGGATGGGTGGACAGTGAAGGGGATGAATACCTCATATTTGTTCAACACCCCGCACCACTGCAAGAACTTCGACATGGCATTCTGGCGATCGGTAGCAGCCGGCAGCGCCTCGAAGGGGAAGCCCCAGAAGGTGGTGCGGTACACGCCGCTGAACTTATCCACCGCCGCCTGGCCCTTGTCCCCCATAAAAGCCAGCTCAGCCGGGGAGGCCGCCGGAGCGATGATGTCGCTGTAATTGTTGAACGGGTAGCTCAGCGTGAAAGCGCCTAACCCACCGAAGACCGTACCCTGCCCGGTGACGCTGGTCTGGGCCTGGTCGCTGGTCGCCGAAGCCACGCCCAGGTAGTTCTGCATGAAGGTCGTCAGGCCCTTATCGTAGTAGTAATCCTGGCTGCTGATTAGCAGGCAGCCGGCGTTGTTGTCCAGCCAGGAGCCCAGCGCCGTTTCGCTGGCTGCGCTGGGTCCGGCCGCGCCGCCGTACTCGTCCCCGGTGAACCACACCACCGCCGGGTACTGCCCCAGCTTGGCCGTCCCTGGCTCGGTGGTATCCGTGTTGCCGGTATCCCACACTTCGTAAGAGACGCCCAGCGCGGTGAGCGCGTCGGTGTAGTAAGCGCGCACGTCCGGAACATTGTCGTCGTCATCCACCAGCAACACGTCGGCAGGCACATCGTAAGTCGCCACAGCCTGGGTGGTGCTGCCGCCGTAATCCGCCGAGCCGGTGAAGGTGTGCTGGCCGCGCACGTCAGCCACGCTGCCCGAGAGGCCCCAGTTAACCGTCCCGGCCGGCGTGGTCACGTCTCCCTGCCAGTAGGCGAGCGACTGGTTTAGCGGGCCGCGCACATCGTAAGTGAGCTGCACTGTGGCGTCCGTCCCGGTATTGTTCTGCACCGTGATCACCCATACAATGCCATCGCCCGGGTTGAAGACCGTCTTGGGATTCCAACCGGCATCCCCGGTCCAGGCCCCTGTGGCCAGCACGCTCTGGTTCAGGTCGACCTGGTACAGGCCGCGCCCGTGCGTGGCAGCCGTCAGCTTGTGATCCATCCAGAACAGCTCGTCCACCGAGACGTTGGCCGGCCCGATGTGCGGCGAGATCCAGTTCGCCCCTGCGTCGCTGCTGTTGAAGATGCCGATCTCGGTGCCCACGTACAGCCAGTTGGCGTTGTCGGGGTGGATCACCAGGCTGCGCACCGGCACGCTGGGCAAAGCCGTGGCCCCTGTGCCGGAGATGTTGTTCCAGGTGCTGCCGCCGTCGGTCGTGCGCCAGACGTTGCCGGCGCTGAAGCCGGTGAAGGTGACGTAGACGATGTTGGTATTGTTGGGATCGATGGTGATGCGCGAGACGTAGCGGTTGGGCAAGGCCGTGGGGTTGTTATCCACTTGCGTCCAGGTAGGACTGGCGACTGTGCCATTCGTAGTTTTGTAAACGTTGCCGTTGTTGTGCCCCACCCAGATGAGGTCCGAGTTGCCCTGGGCGATGGCGATAGCGCTGATGTTCGAGCCAATCGAGGATTTGATCGAAGCCCAGGAAGGGCCGGTGGTATTGGTATTGGCCGTCTTGACGTCATTGGTACGCCACAGCGACAGCCCGCCGCCCAGCAGGCGGTTGGAATTGTTCGGGTCGAGCACGAAGGGTGCGATGAAGTTGGCCGTGTAGTTCTTGGCGTCCGGGATGTAGTAGGGAGCGCTCTTCCACACCCAGGCCGAGCCGTTCCAATACTCGCCAGAGATATTGTCCGCCGAAACCCCGGCATTCGTGCTGCGATGAATGTTTAGATAGACGTACTCGCCGTAGAAATAATTCGGGTTAGTTTGGTCGGCAGCGCAGAAACCGCCGTCGCCGCCGTACATATCCGTCCAGCCCTCGGTGCTGCCGCTGTAGCGCAGCGTGCCGTTGTCCTGCGTGCCGCCCACGATCACCCCGCTGGAGACGTTGCCGGCCGCGCCGTAATACTGGGTGATGCCCAACTGGTTGTTGAGCTCCTGCCAGCCGTTGGGCGGTGAACCGGCCTTCACCGTGGATACATCGGCCGCCTTGTACACGCCGCCATCGTTGCCGAAGAAGACCGTCTTATTCGTGCTGCCGTTGTAGCCCGGGTGGTTGACAATGGCGTGGTGATCGGCGTGGGCTGAGCTGGGCGACAGCCACCAATCGCTGATGCGCGTCAGGGTGCTGCCACCGTTGGTGCTGCGCCACAAATCGATGCCGCCCACCACCACCAGGTTGGGGTCGTTGGGGGCGACCCACACCACGTTATCGTACCAGCCCTGCCCACCCAGGTAGCTGTTGCCCGTATTCGAGAGGGTGTAGCTTGAACCGCCATTGGTGCTCTTCCACAACTGGCCGTTGCTGTAATCGACCGAAGCGTACACCGTGGTCGGGCTGCTGGGGGCGTAGGCCAGCTCCACCCGGTCACTGCCGG
Source organism: Chloroflexota bacterium (assembly GCA_040752025.1). Lineage (GTDB taxonomy): Bacteria > Chloroflexota > Anaerolineae > Anaerolineales > UBA4823 > JBFMFR01. Next base: position 63,574 of record JBFMFR010000028.1, on the reverse strand, counting down.
CCGTAAACCCCGTGCCCGCCGTCCAGGTCTGCCCGCCATTGGTGGAGTAGTAGGCCTTGCCATTGTAACCGCCGGCCACAGCCTTGTTGCTGTCTGTGGGATGGAAATCGATGTCGGTCCAGTCGGTGATTACGCCGCTGACTTTCGTCCAGGAGCCGCCGCCGTCCGTGCTGCGCCAGATGCCGCTGCGCACCGCCGCCAGCAGCGTGGCCCCGTTGGGCGAGATCGCCAGGCGGTTGACGTAATACCAGTCTGTGGCAGCGGTCGCCGCCAGTTGCGTCCAGGTCACGCCGCCGTCGGTGCTCTTGAACACCCCCGCCCCGCGGATGCCATCGGCGTTGTAGAAACCTTCGCCCGTGCCGGCGTACATCGTATTGGAATTCATCGGGTCCATCACCAGGGTCGAGACCGCCAGGTTGGCCATGAAATCATCCACGCTGCTCCACGAAGCGCCGCCGTCGCTGGTATACCAGATGCCGCCCGAAACGCTGCCGGCCCACATGCGCGTGGTGGTGGTCGGGTGGATCACGATCGAGCGCACCCGCCCGCCGATGTTGCCTGGCCCCAGCCAGGTCCAGCCCGCCAGGTTGGCGCCTGTCAAACTGGCCTGGGCCGGCACGCCTTGCAGCGCCGGGTCGGGCGAGGCCAGGCTCTGGCCCATCAGGTCGAGCGGCTCGCCACCCGGCACCAGATTGCCCGTGGGCATGCTTTTGGCGTGCTCCTGGCCCCTGGCGATGCCATCCGGGGGGATGTCGCCGTTCTCGTCCTGCCACTGCAGCAGGCGGAAGGCGACTGCATCGTCAGGATGGTCGGGCTTGGGGTTGTTCGCCCGCATTAAAGCCCGCTCGAGCTTATCCTGCGGCATGGCGCAGATGGCATCGTTGGTCAGGCCGCGCTGGGTGTGCAGTTGGCGCACCTGCTCCACGCTCAAGCCGCGATGCAGGGCCACGCTACGATCGCTAAGCGCTCCTGAAGCGCAAAACGAAGTTGAAAGCGGGTAGAAAGCAGCCGCCGCCAGCGCGGCCCCCAGAACGGCGACGATAAACAATAAGAATGTATTTTTTATTTTCATCTTGGTGCCTCTCACCTTGGGAGAATCAGGGGCCGACTTCGACATAGAAAACCATTTGCATCACCGCTGGCGGGCAGGGCGGATTATCGCAGGCCGCCATGCTGGTCAGCATTAGCTGCGTCTCGCCGCTGGCCTGGGCGCGCAGATACCAGCCGGGCTGGCCCTGCTCTTGCGCGGCAGTCGGCTCGACGCGCCGCAAGATCTGGTTGGCGTATTCCAACCCCCAGTTCAGCGCAGGGTTGGGGTTGGCCACGAACAACACCTGCCCGACATGCAGCGTGACGGTCTCCCCGGTCTGATTGCGCCGCAGCGCCAGAACTTCCAGCGCGGGCGTAGCCTGCGCTTTCGAGCCGGCGGTTGGGATAGGTGTAGAGCTGGGAGATGGGATCGGGCTGGGTGAGGCTGTCGGCAAAGCGGCGGGCTGGCTGGCGCAGGCGGAGAGTGCCGCGCAAACGATCAGGGCTGCTACTAGTAAAACAGGCCAGTATAATCTGGACATCTTATTTGCAGTATAACACAAAACCCGAGAGCGTTACGGCAGCACCTGCCAGACGTGCACCATCGGTTTGGCGTTGTCACCGAGCAATTCCAGCACGTACAGGTAGCCGCTCTGCCGGTCGAACGCCACGGCGCCGAGGCGCGAATGGCGCTGGTCATCCCAACCCAGAGCATAACGATCCCAGTCTGGCGGGCTGAAGTACAGGTGCTCGTCGATATCGATCACAGCGTAGGGCTGCGGCACCCAGGATTCCAGCTCTCCCGCAGCCACCCGCTCCAGGTCATCCGGGTCGTAGAGCAGCAACTGGGCGTCGAAACGGGTGCTCCACCAACCGCGGGCACTGACGCAGTCCACGCCTTCGGTGCAACAGTGAACGTAATCCTCGGGCGGGCACTGCGCACCGTCCGCCAGGTGGCAGGTCACCATGCTGGTCTCGTCCAAATCGATGCATGGGGCCTGCGGGTCAGTCGGGTGGATATAGCCGTACCAGTACTTGCTGCCGGTGGACTTCGTGCCGGCAAAGAGCACCGCCGACTTACCCGAAGCGGTTGTCAGCCAGGCGCCGCCCTCCCATTGGTCGGCATGCTGGTAACCGTCCATGCAGTTTACAATCTCCGGGGTATCCAGAGCCCTAGCATACAGCAGCAAAACCGTTTCGCTCAGATGGGTTCCCATGGGCGGCGCGGCCCCGCCATCCAGCCACGGGCGGTAGGCCAGCAGCGTTGGCCCCATCCCGCCGATCCCGCCTGGGCTGAAGCGCCCGGTAGCCAGGTAGCGGCCCTGGGTGTGGGCATCGGCCCACGCCGTGGGGATATCGAACAGGTAGCCGTTGACGCTATTCGGGTTTTGGTCACCGATGAACCATTCGCCTTGGAAATCGGGATGCGCCAGATTAGCATTGATCCAGGCCTGCGAAGGCATGAAGTCCTCGAGCTGCTGCAAGTGCACACCCCAGGTGATGTGGATCTTAGGGCCTGTTTCGGCGTGGTTGAGGTATTGGATGCCGATCTTAGGAATTTCGCTCAATGATCCGAAATGCCCGGCGGTCACATCCTGAAAATCTTGGGTGAAGCTCGCCCGCGGTAAAGCTTCGATATCACGCGAGTTGACCGCAGGCGGGATGCTGACCTCGGCGAACCGGCTGCCATCCGGGACAGCGCCATAAGCCACCCGGTCGTGACCGGTGATAAACAGCGAGCCAGGAAAGGCATCGCTGTTCCCGGGGTCGCCATCGGGGTTGAAACTCATAGCGTTGCCGCCATAGGCGAAGGTCTGCGGCGGCAGGTCGCTATCGCTCGGCAGGCGGAATGCGCCCAGGTACAGGAAATCAGCGGGCTGCACCAGTTCGCCGGAAATCGGGCCCTGCGTGACGGTCGCCAGGGGCGGGTAAACTTCTTCGGTAGCGCCAGGGGAGGCTGCTAGCGGCGGCTGGGCCGTCTCGCCAACCGCATTGGGGGATGGTCGCGCCGTTTCGAGCGCCTGCGCGCTGAGCAAATTACAGCCTAGCGACAGGACCAGCAAGACCACCAGAAGTGATAAAACTCGCTGAAAGGCTTGATTTCCCGGGGGAGTTGGGCGAGATGGCATGTTTCCTCCTTTGTATGGGAACATCTATGGAAATTAGCAGGTAAAATCGGGAAAACGGGTTCAGCCAATTATACAACCAGCCCGTCTAAGTTAGGCTACTCCGGCCTGTCATTTTAGAGTACAATTATTCCAAGTTTCCAATCACCGCGCTGCCTTCCAGCACAAATTCGCCCAGGAACATCCCGCCATGCCACTCGCCACCGGCCAGGTGCTCAACAACCGCTATCGCATCGTCAAACTGCTCGGGCAGGGCGGCTTCGGCGCGGTCTATCGCGCCTGGGACACCAACCTGGACTGTCCGCGCGCCCTCAAAGAGAACCTGGACACCTCCCCCGAGGCGCAGCGCCAGTTCAAGCGCGAAGCCCAGATCCTCACCCTGCTGACCCACCCCAACCTGCCCAAGGTCATCGACCACTTCGTCGTCCCCGGACAGGGCCAGTACCTGGTGATGGATTACGTCGAGGGTCAGGATTTGCAGCAGATGCTGGACGCCCGCCGCGGCCCGCTGCCCGAAGCCCAGGCGCTGGCCTGGGCCGCCCAGGTGTGCGAGGCCCTGGCGCACCTGCACGCCCTCGAGCCGCCCATCATCCACCGCGATATCAAGCCCGCCAACATCAAGATCACCCCGCAGGGCCGGGCGGTGCTGGTGGATTTCGGCATCGCCAAGATCTACGACCCGCACTTGAGCACCACCCGCGGAGCCCGCGCCGTCACGCCCGGCTACTCGCCCCACGAGCAGTACGGCCAGGGCCACACCGACGCCCGCAGCGACGTGTACGCCCTGGGAGCCAGCCTGTACCACCTGCTCACCGGCCAGCAGCCGGTCGAGAGTATCCAACGCGTGGTCGAAGACCCGCTCCTGCCCCCCGAACAGGCCAACCCGGCCCTCTCCCCGCAAGCCTGCGCCGCCGTGCGCCGCGCCATGGCCGTCGACCCCAAACAGCGCTTCCAGAGCATCGCCGAGTTCCGCGCCGCCTTGCAGCCCGGCTCTGCACACATCCCGGCTGAAGCACCCGCGCCCCAACCCATCCCTGCCACCCTGGTGATCCCCCCCGCCGGTGCAGCCCAGGCCGCCGCCGACTCCCAGCCCTCCACCGCCCAACCCGCCTCGACCCCCAAACCGGTCCCCGTTACCCCGCCCCAGCCTGCACCCACCCCCAAACCCGTAGGGGCGCAAGGCTTGCGCCCCGCCATCCCCAAGGCGCAAACCTCCGCCCAATCCACCCCAATCCCCGCAAAAAACAAACGCCAACTGGCCTTCCTGGCCCTGTTCGTGCTGTTGTATGGGCTAGGCTACTATTTGGCCGATAAACGCTGGTATCTCTACTCCTGGTCCTCACTCCAGAGCTCACCTACAATCTACACGATCATCCTGTGGGCCAAAATCGGGCTCTTCTGTCTTGTCGCGCCCCTGTGGGGCTTGTTCTCCGATCGCCGCGGCCGCCGCCCGGCCTTGCTGCTCAGCGCAGCGGGCAGCGCTCTGGCCATGTTGGCTACCGCTTATGACCCAGGCATCATTTTCCCCTTTGCCCAATTGCTATTTAGCGCCTGCTTTGCCGGAGCGGCGTCAGTGGCGCTGGCCTACGCCAGCGATCTGGTCAGCGAAGAGCAGCGCCCCATCGCCTTCGGCTGGCTGGCTGCCTCACTAACTTTGGTTACTTATATCTTCTCCCAATTACTATATGAGCGTTTAGAATGGGATAATAAATTCTTCATAATCACCGCCGTACCGTGCCTCCTGGCACTGGGTATCGCCCTGTGGCTGCTCAAGGCAGCGCCCAACCCGGCCGGACCCAGCGTACCTGCACGAGGCACATCTGCCCAGGCCATCCACCAGGTTCCGCGCCCCCCATTGTTCTGGCTAATACTGCTAGTTTTTCTAGCCAGCAGCGCCGCTAGTGTATCATCCCTTCTAATTCATTATCGAGCAGGCCGCGTGAGTATTGCACCAATTGCCGCCTACCTAGCAAGGGAAATCTATCCTTTCGTTGGCCAATCCGGCTACTGGAAACCAGACACTCCGGAGAGGGTGGTATTTTCTTTGCTGCTAGCTTTCGCCCAGGCCTTCGGGTTGGGCACTTTACTCCGGCGCACGAATGGAAAAAATCTACTGCGTGCGTCCCTGATAACCATCGCCCTAAGTTCAGCATTGATCTTCATAGTTCCACTAACATTCAGACCTACTCTTGCTTTCTACCTTGTTCTGGGCCTGTTGATCCTGGCCTACGGGTTGTTCATCCCCGGCCTTTGGAGCCTGGCATCCAGGCATACTTCCCAGGGCTCTGGCCTGGTCCTCGGCGGAGTGTATGGCTGCACTTACCTCGCCGTTATGCTTGCGATCCAGATAACACTCTATTTACCTTTCACCGTAAACGGCTTCATCATCTTCAGCGTTATCCTGTCCCTCGCCGTCCTCCTGCTCACCATTCCCGCCTTCAAACGCCTGTAACTCCAATAATATCCGTGCCATCCGTGTAAATCCGTGTCCCCAAAAACCTATGACCGCCATCCAAGTCCAAAACCTGCATAAATCCTTCGGCGAACTCAAAGCTGTGCAGGGCGTCAGCTTCGACGTCCAAGAGGGTGAAATCTTCAGCCTGCTGGGCCCCAACGGCGCCGGCAAGACCACCACCATCTCGATGCTCTCCTGCCTGCTGCGCCCCGACGAAGGCGACGCCCTGGTGATGGGCCACTCGATCCGCAAAGATCCCACCGGGGTCAAATCGGTGCTGGGCGTGGTGCCGCAAGAGATCGCTTTATATGAAGACCTGACCGCCCGTGAGAACCTGAACTTCTGGGGCAAGATGTATGGCCTGCGCGGCGGGGCCCTGAAGAAGCGCGTCAACGAGATCCTGGAAGTCATCGGCCTGAGCGAGCGCGCCTCCGGGCGCGTGGGCAAGTTCTCGGGCGGCATGAAGCGGCGCGTCAACATCGGCGTGGCCCTGCTGCACAAGCCCCAGGTGATCTACATGGACGAACCCACCGTGGGCATCGACCCGCAGTCGCGCCGCAACATCCTGGACAACGTCATCGAACTCAAAGACCAGGGCATGACTGTGCTCTACACCACCCATTACATGGAAGAAGCCCAGGAGATCTCCGACCACATCGCCATCATGGACCACGGCCAGATGATCGCCTACGGCACGCACCAGGAGCTGGTGCGCATCATCGGCGAGATGGACCGCATCACCCTGACCCACAACGCCCTGGCGGCCAAAGTCGACGAGGCCAGCCTGCTGGGAGCCTGGAAGTCCCTGGAGGAGGTCCAGCAGGTCACCAGCGAGGACGGGCACGTCACCCTGCTGGTTGGCGACAGCAACCTGGCCCTGCCGGCCATCTTCGAGGCCGCCGCCCAGAAAGGCGTGCGCATCACCGGCATCGACATCCTCGAGCCTAACCTGGAAGCCGTCTTCCTGCACCTGACCGGGCGCGCCTTGCGCGACTGAGGCCAAGCCATGAAAGCCATCGACATCGCCCTGAAGGACATGACGCGCTCGCTACGCAGCCTGACCATCCTGGTCTTCATGTTCGGCATCCCCCTGCTGATGGCCGGCATGTTCTACATCATGTTCGGCCGCATCGCCGACGATGGCGGCTTCAGCCTGCCGCGCACCACAGTGGTCATCGCCAACCTGGACAAGAACGCCCCGCGCCTGAATTCAGGCAAAACCACCGGCGACTTCAAGGCCAAAACCCTGAGCGGGCTGGTGGTGGAAGTGCTGCAAAGCGAAGATATGGCCGACCTGCTGGAGGTCTCCCTGGCAGCCGACGCCCAGGCCGCCAAAGCCGCTGTCGACAGCCAGCAGGCCCAGGTGGCCGTGATCATCCCGGACGGCTTCTCGCGGGAGTTCGCCGACCTCAATGGCGAAGCAGTGATCGAGTTCTACCAGGACCCCACCCTGACCCTGGGCCCCAGCATCGTCAAATCGATCCTCAACCAGTTCATGGACAGCCTGTCGGGCATCAAGATCGCCATCGACGTGGCCCGCCAGCAGGGCGAGAACGAAGATTACGCCCTGGTGGGGCGCGTCGCCCAGGAATTCATGGATTCACCCACCACCCAGAGCGAAGACCTGTCCGCCGAGCTGCTCGACCAGCGCAGCCCAGGGCCCGCCCCGCAGACCAAGGATCCCCTGGCCAGCATGATCGGCCCGATCCTGGGCGGCCTGATGATTTTCTACAGCTTCTACACCGGCATGGCTACGGGCGAATCGATCCTGCGCGAAGAAGAAGAGCGCACCCTGCCGCGCCTGTTCACCACCCCCACCCCGGTGGCCACCATCCTGACTGGCAAATTCCTGGCCGTCTTCCTGACTGTCTTGGTGCAGGTGATCGTGCTGATGATCGCCGGCCGGCTGATGTTCAACGTCAATTGGGGCCCGCCGGGCTCCATCGCCCTGGTGGCAGCCGGCATCATCCTGTCGGCCTCCTCGGCCGGCATCTTCGTCAACTCGCTGCTCAAAGACACCAAGCAGAGCGGCATCATCTTCGGCGGCGGGCTGACCCTGACCGGCATGCTGGGCATGATCCGCGTCTTCAGCATGAGCACCCCCACCACCGAGCGCCTGGGCGACACCGTGGCGCTGATCGTGCCGCAGGGCTGGGCCACCAAGGGCATCGTCATGGCCATGCGCGCCGCACCGGTCATCGAAATCCTGCCGGTGCTGCTGGTGCTCCTGCTGTGGAGCGTGGTCTTCTTCACCGTTGGCGTGTGGCGCTTCAGCAAGCGCTACGCCTAGGAGCCCCGGCCATGTTACGCATCTTCGACATCACCCTCAAAGACCTGCTCCAGCTCGTGCGCGACCGCAAGATCTTCCTGTTCTACCTGTTCATGCCGCTGGCCTTCACCCTGCTGTTCGGCTTCGCTTCGGGCGGCTTCAGCAAAGAGATCAGCGACTCGCGCCTGCCGGTCGGTTTCCTGGACCAGGATGGAAGCTGGCTGAGCAAACAACTGCACAACCTGCTGGATGCATCCCAGGTTATCCGCCTGGAGAAAGTTTTCCTGGCGAACCAGGCCGACCTGCAAGCCCTGGTGGCCGACAACAAACTGGCCGCCGCCCTGGTCGTACCGCCCGGCTACGGCAGCGAGCTGCTCCACGGGCGACTGCCGCGCCTGACCTTCATCGGCGATACCTCCACCCCCACCGGCATGACCGTCGAGAGCGAAAGCCTGTCGGCCGTCCAGCGCCTGGAGAGCGCCCTGCGCACCGCCCTGATCCTGGAGCGCGCCGCCGGGGACATGGCCCCCTTCGACTACACCTTCGAGCAGGCCCTGGAAGCCTGGGAAGAACCGCCCATCCGGGTGAACGAGACCACCAGTTCGGCCATCCAGAACAAAAGCGACGCCTCCGCCGCCCTGGCCCACACCTCCCCTGGCATGATGCTGCAGTTCGCCATCGCCGGCCTGCTCACCAGCGCCCAGATCATGGTCAACGAACGCAAGTCACGCGCCTTGCAGCGCCTTCTGACTACCCGCACCGCCCGCCTGCACATCCTGCTCGGTCATTACCTGGCCATCCTTACCTTGCTGTGCATCCAGTTCGCCGTGCTGATCGTCTTTGGCCAATTACTGCTCAAAGTCGATTACCTCAGCCAGCCGGCTGCCACCCTGCTGGTGGCCCTGGCCAGCGCCGTGTGCATCGCCGCCCTGGGCCTGCTGATCGGCGTGATGGCCAAGACCGAAGAGCAGGCGGTGATTTTCTCGCTGCTGCCCATGTTCGTGTTGGCCGGCCTGGGTGGGGCCTGGGTGCCCCTGGAAGTCACCGGGCCCACCTTCCAGGCCGTCGGCCACCTCTCCCCCATTGCCTGGAGCATGGACGGCTTCAAGAACGTCATCATCCGCGGCCTGGGGCTGTCCTCGGCCCTGCTGCCCGCCGCCGCCCTGGGGGGCTATGCCATCCTGTTCTTCGCCCTGGCCGTCTGGCGCATGGCGCGTGCCGAGGAAAGCTGAGAGCGGAAGCGACCACTGCTTCACCAGGGGCGATCATAAGGGAAATGCGATGGCAGAATGCCATCTTGCATAATACACATATTCATAATAGAATATACACATACTGCGGAGGTGCATGATGCGAACCAATGTAGTTATCGATGACGAATTGATCGAACGCGCCCGTATACTTACGGGTATCAAAACGAAACGCGAGGTGATCCACGAAGCGCTGCGCACTCTAATCCAGTTGCGCCAGCAGCAGGAGGTGCGCACTTTGCGCGGCAAGCTGCACTGGGAAGGCAGCCTGGATGAAATGCGCCGTGGGCGCTACCTGCACGATGGAGAATAAGCCGTGATTCTGGTCGATTCATCGGTGTGGGTCGATTACTTCAACGGTTGGGGGACACCACAAACCGAAACGCTGGACGTATTGCTTGGCACCCAGCCCTTGCTGGTGGGCGATCTGATCCTGGCTGAAGTGCTGCAAGGTTTTCACCTGGATTCAGAGTTCGAACAAGCCTTGCAGGCTTTTCAACACTTTGAACAGGTAAGCCTGCTCTCCCCCATTCTAGCAGTACAGAGCGCCCGGAACTACAGGGCTCTGCGCAAGCAGGGCATCACTGTGCGCAAGACCATCGATTGTATGATCGCCACTTATTGCATTACCACGGGCTGCGCTCTTCTGCACAGCGATGCTGACTTCACCCCCTTCGAAGAGCACCTGGGGCTGGCAGTTTGGCGCTGATTCAACGGCGCACTGTCGCCATCCTTTTATTTTATGGGCGATTGAGATATACTGAAGGGAGAAGTAGAAAGGAAAATGCGATGGCAATCAACCCTTTATTGATGCGCGAACTCGAGACGCTGCCCCCAGAGCGACAGGTAGATGTACTGGCTTTTGTGCGTTATTTAAAATACAGCCTACCGGATGATGAGACCCTGGAGCGCAATTTTTTATCTGCACTGGATAAAGCACAGGCCTTGGCGCAAGAGCGAGGCATCAGCGAGCAAGACATCGCCCAAGAGATCCGCTCCGTTCGATCCAGAAAATGACGCGCGTCATTCTGGATACCAATGTATTCGTATCAGCCGTGCTGGGTCACCAGGTTCGACCAATCCTGGTAGCCTGGTATAACGAGCGATTCACACTACTGATCAGCCCAGTCATCTTATCTGAATATTTACAGGTTCTGTCTCGACCTAAATTTGCCTTGCCAGCAGAAGTTCTGGAATCTATCACAGCTTACTTGTTTCGTAAGGCCGAATTTGTCCAACCACTCGAAAAGTTTCAGGTGATCCAAAAAGATCCGAGTGACAACATTTTTCTTGAGGCGGCCGTGGCTGGACAGGCAGATTGGATCATCAGTGGGGATAAACAACACTTACTGGCATTGAAAGAATTCCGCCAGATCCCTATTGTCAGCCCCAGGCAATTCATCGATTGGCTGGGGAAAATCTAAGCATCACGCCTGCTCGATAGAAAGCCCACCCGGAGCTTTCGCGCCAGGTTCGCCAATGCCCTGCCCCAAAGGCTCTCGAACGTCTCCCGGGTTTCGGCCCAGGCCTGCGCCTCGCCCAGGTTGGTGACCGTGAAGCGCAGGCGCGTGCCTACGCCCTCCGCCTGCAAATCCACCTCCACGCGCGTGGGCGGCTCACCGTTGCCATGCCAGGTGAACGCCAGCGCCTGCCCCGGCTTCAGGGACAAAAACACGCCCTGGGCCACATAGCCAGGCGTCTCGATGCGCAGCTCTCCACCCGGTTGCGCCTGGACGCGGGCGCGATCACAGCACCAACTTTCCCAGGCCGTCGCCTGGGTAAAGGCCCGGTAAACCACCTCTGGCGGCGCCGGCAGGTGGCATTCGATCTGCACCGCTTGCATTTCAGCCATCTCTCTCACTCCAAAATTCACTGGATCTGGTAGCTCTCGATTGCGGGCATCCCGGCGCTTTGCGCCAGGGTCACCACATACCACACCGGCGCTGGAGTCTGCGCCCGGCCGATCACCAGCCGGTCGAAAGCGTACCAATCCACCAGCAGCTTTCCATCCGGGTCGTGGCTGGTAGCCGCCGGGAGTCTCCCCTCCAGCAAGGCTGCGCCCAGCGCCTGCGGCGGCGGCGGGGATCGCCTCTCGGCCAGCCAGGCCTCGAAGAGCGCCGCCTCCCCCTGCGCCGCGCCGCCCTCGATCCAGCGCATCGCCTGGTAACGCTGCGCCAGTTCCTGGGCCAGGGCGTGCGCCGCCTGCTGGCGCGCCTGTTCCTCCCTGAGCACTTGCAGCTCGTGGTAAGCCGTCAGCCCGGCGCGGATCGCCGCAGACACGTTCCGGTTGAGATAGGGATGCTCGCGCAGGATGCGCCCGATGGCGACCTTATCCTGCAAAGACGGGCGAAAAGTGACGATCTCGGCCATAACCTGACTCTCCTCACAATCATCGAATCAATATCTTGTATTACATTATAATATATTGTAATACATTGTATTACAAGAGTCAAGCCGCTTGACTCCTGGACCTCCCCCCCTTACATATCTGCCCACTCTATACTACAATACCCTCCGTCCACCGCTGCCAGGATCATCGCGTCAGGCAGAAACTGGCGCGAGCATTTCACCCACTTTTGAAAAAACGCCTCATAAAAGATAAAACGCTGCTTGCATACGCAACTGCCGGGTGTGCCCGTCATAGCACAGGAGAACCATGACCGCCAGGTTTCGATCGATCCTCATCCGCTTTCTGACCCTCGGCCTGCTGGTTTTGAGCTGCAACCTGCCCGGAGCCATCGCCCCCACTGCCATCCCGCCCACCGCGGGAGGCCCTGCCACGCCTGAGGCAACCACCACTTCCCCCGCACCGACTGCCAGCCCCTCGCCCACATCGCCGGGCCAGCAAGAACTCGGGGCCGCCGGCACGTTTACGCCCCCTCCGCCGACCATAACGCTCACCTTTACCCCCCTGCCTACCTTCACGCCCCCCCCTCCGCCAACCTTCACCCCCACTGCAACCATCTACCTGCCGCCGCCCGTTCAAATCACACCGACCTTCACATCGCCGCCGCCCGCCAAGCTCGCTGAGGCGGGTATAGCCGCCGTCTCATGGGGACCCAACCGCCTGGATGTTTTCACTCGCGGCCAGGATAACACCTTGCGGCACATCGCCTGGAAAAACCAGTGGTCCGGCTGGGAATCGCTGGGCGGCGTGCTCACCTCCGCCCCAGCTGTGGCTTCCTGGGGGCCCAACCGCCTGGATGTCTTTGCCCGCGGCCAGTACAACAGCCTTTGGCACGTCGCCTGGAATCCTGGCTGGTCCGGATGGGAATCGCTAGGCGGTGAGCTTTCATCTGCTCCCGCTGCCGTTTCGTGGGGGCCCGACCGCATCGATATCTTCGCCCACGGCAGTGACAAAGCCCTGTGGCACATCGCCTGGAACCCCGGCTGGTCTGGTTGGGAATCGCTGAGCGGCGTGCTCACCTCCGCTCCCTCCGTGGCCTCCTGGGGCCCCGACCGCCTGGATATCTTCGCCCGCGGCCAGGATGATGGCCTGTGGCACATCGCCTGGAACCCCGGCTGGTCCGGCTGGGAAGCCCTGGGTGGTGTGATCACCTCCGCCCCTGCCGCCGTTTCGTGGGGGCCCAACCGCATCGACATCTTCGCCCGCGGGCAGGATAAAGCCCTGTGGCACATGTGGTGGGATGGTCAGTGGCACGCCTGGGAATCGCTGGGCGGCGTGCTCACCTCCGCCCCTGCCGTAGCTTCCTGGGGCCCCGACCGCCTGGACGTCTTCGCCCGCGGTCAGGATAACACCGTCTGGCACATCGCCTGGAATCCCGGCTGGTCCGGCTGGGAATCGATCGGCGGAGAAGTGAAATAACCGGGCATTGCCCGCTGGCTGTCGCCCGCTTCAGCCGCTCGTAGAAGCCGCCTCCGGGAACTGAAGCGGGCGGCGGTTGTTCCGATAGGGTACTGACCATCGAATATGAACAATATCGCCATTTTAGAGGTATCCACTACGGAGATGCACATGGACATGACCAATATCCCCTTCAGTGTTACCGTCTGGTCACAAATCGAGCCCACGCAGCACGAAGGCGAGACCGGGATGGCCTACTGGCGCACGCAGCACTTCGATCGCATCCGGGTTCGCCTGGTTGAATACACCCCTGGCTACCAGGCTGATCACTGGTGCAGCAAAGGCCACATTCTACTTTGCCTGGAAGGCGAACTGCACACCGAACTGGCCGATGGCAGGCAGTTCATCCTGAAGCCCGGCGACAGCTACCAGGTAGCGGATCAGGCAGAACCGCATCGTTCTCACACCCTAACCGGGGCCAAGCTTTTCATTGTCGACTGAGGAGACCCAATCACATGCAGCCCGTTAATGTTTTGCTCGACATGCTCGAACACTTTGGTTATGTTCTACACAGGGTCATTTCAGATATGCCGGATGAGGCCCTGCAATGGCAGCCAGACCCGGAAGCCAACAACATCGCCGTGACAGTCTGGCACATCAGCCGCGCCCTTGATCTGCTCAAGGTAAAAATCCTGGAAAACCAGCCTCATCAAAAGCAGCTCTGGTACGAAAAAGGCTGGGCCGACAAAACCAACTACGATCCTGCCGGGCTGGGCGTTGCCGGCCTTGGTAATCTGGCCGGCTATACCCTGGAACAGGTCAAAGCCGTGCCCCATCTTTCAGCCGAGCAATCGCTGGTATACTTCGACCAGGTTGGCGAAGCACTGAGCGCTTACCTGAAGTCCTTGCCGCCGGACGGGCTGGAGCAGCCGCCGGCCGGTTGGCCAGCCTCGCTTGGCTCGCCTGGGCCAGAGTGTGTCTACGATGTCCTCATGATGTTCCTGCTCGACAACCGCGAGCATCTTGGGGAGATCAAAGCCATCAAGGCCATGTGGAACCGGAAAAACGGCCAGGGAGCCCAAAGCGTTTGATCGAAAGCCTCATTCAGAGGGTTCAATCAACCCAATCCGGCTTCCTGGACATCCAGGCTGCCGCCGATGAACTCATCGCCCAGCGGCCCGCCGCCGACTGCCTGCGCATCGCCAGACAGCTATACGCTTCGGAGATCTACCAAGCGCGCTCGCTTGCCACGTTCATCCTCGGCCGGCTGGCGGCCCAATCCAAAGAAGCCCTCAAATTCCTGAAAGCGCGCGTCAGCCAGGATGCAGATTGGCGCGTGCAGGAGATCCTGGCCAAGGCATTCGACCGGTACTGCGCCGATACCGGCTACGAACAGGCCCTCGGCATGATCGACGCCTGGCTAGCCAGCCCTTCTCCCAACCTGCGCCGCGCCGTCACAGAAGGCCTCAGGATATGGACGGGTCGCCCCTACTTCAAGGATTACCCCGAAGCCGCCATCCAGCGCTTGAGCCCGCTGCGCAGCGACGAGAGCGCCTACGTGCGCAAATCCGTTGGCAACGCCCTGCGCGACATCAGCAAGAAGCATCCGGAACTGTTGAAGAGCGAATTGCAGCACTGGGACCTCTCCGACCACCGCGTCCTGCAAACCTACAAATTGGCTAACCGGTTTTTACAGAACAAAGATGCCGGCTGACCCGCCAACATAACCATCTACATCCAGACACCCGGAGTTTTGGAAACTCCGGGTGTCTGGCCGCAACCACCAGGCCAGCATAGTCGCTAACCTCCCGCTTATTACCAGCCATTTGTTGTATAATCAGTCCAGGAGCAGAAACGCATGTCCAGCCTTCCATATGTTTGGGACTACGATATCGATGAGACCCAATTCCAGGCGTTGTTGGATGGAAAGCAAACCATTGGGCGTCTGGACGCCGATTGGGCTGCCATCCGCCTGCTGGAATATGCCCCATACCCGGAAATCGTGCGCCTGCTGGGCTTTCGCCGCCTGCTACAAGGCTGGCCGCGCTGGCGAGAGCATATCCGCTCCCAAAGCCGCAAGCGCGGCTTCGACTTCCTGGCCGAGTGGCTGCCTGCCCACTATCCAGAAATGTTATAAGCGATGGATCAAAACTTCTATCTCAGCCAACTCTATCCATTTCAGGATCAGGTGTTGCGCCAGCTTTCGTCAGTGGACACCGGCTTCTACCTGACCGGCGGTACAGCATTATCGCGCGGCTATCTCGATCACCGTTTCTCGGATGATCTGGACTTCTTCGTCGATGATGATCCACGCTTCGGTTTATGGGCAGAGCGGTTTATCCGGGCGATTTCGCAGCCTGGAAAGTGGGAATGCCAGATGCTGCTCAGAGAAGAACGCTTTGTACGGCTAAATGTAGTCGGGCAGACAATAAGCCTCAAGATCGAGATGATCAACGATGTTCCATCCCGCATAGGAGAACCCTGGATACACCCCCTTCTTGGCAGAATCGATACTGCGGAGAATATCCTGGCGAACAAAGTAACCGCCGCCCTGGATCGAGCCGAGCCCAAAGATCTTGCAGATATTTGGGGACTATGCCACTTGAAAAGCCTATCACTCAACGAAGCAATTACTGGTGCGCAGGGTAAAGCCGCTGGCATCTTTCCAGCGGATCTGGCGCGTGTTCTCTGCTCTGTTACCCACGCTGACTGGGAAATGGTGCGTTGGATTCATCCACCCGATCCACAAGCGTTCATCGCCCAATTGAACACATTGGGCAAGAATTTGATCATCACCTCATAGCATCGCCTGGCCTCGTCCAGCGTATCTCCACCGTTGCCCCCTGCCCCGGCCTGGAGCGCAGCCTGAATTCCGCCCCGATCAGCGCTGCCCGCTCACGCATCCCCACCAGCCCGTAATGCCCCTCGGCCGTCAGGTTGTGCAGCGACTGCGGTGCGGCAAAGCCGCGCCCATCATCTTGGATGTTCATCACCAGCGTCTCGCCCTGCCAGACCAGGCTGATCTCGACCTGCGTAGCCTGGGCGTGGCGGGCGATGTTGGCCAGCGCCTCCTGCACGATGCGGTACAGGTTAACCGCCGCTTCGCCGGGCAGACCGCCCAGGCTGGCATCTGGCGGCAGGTCCAGGCTCACCGGCACGCCGCTCAGCGCCGACCACTCCTGGGCCAGCAGGCGCACCGCCGCTCCCAGCCCCAGCGTGTCCAGCATCGGCGGGCGCAACTGGCTGCACACCCCCCGCAGGTCGGTCAGCAGTTGGCGCACTTCACCCTGCATGTCCGCCAGGGGAGCCTCGGGCGGGGACTCCGGGCGCTCCCTGGCCTGGGCCGCCATCCCCAACTGCAAGTTGAGCGCCACCAGCACTTGCAGCGGCCCATCGTGCAGGTCGCGCGCCAGGCGGGCGCGCTCCTCTTCACGCGAGCGCAGTAGCTGGCGCTGCGCCTGGGCCAGGGAAGCCTGGCTGGCGCGCACCTCAGCCATGTGAGCCAGCTCGCGCAGTCGGTAGCGCAGGTAGAGCAGCGCCAATAACAGCGCCAACAGCACGTACAGCGTGTAAGCCCACCAGGTCTCCCACGGCGGCGGCGTGATGCGAATATCCACCGAGGCGCCCTGCTCGTTCCACACACCGTCGTTATTGGCAGCCTTGACCCGGAACGTGTACCTGCCGGGCAGCAGGTTGGCATAGGAGGCGAAACGCCGTGAGCTGTCCACGTAGTTCCAATCCTCGTCGAAGCCTTCCAGCATGTAGGCGTACTGGTTCTTCTCGGGCAGCGTGTAATCCAGGGCGGCAAACTCGAAGGAGAACACGTAATCGCGGTAGGAAAGACGCAGCGCTTGGGTCTCCTCGATCGTGGTTTGCGGCAAAGCCGGGTTGCCAACCTGCACCGGCTTGTTGAACAGCAGGAAATTGGTGATCACCACCGGCGGCTGGTGCGGGTTATCCTGGATGAGCGCCGGGTCGAAAGCGTTGAAGCCGTTGACCCCGCCGAAGAACATCTCCCCACCCGGGCTTTTGTAGCTGGCCCCGCGGTTGAACTCGTTGCTCTGCAGGCCGTCGCGCCCGTCGTAATTCTTGAAGACGCCCGTGCGCGGGTCGAAGCACGACAGCCCGCGCGTCGAGCTGATCCACAGGCGGCCCTGCGCGTCTTCCAGGATGCCCGCCACGGCGTCGTTGGCCAGTCCATCCTTCTCAGAGTAGTGGTCGAAGGTCCCTGCCTGGCGGTCGAAGCGCTCCAGGCCGTCATCCGTGCCCACCCACAGATCGCCGGCCGAATCTTCCAGGATCGCCGCCACCCCGTTGGAGACCAGCGATTGCGGATCGCCGGGCTGGTTCTGGTACACCTGGAAATTCTGCGCCTGCGGATCGAAGCGGCACAGCCCTCCGGTTGTGCCCACCCACAGGGCGCCCTGCGGGTCCTGGTACAGCGCCAGCACCGTGTCGCTGCCCAGGCTGTGCGCGTCGTCAGGGTCGTGGCGGTAGTGGCTGAACTGCCCGCTCTGCCGGTCCAGGCGGTCCAGCCCGGCGCCCTCCAGGCCGACCCACAGGACGCCCTGGCGGTCTTCCAGCAGGGCCAGGACGGTGTTCCCGCCCAGGCTGCCGGGCTCGCCGGGCATATGCAGGTAGTGATAGAAGCGCCCGCTGGCGTGCTCGAACCAGTCCAGCCCACCGTTATAAGTCCCCACCCACAACCCGCCTTGCGAATCATTTTCCAGCGCCATCACCGCCGAGGCGCTCAGACTGTAAGAGTCGCCAGGGATGTGCTGGTAGAGCCGGAACTTCCCGCTGGCGCGCTCCAGGCGGTTCAACCCGCCGCCAGGTGAGCCGCCGCCCACCCACAGGTCCCCTTGCGCGTCCTCAGCAAAAGCCCACACGTAATTGCTGCTTAGGCTGTCCGGATTGGTGGGATCGTGATGGTAATGAACGAAACGCCGCGTCTGCCGGTCGAGCTTGATCAGCCCTCCCAGGCTGGTGCCCGCCCACACTACCCCGCCCGCGTCCACGTACAGCGCGTCGACCCCCAGACTCAGGCTCTCCGTACTGGGATCACCGGGGTCCTCATTATACTGGGTGAATCTGCTCCCAGGGACCTGCGCTGCTGCGCCTGGCAGTTCGTTCAACCCGCTGGCTGTACCCACCCACAGGCTGCCCGAAGCATCCTCGAACAGGCTTTCGATTAGATCAACTCCCAGGCTGTGCGGGTCGTTGGGGTCGCTGCGGTAATGTACGAACTTCCCAGAAGCCGGGTCCAATCGCTCCAACCCGCCCTGCGTACCCACCCACAGCGCCCCGCTGCGGCTGGCGAACAAAGCCGTGATGCGCTCATCGCCCAGGCTGTCCGGGTCAGCAGGGTCGTGGTGATAATGTGTAAATTTCCCAGAAGCCAGATCCAGGCGCTCCAGCCCGCCACCCTGCGTGCCCACCCACAGCGCCCCGACGGAGGCCTCCAACTGCAAAGCCGTGACCGCATCCTGCGCCAGGCTGTCTGCCTGCGACGGGTCGTGGCGGTAGTGCTCGACCTTCCCGCTGGCCGGGTCGAAGCGCTCCAACCCACTGGCCTCCATGCCCAGCCACAACTCCCCGGCTGGGCCGCCGGTGATCTCCGTGACCGTATCCTCGCTCAGGCTATCCGGTTCGGCGGGGTCGTGCCGGTAGTGGCTGAAGCGCCCGCTGGCGCGCTCGTAGCGGTTCAGGCCGCCGCCCTGCGTGCCCACCCACAGGTCCCCGCTAGAGTCTTCGTACAGGCTGCGGATGGTATTGGCGCTCAGGCTGTTCGGGTCGTCCGGGTCGCGGCGGTAGATGCGGAAGCTGTAGCCATCGTAGCGGTTCAACCCGTCCTCGGTGCCGAACCACATGAAACCGCGGCTGTCCTGCAATATGCAGTACACTGTCACCTGCGACAGTCCCTGATCGATCGAAATGAACTCCAAGCGTGCCGGCCAATCTGCGGCAGGCGCGTCCTGCGCCAGCGCCGGCCGAGGGCTGGCCAGCGCCAGCAGCAGCAGGCAAGCCAGGAGAGTTTTCACGCGCATTTCACCCGTATCTTACCGCGTTTTGCGTAGAAGTGCATCGAATCCAGTTATCCGGATAATAGCTGTTAGTAGAATCATCAGGCAGCTTTCGAAAAATTCTTGCCTTGTGCAAAATTTCACCTTATAATGAAAACCAGGCCTTCGGCGGGATTACCAAAACGATAACCTGGAGCCTGCAAACCGACCCTTTACTTGTGAAAAACGAGACTATCTATAATAGCGGCGCACTTGCCCGAAACGCGCCCCCACATAACCCCTTCAAAAAACTAAATACATTAGGAAAAGCCAATGCAAAGCCACACAAAACCGAACTTTATCTCTCGCTTCATCTCCACGATCGCCTCACAAGCGCCCCCCATCTTAGGCCTGCTGCTGCTCCTGTTGCTTTCCACCAGCAGCTCGCTGGCGAGTTCGACCGGCGAGCGCCGCGCCCCCAACGTCCTCGATCAATTCGAAAAGCTCCAGCGCCACGGCGACCCCATCGCCGTGCGCGTCGGCGTTGGCGGCACCGATTATGCCCCGGGGCCCAGCGTCGGCCCGTGCAAGCACTACCAGGGCATGGCCCGCGGCGAAAGCTCGAACGGCACGCCCTACTTCTTCCTCACTCGCAGCCGCAACGCCACCGGTTCCTGCGAGCTGGGCGGCTGGGACCCCGGCGAGCTGCTGATCGCCAAACTGGGCTCGCGCGACCAAGACGGCGAGCGCCTGCGCTCCAATCGCCTCAAGCCGGACAAAGACTTCCAGGACACAGCGCCCCCATCGACCGATATCGGCAAGGTAGCGGTGTATTTCGACGGGGACATCGATCCGATAAACGGCAAGACCTGGCCTAAGAACTGGCACCCCGGCGGCGTGCAGCTCGTCGAGGATGTCCTGGTGGTGCCGCTCGAGTGCAGTTGCGGCGGGCTTTCCCTGGCAGCCAAAACCAATTGCGAAGATGCACAGACCTGGTGCAGCACCAACGGCATTGCCCTGATCGACGTCAGCAGCCCCGAAAGCCCGGAGCTTCTACTGCACCAGACCTACCCGGCGCTCTCGGATGGCATCGGCGTGGTCGGCGTCACCAAGGACCCCGCCACCGGCAAATACCTGTTCGCCTACACCTGGGGGGATGACGACTATATCCGCTTCGCCTGGTCCGACACCGACGACCTGCGCACCACCACCAGCATCCCGCTGGAATCCTACACCTGGAACGCCACCGACATCGATTTCGCCGCCGGCTGCAGCGGCTGCACCTGGCGCTCCTGGCAAACCCTCAACTTCGTGCGCCAGACCGACGGCGACCTGTACATGATCGGCGGCGACAATTCTTCCTCGGACCCCACCAGCGGCGACGATTACATCGGCCTGTTCAAGCTCGATACCAGCAAGCTCAACAGCTCCCAGATTGGCGATGCCATCACCTATATCCGCCAGCGCCACTTCAAGATCGGCTCGGACCCCGACATGGGCGACCTGGACGCCGTCATGGGCGTGTACGTCAGCCCAACCGGGCAGTTGATCGTCTACAGCGGCGATCATGATGGCAAGGATAAAGAAGAAGTCAAGATCATCCAGATGGGCGAATTCCACAGCCGGCAGATGACCGATTCCGGGCAGTGCGGCCCGCAATGGAACAGCAACCACCTGGGCGGCCCCTACACCATCGACGAAGGCAGCAGCCTGGTGCTGGAAGGCTCCGTCTACGCCGTTGAGCCCTGGGTGATGCTCTTCGAAAACACCAGCTACAACCTGTTTGATGAAGGCAACACCCTCACGATGGACTGGCGCTACCAGTACCAGACGCCCTGCAATAACTACGACTGCGATGAATACAACGATTTTACCGGCAGCGGGCTGGATTATTTCAACGATGTCATGTCCTCCTTCACGTTCTGCGGCCCAGGCAGCGCTGACCTGTACATCTACGACGACGACAACTTCGACACGGGCGGCAACGCCGGCTACATCCACTGCGATGGCGTTAGCTCCGGCGATGTTCTCTCGGTCAGCAACGTCGCCTCCCTACCCGGCCGCTGCGGCTGGTACAACCACGATGACGATGAGCCCGACTTCAACGATGAAGCCACCTCGATGAAGATTACCTGGAGCGCCCCCAGCGCCCCCTATTCCTGGAGCCTGAGCGGCAGCGGCGGCAGCCTGACCGGCGCCAGCACCAGCACAGCCACCTTCCACGCCGGCTGCGGCGACTCGACCAACACCGTCACCCTCACCTACCAGCCTTACACTGGCAACACCGTCCAGGCCACCGTCAACGTGCAGAACGTCGCGCCGGCCATCGCCTCCATCACCAGCGCCCCGAGCAGCCCCCACGCCTCGGACGAGGTCACCCTGACGGTGAACTGGAGCGACCCGTGCAGCACGCAGGCCAGCCTCACCATCGATTGGGACGATGGCAGCGCTCCGGAAAACTTCAACACCAGCGATACCAGCTTCGAGACCACCCACACCTATGCGCGCCACGGCGATTACGATGTCCAGGTGTGCGCCTCGGATGGCGAGGACAGCTCCTGCCAGAACCACACGATCCACGTGCTCAACAGCGCCCCGGTGATCACGCAAGGCTCCAGCACCTCCACCAGCGTGGATGAAGACGGCGGCCCGGTTGGCGTGAACCTTTCCGCCACAGACGCCGATAACGACACCCTCACCTGGAGCATCCACACGCCAGCGGACAACGGCATAGCCGCAGCCAGCGGCACCGGCGCGAGCAAAACCGTCACCTACACCCCCGATTCCAACTGGAACGGCGCCGACAGCTTCATCGTGCAGGTCGAAGACGGCTACGGCGGCAGCGACACCATCAGCGTGTACGTCACCGTCAACCCGCGCAACGACCCGCCCTTCAACACCTCCCTGCCCAGCGTCACCGGCGCCTACCTGGTCGGGTCGCCGCTCAACGGCAGCCGGGGCGCCTGGAGCGATGCCACCGATATCACCCCCGGCAGCGTGACCTACACCTACCAGTGGCAGCACGCCGACGATGCTTCCGGCGCCAACCAGGCGGACATCCCCAGCGCCACCGCCCTCAACTACACCCCCACCGCCGCCGACGCCCACAAATATCTGCGCCTGCGCGTCACCGCCACCGATGACGGCGAAGGCGTGCCCCCCGACAGCCCGATGAGCGCCAGCGCCTTCACAACCTGGATGCTGGTCAACAACAGCGCCCCATCCATCATCGAGCCATCCCCTGCCGAAGTCACGATGGATGAGGACGCCACTCCCCTCGCTTTCGGCTTGCTGCTACACGCCTCCGACGCCGACCAGGACACTCTCACCTGGAGCATCCACACCCAGGCCCAGCACGGCCTGGCCAGCGCCAGCGGCGCCGGGCTCAACAAGTCCATAGACTACACCCCCGATCCCGACTGGAACGGCGCTGACAGCTTCGTCGTGCAGGTCGAAGACGGCTACGGCGGCAGCGATACCCTCACCGTGAACGTCACCGTCCGCCCGGTCAACGACCCGCCATCCTTCGTCAAGGGCCCCGATGTCAGCGTGGTGGAGGACTCCGGCCCCTATGCCGCCGCCTGGGCCACCGGTCTGTCGGTCGGGCCGGCTAACGAAGCCGGGCAGAGCCTCAGCTTCGCAGTCACCGCCAACACCAACCCTGCCCTGTTCAGCACCGGGCCCGCCGTCGCCCCCGATGGCAGCCTGAGCTTCACCCTCGCCCTCGACGCCAACGGCAGCGCCCTGGTCACCCTCGTGCTGCACGACGATGGCGGCACGGCCTACGGCGGCGTGGACACCTCCCCGCCCCAACAGTTCACCATCACCATCGATACCCGCGCCGACCTGGCCCTGAGCAAGAGCGCTGACCCACAGTCCCTGCTGCCCGGCAACACCGTGGTCTTCACCCTGCAGGCCAGCAACCTCGGTCCCTCCGCAGCCAGCGGCCTGGCCCTCAGCGACCTGCTGCCCGCCGGGTTGAGCTTCGCCGCCGCCTCCCCTGGCTGCCTGGAAGCCGGCGGGACGGTCACCTGCGACCTGGGCGGCCTGCCCGAGGGCGCTTCTGCCAGCGTGCTGATCAGCGCCACCGTCGACCTGGACGCCAGCGGCACCCTGCTCAACCAGGCTTCCCTCAGCGCCGCCGCCCCGCTCGACCCCCTCCCGGACAACAACGCCGCCCAGGCTTCCGTCATCGTGCTCTCCAGCCAGGCAGTCTACAGCCTCGACGACACCCCCGGCCCGGAGTGGAGCGACCCGCGCCTCGACACCACCCCCTGCGGCGAGACCTTCCTCGGCCGCTATGGCGACCAGCAGCCCCTCAGCCTCAACCTGCAAGGCCTGCCCGTCCATAGCCAGGCGATGGTGCTCTTCGACCTGTACATCATCGGCTCCTGGACCGGCAACACTCCCGGCGACTGGTCGCTCGGCGCAGACGGCCAGCCCGTCTACATCGAGACCGGGCCCGACCGCTGGCGCTTCAGCGCTGACGGGGGGAGCCTGCTCGACACGACCTTCTCCAACGGGCTGCCCAAAGATTTGCAGGCCTTCCCCGGCTTCTACCCTGGCGGCAGCTATCCGCCGCGCACCGGGGCCATCAGCCTGCGCAACCTGTGCTACGAAACCGACTCGGTCTACGCTCTCAGTTTCACCTTCGACCACTCCGCCAGCGATCTCAGCCTGGACTTCTTCGCCAGCCTGAAAGATAAGGCCAACAACGAAACCTGGGGCCTGGACAACCTGCGCATCCTGCTCTCCTCCGGCGGGCCTTTCTTCCCCTTCCAGGTCTGGCTGCCGTTCTCTACCCACTGAGTTTTTAGGCCACAATCTCTCACCTCAGCCCCCGGAGTTTCTGTAAACTCCGGGGGCTTTTTGCGGGCCTCGGAACATTCACAAATCCTACGCGCCGCCTTCACCACTTCTTCACACCTTTTCGATATCATCAAGCCATCAGAACAGGTAATCGTTACCTGCTCACAACCGATAACTTCACAGACAAGAAAGAAGTGTACGATGACAACACAATCTGTTTCCAAACAAACACAGAAGAACTGGTGGATCGACGCCGCCCTGTTTGGCAGCGCTATCGTCGCCGCCCTATCGGGGGTCTACTTCCTGTTTTTGCCCTCCGGCGGCTTCCAGGGCGGGCGCAACCCCATGTACGACGTCCAGGTGATCTTCGAACGACACACCTGGGATAACCTGCACACCTGGGGCGGCGCGATCATGATCGTCGTGGCCCTGGCACACCTGGCTATCCACTGGTCCTGGGTGACCAGCATGATCCGGCGCACCTGGAACGAACTGACCGGCAAATGCGGCTGCATGAACGCCCGCGGGCGCTGGAACCTGATCATCAACGCGACGGTTGCCCTCAGCTTCCTGCTGACTGCCCTCAGCGGCGTGTACTTCCTCTTCGTCCCTGGCGAGCGCTGGGCGGCGGATCCCATGATCCTCTTCCCCCGCGCAACCTGGGACCTGATCCACACCTGGGCCGGCGTCGTCATGATCGCCGCCGCCGCAGTCCACTTTGCCATCCACTGGAAATGGGTCACCAAGGTCACCCGCAAGATGGCTGGTTTGCCAGCCCTGTCGGCCTCGGCCGCCCGTTCCTGATCCAATAACCGAACACAACTACAGAAAGGTAGAATAACCATGTTGAAGAAAATCTTAGCCACGGGGGCGCTGGTCGCCCTCATCGCAGTCCTCGTCTGGGGCGCGGTCACCCGCACCCAGGCACACAGCAACGAAGAAGAAGCCGCCCTGGGCGGCGGACACGGCCGGAACCAGGAGAACGTCTCCCTGGAACACACTGACGAAGCCTTCGCCCAGGGACAGGGCAACGGGCGCGGCGGCGGACGCGGCCAGGGCGCTGGCGGCGGGGGCGCCGATCACGACCTGGCTGGCGAACTCGCCAACCTGCCTCCCGCTACCCCCGGCGACCTGAGCGACGCCGAAGCGCAGGCCCTGGCTTACATGCGTGAAGAAGAAAAGCTGGCCCACGACGTTTACGTGACCCTGTACGACCTGTGGGGCCTGCCCACCTTCCAGAACATCAGCCAGAGCGAGCAGACTCACACTGACTCTGTCGCGGCCCTGCTCGAGCGCTACGGCCTGCCCGACCCGGCCTCCGACGAAGTGGGCGTCTTCAGCGACCCCAACCTGCAGGCACTGTACAACGACCTGGTCGAGCGCGGCAGCCAGTCCCTGGCCGAAGCCATCAAAGTCGGCGCAGCCATCGAAGAGATGGACATCCTCGACCTGCAAGAGCGCCTGGCGGAGACCGACAACGCCGACATCCAATACGTCTTCGACAACCTGATGCACGGCTCCTACAACCACCTGCAGGCCTTCGTCTCCGCACTCAGCCAGCAGACCGGCGAGACCTACCAGCCGCAGTACCTGACTCCCGAAGCCTACCAGGCCATCCTGGCAGAAAGCGGCCAGGGCGGCAATGGCAGGGGCGGCGGCGGCTGGCGCGGCGGCAAGCCCTGATCCACAACGCTAATTGAGCGGTGCGCCCTGGAGAGGGCGCACCCCATTCCAGTCTCCTTATCGTGACCCCGGGGTTGGTGAAAACCCCGGGGTCTGCGCGTGTGCACAATTTGGGGTTGTTGCATCAAAATACCCTTACATTTCAGTGCGATCTATACTAGAATCAGGTTGGACCAAGAAAAGCCTCGCCCGGCAAAACGCCGGTTGAGAAAGCCCGAGGAGGCTGGTATGAACTGGTTAGAAATTCGCCAAACCTATCCCGACCAGTGGCTGATTATCGAAGCGCTGGAAGCGCAAACTGCGCCCGACCGCCAACGCCTGCTGAAGCGCATTGCAGTGATCGAGCGCTGCAGCAGCGGCAGCAGCGCCCTGGAACGCTATCGCCAGCTTCACCAGCAATACCCCACACGTGAGTTCTATTATGTACATACCAGCCGTGTGGAGCTGGATATCCGCGAAGTCCAGTGGTTGGGCGTCAGGAGGAGTTATGCGGCTGGAATTGAAAGATGACCTGCCGTTCGTGTCTGTCCAGGTAAATTACCGGGGAAAGACAACGCTCATCCCCTCAGTTCTGATCGATACTGGATTTGCGACTACCATACTATCTGCAGATCGGGTGGCTGAAATCGATATCCGGCCTTCTCCACAGGACCGCTTGTATTCGATCCGCGGCGTGGGTGGCAGTGAAGTTGTGTTTGCCCGGCAGGTTGATTTTCTGCAAGTCGATGACCGGCGCCTATCCGGGTTTGAAATCGAAGTTGGGGGGATGGATTATGGTTTTGATATCCACGGCATCCTGGGTATGGACTCCTTGACTTCAGCCGGGGCAGTCATCGATCTGCAAAACCTGCAAATTCGCTTCCGATGATGGAACCCCGCAGGTTAGGTCGCAGCGGCCTGGAAGTCAGCCCCCTGGGATTGGGCACCGCCCGCATCGCCGGACTGGGCTGGCGCGAAGATATCGTTTCCCAGGTTTTCCCCCAGGCGCAGCAGGAGGCCGTCCGCCAGATCCAGGCGGCCGTCGACCTGGGCGTGACGCTTTTCGACACGGCTGATAGCTACGGCCAGGGTTGGAGCGAGCGCATCCTGGGCGAGGCCCTGCGCGGCCGGCGAGAGGGCATCGTCGTGGTGACCAAGTTCGGCGAAGATCCCCTCCCCGACCAGCCGGACCCCCTGGCCCTGGAGGCCGCCATCGTCGAGCGGGCCTGCGAAGGCAGCCTGCGCCGCCTGGGGTTCGAGTGCATCGACCTGTACCTGCTGCACCGCCGCGACTACCCCCTCGAGCGTGCCCCGGCCCTGATGGAAGCCCTCGAAGGCCTGGTGCAGGCCGGCAAGATCCGCTATTACGGCTGGAGCACCGATGACGTCGAGCGGGCCCAGCTCTTCGCCGGCGGAGAGCACTGCAGCGCCATCGAACATCGCCTGAACATCTTCAACGATAACCCCGCCATGCTGGAGCTGTGCCGGGAACACGACCTGGCCAGCCTGAACCGCGTGCCCCTGCTCATGGGCCTGCTCACCGGGCGCTGGTCGCCGGAGACGATGCTGGAGCAGGCCGACCCGCGGGCGGGATGGTTCCAACACGACGGCTTCCTGAACGTGCTCGACTGCGCCCGGCAAATCGAGCCGCACCTGACCCGTGACGGGCGCACTTACGCGCAGGGAGCCCTGGGCTGGATCTGGGCGCGCTCTCCCCTGGCCATCCCCCTGCCAGGCTTTCGCAGTATGGAGCAGATGCAGGCCCTGGTGCAGGCGCAGCGCTTCGGCCCGCTCCCCCCGCAGGCGATGCAAGCCATCGCCGAAAAGGTGGAAAGCATGGGGCTGGCCTAACATGGTCGAGGATCATAGACAGACAAACCAGGTATGGTATACTGCATGAAGGAGTGACAAGCATGGCCAAGGTCAGCGTTCCTAAGGAAAGTTTGCAGAAATTCTGCCAACACTACCAGGTTCGTCGCCTGGCGCTGTTCGGCTCCATACTGCGCGACGATTTTCGCTCTGACAGCGATGTTGATATCCTGGTCGTTTTCGATCCTTCAGCAAGAGTAACCTTTTTAACCCTGGGGCGCATGAAGAGGGAATTATCAGCCCTTTTCAATAGAAACGTCGATCTCGTTCCACAAGAGGGTCTCAAGCCTGCCATCCGTGAGGCGGTCATCGCCAGCGCCGAGGAAGTGTATGCGGCTTGAGAAATTGTACTTGCTGGACATCGTGGAAGCAGCAGAAGCTATTCAGCGCCGTGCTCTGGCAGATTGTATGGAATACCGCCAAACAAGACGTGCCCGACCTACGCTTGAAGATTGAGCAAATATTGGCTGAAGAATACCCGGGGCAATAAAGAAGCGAGCAGGCCGCCGCCTGGCGCTGCCCGCAGTGCGGCGGCGACCTGTGTGTGATCGATAAGGAATGCTACGACTGCGGCTACCAGTGGGAGTAGATAGAATACAGTAGACAGGAAACGGGAGAAAGCCATGAAGAAAACATCGATCCTCGTTATGCTGATCCTGCTCACCCTGGCTTGCGACCTCTTCAGCCGCCAGCCTACGCCCCCTTTTGAAACTCCCACCGCCCGGGTCGAGATCATCTACCTGCCTCCCAAGGATATGAACCTGCAACCCGGGGAAATCTCCGAACTTCTGGAAACCGAAGTCGAGAACCCTACCGAACAGCCGCTGCTCTCCGAAGCCACCGAGCAAGACCAGCGCGCCTTCGAAAACGTTGATCAGGATATCCGCGTTGAGAGCAACATCATCCTCGTGCCCAGGCGCACCACTCGCAGCCCAGGCGAGATCTTCGACCAGGTAATCCCCCAACGTCTGCCTGAAGCCCAACGCACAGGCCAACTCATCAATTGCCTACTTGGGGAAGAATGCCAGATCATCTCCATCCTGGCCCCCTGCGGTCCGGGTTACGTTCTTGTGGCTATCCGCAATAACGTGATCACCTTCATCATCGGCTGCGGGCGCGGCATGACCGAAGAACTCGCCCTACGCATCGGCGGCATCATCGATGGTCGCATCATCGCCCCGCTTGAGTCCACCCACGTCGTGCAACTTACTCCCGCCGGTCTGCTAACCCCCACATCCATCGCTACAGACACACCCGATGCATTTTCGCCAACGCTAACTTTTGAAAGCTCGCCATCATTCATGAACTCCACAACGATCTGTACATGCGACTCGTGCAATGGAAGCCGTTGGAGAATTACCATCTCTTTCGGTGAAGCCGGAAATCTTTCGGGGGATCTTTTTGAGCTTTCGCGCGACGCTGAATACCCGTTCTTATCCTTCAGTGGGGAGCGCCAATCCTTCTCCGGTGAGAGAACGCAGCCTTCGAATTGCGAAAATCAAGTCACCTGGAAATTCGATGGCAAATTTATCAGCGATTACCAGATCGAGGCCACCATGCAAGTTGTCTTTACCGCCGGCAACTGCGCCATGGACAACTGCAACGGCGTTTATTCCTTTACTTTCGAGCCAGCAGAGCCATGATAGGCAGAAAGGCTGCATCACCCCGAAATGGTATAGGGTAGAACGCAGGAGGAACTTGACTCATGCTCCTATCTGCCCTAAAATCAAGACATCGACTAACTGCACTAACTCACCACCGACCCTAAAGGGGCGACAGAATGCCCTGGCCTTCTGAACTGACCAATTTGCAAAACTTGCTCGCCGAACTCTACCCTCTCGGCGATGACGTGCGCCGCCTGGCGAACCAGGCCAACCTGCCCCTGGCCAATATCCACCTGGAAGGGCCGTCGATCCGCAACTGGCACAGCCTGCTCAACCAGGCCATCCGGCGCGAACGGCTGGAGACCCTGCTGGAGATCGTCAGGAGCGAATATCCAGAACAATTGGCCGCTGCCATCCAGGAACTGCAGGATCAAATCGAAGCCGGGGCAGTGATCCAGGTGGAGGATGAAGAGCGAGGCCAAACTGGGCCAACTGTCAGCATTGGCAGTATCAGCAACATTTCGGGTGGGCAGCTCAATATCGCCGGGCGGGACCTGACCGTCATCAACTACTACCTGGACGGCATCGGCTCCATCGCCACGGATTACTCCGGGCGCATGCGTAACTTCCTGGTCGAATACCTGGGCACGCCCGAGCGCCCGGTGCCCTTCGGCGGACGCCAGGCCGAGCTGCGCGCCCTGGACGAGTGGCTGCTTGGCGAAGCCGCGCCACCCTATGCCCTGATCGCCGCACCTGCCGGGCGAGGCAAGACCGCCCTGCTGGCGCGCTGGTCGCAATCCGTGATCCAAAGGGAACTGGCGCACGTGGCCTTCATCCCGGTCAGCATCCGTTTCAACACCGCCCTGGCCAGTGTCACTTTCGCCTCCCTGGCAGCTCGATTGGGCAAGATCTACGGTGAGCCGGTCAAATTTGCTAACATGAGCGCCGAGCAGTGGCGCGGGGTGTGCCTGGAGTTCCTGGAACGCACGCCGCCGGACGGCAAGCCCGTGCTGGTGATCCTGGATGGCCTGGATGAGGCCGCAGACTGGCAGGCGGGGCCCGACCTGTTCCCACTGACGCCGCAGGCGGGTGTGCGGGTAGTGGTTTCAGCCCGTTTTTTGGCAGGCGATCCCAATGATTCCGCCTGGATCGCCCGCCTGGGCTGGACAGCGCCCAGCCTGGCGCGCAGCCTGCCGCTGCCCGTGCTGACCCGGCAGGGGGTCAGTGACGTGCTGGAGGCGATGGGACACCCACTGGAGCAACTGGCGGTGGGAGAATCCGAGATCGTCGATGAGCTTTTTCGCCTGAGCCAGGGCGACCCGTTGCTGGTGCGCCTGTACGTCGAAGCCCTGCTGCCCTACGGAAACCAGGCGGCAGCTTTGCAACCCCAGGACCTGCCTTCCATTCAGGATGGTTTGAAGGGCTATTTCGACCGCTGGCTCGAAGACCAGCGCAGTTTGTGGGGAACAGCCTCGCCGCTCAGGGAGAAGCAGGTGCAGTCGGTGTTGAACCTGTTGGCTTGCAGCCTGGGGCCGTTGACAGTAGATGATCTGTGCGAATTGGCCACGGAGGAGATCGAGCTGGACAGCTACTCTCTGGAAGAGAGCCTGCGCCCACTGCGACGCTTTGTGATTGGCGATGGAAAGGATCAGGGGTTTTCCTTCAGCCATCCCCGTTTGGGGGATTACTTCTATGGCAGGTTACGAAGGAAAGAACAGACTTACTGGGAAGAGCTTTTCCTGGGCTATGGCAGGCGCTGCCTGGAGGCGCTCGAAACCGGGGAACTGGAACCGAAAGCTGCGCCAGGCTACTGTCTGCAATACTATGGCGCTCATTTGGAAAGGGCGAAAGCGCCAGATGAAACCCTGTATGCCCTGGTCAGTGAGGGCTGGACGCGCGCCTGGGAGGCTTTCGAAGGTACGCTGGATGGTTTCCTGAGCGATGTCGAGCGCGCCTGGGCAAGGGCGAACCGGGCAGCGGGAGGTGGGGAGAGCGAGGGATTCATCCAACAGGTGAAGTGCGCGCTGAGCCGGTCCAGCGTGGCGGCATTGAGTGGGAATATACCATCTGAGTTGTTGGTGCAGGCGCTACAGGTTGGATTAATATCGCCGGCGCAGGCTTTGGTAATTGCCAGGCAGAAGCCAGAAGACGAGGCTATAGCCTATGCACTAGTCACGATCTTCCCCCACTTACCATTCTCAACTCAGATCCATGCTCTAGCGGCAGCACAAGAAATCAGTGATGATTTCGACCGAATATTCGCCCTGAGCAAATTAGCCCCTCTTCTGCCCGACTCACTTAAGTCAGATACTGTTTCGGATGCTCTAGAGGCGGCGCGGGGTATTGGTGATGAATATACTCGAGCAAATGCTCTGAGCGAACTAATTCCCAATCTATCCGAAACACTCAAGGCAGACGTTATCTCAGAGGCCTTGATCGCAATCCGAGGAATAAGCCAAAGAGTAAATCGAGCGTTCATCCTGAGCAAATTGGCTCCGTATTTGCCTATAGCGTCTAAGGTGGATGCTATTTCAGATATCTTGGAGGCGATGAGCGAGACCAGCGATGAATTCCTCCGAGCACTCACATTGAACGGGCTAGCCTCTCATTTTATCCAATGCCTTCGCCAATTTTGCAATCCATTCCTCAGATTACACCACATACCGGTAATCATAAAGTCGCTAATGTCATATACCGCTGCAAGAAGATCGTCATAATTTTTGCGTTGATGCTACCAAAAACTCTTTCCCGTTCCTAATTTATTGCTTCACATAATATATGCCATACTGATTACTAATAAAAGTGATGAACGTACTGTAAATAATTTGACAATGTAATAATTCGCAGACTACCTTTCCTTTAACTCCCATCTCCTCTAACCAACAGGAGTCTCAATATGCCCAATCAACCTAC
Organism: Chloroflexota bacterium; assembly: GCA_040752025.1. Lineage (GTDB taxonomy): Bacteria > Chloroflexota > Anaerolineae > Anaerolineales > UBA4823 > JBFMFR01. The sequence goes on along the minus strand of JBFMFR010000028.1, from coordinate 31,781 downwards.
TCTCAATCGCATCCACTAATGCATCCAGCCTGCAAGACCCCATGCGCTCACATCCTATGCCCCTCGCCGCACAGTCTCCCGGAGTTTTCGAAAACTCCGGGAGAGTCTCAACCAATAACCCGATCTCAGCACGTGTGACCTTTGGCCCGCGAGAGTGTTACTTGTATCACTTGATCCTGATCTTTAAATTTCGTACACTGATATAGCGCCTTGTCAACAACGTATGGGCGGTCAGGCGGTGGAAATCGAAACCGTTCAGTTCAATCCCTTGTGGTAACAAAAAATAGATTCATCGGAGGATACAATGCACAAGCGAGCCACAAAACCGGCGATCCTTTCATTTTTGATCCATCTCAGCCTGATCGGCTTGCTCGCAGGCAGTTTGCTGCCCACGAGCGCGGCGATGGCGCAATCCGACGATTTCTGCGATACGGTCACTGAGATACCAGGCGCAGAATGCAGAGCCCTGGTGGCGCTGTACAACAACACCAACGGAGCGCAGTGGTTCAACAACGCCGGCTGGTTCGAGAACACTACGCCCTGCAGCTGGTACGGGATCGAATGCTACAATCAAAGCCCGCCCACCAATATCAGCTTTATTTTTCTGATGGAGAACGGCCTGCGCGGCCAGATCCCGCCAGAATTGGGAGATATCAGCCGCCTGAGGCAGCTTCAGTTGTACACCAACCAACTGAGCGGCCCCATCCCGGTCGAATTGAGCTACCTGACGCAATTGAGGGACCTGAGGCTGTATGAGAACCAACTGGATGGCTCGATCCCGGCGGAACTAAGCCGCCTCCCAAACCTCTTAAACTTGGTGTTGACTTATAACCAGCTCAGCGGAAGCATTCCGGCGGAGTTGGGATTGATCGGGACGATGGTTTACCTGGATCTGGCGGGGAACCAGCTCAGCGGCCCTATTCCTTCCGAGTTAGGGGATCTTTCGAACCTGGGCATCCTGAGCTTAGGCGAAAATTTGCTCAGCGGGCCTATCCCGGCAGAACTGGGGCAGCTCGGTAAACTAAAACGCCTGATGTTGGGGGATAACCAATTGAGCGGCGAGATCCCAGCGGAACTAGGGGAACTGGCTAACCTGGAGTGGCTGACGCTACAAGACAATCAACTCAGCGGCGTGATCCCGCCAGATCTGGGGGACCTGCCCAGGCTGCAAAGATTGCAACTTTACAACAATTATTTATCAGGCTCGATCCCGCCCGAATTGGGGCAGCTTTCCCGGTTGAACATCCTGGCGCTGTTTTCCAATCTGCTAGACGGGACGATCCCGGCTGAGTTGGGCAACCTGACGAACCTGACCACGCTGCATCTGTTCGAGAATGCCCTGGAAGGCGAGATCCCAGCCAGCCTCACCAACCTGGTCAACCTGCAAAAGTTCAGCCTGAATTTCAATAAATTGAGCGCTTCTGACCCGGCGACGGTGCAATTCCTGGACGAAAGAAATCCTGCCTGGTCACGAACTCAAACTGTGCCGCCAGAGGGATTACAAATCACCGGCGTGGCTGAGAACAGTATTGAGCTGTCATGGACTCCTATCCGCTACACCTGGAATGGGGGGTACTACGAGATCTATTTCGCCGAGAGCCTGGAGGGGCCCTATACACGCCACGGCGTAACAGCAGATAAGACGGCGTCGAGTTATCTCGCCAACGGCCTGGAAGCCGGCAAAACCTATTACTTCAAGGTGCGCACTTTCACGCCGGCGTTCGAGACGCAAAAGAACAATTTGTGGAGCGATTTCAGCCAGGTCGTTTCGGCCGCATACAACCCGGAGGGCAGCCTGGTAACCGGCGGCGGGTGGATCACCTCGCCGGCGGGCGCTTACCCGGCCAACCCAAGCGTGGAAGGCAAAGCGAATTTCGGGTTCGAATCCAAAATCAAGCCGAACGGCGAGACTGCAAGCGGGACGGTCGAGTTCCAGCTCAAAACCGGGGAGCTGCGATTCCACAGCCAGGGCGAGCAATCCCTGGCCTTCACCGAATCCGGGCAGGCCATTTTCAGCGGGTACGGCGCGCTGAACGGCGAACTGGCCCCGAACGGGCAGGCTTACCGCTTCACGCTGTGGGTCAACGACGGCGCCCCGGACACTTTGCGCATCAAGATCTGGTATCAGGATGGCGACCTGGCAGTGGTCATCTATGACAACGCCGCGGACCAGCCCATCGAAGGCGGCAATATCGTCATCCATCACAAATAGCCCCAAACGCTCCAAATTGTAAGATCTGGCAGAAGCTCTGGCATCTGCCAGGAACACCAAAAGAATCGTTCCACAGAGGATTCGCCCTGAGGGCACTGGCGAATCCTCTGCTCTTTTTCGGGGAAACCGACCCTTTCAGTTGCACCTGTTCTCCCGTCGAGGCGGGCCAGGTGCATCGCACTTCGCAAGTGCAACGCACCCTCTGATCGGTGGAGAATTTTCCGACCCATCAGGTTATAATTGCCCCCATGCACACACCTGCCCCATTCCTCAAGAACTGGCCGCTGGCCCTGGCGCTGGCCGGCCTGCTGGTAGCCCAACTGGCGTGCAGCCTGGGCGAGACGACCACGCCGGCCACGCTGGCGGCGCAAAGCTCAGCGCCGCCCGCATCCACAGCGACCGTACCCGCGCCCGCGCAAACGGATACGCCTGCACCCACGCACACGAATACACCCACGCTCACGCACACGAATACGCCCGCGCCGGATTACTTCACGCCCGAGTACCCGCTCAGCCCGATATCGTACGTGATCCCGCTCACGGTGCGGCACGTGACGGAGAACAGCGCTACGCTGTTCTTCGAGCTCAGCCAGCCGGTAGAGGGGCGGCTGGTGTACCGCTCCAGCGACCCAGGAGCGCCCCAGCAGGGCGAGCTGGCCCTGGCGCCCGGCGAGACGCGCCAGATGTTCACCCTGGAAGGCCTGGCGCCCGGGGCAGCCTACCAGGTGCGCGTGCTGCTGGGCGAGGGCCCAGAAACCTTCCAGCAGCCCGGCTTCACCGGGCAGGCCTGGGACCCAGTCGGCTTGCGCACCGCCTCCAACGAGCCGCCGCTGCGCGTGGGCGTGCTGGGCGACGCCAGCTTCGGCGACCAGGCCACCCAGCAGTTGGTGGCCCTGATGAGCGGCTACGACCTGGACTTCGTGATCCACACCGGGGACGTGGTCTACGAGACCGACGGCTCCGACCTGGAGCGCTCTTACACGCTCAAGTTCTTCGAGCCGTTCGCCCCGCTGCTGCACCACATGCCGGTCTATACCGTGCTGGGCAACCACGATTACGACAAGGTGCTGCGCTGGCAGGGAGCGCCGTTCTACGACTACGCCTTCCCGGCCTTCCCCGACCCGGCGTTCAGCTACCCGCCGGACCGCCGCGCCAACCAGTACTACGCTTTCACCTACCAGGGGGTGCAGTTCCTGATGCTCGACTCGCAGGTCTTCTACGGCGTGGAGGGCCGCGACGGGCAGAAGGAGTGGCTGATGCAGCGCCTGCAAGACCCGCGCTTCCGCCTGACCATCCCGGTCTTCCACGTGGCGCCCTACAGCAGCAGCGTGGTGCACCCGGACGACGGGCGGCCGATGCGCCTGACCTGGGGCCCACTGTTCGAGGCGGCCGGGGTGCGGCTGTCGTTCTCGGGGCACTTCCACCACTACGAGCGCCTGTTCGCCAACGGGGTGACCTACATCGTCAGCGGCGGCGGGTCGTCGACGCTGTACGCCCAGGGCCAATCCCTGCCCGAGAGCCAGATCTACCTGCGGCGCACGCACTTCGTGCTGATGGAGATCTACGCCGACCGCATCCAGCTCAGCGCCATCTCCAAGGAAGGCGAAACGCTCGACCAGGCTGTCATCAGCCTGCCGTAATCCGCCGTGGCGCAGGTGCAACGCACGTTCTGGCGAGGAGGAAAATCGAATATAATAGGCATGGAAGCCAGAAAGAATTGCTCTGAGCGACCGGTTCAGAGCGCACCCGCCAGGCCCCTGGCAGGCAACTGCGCTGCTTACGCTTCACGATCAGGTGGATTAGGAGAAAAAAGCACTGTCATTCCCCTGGCTGTCCTTCCCTGTCGCAATCGCAGCGGTGATCGCCACAATCATCGCTATGTATGCCTAGCGGCGGCGCGCCATGCCGGGCGGTTTGTGCTTCAGCCTGCTGATGGCGGCGGTGGCCTTCTACGCCGCGGCCAGCGCTGGCGAGATCGCCAGCGCCAGCACCCCGGCCCGGATCGCCTGGTCCAAGCTCTCGTACCTGGGCATCGTCAGCGTGGCCCCGCTGTGGTTCCTGTTCGCCGCCAGCTACACCGGGCGCAGCGAGTGGCTGGGGCGCTTCCGGCTGGCGGCCCTGTGGGTCCTGCCGGTTGCCGTGCTCATGCTGGTCGCCACCAACGAAGCGCACCGCCTGGTCTGGCCGGAGATCACGCCCGTTTCCAGCGAGCCCGGCGCCAGGCTGGTCTACAGCCATGGCCCGGTGGTGTGGCTGAACGCCGCTTACGCCTATGGCCTGCTGCTGGTCGGCACGGTCTGGCTGCTGCAAAGCGCCTGGCGCTCCCCAAAGCTGTACCGCAAGCAAGTCGCAACGCTGACGGCGGCGGCGCTGGTCCCCTGGCTGGCGAACCTGCTTTACCTGCCCAACCCAGGCCTGTGGCAGGGCTTCGATCCCACCCCCCTGGCCTTCACCCTGACCGGCGCGCTGATCGCCTGGGGCATCTACCGCTTCCAGATGCTCGACCTGGCGCCGGTGGCCTACCAGGTCCTGTTCGACAGCATCGCGGATGGCGTGCTGGTGCTGGACCGGCAGGACCGCCTAGTGGACATGAACCAGGTGGCGCGCGGCTGGCTCGGACTGGATGAAAACGCCATCGGGCAGAACGTGTTCGAGATCCTGCCGGCTGAAGAGGCGCTCCAGGCGCGAGAACCGCTGGAGTTCAGGAAAGGCCAGGCGATCGGGCTGTACCAGTTGAGCGTCTCGCCGCTGCACGATGCGCGTGGCGAGGTGCAGGGACGCGTGGCTTTGCTCCACGACGTCAGCCGCGAACACGCCCTGCTGGAGGCCGAACAGCGCCGCGCCCGCCAGATGGAGATGCTCAACGCCATCACCCGGGCGGCCCTGGGCACGCCTGACCTGCACGGCATGCTGCAGATCCTGGCCGACCGCCTGGGCGAGCTGTTCGGCGCAGATGGGGCCTACCTGACGCTGTGGGACGAGCCCCGCCAGCACACCCTGCCAGCGGCAGCCTACGGGCCTGTGCGGGAGACTTACACCCAACTGGGACCCAAACCGGGCGAAAAGACGATCACCGAGTCGGTGCTGGAGGCTGGGCGCGTGCTGGTGGCCGAGGATGTGTTCAACACGCCGCACATGAGCGCAAGCATCGCCGCCCGTTTCCCGACGCGCTCGATGATGGCCCTGCCCCTGATCGCCAACGAGCAGAAACTGGGCGCGGCGATCGTCTCGTTCTCCGAGACACACCGCTTCACCCCCGAAGAGATCGTGCTGGGCGAGCTGGCTGCCACCCAGGTGGCGATGGCGGTGTCCAAGTACCGGCTGCTGGAGATCGAAAGGCAGCGCTCGGCCCAACTGGCAGCGCTGCAATCCATCTCGCAAGCGGTGGTCTCTTCGCTGGAGTTGGACCAGATCTTCGATACAGTCGTGAAGGTGCTGCACGAATCGTTCGGCTACGCCTACGTCAGCATCTACCGCCTGTTTGGCGATAAGCTGTACCTGGAAGCGCAGCAGGGCTACCCGCACGAGCTGACCTACTACGAAATCCCGATCACCAGGGGCATCATGGGGCGCACGGTGCGCACGCGCCAGGCGCAGTTCGTGGCGGACGTCAGCCGCGACCCCGACTTCCTGCGCGCCGCTTACCACGTCGAAAGCGAGATCTGCGTGCCGCTGCTCAAAGAGGAGACGGTGTTGGGCACGCTCAACATCGAAGCGCCGCCCGAGCGCCCCCTGACAGAAACCGACCTGGACCTGTTGACCAGCTTCGGCAGCCAGGTGTCGGTGGCCATCGACAACGCTAACCTGTTCCAGGCCGAGCGCTTGCAGCGCGAGCTGGCCGAAGCGCTGCGCGAGATGAGCATGACGCTCAGCCAGTGCCTGGATCCGCAAGTGGTGCTCGACCGATTGTTGTTCGAGATCCGGCGGGTGGTGGCCTACGACACGGCCTGCGTGATGCTGCTGGACAAGGAACGCCGCACGGCGCGCATCACGCGCCTGTCTGGCTACGAAAAATTCGGTGAAGAAATCGCCATCCGCACAGCCGCCCTGGAATTCGACCTGGAAACAACTGCCCACTTCCGCAAGATCATCGCCAGCGGCTGCCCGCTGATCGTGGCCGATACCGAACTCGACCCGGATTGGAAGCGCTTCCCGGAAGCCGCCCACATCCGCTCGTGGATCGGCGCGCCCATCCTGGTGCGCGGCCAGGTGATCGGCTTCCTCTCCCTGGACAAGATCGAGCCGAACTTCTACGGCCTGGAACACGCCGAGCGCCTGGCAGCCTTCGCCAGCCATGCGGCTATCGCTATCGAAAACGCCCGCATTTTCACCGAAATGCAGCACCTGGCGATCATCGACGAGCTGACCGGGCTGTACAACCGCCGCGGCTTCTTCGAACTCGGCCGGCGCGAGGTGGAGCGCGCCGTGCGCTTGAATCACCCCCTGACGGCGTTGTTCGTGGACATCGATCACTTCAAGCAGTTCAACGACACCTACAGCTATGCGGTCGGCGACCAGGTGCTGCGCCAGTTCGCCGCCTGCCTGCGCGACAACCTGCGCGAGATCGACCTGATCGGGCGCTACGGCGGCGACGAGTTCGTCGTGCTGCTGCCGGAGACCAACCTGCCGGCCGCCCGGGAGATCGGCGAACGCCTGCGCGGCGCCATCGCCGAGGCACAGGTGTGCACCGGGCGAGGCGAAACCCGCATCACGGCCTGCATAGGCGTGTGCCCACACTCCGCGCAGACGGACAACCTGGACACCCTGCTGGAATGCGCCGGGGATGCACTGCACCTCACCAAACAAGCCGGGCGTAACCGGGTGGCGGTGCATCCCGGTGAATGACGGGATGCGATGCACGTGCTTTTCGTGAGCTGCATCTGTTCCCATTCGCCAAGCCAGGCGCATCACGCTCTGAAGGTGGAACCCACCTGTTCACTTAAACCTTCCCCGGCCTTCGAGCGTATCCTCTATGTAGGTAAGACAGGCCTGCATTAAGGATGGTGACCGGATGGAAAGGGATGGAAATGGGGTCTTGATCGACCTGCGCAAGGTGGTCAAGCGCTACACCAACGGGGCCGGGGAGGTGACGGTGCTGAAGGAGGTCAGCCTGCAAGTGCAGCGCGGCGAGTTCATCAGCATCCAGGGGCCCTCCGGCTCGGGCAAGTCTACCCTGCTGAACATGATTACGGGCGTCGACCGGCCCAGCCAGGGCGAGATCTACGTGGATGGCGAGGCGCTGCACGCCCTGGGGCAGGACCGCCTGGCGCACTGGCGCGGGCGCAAGGTAGGGGTGATCTTCCAGTTCTTCCAACTGCTGCCCAGCCTGACAATCCTGGAAAACGTGATGCTGCCGATGGATTTCTGCGGCATGTACCCGCGCTGGGAGCGCAAGCGGCGCGCCCTGGCCCTGCTGGAGCAGGTGGGCATCCCAGCCCAGGCGCACAAGCTGCCCAACGCCCTGAGCGGCGGGGAGCAGCAGCGCGCTGCGGTGGCGCGCGCCCTGGCCAACGACCCGCCCCTGCTGGCAGCCGACGAGCCGACCGGCAACCTGGACTCGGCCACTTCCGAGCAGGTCTTCGCCCTGTTCCAGGCCTGCGTGGCGCAGGGTAAGACGCTGCTGATGGTGACGCACGACCGCCAGTTGAGCCAGCGCACCGAGCGTGTGCTGCATATGTTGGACGGGCGGCTGCTGGAGCAGCGCCTGCTGGACGAGCGGCTGCAAGCCGTCCCACAGCCCGCCGGCCTGCCAGGAGGAATGGCGTGAGCCTGACCTGGCGCAAGATCTGGCGCGACCTGGCGCACAACAAGGCCCGCACCGCCCTGGCAGTCCTGGCGATCGCAGCCGGGCTGTTCGCCCTGGGGATGATCTATGGGGCATACGCCCAGATCTGCGAGCTGCTCGACCAGGTGCAGCAGGAATGGGTGCCCATCCACCTGACGATCTGGGGCTACTTCGACGACGATGCCTGGCAGATCGCCCGCCGCCAGCCGGGGGTGGCTGCCGTGCAGAAGAAATCCGAGAGCTACGCCCGCTGGCGGCCGGATGGCGGCAAAGCGTGGCAGGATGGGCTGTTCGATGCCTACCAGGATTACGAAAACCAACTGATGGGGCGTGTGCGCCTGGTGCAGGGCGAGTGGCCAGACGAGCACAGCCTGGCGGTGGAACGCCAGACGGCGCGCTACTACCACATCCAGCCAGGTATGGTGGTGCAGGTAGAAGCACAAGGGCGAGAGCTCAGCCTGCGGGTGAGCGGGCTGGTGTACGACCCCGAGCGCCCCGCGCCTGATTTCACCGGCGCAAACGCGGCCTTCTATCTGGCCCCGGAGACAGCCGCCTGGCTGACGGGCTACGATTACGAGCGCCTGGAAATACGCCTGGCAGATTACAGCCGGGTAGACGCCAACCAGGCCGGGCAGGAGCTGCAAGCCCGCCTGGAAAAAGCCGGTTACGCTATCTGGGGCTTTCAGGTGTGGAACGTCGAAGATCACTGGTTCCAGGACTCGGTCGACACCATGCTGGTGATCATGACGGTGCTGGGGGCGCTGGCGCTGGGGATGAGCCTGGCGATCATGGTCAATACGCTCAACGCGCTGATCGCCCAGCAGGTCTGGCAGATCGGCGTGATGAAGACGCTGGGGGCCAGCTCGTGGCGCGTGCTGCGCACTTACCTGCTCCTGGCCTGGGTCTACGCGGGGCTGGCCCTGCTGGCGGCGGCGCCGGCCGGGGCTTACGGCGCCTATCGCCTGAACGTCTGGGTGCTCAGCCACGTCAACGTACTGGAGGTGCCCTTCCAGTTCTCGCCGCTGGCGCTGGGCGTGCAACTGGCCGCCGGGCTGCTCACCCCGCCCCTGGCCGGGCTGCTGCCGGTGCTGCAGGCGGCGCGCCTCAGCCCGCAGCAAGCGATCAACACCTACGGGCTGGGAGCCGGCTTCGGCAAGAGCTTCTTCGATCGCCTGGTCGGGCAACTGCGCGGGCTGCCGCGCCCGCTGGCGCTCAGCCTGCGCAACACTTTCCGGCGCAAAAGCCGCCTGGCGCTGACTCTGGCCTGCCTGGCGCTGGGTGGAGTGATGTTCATGATGATCATGAGCGCTACTGCTTCATTCAAGGGCACAATAAGCTCAATTACCAGTTATTATGGCGACGACGTACGCATCGGCTTTACCCGGCCGGCGCCCGTGCAGCACCTGGTGGAGGTTGCCGCCAGCGTGCCGGGGGTGGAACGCGCCGAGGTATGGGGAGCGTGGAGTTCCCGGTTGAAGCTGGCCAACGGCGAGGACCGCTACATCGGGCTGCGCGGCGTGCCGGCCGATTCGCAAATCTTCAAACCGCGCCTGGTGGGCGGGCGCATGCTGCAGCCCAGCGATGACCACGCCATCCTGCTCAACTACCGCCTGGCGCAGGAAGCTGGCATCCGGGTGGGCGACGAAGTGCACTTCGACCTGCTCGAGCGCCCGACCACCTGGCGGGTGGCGGGGCTGGTGCTGCTGCCCGATCCCTACGACAGCTTCGTGCCGGTGGAGGCACTGGCGAAGGCTACCGGCCTGGCCAACCGCGGCGTGCGCCTGCACGTGATCACCGCACAGCACGAACTGGCAACCCAGGAGATGATGGCACAGCGCCTGGAGCAAGCTTTCAAAGCCCGCTACATCGAGACCAATTGGACCTGGACGACGCTCCAATGGGAGGCCCAGGAATGGAAAGAGTACCGCGACACCCACTACCTGCTGCTGGTCATGGCGCTGATCGCCGCCCTGGTGGGCGCCATCGGGCTGATGAGCAGCATGGCGATCAACGTGGTGGAACGCCGGCGCGAGATCGGGGTGATGCGTGCCATCGGCGCCAGCAGCCTGGCGATCACGGGCATCTTCGTGGCCGAAGGTGTGCTGGTGGGGATTTTGAGCTGGCTGTTGGCAACCCCGCTGAGCCTGCCGGCCGGGCGGCTGTTCAGCCAGGTGATCGGCCAGGAGCTGATCGACCTGCCGCTGGATTACAGCTTCTCTAAGGAGGGCGCGCTGCTGTGGCTGGCGAGCGTGATCCTCATCTCGGCCCTGGCCAGCCTGTGGCCTGCGCTGCGGGCGGCGCAGGTCAGCGTGCGCCAGGCGCTGGCGTACGAATAATCCTTACTTCGGTACTGGCACTTGACATTTAGCCCTGGTTCATGGTATTTTAACACAGCATTAGTTTCGAATGAGAATCGGGTGAAAAGGAGGGGGATGAGTGCAACAAACGCCGATACAAAATTCACTACAAAAGGAGGCACCGGGCAATTTTGGATTGATGTCTGTTCCATAATAATTGTGAGTTAGTTCTGAAGTTACTTATCAATCAACTCAATACTACGAGGAGAGAAACATGTCTAAACGTTTAAATTGGTTATGGCGCAATTTCTCTGTGTTGATGGTTTTGCTCATCGCCTTAACACCCCTGGCAGTCCAGCCTACCAACGTGCTGGCGCAGGCTGGCGTGAGCCCGGATGAGCAATTGCCCAAAGGCGCCCGTCCGGCGCACAGCATGGAAGAAACCTTGGCCAAGCTCGACCCAACGCTGCAAGCGTGGGTGAAAAGCCCCCGCAGCCTGCCAGTCATGCAGGCTGACAAAGCTGCGCAGCCGCAGGATACCGTCCTGGTCAATATGATCGCATTCATACCCTTCCCGCGCGTTCTCGACAAAATGAAGGGTTATTTCGAAAAGGGCATCCTGGACGGCTACGTTGACTTCGACAGCAAGGATACCGCCGTGCAGGTGCTGACCGGTAAGATCACGCTGCACAACCTGCTCAAGCTAACCCAGCTCGGCGAAGTGCAGAACATCTACGCGGCTGTGCCCGTGCAAGCGGAATACGAGGATTATCCCATCGAGGATAACTCCGTCCGAAAAGGCCCCTCGGACTGGGCCGAGCTGCGCGCCAACGCCGACAAGCTGCGCGACGGCAGCCTGCCCTGGGATCAGGCCGTAGCCACCGGCGATCGGGCTGTGGCCCAGGACAAGGCCAACAAGGACTGGTTCGATATGGATCCCACCGGGGCCATCAAGGCGCAGACAGCCTGGGACCGCGGTTACGAAGGCCAGGGCGTCAAGGTGGCGGTGATCGACGACGGCGTCGATTTCGCCCACCCCGACCTGATGGGCAAGCAGGAGATCTACGCCTATGGCAATGCCACTGACGGCACCGACTGGATGAACGGCTGGCCCTACATCATGGACCCCTTCACTATGCGCGCCTATTACTACGAGGTACGTTATGGGGGCAGCTACGATAACATTAGAAACGGCTTCGAGGGGGTCACCTACATGGATACCAGCACCACGGCCCATCCAGGCCCCTGCGGCCCGGGCAAGCGCTGCTTCGAATACACCCCGCTGATCGACTACGGCGTTCTGGGCACCAAGCACCAATACACGATCGCCAGCACGATGAGCAAGAGCGGCGCTGTACACGTGGGTACGCATCACGACACCAGCCTGCGCGACTACGTGTGGGGCGAGCGCGTCGCCATCCTGGTGACCGACCCCAACACGGCCGGCGTGTACGACACAGTCTACGTCGACCTGGACAATGACTACGACTTCAGAGACGAGAAGCCCCTGACCAAAGCCGTGGTGGGCAACCCCGCCACCTACAACAACATGATCGCCTACCGCGACATGAACGGCGACGGCAAGGCCGACCTGTCCGGTGGGGCGCTGTACTTCATCGCCGACGGCACGCACTTCCCGCCCGGCATGGATTACATGTTCCGGACTGCTGCGCTTGGCCTGACTCCCCCGGCAGCCGGCAGCCTGGTGGCCATCCACGGGCCGTGGATCAGCGGTTACAGCCACGGCACGCAGTGCGCCTCCAACGTGGTCGGCTCCGGCGAGATCGACGGCATGCTGCCGGAATTCTCTGACCTGGCGCCCTATCCGGGCACCCCGGCCGGGGCGGTCTACGGCGCAGCGCCTGAGGCTGGCCTGGTGGCGATGAACACCGCCTACGGCTACTCGGGCAACATCACCTACCGCGACGCCTACTACCTGGCAGCCTATGGCTGGGACGGGCGCAACGGCACTGGCGCTGCACTGGCCCCCTACGTTGCCGGAACGGATGGTGACCCGATCCAGATCACCAGCAACTCCTACGGTTTCAGCGGCACGTTCAACGACGGCTGGGACATGGAATCCTTCGTGATCGACGACATCATCCGCCGCCGCGCACCCTCGTTGCAGTTCCTGTTCTCCACCGGCAACGGCGGCGCGGGCTACGGCACGGCTGCCCCGCCCTCGCCCTCCCTGGGCATCGGCATCGGCGCTTCGACCGAGTTCGGCTCGACCGGCTGGGACTCGATCACTTCCACCCAGCAGATCAACTTCAACGACATCATCTGGTTCTCCAACGCCGGCCCTGGTGCGCTGGGCGGCTCCGGCGCAGAGGTGCTGGCAGGCGGCGCGTACGCGGCTGGTGCTGAAGAGCTGAACTATTTCACCATGGAAGCCTGGGGCGTGCTGGACGGCAACCGCTCCTGGGCCTCGTGGGGCGGCACCAGCCGCTCCAGCCCGACGGCGATGGGCGTGCTGGCGCTGATCTACCAGGCCTACAAGGCCAAGCACGGCGTCTTCCCGACCGCGGCGCAAGCCAAGGCGATCTTCATGGGCTCGGCCACCGACGTCAACAACGACGTCTTCCGCCAGGGCGGCGGCGCGGCCAACGCCGACGTGGGCACCTCCGCTGCGGCCGGCCTGGGCAACCTGTACACGGATGATGACTCCAACGAATGGTCGCCCGGCGACTTCCGCGGCAGCGACTACCCCGAGTTTGCCCACGTGGTCTACCCCAGCACCAACTGGAACAAGATCTTCACGCTGATCAACGACACCCCGGCGGCGATCAACACCAGCATCGCCACCACGTACCTGGAGTTGATGGATGCCCAGGAGTTCACCTTCGACGTCACCCCGGCCATGATGGCGGGCGAGACGGCGGACAACTTCTACAAGGCCTTCCACTACTTCATCCCGCTGAGCGGCTTTGGCGTTGATGACAAGGTCACGATCCCGGCCGGCACCGACCTGATGGTCGTGCGCCAGATCCTGCCCTTCGACGAGTTCGACGCCAACGGCGACTACGGCTGGGATAACCGCTACTACCTGACCCTGTACGACTGGGATGACGTCAACCTGGATGGCAACGTGTGGGAGGACAAGGACCTGAATGGCGTGGTCAACTTCGTCGACGATCCCAGCACCTTCGGCCTGCAAGCGGATGGCGCGGTAGAACTCGATTGGGACAACCCGATCACCGAGCTGGACCGCTGGGAGTTCGCCCGCTACGCTTACAACCGCACGTATGCCAACTCCTACGAGCAGTCCATCCAGGACCCGCTCAACCGCATGCACGACGGCATCTTCATCGGCCTGCGCCACCTGTACAACAGCAACGTGGCCGGCATCACCCACCACCTCAGTTACCGCGTGGAGTTCTACCAGAAGGCCGACGTACCCTGGATGACCACCGACGTGACCAACCTGAACGTACCGGCCGGCGGCACGGCCACCTTCCAGGGCACGATCAATGTGCCCGCCGACATGCCCCCCGGCACTTACGCGGCGGCCATCGAAGTCTCTGACCCGGGCGGCGGCCTGTACTCGGCCAACACCCTGGTGATCCCGGTGACGATGAACGTGGCCAAGCAGTTCAGCGGCGCCGACACCCTGGGCGGCGAAGTCAGCGCAGCCTACGACGCCAACACGACCTACAACAACGGCATGGTGCGCGGCTTCTTCGACTGGGGCTGGCGTGAGGAATCCGGCGACTGGCGCAACTTCTACATGGATATCGACAACGATCCGGTGGCGACCGTGCTGCTCGAGGAAGACTTCGATTCGGGCATCCCCGGCACCTGGACGGTGGGCATGGACAGCGGCACTGGCACCTGGGAAGCGGGTGTTGTATGTGATACACTCAAGCCAGGATCGTATGGCAACCTGACTGGCGGTACGGGCGAATACGCTACGGCCAACAGCGACTGCCACGCCGCGGATGTGTTCGACACTTACCTGCAGTCGCCGTCCTTCAGCCTGGCAGGCGCCAATTTACCCCAACTGACCTTTAGATCAGCCTTCTATGTCTGGGACACCGACCTGGCCGAGGTGCAGGTGAGCACGGATGGCGGCACGAACTGGGATACGCCGCCGCTGTTGTCCTGGACGACATCGCACGGCGGGCCGAGCAGCGTGACCCTCGGCCTGGGCGACTACGTTGGCCAGGCTGACGTGCGACTGCGCTTCCGCTACAGCACGCAGGGCAACACCTGGCAATTCTTTTGGCAGATCGATGACGTCGAGGTGACGGATAACGTCTATCCCTACGACCCGACTGCCCACGTGCTCCTGCGCGACGTGTGGGATGGGCCCGCCCCGCATAACGACATCGACACGATCGTCTTCGGCCCGGCGACCCACCCGGTCAGCTACTACACCTTCGGCGGCTGGGCGACTAATGGCTATTCGTCAGGCACCTACGGGCCCTACGCGCTCAACAGCAAGGTAGCAAGCAGCAACGATAACCGCGCCGGGCGCTCGATCTGGCGCTTCGACACCACCAGCGGCGCCAACGAAGAGTGGCTGGCCTGGACGATGGGCAACGGCGGGCTGCATGAAATCTTGCAGCACAACGTGCTCTTCGAGGGCGACCAGTTCGGCGTGGTCTTCACCAAGACGGTCGGCCTGCTGACCGAGGACGTACACAGCTTCGAGATCGACACCGTCGACGATGAGGGCGTGCTGGGCGATGTCAATCTGGAAAGCACTCTGCCGCTGAACGGCATCGTGGCTTCCGGCTTCCTGACCACTGACGAGTTCGAAACCTGGACCAACGAGCCGATCGCCTTCACTGGCCCGGAGACTGAAGAATGGTACTACGAGTTCACCCTGCAAGACGGTTACTCGATCGACCTGCTCGCCAGCAGCAGCACGATCCCGGACATCGACCTGTTCCTGTACTACTACGATGTCAACCAGGGCGCTTACACCCTCTGGGCCTACTCGGCTGGCGCCACCGCCGACGAGCACGTGCTGGTCAACAATCCGCCGGACGGCGACTGGATGGTCACCGTTGACAACTTCTCCGGCCCGGCCGGTACCTTCAACCTGACCAAGACGGCCAAGATCAAGACGGGCGGCATCAGCGCCACGGTCACCCCCAGCGGCCCGCTGGCGGCCAACACCCCGGTCAACGTGCACTTCACCTACGACGCGCCGCTGGCCCTGGGCGAGAACGTCGGCCTGCTGTACATCGGCCTGCCGGAAGCACCGCAGCTCAAGGTGATCCCCTTCACGATCAACCGCCTATTGGGGCTCTACATCCCGCTCCTCTACGTCCCGGTGCCATAGAACCAACCCGGCGCTCAACGAGATGAGCTAAGCTAAGAAACAGAGGCTGCCCAGAAGACCGGGCAGCCTCTGCGCTTTGAACCGGCAATGGATCGCGGCAGACAGCCTGGGCGCGGCTGTGAATATCCGGGCATTAGCGGAATGAAAACGAGCTTGCCTTCCAGGAATGAAATCTACCCATAACCTGAAAATTATGGGAGGCGCTATGCGTAAGCCAGTTCGCAGTAATATTTTCTCCATTGCAATTCCAGTCATTCTGTGCTTGTTGCTTGCTTCCTGCAAGTCATCTACACTTACGAACAACGAATATTCTCCCACTCCACGAAACGAAATAACGCCGGCTACATCGGTTTTTGTTCAAGAGAGCGCCGTGGTTTATACTACTTTCCAGGAAATTGTTGACAATTCGGATGTAATATTGATCGGAGAGCCAACAGACAAAATGGGCATTGTGAACACCGCCCGTGATCCAAAGGATTTGTCAAAAGAAGATCCAGAAATTTTCAGCATTGGTCAAGTTTACCGGGTTCGGGTAGAAAATTATCTTGTGGGCGATGGCCCTAATGATATTTTAGTCATCCAACATCTAGGCATGATTCGTCCACTCTCGTTAGAAATTACCGATGCCGATATTGACGAAGCACTGAAAAGCTTTTCAAACCTCCCCCTAACGCTTGACAGGCAATATATCATGTTCCTTTCTTTCGCCAGCTTTGATTACGGTGGCTATAAAAAAGATAACCTTTATTTTGGCAGTGGTCATCCGTGGCGATTTGAAATCACCAGTTCAGGATGTGTCCAACTCGAAGATTCGTTTAGAGAATTATCCGAATATTTTCCACTTCAAACATTTGATGATTTCGTTCTCAAGATCAACAATCCAGAGAATTACCTCGAAACCCCTTCTCCTGCACCTGAAATACCAGCGCTCTGTATGCCACAAAATCCAAAAACCGATCCTGTGCCAGAGGCATTATCGACGCTGGTTCCCGCTTCTCCTGGCGCCTACCCTTAACGGCATCCTATTTTCAAACCCGAGTGGACGGTGCGGCCAAACCAGGTGCATCGCATCTGGAGATGCAACGCTCCATCGAAATCCCCAGTTACGATGCACGTGCTTTCCGTGCGTTGCAACTTTGGCGATAACTTGTGCTAAAATACCCCCAATCTTCGTAAGAATTCGCTCGATTCGTGGCAGGGCCAAACTGCCACCCGGACTGGAGGAATCTTTATGGGTACCATCAGGCGCATCGATCAGGTATGGAAAAGCCAGCCCACGCTGGAAGGGGCTGGCGTGCACTTGCGGCGGGCCTTCGGCAACCGCCACGCCCCGCAGTTAGACCCCTTCCTGCTGCTGGACGACTTCCACTCGGATAACCCCGAACACTACCGCAAGGGCTTCCCCTGGCACCCGCACCGCGGCATCGAGACGATCACCTACATGCTGCATGGCGAAGTCGAACACGGCGACAGCCTGGGCAACCAGGGCGTGATCCACCCCGGCGAGGTGCAGTGGATGACGGCCGGCAGCGGCATCATCCACCAGGAGATGCCCACCGGCGACAGCCTGGGGCGCATGTGGGGCCTGCAGTTGTGGGCTAACCTGCCAGCGGCTTACAAGATGATGGCGCCGCGCTACCGCGACGTGCGCAGCGAGCAGATCCCCGAGGTGTCGCTCAGCGATGGCGGGCGCGTGCGCGTGGTGTGCGGCGAGGTTAACGGCGTGCGCGGCCCGGTGCAGGACGTGGTGGTCGACCCGCAGTACCTGGACGTCAGCCTGCTGCCGGGAACCTGCTTCGCCCATCACATCCCGGCCGGCTACACCGCCTTCGCCTACGTGCTGGAAGGGGCGGGCTACTTCTCGCCCGAACGGACTTGCGAAGAGCGCGAGCAGAAGCCAGTCCTGCCCGGCGCCGACCTGAGCCAGGAAGAAGGCCAGGAGGAGCTGATCGACGCAGAAAACCTGGTGATCTTCGGCGATGGCGACGAGATCAACGTGGCTACGGGGGTGCAGGGGCTGCGCTTCCTGCTGGTCTCCGGCAAGCCCATCGGCGAGCCGGTGGCCTGGTACGGGCCGATCGTGATGAACACCCAGGAGGAGCTGCAAACCGCCTTCGACGAGTACCGCCGCGGCACGTTTTTGAAGCACCAGACTGGCTGACAGGCGAGGCGACTATCAGGCCGGGGCGTGCGCTAGCTGGCGCAGCACAGCCTGTAAGACTGCCACTGCCCGGCTGAATTCTTCCAGCGACAGGTGTTCTCCGGGGGTGTGATCGAGAGCCGAATCGCCCGGGCCATAGGCAACGGCCGGGCAGCCCCACCCCGGCGCGACCACGTTCAGGTCGGCGGTGCCGCTCTTGAGCACGAAGCCCGGCTGCCCGCCGGCGGCGCGGATGCCCGCCAGGAAAGCCCGCACCAGGGGGGTGTTCTTCTGCGCCAGGTAAGCGGGGATGGCGTAACCTTGCGGGTGCACCACTGCCCCAGGGATGGCCGCGGCCAGCTCATCGAGGCGGGCGTACCAGGCCTGTGGAGGCAGTTCAAGCGGCAGGCGGGCGTTGACCTGCAAGCTGGCCCAGTTGGCGAAGCCATCCTCGCCGGAGGCCAGGCCGGTCAGCACGGGCAGCGCCTGGTCGAAGGCCCGCGGGCGGGAGGCGTTGTAACCCGCCGCCCAGGCTTGCAGCGCTCCCCAGGCGCCGACGGCGGCCTCGCAGGCGTTCTCCACCCCGCTGGCGCTGTGAGCGCGCTCCCGGCGGACGGTCAGCGTAGCCTGGGCGCTGCCCTTGTAGCCCAGGGTCAGGCGCTGCCACTGGCTGGGCTCGCCGATGATGGCGAAGTCCGGCCGGTATTGAGTGGCGACGTAGCGCGCCCCCAACGACTGGCGCTCTTCGTCGCGCCCCCCGATGACGACGAACTGCCAGCCCGGTACGGCCCCCAGGCGCGCCGCAGCCTGCACGAAGGCCGCCAGCGGGCCCTTGGCGTCCACCGAGCCACGCCCATATATATTCCCATCCTGGAGGCGCAGGGGGATCTGGCCGGGAACGGTGTCGATGTGCCCGAGCATGAGCACCTGGCGCGGCCCGGCGCCGATCACGCCCACGGCGTTGCCGGCCGGGTCGGCGAAGGCCGAGGTGTAGCCCAGGGCGTGCATGTGCGCCACCAGCCAGGCGACGGCGGCGTCTTCTTCGCCGGAAGGGCTGTAGCGCTCGAGCAGGCCCAGCAGGGTGGCATACTCGGGATGGCCGGGATAGCTCCTGAGTGCTTCGAGTTCCATCACCGCTCAGTCCTGCGTAGCGTCCTGGCCCGGCGCCAGCACCTGCGCCAGCGCTTCCAGCAGGTGGTCGATCTGGGCGTAGGTGATCACCAGGGGCGGCAGCAGGCGCATGACGGTCATCCCGGCCGGCAGGGCCAGGATGCGGCGCGCCTCCAGCGCCGCCAGGTACGGGGCCACCTTGCGCTTCAGTTCGATGCCGATCATCAGGCCCAGGCCGCGCACCTCGCGCACCAGGGGCGACTGGATCTCGCCCAGGCGCTGCATCAAGTAAGCGCCCTTCTCAGCCGCCTGCTGTGCCAGGCCTTCATCTTGCAGCACTTGCAATGTCGCCAGCGAAGCCGCGCAGGCCAGCGGGTTGCCGCCGAAGGTGGAGGCATGCAGCCCGGGGGCCAGATTTTGCACCGCCGGGCCGATCAGGGTGGCCCCCATGGGCAGCCCGCCCGCCAGAGACTTGGCCATGCACAGCAAGTCGGGGGTAACGCCGTAGTGCTGGCAGGCGAACATGCGCCCGGTGCGCCCCAGCCCGGTCTGGACTTCGTCGATGACCAGCAGCGCCCCGCGCTGGCGGCACAACTGCGCCGCGCCCTGCAGGTAGGCCGGGTCAGCGGGGTAGACGCCGCCCTCGCCCTGCACGGCCTCCAGCAGCACGGCGGCGGTCTCGCCGGTGACGGCCTGCTCCAGGGCTTCCAGGTTGTTGTAGGGCACGTGGGTGAAACCCGGCAGGAGCGGCTCGAACGGTTGGCGGTATTGTTTGTTCCAGGTGGCCGAGAGCGCGCCGAACGTGCGCCCGTGGAAGCCGCGCATGGCGACCACGAACTGGCTCCGCCCGGTGGACAGGCGGGCGAACTTGAGCGCCGCCTCGACCGCCTCGGTGCCCGAGTTGCACAGGAAGGCGCGCTGCATGCCCGGAACCAGGCCCACCAGGGCCTGCAAGAGGCGGGCGCGCGGCGCGTTGTAGAAGGTCTCCGGCAGGGTGATCAATTGGCTGGCCTGGGCGGCGATGGCCTGGACAACGGTCGGGTGGGCGTGCCCCAGGTTGGCGACCCCGTGCCCGGCGGCGCAGTCCAGGTATTCGTCCCCATCCTGGTCCCACAGGCTGGCCCCCTGGCCGCGCACGAAGGCCAGGCAGTGTTTGGCGTACAGCCCGCTGCTGTACTGGTTTTCCAGAGCGAAAATAGATTCGGTATCCGCAGCAGGGTGCGTCATGCGATCACCGTTCCTTCCCCCGCCAGGGCGCGCCCGATAGGGGCCGGCTGGCGCCCATCGGCGATGATGACTTTCTGGCAGCCCTGCAAGGCCTCTTTGGCCCCCAGGACCTTTTTCTTCATGCGCCCCTGGGCATATTCCAGGGCCTGGTCAAGCTGCGCCTGGGGCAGGCTGCGGATCAGGCTGCTCTCGTCCGGGAAGACGCGCAGCAGGCCCGGGGCGGCGGTCAGCAGCACCAGGGCCTGGCTTTGAAGGCTGGCAGCCATCCACGCCGCCGCCCGGTCGGCGTCCACGTTGAGCACTTCGCCAGCCGGGCTGAGCGCCAGGGGAGCGATCACAGGCGTGTAGCCCGCCTCCAGCAGCAGGTATAGTAAGCTACTGTTCACCCCATCGATCTTGCCGCTGTAATCGTCGCGGATCAGCTTGCGCCGCCTGTTCTCGACGCTCTGGATGGCCTGCTTGCGGCTGGCAGTGATCAGGGCGCCGTCCGGCCCGCTCAAGCCCAGGGCGTTGACTCCCAGGGCCTGGAGCTGGCTGACCAGCAGAGTGTTGATCTTGCCGTTGACCGCCATGCAGAAGATTTCCAGCGTACGCAGGTCGGTGTAGCGCGAGTTGTAGCCGGAAGGGGAAGTGATGAAGCGCGGCGGGTGGCCCAGCGCTTCGCCCAGGTCGTTGGCCTCAGCCGAGCCGCCGTGCACCAGCACCAGGCGCTGTCCCTGGGCCAGCAAGGTGGCGGCGTCCTGGCAAATGCCGGCGAAATCGAGGCCTTGTGTGCCGCCCAGCTTGACCACGATGGTAGAGATTTTTTCAGACATGCGTGCTCCTTTGCGCTAAATCGGGTGCAGCCCCGGGAAGTCCAGGCCCAGGGTCTCGTCGAAGCCGCACATCAGGTTCATGCACTGCACGGCTGTGCCGGAGGCGCCCTTCATCAGGTTGTCGATGGCGCACATCGCCACCAGGCGACCGCTGGACTCGTCCAGCTCGAAGCCCAGGTCGGCGTAGTTCGAGCCGGCCAGGATCTTGGGTTCGGGGGCGCGGTAGATGCCGCGGCGCTCTTTGACTACACGCAAAAAGGGGTTATCCGCGGCGGCCTGGCGGTAAGCCACCCACAGGTCTTTGTTGCTCACGCCGGGCTTCAGGCTGGCGTGAGCGGTCGCCAGCACGCCGCGCACCAGGTCGACCGAGGTCAGGGTCAGCACCGGCTGGGACAGCCCCAACTCCTGGATGACCTCGGCGGTGTGGCGGTGGCCGAAGGGCGAGAAGGTGCGGATCACGCCGCTACGCTCGGGGTGGTGCGAGCCGGGGTTGCCCTGCGCCCCACCCTCCGAGGAGCCGACTTTGACTTCGAAGATCAGCGGCTGGTCAACGTCCAGCAGCCCGGCCCTCACCAGGGGCAGCACCGACAGGATGCAGGCGGCGGCGTTGCAGCCCACCCCGCTGGCGTAGTGCGCCTGGCCGAGCTCCTGGCGGTGCAGTTCCGGCAGGCCGTAGACGAAACGCCCCAGCCAGCCGGGCGCGGCGTGCGGGGCCCCGTACCATTGGGCGTAAGCCTGCGGGTTGTGCAAGCGAAAGTCGGCGGACAGATCAACGATCATTCCAGCGCTCCCGGCATAGGTCTCGATGTTGTGCTGGGCCTGCCCGTGAGGCAGCGCCAGGAACAATATGTCCGCGTCTTGCAGCGCATGCGGGTCGCTGAACTTGAGCGTCGTGCGTTTGCGCAGGTTGGGGTGCACCTGGTAGACGTACTCGCCCAGGTACTGGCGCGAGGTGGCCTGCACGACTTCGATTTCGGGGTGACCGAGCAGCAGGCGCAGCAGCTCGCCGCCGGTGTAGCCCGAGGCTCCTACGATACTGGCGCGTAGCATGGCGCCTCCTTGAATGCCCGGGGTTTGAGCCCCTGGCGCGCCACCTGCAGGACGTAATCCACGATGGCGTCGGCGATGTTCACGCCGCTGACCGGCTGGGCGGTGTGGAATTCCATGGTGTGGTTGACTTCGTTGATCAACAGCCCGCCCTGGGGAGGCTCGATCAGGTCGACCGCCAGGACGCCGCCGCCCACTGCATGGGCAGCCTTCAGGCACAGCTCTTCCAGCTCGGGGGTCAGCGGGCAGATTTCGCCCTCGCCGCCGCGCGCTGTGTTGGTAATCCAGTGCGGCGACTTACGATAGATGGCCGTCACTACCCGGTCGCCGATGACGATAGCGCGGATGTCGCGGTCCGGCTTCTGGATGAACTCCTGGATGTAGAAGACCGAGTGCTGCGACGAGCCCAGGGTGGCCTTGTGCTCGAGCACCGCCTCGGCGGCGTCCCGGTCGTTGATCTTGGCCAGCAGGCGGCCCCAGGAGCCGACCAGCGGCTTGAGCACCACCGGATAGCCCAGGGTCTCGATGGCCTGCAAAGCCGATTCGGGCGTGAAGGCCAGGATGTTGCGCGGCTGGGGCAGCCCGGCCTGGGCCAGGGCCGCGCTGGTGATGAGCTTATCGCCGCAGGCTTCGGCCACCTGGGCCGTGTTGACCGTCGGGATGCACCAGGAGTTCAAAATGCGCAGGGCATACAGGCCGGCGTTGTAGCTGATGCTGCGCTCCAGCACAGCATCGAAGCGCAGCCAGTCGCCGGGCTGGGTGAGATCGAAGAAAACGTGGCGGTCGTCCAGGCGCTCGTAATCCAGGCCGCGGTGCTCCAGGGCGGCGAAGATCCACTTCTCCTCCACGCGCACTCTGGAATACAGCACTCCTATCCGCATTCGCCGTCGCATGGCTATTCTCCCCAGTCTTCTTGTTCCATCGGCGCCAGGGCGATCTCTGGCGGGTCGAGGGAAACCACTTCCAAATCCACCCCGCAGTCGGGGCAAACGATGATCTCGCCCTGTTCGACATCGTCGTCCAGGGTGATCTCGGCAACACATTCGGGACAAGATAAGGTAGTCATGATCAATCTCCTTTGGTTCAAAATCATATGGCAGGTCTCAGGCCTGTTCAGCCAGAAGCGCCTGCGCCTGCTGCAACTGCGCCGCCACGGCCTGGGGGGCCGTGCCGCCGGTCACACTGCGCCGCGCCAGGCTGGCTTCGGGGTCGAAAACACGGTAAACGTCTTCTGTGATGGCGGCATGCAACTGCTGGTAATCCTCCAGAGGCAGTTGCTCCAGCGAGAGGCCGGCCTGCGCTGCCCGGCGCACAGCGCGCCCGGCCAGGCCATGCGCTTCGCGGAAGGGGATGCCCTGCTGCACCAGGTAATCGGCCAGGTCGGTGGCCAGCATGCCGGAGTCGATGGCCGCCCGCAAGCGCCCCGGGTGTACCTTCAGACTCCCCAGCGCGCCGGCCAGCACCGGCAGGAGCTGCACCAGGGCGTCGAAAGCCTGGAAGACGGGCAGCTTGTCCTCCTGCAAGTCCTTGTCGTAGGCGCCGGGCAGGCCCTTGAGCGTGCTCAGCAGGCCGCACAGCAGCCCGATGAGCGCGCCAGCCTTGCCACGCGCCAGCTCGAACACGTCCGGGTTCTTCTTCTGCGGCATCAGGCTGGAACCGCTGGCGTAGGCTTCGTCCAGCTCGAAGTAGCCGAACTCCCGGGTGGAGAACAGGATCAGCGCTTCCGCCAGCCGGCTGAGGTGCACGCCCGCCAGGGCGCTGCAGAACAGGAACTCGGCGGCGAAATCCCGGTCCGAGACGGCGTCGATGCTGTTGGGCGCCGGCGAGTGGAAGCCCAGGGCCTGCGCCAGGGCGGCGCGGTCCACGGGGAAGGCCGTGCCCGCCAGGGCGCCGGCCCCCAGGGGCAGCACACCGCAGCGCACGGCTAACTGCGCCAGGCGTTCCTGGTCGCGCTGCAGGGGCCAGAAGTGCGCCAGCCACCAGTGGCTGAGCAGGAGCGGCTGAGCGCGCTGCGTGTGGGTGTAACCGGGCATCAACACGCCCATATCCGCCTCGGCGCGCCCCACCAGGGCCTGCTGCAAGCCGCCCAGGGCGGCGCCGAGCTGCGGGATAGCCCCCAGCAGCCACAGGCGGAAGTCCGTGGCCACCTGGTCGTTGCGGCTGCGCCCGGTGTGCAGTTTGCCCGCCAGCGGGCCGATCAGTTCGCCCAGGCGGCGCTCAACCGCCGTGTGGATGTCCTCATCGCTGGGCTGGTAGCTGAAGCTGCCCGCAGCGAACTCGGCGGCGATGGCGTGCAGTCCCTGCTCGATGCTGGCCTGTTCTTCCGGCAAGAGCACGCCCGCCTGGCCCAAGGCCGCCGCCCAGGCCAGGCTGCCCTGCACGTCCTGCTGCGCCAGGCGCTGGTCGAAGCTCAGCGAAGCGTTCAACGCCCAGGCCAGGGGGTCCGGGCCAGAGGCAAACGCGCCTCCCCATAAGGTCATCTCGGCCTCCTCAGTCGCGCTTGAAGCGTGAATAGTCCGGCTTGGGCATGTGCAGGCCCGAGATCGGCAGCCCGTTGAGGGCGCGCACCTTGAGCGACAGCCCGTACAGGTGGATGAAGCCCTCGGCGTCCGACTGGTCGTAGACGTCCTCCTGGCCGAAGGTGGCGAAGTCCTCGCGGTACAGGCTGAAGGGGCTCTTGCGCCCGACGGGGATGATGTTGCCCTTGTAGAGCTTGAGGCGCGCCACGCCGGTCACGGGTCCCTGGGTGTTGTCCACGAAGGCGTCCAGGGCTTCGCGCAGCGGCGAGAACCACAGGCCGTTGTAGACCAGCTCGGCGTATTTCAACGCCACCAGGTCTTTGAACATCAGTGTGTCGCGGTCCAGCACCAGCGATTCGACTTCGATGTGGGCGGCCCGCAGGATCGCGCCGCCGGGGGTCTCGTACACGCCGTGCGACTTCATCCCCACCAGGCGGTTCTCGACCATGTCGGCGCGCCCGATGCCATGCGCCCCACCCAGGGCGTTCAGGTATGCCACCAGGCGGGCGGGTGACATCTTCTCGCCGTTGACCGCCACCGGCACGCCCGAATCGAACTCGATCTCAACAAAGGCGGGCTCGTCCGGGGCGTTTTCGGGTGAAGTTGAAAGCTGGAACATGGGCTCTTCGGGCTCTTTCCACGGGTCTTCCAGCGGGCCGCCCTCGTGCGACAGGTGCCACAGGTTGCCGTCCCGGCTGTAGATCGATTTCAAGGTGGCTTTGACCGGCACGTTGTGGGCGTTGGCGTAGTTGATGGCGTCTTCGCGCGAGCGGATGTCCCATTCGCGCCAGGGGGCGATGACTTTCAGGCGCGGGTCGAGGGCCATGAAGGTCAGCTCGAAGCGCACCTGGTCGTTGCCCTTGCCGGTAGCGCCGTGGGCTACAGCGTCCGCGCCGACTTCGTGGGCCACTTCCACCTGGTGCTTGGCGATCAGCGGGCGGGCGATGGAAGTGCCCAGCAGGTACTTGCGCTCGTAGAGCGCCCCGGCGCGCAGCATCTGGAACAGGTACTCGCCGGCGAACTCCTCGCGCATATCGTGGATGATGAATTGGCTGGCGCCGCTGGCCAGGGCTTTCTCCTCCAGGCCTTCCAGCTCATCCCCCTGGCCAACGTTGGCGGTGAAGCATACCACCTCGCAGCCGTAATTCTCCTTGAGCCACGGCACGATCACCGAGGTATCCAGGCCGCCGGAATAGGCCAGCACAACTTTCTTGATCTTACTTGCGGACATATCAATCTCCTTTTGCACAAACTGAACTCTGATCGGGATGAGAAAAAATAAAAAAAGCCCTCCGGGAGGAGGGCTTTTTGCGTAAACAAAAATGTGGCAGTTACAACGAGCAGGCTTCTTTGATCTTCAAGTACGCCAGGCCACCCATCCATCCCGATGAGGATGCAGGGTGCGGACGACGAGCGCGGATCGGGGAAATAGAAGCCGGGTTCATGTTGGGGGCAAGTTTATCATGCACGATATGATACGTCAATAGGAAATCCCGGAAAGCTTATACTCCAGGCAAGCCTGTATATCCTCGTGCGTCAGACCAAGATAATTACGCAGGATTTCCGCTTCAGGCCATCCCTGGGCCAATAAATCAACGACAAACTCGACAGCCAGGCGAGTGCCACGAATCACGGGCTTCCCTACCAAAATTTGTGGGTCGACAACGATACGGTTTGGCAAGCTCATTTGATGTCCTATAATGGACTATCCTAACTACCCGGGCGTATCCGCACCCGATTTCGTTCTACAGTGAGGATCGCGCCAGGCCGAAGATCACTGCGATAAGTGCTCAAAACATGTTGGCAGTAAGCGCCCTGCTGCCGGGCATTCAAGTTCACCAGCCGCACAATGCCAGAATGAGGCATACCCCTGACTACCGCCAGTTCACCAAAATCCTTATCCAGGGTTACCAGCACCCGCTCTTGCTCATACGCTAACGCCAAAATTTCATCATCGCCCGGGTCTTCCGGCCAATCACCGACCCAAATGACATCATGACCTTCTGCCAGCAACTCGTTTTTCACACCTCCCCAAACGCAGGCATCCAAAAGGATTTTCAAGCCGCGTTCTCCATAACCAGTAATTCTACACGCTCGTGTCCAACCAGCCTGCGAGCATACACCAGGCAAGCCTGTATATCCTCTGCCTCAAGCCAGGGGTAACCAGCCAGGATTGTCTCGAAGCTGTCACCAGCCGCCAGCATTCCCAAGACGTGCTCGACCGCTAAGCGCCGGCCGCGCAAGATGGGTTTGCCTCCGAAAATCTTCGGGTTGACCGTGATCCGCGCTAATAAAGCTATCTCATCCATCTCGTTATCCTCCAGTAAGTTCTAGCAAATATGATTATACTCCATCCCACGAACTCGCTACCGGTCGCGCCGATAGCGTATCCTTTGTTCAAGAAATTCCACTAGCTAAGAAACAACCCAAGCGCCAACAGAAGCGGCGTGGCCAGGTTGATGAGCACGTTCATGCCCATGGCGGGGAGCAGGGCGGGGATCTGCTCGGCGCTCTGGCGCGAGATTTGATAGGCGCGCCAGGCTATAATCGCTGTCAACAACGCCAGCAGGCAGAAGGGGGGCAGCAGTCCGAGGATCACGCCGGCGAGGATCGAGAGGTAAGTCAGCAGGAGAAAGAGGCCATACAGGCTGCTGCTGGCCTGGCGCCCGATGGTGATGGGGAAATGCCGCCGCCCGATGCCCCGGTCGGCTTCCACGTCGGGGAACTGGTTGAGCAGCAGCAGATTGCTGACCAGGAAAGTGGGCGTCAGCGAGGCCAGGAAAGACGTCCAGGTATACGCGCCGGTCAATGCAAAATGAGTCCCCATGACCATCAACACGCCGAAGCCCAGACCGGGGGCAACCAGGCACAGGATGGGATTGTTGACCCACCAGATGGTATAAGTCACCAGCAGCAGTAGGCCCAGGAGGCCCAGGGGCAGCAACTGCCAGCCGCGCAGCCAGGTGAAATACAAGCCTACCAGGGCGGTGATCGCCAGGGCGCTGCAGGCCAACACCAGGGTGGCGCGGGCCAGGTTGGGCACGGCTTGCAGCGTGCCGCTGCCGCCGCTGAAGGGCGTACGCTGGGTTTGGGCATCCAAGCCGCTTTTGAAGTCAAAATACTCGTTGAATACGTTTACGGTGATATGTGCCGCCAGGCCGCCAACCAGAACCAGCAGCACCTGGCCCCAATGCAGAGCGCCGCTTTGCCAGTAAGCCGTTCCAATGCCAACCACCACGCAAGCAGGCGCGAGCAGCAAGAAAGGCGGGCGCATGGTACCGAGCAAAGTCTTAAACGTGTTCACAGGGTAGCCTCCACAATCAGGAATCAGATCCCCAGGAAAACCATCAACGCTGGGATCATATTGATCATATAGTGAGCGCCTACGGCATGCTCCCAGTCCCGCCTGGCGAATATCGCGGCCATTGGCAAGCCGAAGAGCAATCCAATCATCAGAAATCTCTCTTGCAGCGTTCCTCCGTGACCCAGGCCAAAGGTGATCCCACTGAAGAGCGTCGCGCAAACAACGGCAATGGCAGGATATTTGTTGAATGCAGGGCGCAAGAGGAAGTAGCACAGGCTGACCAGGAATAGCCTGAACCATGCTTCCTCCACTATTCCCGAGAACCAGGGCTGCGATAAGGGTATCCACCAGCGCGTCACCCAGGTCATGCCCGGACCTGGAGAACCGGCAGCGGCGTTGGCCAGGCCCAGAGGAACGAACAGCAGGCAGCCCCATAGAAAACTCTTCACTGCCTCCCAATACCGCCGGGCATAAACCTGACTCCCGACCAGGCCCGTGCGTTTACTCAACAGACCCCCAGCAACAAACATTGGCATCACGAATACCAGTAATGCAATGAAGCTCACTTCCCCGATGTATTGATTCCGGTAAAATAGCAACCCCGCCAAAAGGGCCATCGCGGTAAGCCCAAGACCGAGAAGGACAGCGGGTAAACGAATTTCACGCCGCCAGGCAATCAGGATCCAAATTGTCGCCAGCATGAGCAGCGGCAATAGCAGACCCTGATCAAAGAGCTCAGACACGAATAGCAAAGCTATGCCAATGACAGGAATTTGCTTACCTATTTGCAGCCTGGGCAGCAAAACCGGGTTCAGATCAGGCAACTGTTTTACGGAAGGGCCCGTTTTGATCAGGTACCAGAATAAGGCCAGGACATACACAACTTGAAGAGTATCGCGCCCGCTACGGAATTGACCGGTATTCCGGACTCCGTTAAACAACATAACAACCAGGGAGACCGTTGAAAGGAGCCACAGGATGATCAACGCAATGGTATGCGGCGTAAACAAAGCTCTCTTGTTCAACTCCGGGAGAATCACGTGAGTTTCAGATTCTTCTGTCATAAGCTTTTCCTAATAGCAAACGCAGAACAGCCGTCGTGATACCTGGGTGTTGCAGATTCCAGCCATAGCACTTCCCACCAGAATTGAAGATGGGATCGATCGCGTAGGTTTCCGCCAGGAATCGTCGTAAGGCGATCCACCCCTCGGCGATGGGCCGCCCGATCCAGTTGACCATATCCGCATCGGATGGCTGGGTGGTTTTATCCATCATACGTTCGTGCATAGTGTCCTCCTGTGACCCTATCTACCATGCAAGCTAAAGTTCTTTCTTCTCGTCTAGGACTTTGCGTTGATGTAACAAAGCTACCAACTGCTCCAGTATAGCAACTCGATCCTACGTGCGGTCTTCCACTCGCAATTCCAGGACAATACGTCCCCACCCACCACACTCAAGTCCCACGTCAAAGCAGTTCGCCCGCTTGAAGCGCATTTCATTTGGGTCAACCCCGGCGTAGATCATCTCATTCGCTGCAAACACCATCATGAGCGCCGAACTCAACGAATAGCCGCACACTCGCTGCGGACACAGCTCCGTGAGCAGGTTGCCTGCCCCGTCGAAGTAGAACTTGTCGCCCAGCTTGTGCCCGCTGTTGCAGCCATGCGACTCCACGATTTCCAGTACAATGATTTTGCTCATCAACTCGGCGCTCTTTGCCAGCACATCCGCATTCCTGGGATTCCCTCTGAAACTTTGGACTTCTTCATCGGTGTAACCCAGGCGCTTCTGCATGATCCGCCATACACGCTCGTCGATTCCCATTACTCATACTCCTTCTGGTGGTCTGATACCTGAAAATACCGTAGAATCCCCTCGTTACCCACTGGCGGGTGTGGATTCCGCTTATTGTTCGCAGCCTCGAGAAACTTTTTCCAAGTATGCCCTTCCTAATTCATCAATCGACATAATGTGACGTTGGTAATCTGGCATCTGGGTAAAATCTGGTTTATTCCATATATAGTTGCCATTTACCCAAACGACCAGGGATGCAGGACCACCTTCGGTCATGCTCTGAATCGAGTCTTGTATGATCTGCAAACCGTTCGGCGTCCGCTCCATAACCAACTGGTGGATTTCCTCCAGCCTAGTTTCAAATCCCTCAAGATGGTATTTATTGAAGTCGAATTGGGAACTTTGGATTTCATTCTCCAGCTCCAGTTTCATGCATTCATTATCTGCCCGGGACAGCGCCCATCGTAATGCCAGAAGCACTGGATTTTCTTCGGGAGAACCCTTTGGCCTTCCTTGCAGGATTAAATATTCTTTTACCTGCACAGATAGTCGATCCTTTGAAATGACGGTTACTTCAATGCCGGAACCTTCATCGTCAATGACATATTCAGATTGGATGCTTTCCAATGTCGAATAAAGACCTATCGCGAAATAGTCTTCGTAGTAGATTCTTCTCTCTCGAATCAAATCTTGCATGGCAGAAGTGTAGTACAACGGGTGAAGGATTTGTCCGGTGGAGAGTGATTCACGATAATCCGATAGCACTCCTTTGATGTCATTTAGAGACTGTTTATTGTCGGCTGAACGGGCATAAATAAGCAAACCCAGCAAGCCGATGATTACTGCTGACGAAATCAATACGGCGAAGCGGCTTCTTGATGCCTGTATGCGTTGGATCATGACTGACGATTCCCTGTGGTGTAGTTGACCTCTACATTACGGTCAATACGATATGGTCGATATGAGTAATCATCTTATCTCAAGACGGGCTCAAGGAATAAATGGGATATTGAATAATTCTTGCAAATAAACCAGTAAGCCGCCGAGCGCTGCTCCCAAAAGCAGCACCAGGATGATGCTTACCAGGGGTACTTTTTTAGGCATTGCCATCCTCTGCAACTTCATATCTTTATAGTAAGGCACTGACAAAATGCCCGTTTCGTATTTGAGCATCTGGCATTCTGAAAAACTCACCACAAACCAGGCATTTGGCTTGTGTCTTGTTCACCTTTTTGTATGAATGCTCAATCCCGTAAGCGTGTGCGCCGATCATCCTGCGATCATTTTCCTTCAAAAATATTATACACCAGGGCTGGCATGCTTCCCCCGGAAAAAAGACTTCTGACCCAACCCGTGACCGGCTGCGGTTGAAGCACTGCACCTGCCGGGCTAAAAAAACGCTCAACACGGCGGGCCGGCGGCGATGCGCTGCTGAACCTGCTTGAGCATCCCCCGGCCGGAGAAGATCTCTTCGATCCACCAGGTGGCTCCGGCGGCGCTGTATTCCTGAACCAGGGCGCGCTCCTGGGCCAGGTCCTTCCCCTCGGTCAGGCCGTATTTAATGACATCGAAAGGCGTACCGGCCGTACGGCGCTCCGCGATATAGGCGGCAATCTCACGGATGACCGCCGGGGTGATGGGGCGGCTTTTTAGAACCCTATTGACTCAACATCGAAGACAGTCTATTATAAGATCAGATGAGGATTATGAAATTATTTCCGATACCTGAAGGAACTGTCCATCTTATCGAATAAGCTGGAGGTCATAATGCCTAAAGAAGCCTGGCGTGCGCTTAGAGTTGTTTTTGCATTCATGATGATATCTTTGACAATCGTATCTTGTATCTTTCGACCTAAAGAAGTTGATTTAACTTTTCAGAGTATTGAGCAAAAGGCATCCTCAGGTACTGGTAATCTTTACGAAGCCAAACAACCAGGCCTTATGGTCATTTCTCGCCCAGAAGAGGTGGACAGTTTGAATGGGCTGGTTACTAATGAAGCTAAGCAAGCACTTCTTGCAGTAAATTACGGCAAGTATTTTGCCCTGGCGACGTTTCAGGGTTGGAAACCGAGTTCGGGTTTCAGCACCTTAGTGAATCGTGTCACTCGAGTAGGGCTGATTGACTGACAAATCTTAAGAAAGAGAGGCTATCCAAATTGTTCAAACTATGGCAAATTTAAGTCGCAAACCAAACTGCCAAAGGAGAAGAACAATGTCAGATAACCTCAGCCTGTATCGTAC